>NZ_AZEZ01000091.1:24808-55371 GCF_001434275.1 Companilactobacillus mindensis DSM 14500 | reverse complement strand
TTAACAAATGAAAAACTGGAATCCCTTGGACTAATAAATATGTCCACGAAACTCCAATCTATTCAAAATGCTTAAATTAATGAACCGCCGTATACGGAGCCGTACGTACGGTGGTGTGAGAGGTCGGTAATTAAAAGTTACCTCCTACTCGATTTGTTTTAAATAAAATATCGAATCATAGGCGCCTTTTTTTTAAGTGGAAAATA
The DNA here is from genome assembly GCF_001434275.1 of Companilactobacillus mindensis DSM 14500. GTDB lineage: Bacteria > Bacillota > Bacilli > Lactobacillales > Lactobacillaceae > Companilactobacillus > Companilactobacillus mindensis. The sequence continues at coordinate 55,165 of NZ_AZEZ01000091.1, read as the reverse complement.
TAGTTGTGTTCCAGATCTGTTTTTTATGCAATTCTTTTCAAAGATTGATTAATATTGAATTATGAATTATCTAGTTTTAAAAACTAGATAACATAGTTTACATAATTAAAATAAATGGTATTATTATTCGGTAACACAAATATACATTATGTAATTAAGGGATTTCAGGAGGCGGAAGAATGTATCAAATATTGACTGATTCAGAGTGCGATTTGCCTTTAGCAACTTTGCAAGCGAGCGATGTCAAAGCGATTAGTTTTCACGTAAAATTAGGTGATAAGGATTTGGTCAATGACTTCGGCGAAAGTTTCGACATCAATGAATTTTATAAACAAGTTCAAGCTGGTGCATTGCCAACTACGATGCAAGTCAATGTCGGTGAGTATTTGGAATTCTTCAAAACCTATGTTGAGAAAAAAATTCCAATCGTCTACGTTGGGTTTTCAGGTGGATTGAGCGGTTCGATGTCCAGTGCCAATCAAGCCAGAGAAATCCTTTTAGAAACTTATCCAGAGGCTGACATTCGCATTGTCGATACATTGGCGGCTAGTGGTGGCGAAGGTGAAATGGTCCTTGCAGCAATCAGATTGCAAAAGTCTGGGAAAACTTTGGATGAGTTGGTCGATTGGTTCGATCAAAATAAATTACGCCTACAATCGTGGTTCACAGTCGATGACTTAAATCACTTGTATCACGGGGGCCGAATCTCAAGAACGTCGGCGGCTTTGGGAACTTTGCTAAAAGTAAAACCAATTCTTGACGTTGATGCGAATGGTAAATTAGAGATGGTTTCCAAAACCAGAACACGAAAGAAATCTTTAATCGAATTGGCTGACAAAATCGTCTTGGCAATTGAAGACGATAAGACTCAACCAATCATTATCACGACCAGTGGCGATTACGAAGCAGCTGAAGTTGTTAAAGCACACATTATTGCTAAGGTGTCCGTTGCAGATGTGCAGATCTATCCAATTGGCATAACGATTTCAAGTCATACTGGCTTTGGTTGCGTGGCTGCTTTTGCAATGGGAAAAGAAAAACGAGCTTAATTTATATAAAAGGGAAGAACACATTTGGCCAATCGGTCAGATGTGTTTTTTTTGAAATGTTAACAAACCGTAATTTGACAATGTTTTTGAGTAGCGTAATTATTTTCATAAATTAAATTATTACCAGCTTTAATACTAGATAATAATTATTCTAAATTGATGAGGGAGATTTAGTTAATTATGTTAAAGAAAAAAAGCAAAGAATGGGCTTTGTCATGCGTCGTTCTGAGTGCTGCAGTTTTAGTGGGGATCAGCACACCAGTTCACGCCGACACGGCAGCTACTAATAGCAATTCTTTAGATAGTGTTACGACAACTACTCAAAGTGCTACTAAGTCAGCTAACGATGATGTACAAGATGGTGGCAATGTAGAGCAAGACTTTCCTGATGTAAACAATGAATTAGGCTATGCTTCCAAATTTCATATTTTTGCTAACGAAGCAACTTTGAATTCACACACTAACGGTAATGTTGCTGTCGGTACTTTGAACGGTAACGTCAATTTTGGGACTAATATTCATGAAGGCCACGTCAGTACCGATGTTTCTTACGTCCAAAATATTAATTCAATGGCTAACAGTTCATTCGTCAATCAAACTGATGATCGGATGAATAAAGTTATTTTTGGTGAAAATAATGATGTCGATGTATCTAATGCTAACCGGACTAAGGTCAACAACATCGATGTTGATCATTTGACTAAAGATGAGACGCACCAGGACAAGAATGGTAATAAATATATCGACTTTGACCAACAGTTCAAGACTTTAGAGAATAAATCAGCTGAATTGACGACCAAAACGCCACAAGTTTCCGTTTCAAACAGTGATTTTCCTGACCAAAATCAACGTGTCATCAATTTGGAAGATTATGAAGTTACAGCTGACAACAAGATCGTTATCGACCTTGACCCTGATGTTCTAACTTCAAATACGCCTTTGACGATCTATGGCCTTTCCCAAGATGCTGGGGGAACTAATGTCATCATCAATGTTGATACTAAGGGTCAAGATCATTATGTCGTCAACTCACAGATCAAATTGATCTACAACAATGGTAAAACTAACGACAATGTTGAACGCCCTAATCAAGAAACTGAATATTTTGATGATAACCATTTGCTCTGGAATTTTTATGACAGCACAGCTGCTGACAAACTTTTCGATGGCAAACTAGATATCGACCGTCCTTTCCAAGGTTCTGTTTTAGCACCTAAAGCGGAAGTTACGGCCAATGCTAACTTAGACGGTAATATTGTTGCTGACAAAGTAGTTGTCAATGCGGAGACACACCGTTGGGACTATCAAGATGACTCAGATACTGAAACTGAATATGAGAAGCCAATCACCATTCCGGGCGAATTGCCAGACCTTCCTGGTGAAGAGAACAACAATGGTGGCAATATTGAGAATCCTAATGAAGAAGAGGAAGAGGAAGATATTGATCCTGATACAGGTGAATTAGTTGAGGGTGGAAACGAAGGAGAAGACCCAGAACCAGAAACTCCAACGACGCCAACTGATCCACAAACTCCTGAAGATAAAGACAAGACTACGACTGACGAATCTAGCGACAGTAAAGATGGCGATGACAACCTGATTATTCACGGCGGTTCAGAGGGAACTGATCCTGAAAGCAGTCAATCATCAAGCGATGATAATTTGTTGCCAACTATCGTCGGTGAGGAGAGTAGCACTTCACAAACACCAACATCGGCATCAACATCAAACAATTCAGGTTCATTGCCACAAACTGGTGAGACTACTGGTATTGTGGGAACAATTTTAGGATTGATCATGTTGGCTTTGGGAACATTGCTTAAAGTTACACATCTTAAAAAAGAAAACTAAGTTATAAAAAATAACGCCAGAAGAATTCCAAAATGAATTGGAAATCTTCTAGCGTTATTTTATTTTTTCTTCCGAGAATTACCAGTTAAGAGATAATTGAGACCGGGGATCAAATGTAAGATCCAAATAATTAAAATGGATAGAACTAAGACGACGATGTAGCGTAAAAATGTTGCAATCAAGCCGTGGACAGGGACGTTTGCCATGAACCAAGGTTCGACATACAAGATCAAGAGATTGTGGATTAAATAAACGCCGAAGACTAATGGTGACAAGAATTCAAAAATACCAATAGTCGTATTCGATTTGACGCGGCTGCCCCATTTTTGTAAGAGAATAAAGGCGGCAACTGACATGATAGGAATAAAGATCGATGTAACATAGTAGCCGTTGTTAGCATCGAAAATTTTAGGAAAGACTTCGGAAGTGAAGTTTCCCGCAATACCAAAAATTAAAAAGACTGCCAATAACAACCAATTATTGATGTTCTCGACTTTAATCTTAGTCAACAAATATCCTAGGATAAAGTAACCAGTAAAGCCACCAATCAAGAAGAAGTTGGCGATAGGTGATAGTTGCAATAATTGACCGATATTTTTAGGCAACATTACGGCAATCGAAGGCAGCAGGGAACAAGTTACTAGCCAGATTCCAGTTACATAAACTAACATTTCAGTTGTAGCCGATTGAACGAATGTTTTGATAACTGGCGATAAGATGTAAATGCCAATTAAAGGATACATGAACCAAAGCGTTGGCGATGTTGGTTGATAAAGCATTGTTTTGACGGCCGTTAAAATATTATGCATTGAAAGTGAATGGGCATAAATCCCGACGACAATTGGTGAAATGATCGACCAGAGAATAAAGGGAATAGCAACTCTCGGGATGCGTTGTTTCCAAGTGTAACTCAGTGAAGTAGTTTTTTTGCTATTCAACAAGAGCGACCCTGAGATCATGAAGAAGACCGGTACACTTATATGGGCAAAATAGTTTAAAATTTTAGTTATTTGCCACTGTCCCGAACCGACATTCAAAGTAGTGTCGATTGCTGAGACGTGAATAAAAATAACCAATAGAATTGCGATAACACGGATAAAATCGAGATAAAAAATACGCTGGTTTTTATTCATTAATAATTCCTCCATAAATACTCTATTAATAATAGTTGAAAACCGTCTGAAAATGAAGTATTGGCGTATGATATAATGACAAAGTAAAATTATTGATTGGAAGAAGTTATTATGCGCGTAGGAGAATCCCCAGGAACAGATTTTGTCAGATATTTAATTTGGATTGCCTTTTCTATAATTACATTGATGCTTAAAAACAATGCTGCCACGAAAAAAGGCCTTGATATACCGATTGTGGTCGCCTTTTTCGTAGTTGGCTTGGTAACGTTGTTCTTAATGATTAGAAAATATGTCCGCGAGGAGAAGTCGTTTTCCGATACAGCGGATGGATTTGCTTATTCATTAGTTTCTAATATCGGGTTGGTCAGTTTGATGATCATCATGGTTTGTTTGTTAAGAATCATGGTCAGCTACTTACAAGTAACTGGTAAATTGCCAAGTTTTCAAAATGAAGATATAGCTAGTCCGGAACAAAGTGTTTTCGTATTTGATATGATTGCCAATGTCTTTATTGTTGCAGTCCAACAACAGTTAGTTCAAACAGGATTTTTCTTTAATTACTTCTTTAGAAAAAGTTCTGCATATAGTGCCATAATGGGTATCCTCTTGAGTGGTGTCATTGCTGGGTTGATCAGTTTGCCTGGTTCATTGATCCAATTCTTTATGATGATGGCTTTGGGTTGGTGCTATGCTTTGACTTATCTTTATACTAAAGATGAAAAGATGGCTGTTTTTGTAGCTATGGTCAGTGCCGTGGTTGGAACTATTATTATTTAAAAAATATGTTTTAGTGTTGGTTCACTGCCGTCTTCCATGAAATTCTGGTGGACGCTGGAACGCTGTGAGAGCAACTTCGAACCAACTCTATGAGTTGTTTTGAAGCTTGTCTGTCTCTAACCTGGCGAGATACGCCAGCTAAGAGACTACCACGGCTGAGCATCCACCAGAATTCCATTCCAGACTAGAGGGTTTAAGGATTTTGAGCTTTGAGATATTGATATAGGCAGCTTTATTAAAAAATATCAATAAGTATGATTTGGAATTTGTTCACTGCCGTCTTCCATGAAATTCTGGTGGATTGCTGGAACGCTGTGAGAGCAACTTGGAGCCAATTTAAAAATTGTCTCTAAGCTTGTCTGTCTCTAAACTGGCAAGATACGCCAGCTAAGAGACTACCACGGCTGAGCATCCACCAGAATTCCATTCCAGACTAATGGGTTTAAGTATCTTTAGTCTTGAGGTATTAATATAGGCAGTTTAATTAAATACTTATCATTAAAAATATAAATTATACAGAAAAAGACCGTAATTCTTAATGACTTAGGAATTACGGTCTTCTTATATTTAAAATTATATTTATATAGATGGTAACTTTACTCAAATATTATATATCTCAACTAAACAACGAAAACTCTAGCCTGGAGAGCAAAAGCTGATGGGCTCAGTGCTGGCTTAGATTACTGACGAGCTTGAAGACAATTTTTAAATTGGCTCCAAGTCGCCTCACCACGTTCCAGCCCAATCAGCTTTTGATCGGAAGGCGGCATAATTAATCCAATTCAGAAATTAGTGTTTGTGGTTCTTTACTGAGTAGTGGCGAAATATCATTGTCAACGCACAAGGTCAAGCTGTGCATAGCACGGGTGCAGATTGTATATAAAACGTCGATACTGCGTTCGTCAGGATAATTTTTGGCCGAAACATCGTGCGCAATAACAGCGTTGAACTCCAAACCTTTGGCCAAATAAATTGGTAAGATCAAAATCCCTTTGGGAATCGAACGGAAGTTGGCGTCTACCAGCGTGACAATCGATTCGTCACTGAAGTGGGTGTAAATTTGTTCAGCTTGAGCTTGGTTACGCGTCAAAATAGCGACGGTATCGTATTTTTGATTGAGTTCTTTAGCGGTTTCTTTCAAACCTTGATAGTAATCTTGGTCGTCGAAAACTTTGATGACTGGGTCTTCGCCTTGACGAGAGAAGGCTTTGATCTCACTGCCGTTAGGTAATAATTTAGTTGCAAAATTAGTTATCTCAGCTGTGGAGCGGTAACTTTGGTTGAGTGTGATCGTATTGATGCGCTTCTTGTGGAACAACTCATTGACTTCGGTAACTAAATCATTCTTACGATATGAACTAGTTAGAACATCTTGCGCACGGTCGCCCAAAAGCGTCATCTTAGCGTTGGGGAAAGAGTGGGCGATGTATTTTAACTGGGCCATCGTGTAGTCTTGGACTTCATCAATAAAAATATGTTGGATAGCGTGATTAATGCCGCCGTCAGTAATCAAGTCTCGCAAATAAAGGACGCCGACAGAGTCGCTCAAATTCAACTTGTGGGCTTCAATTTGGTCGTCGATCGATTCGATCATTGTTTGCCAAATATTGTCGGGTACTAAGTCTTGTTTCATTTCACTCATTAAGAAGAGATATTCTTTATACGGATTGAAGAAATAATTGTTGATCAAAGCGTTATAAATTGGGGCGTAACGTTCACGGAGAAATTCTTCGGCAATGATTTCACGCTGATTGGTAGATTCCTCAATATCGTGGTCGGTAATGATCTGTTGAAAGTCTTCATCCGATAAGTTGTCGATCTCGTCTTGGACCCAGTCTTCGTTGCGGTCAGCGTGGATGCGCTTTTGAAGCCGCTTGATCAAGATATTCTTAGTTTTAAGGAAGCGGTCCGGGATGTGATAAGCGTGATTGACGTTATTATAAATCTCTGAAATTTCTTCTTTAGTAAAGAATGGTTTACCGTCGAAAATAATATCTTCGAAATAGAGCGTATGTTCAGGATGATCGTTTTCTAATTGTTCTAAGTGATCGAGAAAGGCACCACTTTCCTTATATAAACGGATCTTAATAGTCGTTTCGGGCAGGTTGCGTTCGTCCTTTTCGTAACGTTCAAAGAGCGTTTCAACTTGTACACCGGATAGACGCAAAGAAATGAATTCGTTCAGCGTAACTTGACGCATATTGCGTTCACCCAAACTAGGCAAAACTTCAGAAATATAATTACTGAATAATTTGTTAGGTGAGAAGAGCACGATATTGTCGGCATTCATGGTTGAACGGCTGTGATAAAGCAGATAGGCGACCCGCTGCAAGATAGCGGATGTTTTACCAGAACCGGCTACACCTTGAACGAGCAGAATGTCAGAGTGCGTATCACGGATAATGGTATTTTGTTCATGCTGGATCGTTGCCACGATGTTTTTCATATATTCATCGCTGTATTCGCCTAGAACGGATTGAAGGATTTCGTCGCCAACAGTTTCGTTAGTGTCGAACATGTTGCGGATTTTGTTGTGAATAATTTGGAATTGACGTTTCTTTTTGAGGTCAACTTCGGCGGTACCATTAGGGGTTTGGTAGTGGACTTTTCCTAAAACGCCGTTGTAGTAAATTCCGGAAACGGGTGCGCGCCAGTCGTAGATCAAAAAGTCGCCATTTTCGTCTTGAAGAGTGGAAGTTCCAATATATAGACAATCTTCTTCGCCATCTTCAACGATATCGATTCTACCGAAATAAGGCGAACCTTGGAGGTTCTCTAATTTTAATTTGTTGGAATTTAAGATGTTTTCATTTTCAACGGCCAAAGCAACTAATTGTTTCTGTTGTTGAACAGAAGCGTTGGTTTCCATTTGGTCATCGACTTCGGTGGTATTAACTTTGGTATTTTCGCCGTAATTACGTTCAATACGGCCGGTTTCTTGGTGAGCTTGAGCAATGCTTTGGTCAACACGCTTAATATCGTCGTCGATTTTTGTGGCAACCATATTGACGCGTTGTTGTTCTTCAGCTTTAGATTGATTAATCGTCATTAAACTACCTCTCGTTGACAATTTGTCGTTTTTTAATTATGCTAATAGCAATTAAAGTACATTAAATCATAGACATTTTTAAGTACTAATTCAAGTAAGTTGGTTCAGAGAATAACTTCATGGCTGGAAAAGTTATCGACCTTGTTTTGGGAAATGGGTACGGGTGGTTACCTTATAACTTTTGAGTGGTAGAGAATTCTCTACAAAACAGGTGGTACCACGCTGAAGCGTCCTATTTATTAGCAATAATAAATGGGACGCTTTTTTTACAGCAGAGTTAATACTTTACTAACTTTAGTTAAAAACTACAATATCCAGCTTAAATTTGTTTTAATTTAATGAATCCAGGAGGAAAAGACATGAAAACAAATACTATTTTGACAGGTGACCGTCCTACCGGCAAATTACATATTGGACACTATTTAGGATCATTGAAGAACCGTGTAAAGCTTCAAAATGAAGGTAAATACAAGATGTTCATCATGATTGCCGATATGCAAGCTTTCACTGATAATGCTAGAAATCCTGAAAAAGTTCGTAACAGTTTGATCCAAGTTGCCCTTGATTATCTTTCAGTTGGAATCGACCCTGCTAAAACTAATATTTTAGTACAATCACAAATTCCTGCTTTGAACGAATTGACAATGTACTATTTGGACCTTGTTTCTGTTTCCCGTTTGGAAAGAAATCCAACTGTTAAATCAGAAATCAAACAAAAGAGTTTTGGTCAAAGTATCCCAGCTGGATTCTTAACATACCCAGTCAGTCAAACAGCTGATATCACTGCTTTCAAGGCCGATACAGTGCCAGTCGGCGATGATCAAGAACCAATGATGGAACAAGCGCGTGAAATCGTTCGTACCTTCAACAACACTTACAACGTCGACACATTAGTTGAACCAGAAGGCTACTTCCCACCTAAGGGCCAAGGTAGACTTCCTGGTATCGATGGCAATGCTAAGATGAGTAAGTCATTGGGCAACTGCATTTACTTGTCAGATCCTGCTGATGTCGTTACTAAGAAAGTTATGTCAATGTACACTGATCCTGATCACATTCACGTTGAAGATCCTGGTAAGATCGAAGGCAACACAGTCTTCACATATCTCGACGCCTTCGGTACTGACAAAGCTAAGATCGCTGAATTGAAGGAACAATATCAAGCTGGTGGCTTGGGCGATGTCAAAGTTAAACGTTATCTAAATGATGTTTTACAAGAAATCCTTGAACCAATTCGCAATCGCCGTGCTGAATACGAAAAAGATATCCCTGGTGTTTACGATATTCTTAAAAAGGGTAGCGACAACGCTAATATCGTTGCTAACCAAACATTGTCTGAAGTTAGAAAAGCAATTGGCGTTAACTACTTCGACTAGTTTTTTTAATTTATAATTAACAATGAAAAATACCGATTTCGACTAAGTAATTAAATTTAGTTGGGATCGGTATTTTTGCGTATATAAGGCATTTTATGAAAAGTAAATAATTATTTTCAGAAAAAATAAATCTTAACTCTTGATTTTATCAAGAGTCTGGAGTATTATAGCTTTTGCTCTAAAAAAGAAAAAGTTTTTTTGAAAAAAATGAGGTGAATTTATGGATGATTATAACTTAGTTGGTTTTGTGATGAAGTATACGCAGATTAAACGAAGAATCGCTGCCAGTTATTTGAAAGATAAAGACTTGAATGCTTTCGAAAGTATCATTCTTTCAATCGTTTATAAACATAAAACGTGCACGCAAGATAAGATTGGCGAGATCACCATGTCAGATGGAGCAATCGTCGCACGCTCATTGAAAAAACTTGAAACTAATGGATATGTATCGCGACAGCCTGATCCTGACAATGGACGCAGAAAACTTGTCAGTATCACTGAAAAGGGTGAACAACTTTATGACAAAGTTCGTTCCGCTTTTAAAAAGAGCAACGATGCCATGTTTGAAGGGATTACTTCTGAAGAACAGTCACAACTGGAGAGTATATTAGAAAAGGTTTATAAAAACTTAGACAATATCGAGATGCCTTCAAAATAAAATAGAGAAGAGGATTTTATTATTATGGCAAATGGTAATAAAGCTATTGTAGATGCTAACGGTAAGCCATTTAACCGAAATCTTTTGGTTTTGGTCTTACTTGTTGGTACCTTCTGTACCGTTTTAAACGGAACAATTTTAACAACTGCTTTTCCAACCTTAATGAAAGAATTCAGCGTTACAACTTCTGATGTTCAGTGGTTAACGACTGGTTTCTTGTTGGTCAACGGTATTATGATTCCTGTTACTGCTTGGTTAAGTAACAACTTTAGTACAAAAGTATTGTATATTATCGCAATGTCGACTTTCTTAGTCGGAACAATTATGTGTTTCACAGCACCTAACTTCGGCACGATCTTAGCTGGACGTTTAGTTCAAGCTGTTGGTGTTGGTATCACAATGCCACTTATGCAAATGGTTATGCTCTCAATTTTCCCAGCTAATCAACGTGGTGCTGCCATGGGTCTGGGTGGTTTAGTTATCGGACTTGCTCCTGCTATCGGACCTACACTTTCTGGTTTCATCATTGATAACTTCACATGGAGAGACCTTTTCGGAATGATCATTCCTATCGTGGTTATCGTTTTGATTTTGGCTTTTATCTTCATGCGTCCAGTTATTCAAACTCGTCGGACAAAATTGGACGTTCTTTCATTGATCGAATCAACTATCGGATTTGGCGCCATTCTTTATGGTTTCTCATCTGTTGGTAATGATGGTTGGGGTTCAACTACGGTTATCGTCTCAATCGTCGTTGGTGTGATTTTTATCTTGTTATTCGGATATCGCCAATTACACATGGAAACACCTTTCTTGGAACTACGTGTTTTCAAAGTTAAAAAATTCGCTATCGCCGCTGCATTGTCATCTGTTACAAACATGGCTATGATCGGGGTTGAAATGGTTCTACCACTTTATCTTCAAATCGTTAAAGGCATGTCAGCTTTCCACTCAGGTTTAACTTTGCTACCTGGTGCGTTGATGATGGGTGTTATGAGTCCAATCACTGGTAATGCTTTTGATAAATTTGGACCTAAAGATTTGACTCGAATGGGTATGTTCTTATTAACAGCCGGAACTGTACCATTCTTCTTCCTAACTCAAACTACCCCAGTGCTCGACATCGTGATTCTTTACATGATTCGGATGTTTGGTATTTCAATGGTTATGATGCCTGCTACAACTGATGGTATGAATGCTTTACCATTCGACCTTATGAGTCATGGTACGGCCGTAAATAACACCGTTCGTCAGGTTTTCAGTTCAATGGGTACCGCTATTTTGGTCAGTGTCTTGACTAACGTTACAAATAACTTGAAACCATCGAAATCATTACTTACACAAGCTCCACTGCAATATAAGAATGACTTCTTCAACTCAACTCTATCCGGTTACCACGCTGCCTTTGCGGTTGCTATTTTATTCTGTGTGATCGGTTATGGTATCAGTTTGATGGTTACAAACAGTTCTAAATCAAAAGCAATCGATACTGATTTGGAAAATACAAAAATGGCAGGTGAAGAATAATGATTATAGCTTCAATTATAATTACTGCCGTTCTCGGTTATTACTTTGCGGTCTTCATCGAAAACAAAAAAGTGGGTTATTCATTATCCTTCACTTTTATCGCCTTATTCATACTCAGTTTGTTCCTATTGATTTCTAACGAATACAATCACTTAGGGATGAAACAAGTTACTCGTGAAAAGACAGAACAGATCCAATCCGTTCAAAAAGGTTCAAATCTTCTATTAAAGAAGGAACTTGGCACTAATGGTAAAGAAGATGTCTATATTTATCGGACACCTGAAACTGCTAACGCCAAGAAACCTCAAACAACTAAGGTTGATGTTAATGTCAAAAACGTTGTTAAGACTGGTAATTATTCAGCCGCAACTTTGACCAAGAAGACAACTCGTTGGGAATATAAGAATGGTTTCTATTCATTCTTGTTCGGATTATCTGACAACAACAAAGAATTCGTTAAGCAAAAGAATACTTTTAAAGTTGGCAATGACTGGTTAGTTTTGACGACTGCTCAAGCAAGTAAGTTACAAAAGCAAATGAAGAGTAAAGCCTTCCAAGCTCAAATGAAGCAAGAGGGTGCCACTTATGTTAAAGCTGCTGTGATGAAAGCTATGCAAGCCAATCCATCCATGACGCCGGCTGAACAAAAAGCTGTTACTCAAAAGGCTACTAAGGCCTTTAAGGCTCAAGCAACTGCTAAGTTGATCCAAGAAATTAAGAGTCAAAAGTAATTTAAGAAGTCTGTATCTATGTGATTGTAGATATGGGCTTTTTTTGTTTTTTGGTTCACTGCCGTCTTCCATGAAATTCTGGTGGATTGCTGGAACGCTGTGAGAGCAACTTAGAGCCAATTCTGTGAATTGTCTCTAAGCTTGTCTGTCTCTAACCTGGCAAAGATACGCCAGCTAAGAGACTACCACGGCTGAGCATCCACCAGAATTCCATTCCAGACTAGAGGGTTTAAGGATTTGGGGTTTTAGGATATTGATATAGGCAGTTTTATTAAAAATATCAATAAATATGATTTATTTTTCGATCACTGCCGTCTTCCATGAAATTCTGGTGGACGCTGGAACGCTGTGAGAGCAACTTAGAGCCAATTCGTAGAATTGTCTCTAAGCTTGTCTGTCTCTAACCTGGCAAGGGGCACGCCAGCTAAGAGACTTCCACGGCTGAGCATCCACCAGAATTCCATTCCAGACTAATGGGTTTAAGGATTTTGGAGTCTTGAGATATTAATATCGGCAGTTTTATTGAATATTTCAGTAAAAATTTAAATTGTATAAAAACAGACCGTAATTCTTAATTAATTTAGGAATTACGGTCTTCTTCTATTTAAAACTATTTAAAAAATTAATAATTTTTACTCAAATATTATACATACCAACTAAACAACGAAAATCCTAGCCTGGAGAGCAAAAGCTGATGGGCTCAGTAGTGGTTTAATCTTAGTCAGCGTACTGTGCTGGCTTAGATTACTGCCGAGCTTGAAGACAATTTTTAAATTGGCTCCAAGTCGTGCTCACTACGTTCCAGCCCAATCAGCTTTTGATCGGAAGGCGGCATATTTCTTCTACATCAGTTCTTGATTAGAAAGCTGCATATTTCATTCCCCTCGCATATATCAATCATTATTAGTTTTCAAATGTTTTCATTAATAAGTAAATATTTTCATATTGAAATTAGAATGAATGAATATCATAATTGTTCCTTGAAAGGGGAAAAATATGGGGTTAAAAAGAAAATTACTTTACGCTACGATTTTTGCATCCAGCTGTTTGTTTTCAACTAACTATGTTGTTAAAGCCGATGCCGAAAACGTTAACGCAACGGAAAATATTAGTCAGAACACTGTGACGACTCAAGATGTTCAGAACACCGCTGACCAAGAGGGGACTGTGCAGAATCAAGTTACTGACGAGACTGATAATGCAGATGTGACAACGAACCAGACACAAGATGCACAAGAAACATCAACTCAACAAGTTCAGAGTGATCAAAAAGTTGATGGTGTTTATACAGTTGGAAATAAGGGGACTGTATTGTATACCGGTGACGGCCAACGGGTCATGAACCGAATGTTGGGACCTAATAGTGGTTGGTACACCAATGCTCTTAGGACTTTTGCTGACGGTTCTAGTTACTATCATGTATCGACAACTGAATACGCCAATAGTGCTGATGGAACTTTCCAATCATACGTTCAACCAGAACAAGGTACAGCCACGGTAGTTTATAAAAGTGGTTCCAGCGTTCATTCATTTTCAGGTTACGGCAACAATGCTGTTTATAACGGAAATGATTTACCAACTGGCAGCAATTGGAAGATCAACAATCATGCACTGATCAATGGCAAAGATTGGTATCAAATCGGCAGCAATACTTGGTTGCCACAAGATTATGTCGTTGTTAACAATGGTCAATACAAAGATAGTGCCTGGATAACCAATGTACCTTTGATTGCTCAACGACCAGAGTTGCCAAATGGCTGTGAGATCACCGCTGTAACGATGATGTTGCAATATGCTGGTGCCAACGTCGACAAGATGACTTTAGCTAGAGAAATGCCACGTAGCAGCGATCCTAACTATGGCTACATCGGCCAACCTTGGGACAGTACCGGAATTACTATTTTTCCATCAGCTTTAATGGGCTTGGTAGAAAAGTATGCCGGAACAGCCAAAGATTTAACGGGTCAAAATTTTGATGCTATCAAGTATCAAATCAATTTGGGCCACCCAGTTGTAACTTGGAACACATTGTATGGTTTTCCATATCACGCTTTGACAGTTACTGGTTATGACAAGAACTTCGTTTATTACAATGATTGTTGGACTGACCAAACCTTGCAGATGGGGATTGATCAATTCATTCAAAATTGGAACACACAGCACAGACGTGCAATAAGTTATTAGGGGAAATTCAAATGAATAAAAAATCAAAGTTAGTTTTCATTTGTGGAGTTGCTTTGGCAATGTTGACACTCTCAACACAACAAACTGCTAAGGCTGACACAACCAGCGATGATCAAGTAGAAAATGTTGCTTCTACTGACCAAACAGCTACACCAACAACACAAACTGTTTCAGAAGCTACTCAAGATGCTCCTGTTCAACCAGCAGCTACAACTCAAACATCAACAACTCAAGTTGCTACAAATGATGACCAACAATCACAACAAGCTGTATCACAAGCTACATCAACACCAACTGTTGATACAACGGCCAACACGCAAGCAACGACTCAAGATGCTACAACAGGAAACATCACACACATCAAGGGAATCGTAACGACTAAAGACCATCTAACAAGTCTTTATTCCAAAGATGGTACTATGATTGGTAACCGTGCTTTGAGTGCTGACTCAGCTTGGATCACTGACCAAAGATTGTCATATAACGGCAGTACTTACTATCGTGTTTCAACTTATGAATTTGCTAACAGTGACGATGTTATTTTTGGATACGGCTTACCAGCTGATGGCGTTGTTCGTGTCAAAGGTAATGGCGCTGCTAATTACAGTAGAAATGATTCTGGCTTTATGCCAAGTGGTAAAGAAAACTTTGCTGCCAACTCAACTTGAAAATACAACCGTTTAGATAACCAAGATGGTAAGAAATTCTACCAAATCGGTAATAATACTTGGATCAACAGCGATGATTCAACAACCAACCAGCTTACCAAAATCCTAATGGCTGGCTTCAAATCCACAACACTCAAATCAAACCAGTCGGAACTGTTGGCTATGAATTGTACAACGGTGTTGAAGGTATCAAGACTTGGCTCGTTAGAAGATACTTCGGCTATTCAAATGCCCACACAGTTTACGATGGCGCAGTTGCTAACAGTGTTAGAAACTTACAAAGAAGAAAGGGTCTTCCTGTAACTGGAACAGTCAACTTGGCTACTTGGCAAGCTATGGGATTATCTGAAGCTTCATGGAACGGCATCGACTCATACGTTGCTCCATTGAGAACTAACATCACAAGTACTAGATCAGATCATATCGAAGCTATGATCGCTGAAGCCTACAAATATTTAGGCCAACCATGGATCTCAGGTGCTGCTAGTTCTCCAGATTATGGGGTTGACTGTTCAGGATTAGTTACTCAAGCACTTTATGCTTCCGGAATTGATTCTGCTCCAATTTCAAATATTCAACACGCACAACCAGGTAACGAATGGAATTGCCAAATGTACTGGAACGATGTTAGAATCCCTCACATCAACTTTAATGAACGCCAAAGAGGAGACTTGGTCTTCTTTACAGATCCATCAACAGGTATGATGTGGCACGTGGGTATTCTTTTGGACCCAAGTACAATGATCGAATCATGGCCATATGCCGTGCAAGTACATTCAATTTACTCAGGTCGTGGTAACATTGCCGGTGTAAAACGTGTATTTAGATAAAACATTTAAATTTCTAGAGTAATAAAAAACAATCAGATTTCGGTTTTCTAACTGAAATTTGATTGTTTTTTTGTTGATGATTCACTGCCGATTTCCGTGCTTTACGTTAGTAATATGAAGAGTGTTTAGGTTTTAATAATTAATTGATTTTTATAATCATATAAAAAAAGAAAATCAAATAATATTTGATTCTCCTTTAATTTAGAATAGAAAAAATTATCCAATTTTTTACAATTCAAATTTTTACCGCTACACATTTAATATTTAATTGAATTAATTATATTAATGATTCACAAGTCAAAAATCCTTAAATTCTCTAGTCTGGAATGAGATTCTGGTGGATGCTCAGCCGTGGAAGTCTCTTAGCTGGCGGTCCTTTGCCAGCTTAGAGACAGACAAGCTTCAAAACAACTCATAGAGTTGGTTCGAAGTTGCTCTCACAGCGTTCCAGCAATCCACCAGAATCTCATGGAAGACGGCAGTGAACAAAATATAAAATAATCAAGCTTTTACAAATTCATTGGTTGCGACCCGATAATATCTTTGACCGTTGATCACAACGATTCTGTCAACTTTCCAACTTGTTTTGGCAGGAAGGGTAGCTCTCAATGGTTGGCCATCTTGATCGTATAATGTTGTAACAGCAGCTGTACGATAGTCGATATTTGTTGGTGTATAAGTATTCGTACCAGTTGCAGGAATATATTCGTCAGATGCGACCCGATACATTTTGACACCATTGATGATGGCACAGCCGTCAGTTCTCCAAGTACTGCCTGAAGGTAAAGTTTCTCTGAGTCTGCGACCTTGAGAATCATAAATAAGAGCCTTTGTACTTAAAGTGACATTAGTTGTGGCTGTCGTAGGTGTGAAAGCAACCGCTCTGTCGATAGGAAGGAATTCATTAGTGGCGACTTCATAGTAACCCTTGCCGTGAATAGCAACGATCTTATCGTATTTCCATTCGGAATTAGGTGAAAGCGTAGCACTGATTGGTTGACCGGAAGCGTTGACTAAATCTACTGTTGCGCCAAATGTTCTGACGATGCCGGCAGCTTTAGAAGTTACCGCATCATAGTCTCTAGCTTCAACGAGTTCGCCGTCACCAAGCAAATAGAATTTCTTGTCGTTGATCGTAGTTACGCCATGAACGCCAATATCGCTCAAATAAGCACTAGCTCTAGTATTGCCGGTTACGTCTTGGATGGTAACTTTTTGGCTGGTGCTTGGAATGACTGGAGTGGTATTTTCAGAAGAACTTTGTGGAATTAGCTTGTAAGTCAAGTCAATGGTTTGAGGTGCTTCAGTATAAGTACCTTTCAACAAAGTAGTTGGGCTAGCTAGTGTATAACCGGCTACTTGGCTGTCACTTGTTAGATCATAAGCTGAACCAATGCCAGTCCCACTGATAGTCTTTGTCAAAGCTACACCATTGTTAGTGATTGGTTTGCCAGTTGAATCCAAATAATCGATTGTGACTGTTGGACTAGCTTGCCAAATAAGTGGTTGGTTGACAGTCGTTGCTTCTTCAAAATAAGTATTGCCCAATTGTTCTCTGACAGCAGAATCGTTGGCATAGCCATTATTGAAGCCATAGTTGCCATAGGTCAATGTCTTAGCGGTTTGATCAGCGTTGTTTAAAGTAAAGTTATCAGTGCCGGCAGTGTTGTTCAAATCATCATCTTTATTGTCAGCACTGATAACGGTAGGTGAGTAAGTATACTTGTTTGCAATGTCAGTTCCGTTTGGATCCAAGAGCTTATCAGCAGTAAAGGTAAGCGGTTGACTATCGACGCCATAAACCGTAGTAGGGTCATTTATAGTGTTGCTGACGGCATCGATCATAACGCTTTTGCCCGTTTCAGTGCCCTTCAATGGTGAAAAGTCGCTAATTGCAGAATTATCCAATTCGATCATGTTGAAACCTTGACCGTTGTTGGCGTAACTATTAATAGTAGGAGCAAGCTCATCCAATTCTTGTTGGTCGATACCATTGCCAGTAGCGCTACCTTCAAGGTCTAAGGAACTTGATTTGGAAAGATTCAATTTACTGATTTGACTGGCATCAATTTCTTTAGCACTAGGATCACTGAAGTCACCGGCTAAGTCAAAACTGGTCAAATTTAGATTGTCCAAAGGCGTCAAATCAGTATTGGCATTAGGATCAGAAGCCAACAAAGTCTGGAAAGAAATGCCGGTTTTAGTTGGTAATAATTGCAAGTATTGCATGCCGTTCAGACTTTCGATTGGCGTACTATTTTCATCGGAAATATATGAGCCTGGAGTAGCGGTTGAAGTTGGTCCATTTGGATGTGCTAAGTCATAAGAATCAATCGATACTTGAAGAGTAGTACTTGCATAATTTTTAATATCACCGATGGTTAAATCTGAATTGTAAGGAATATTCATTGCGTTTTTAACAGCATATTCCAAAGTTGGGTCGGTGAAGTTGACGACCGTTGCATCAGTTACGTTACTTGGAATGGCGTAAGAAATAGGGGCCGTTGTAGCTGTACTTGTACCAGTCGTGGTTGGATTAATTGTGGCGGAAGTACCAGTGTTTCCAGCGGTTGAAGTTGCCGGTTGAGTAGTCGTTGAGCCAGTGGATGCGGTTGAAGTTACCGAGGAGCTAGCAGGTTGAGTGACTGTTGAACTAGTTGGTGCAGTCGAAGTTACAGAAGAACCTGTCGGTTGAGTAGTCGTTCCAGTGGATGCAGTCGAAGTTACGGAAGAAGTTGTAGGTTGAGTGACTGTTGAACCGGTGGATGCGGTTGAAGTTACGGAAGAACTCGTGGGTTGAGTAGTCGTTCCAGTGGATGCGGTTGAAGTTACAGAAGAGCTGGTAGGTTGGGTAACTGTTGAGCTAGTGGGAGCAGTCGAGGTTGCCGTCGAACTAGTAGGTTGCGTGGTGGTTGACCCAGTCGTCGTATTTTCCGTTGTCGTCGAATCTGATGTAGTGTCGGCTTTTACGTTTTGACTAGATATAGAGCCAAGAATCATGGCAGAAAATAATGAGACACCTAAATAAATACATTTTTTATTTAATAACATATTATTCATCCTTTCTGTTTGTTTTCACATCTAGCCTAGTTTCGAATGGTGCACAATTAAAATAGAAGCGCTAGACATCTTGGAAAATCAAAGTTGGGATGAATAACGGAGAAAAACGATTGTATTGAATGAGTAGATTGATTCACTTAGAATGTATGTACGGATAAATGGATTTCAAAAGGAGCAATAAATTATGAAACACATCGTAACAGGAATCGTGGCGCATGTTGATGCCGGGAAGACTACATTATCAGAAGCTCTGCTTTATCGTGCCGGTGCTTTACGAAAATTGGGTCGCGTTGACAACGGCGATGCTTTTTTGGATCCAGATGCTTTGGAAAAGAAACGCGGTATTACGATTTTTTCGCATCAAGCCAGTTTAAAATATAACGATTTAGAACTGACACTCTTGGATACTCCAGGACACGTCGATTTTGCCAGTCAAACGGAACAAGTGTTGAGCGTTTTGGATTATGCCATCTTGGTAATTTCAGCGACTGACGGTGTGCAAGGCTATACCAGAACCTTGTGGCGCTTGTTGCAGCATTACCAGATTCCAACCTTTATTTTCGTTAATAAAATGGATGCCAATGGCGTTGATAAAGCTGATGTGTTAGCACAATTACAAAAATTATTGAGTCCAGGCTGCATCGCTTTCAATGCGGAAACTTCTGCTGATATTCCTGAAGAATCTTTTGAAGAGATTGCCATGCAAGATGATACCGTTTTGGAGGATTTCCTGATTAGTGGAACGGTATCTGATGAGACAATTCAGAAAATGATCCAACAGCGCCAAGTTTTCCCCTGTTATTTCGGTTCAGCTTTGAAGATTGCCGGTGTGGATAACTTTATGGCTGGCTTGGAACGCTTTACGGTGGAAAAAATTTTGCAAGCTGATTTTGGTGCTAAAGTTTTCAAGGTTTCTCACGACGACAAAGGTGAACGCCTAACTTGGGTGCGGGTCACTGGAGGAACTTTGAAAAATAAAGCTGTTTTAGTCGATGATCAAAAAGCTAATCAATTACGGGTTTACGATGGAGCCAAGTATGAGGTGACACAGACTGTTCAAAGTGGCGGCGTTTGCGCAATCACCGGGTTAGTCGACACGTATCCGGGGCAAGGTCTAGGTCAAGAGAAAAACAGTGGCCAACCAACGATCCAACCGATTTTGAACTATGCACTCGATCCAAAACAAAATGATATTCACGTCTGTTTGGATGCGTTGCGTCAATTGGAAGATGAGGATCCGCAATTACATGTCTCTTGGTCTAGTCATCTACAAGAAATTCGAATTCAAATCATGGGCGAGGTTCAGTTGGAAATCTTGCAGCAGTTGATGTTGCAACGTTTCAATTTAGACATTGCGTTTGGTCAAGGCAGTATTCTTTATAAAGAGACTATCCAACAAGCAATCGAAGGCGTCGGTCACTTTGAACCTTTGCGCCACTATTCAGAAGTCCACTTGTTGCTAGAACCAACTGAACAAGGTAGTGGAATAACTTATGAATCCAATTGTAGTTTGGATGTATTGCCACGTAATTGGCAGCACCAAGTGGAGACTAACGTTGGCTCAAAGGAACATTTGGGCGTATTAATTGGCGCACCGATCACAGATTTGAAGATAACTTTAGTCGGTGGCAAAGCAAGCAACGTCCATTCGGTCGGGGGAGATTTTCGTGAAGCTACGTGGCGAGCTGTTCGCCAAGGCTTGATGGAATTAAAAGTTAGAAATGCTTGTCAGCTATTAGAACCTTGGTATAAATTTCGCTTGGAAGTCAGTCAAGATCAAGTTGGTCGGGCGATGAACGATATTCAACAAATGCACGGAACGTTTGAGACGCCTGAAGTGACGGCATCAGGGATGAATATTTTGACTGGTACAGCACCAGTTTCAGAAATGCAGGGCTATGCACAAAGCGTTAACGCCTATACGCACGGCCAAGGACAATTGGAATGTATCGTTGACGGCTACTTGCCTTGTCACAATGCTCAAGAGATCATTGATGCAACTGACTATGATCCGGTAGCTGACTTGGAGAATACGCCAGATTCAGTTTTCTGCGCCCATGAGGCCGGTTATCCAGTACCTTGGAACGAAGTACCACAAATGGCTCATGTGCCGTATATTCATCCTTTAGAGGGCTAGAAATTGTTATAATATAAAAAATATTACGTTAAATAGGGGTGTACTTGTGGAAAAAGTTTTTGAAGTAAAACATCTTTCTTATCAAATCGGTGAGACGAAAATCTTAAAAGATATTAATTTAAATATTGAAAAAGGCAAGTATGTAACAGTAGTTGGACCATCGGGAAGCGGCAAGAGTACTTTGATGCGTATTTTGGCATCGATGATCAGTCCAACTTCAGGAGATGTTTTGTTCAATGGTCAACCAATCACCAGTTTTGACCCGATGCAATATCGTCAAAGAGTTTCTTATGCCTTTCAGCAACCGACTTTGTTTGGTAAAACCGTTAAGGATAATTTGCAATTTCCCTTTGAAGTGCGCAAAAAGGATTTCGATGAGTCCTTGGTGAAGAAGTACTTAGAAATGGTCAACTTGAATGAAAGCTACATCACCAAGAGCGTCAATGATGTTTCTGGTGGTGAGAAGCAACGAATTGCTCTGATCCGTAATCTGATTTTTCCACCAGAAGTATTGATCACGGATGAGGTTACGGCTGGTTTGGATGCTGAAAATAAAGCCATCGTTCACAAAATGCTCAATGAATTTAACAAGCGAGGATTAACGATTTTGAGAGTTACGCATGATGAGACGGAAATCGACGATGCGCAAAATCTAATTACGATCAAGAATGGGGAGGTCGCAAATGTCTAATTTAACCGTTTCAAATTCAACTTTGATGCTGGGATTTGTCTTGGTATTGGTAGCTTTGGTGATTGGCTACGTCGAAAAGCTACACATTGATAAAGATATTATTGTTGGTGTTATTCGCGCCATTATTCAACTGTCGATCGTCGGATATATTTTGAAATACGTTATTAAGGCCAACAATAATTGGTTGACCTTCGCTTGTTTTGCCATTATCGTCGTCAATGCGTCTTGGAATGCTGGGAAACGTGGCAATGGGATTCCTAAAGCTTTCCAATCATCGCTGTTAGCTATCTTTGTAGGTACGACCGTAACTTTGACGACGTTAGTTTTAACCGGTTCGATCAAATTCGTTCCTGAACAGATCGTGCCAGTGACCGGAATGATTGCCAGTAATATCATGGTGGCAATCGGTCTGTGTTATCGTAATATGAAACAGACTTTTACCGACCGACACCAACAAGTTTTGGAAAAACTAGCTTTAGGAGCTGACATCAAATTGGCTTCGCTGGATATTTTGCAAGACAGTATCAGAAGCGGCATGCAGCCAACAATCGACTCGATCAAAACTTTAGGCTTAGTCAGTTTGCCGGGAATGATGTCAGGTTTGATCTTTGCGGGAGTAGATCCGGTCAAAGCTATTAAGTACCAGATCATGATCACTTTTATGTTGTTAGCATCGACTGGTATTGGTTCAATAATCTCTTGTTATTTAGGTTATAAACAATTCTTCAATGAAAGAAAACAGTTAAAGAATGAGTTAATTTCGTAGCTTTCTTCAAATAGGCCTACTATGTAGGTCTATTTTTTTATATAATTGGTACAATGGGATGTGATGTAGATTGAAGTTAGCAGTTATTGAAATTGGATCTAACTCCATTAGAACATCTGTGTATAAATCTTCAAAAAAGAATCGCTTTAAAACTTTGGATCGTTGGCGTGAACCAGTCAGACTAGGTAAATCGATCACCCAAAGTCGTCTGTTGACCAATGATCAGATTGAAGAAACAATTGATGTTCTAAAAAAATTTCAAACGAGAATTGAAAGATACCAAGTAGATCAAACAAGTTTGATTGCGACCGCTGCAGTCAGAATGGCTAAGAATCAAGACCAGTTGATTTTTGCCGTTTTGAAAGAGACTGGCTTGCAATTAGAAATCATCAACGAAAAAGAAGAAGCCTATTACGATTATGTGGCTGTTCGCAGTACGATGCGCATTAAGGACGCGTTGATCGTCGATGTTGGTGGCGGAAGCAGTGAGATCAGTTTGGCGAAGAAGGGTCGGTTGAAACACGGACTCAGTATTCCGATTGGTGCCATTTCAATTTCAGATTTGTATTTAGCGAGTGATCCAATAAAAGAAAACCAATTACAAGCAGCAAGAAAAGATATCAGTTCACGTTTAGAGAGTTTAAACTGGATGAATGCATCGGCCAATTTTGTTGGCTTAGGTGGAACTTTGCGGGCTGTAACAAGTATTTTGAACCGTGAAGGCAAACGTAAAAAAACGTTGCATAATTCGGTTATTTCGCGTGACCAGATCGATGAATTGTTCAATAAATTGATTCATTCTTCCATTGAAGAACGTAGTCAGATCAAAGAATTGAGCGATGGTCGTTATGAAGTTATTTTGGGCGGAATTTTGATTATTTCCGAAATCATCAAAAAAACCCCCTCTAAAGAAATCCGCTTTTCGAATTTCGGTGTTAGAGAAGGTTATGTCTTTAATTATTTCCACAAGATGAATCTTCAGGATCAAGAATAACTAAGCACGGCTAGGAATCGTCTTTTGGGCGGTGGCTAGAACATGGCCTGTCATTTTGTGCAATAGTTCATTCATCCAAAAACCATTTTCCAAATCAAGATTGTCATCCAGAGCAAAAACCTTGAGAACATAGTCATGGGTTTGATCTGGTGGATAAGGTCCGTTGTAGCCATCGGTTACATCCTTGGGACCATCTACTAATGGGCTGGCAGAACTATTTTTACCTTGAACGACTGGCAGTGCAGCTGTTTGACTGAAGTTTTCAGGTATTTCTACTTGAGAACTAGGGATGTTAGCAGCAGTCCAGTGAATCCATTCAAAACCACAAACGGGAATTGAATCCGGATCAGTGAAGGTCAAGGCGATAGTTTTTGCATTTGCCGGAATATTTGATAATTTAATTGGGAAACTGATAATAGGTTTCCCATTTTTTATATCCTTACCAGTAGCATATTTACCGTATTTGTCGGGCAATAAGTTGTTGGGAAGAGTTACTGTGATTTCCATACAAAAATCTCCTTTATATGAGGTGTTAATACTAATGAAAAAATTAAATAATAATGAAGTATCTGACCATATTGTAAAACAGGTCGAAAAGATTGAACAACAATATAATAAGAAAATAACTTTGTATTCTGATTATTCAAAACAAGATTACTTAACTTTGAACCAAGCCGATCACACGATTGACGGTGAAGATATCAAGGTAGTTATCACTAATGAAAAATTTGCGGACTTTGTCTTGTCTCACGAATTGCACCACATTGAATTGGAATTATCTGATGAACCTAGCATTTCCTGTGCAGTGACATCTGGGAACCAAGATTACGATGGCCGTGTCTTGTCGATTGCCAATTCAATTTTCGAAACTTTGGAGCACGTGACAGTGCTTAAAGATCAAATTGCTGATGGAACTTTGACTGAAGATGTCAGAGCTGCCTATTTGGAAGGCATTGAAGTTGCTTTGCGTCCTAAGGTTGAATTGGACATCGCTAATATGCGCTTTTATCGGACTTTGATCATGTTGGATGGAATTATCTTCGGTCAACATGATCGAGATGCCGAGTGGAAAAATGATTTTCCTACGTCATATAAATATGCCAACAAGCTAGTTGAAATCATTGAAAAAGAAGATTTGACGGTACCTTACAAGTTCAGACGTGCCTTGGTCAATTCTTTGGATGCTTATAACGAAATTATTATTTCTAACGGTTACCAAGGCTTGCATTTTCACACCTTCTTGAACATCACACCGATCGTTTCTGAACGTCAATTACGTTTGACTTTGAATCAGGCATATCAAATCAAACATTCCGAGTACAAGAACCGTGCCACTGGTAAAGATGCTTTTGCCATGATTGCTATCAACGATGGCCAAAGCGTGGCAACCTTGAACCTTGATCCAGCTAAAGTAAATCCAGAGTTTTACAAGACTTTCTATCAATACACAGTTGGCAGAATTTTTGATGAACAAGGAATCAAATACTTGATCAGATAGAGGTAAATTATGACCGATAAAATTGAAGAGTTTAAAGAATTATTGGCGCAAGCTAAGTTTGTAACTTTTCTAACTGGTGCTGGCGTGTCTGTACCATCGGGTATTCCTGATTATCGTTCGAAGAATGGGCTTTATAAACGAAAGAAGTACGATTTTCCGCCTGAATATATGTTGAGCCACGAGAATTTGTTGGAACATCCGGATATTTTTCACGATTTTGTAGTTCACAATATGTATTTTCCCAAAGCTAAGCCAAATATTATTCATCAAAAAATGGCTGAGATCAGCAATCAAAAGGGCGCAATCGTCACGCAAAATGTCGATAAACTCCATACAAAGGCAGGCGCAAAAAATGTCGTGGAATTTCACGGGAATTTATACGATAATATTCATTGCCTGACTTGCGGAAAGACATTCGATTATCAAGCTTATTTAAAAGATTTTAGACACCACGAAGATAATGGGATCATTCGTCCCGGAACAACGGCTCTGTATGGCGAAAACATTAATCCGGTTAATTTTCAAAAGGCTGCTGTGGCAGTTCAAAAAGCTAATCTGTTGGTAGTTGTCGGAACGAGTTTCAAAGTTTATCCTTTTGCAGGACTTTTGGAGTACAGTTCCCCACAAGCCAAATTAGTCGTTATCAATAAGGAAGATTTGAATATCGATTCATCTATCTTGGCGATTGACGACGATGCTACGAACGTTTTTTCACAAATATAAAACAATGCTATACTTAATATCAATTTGAAAGCGGTGGAGGTTAAGATATTTTGACTGAAGAGAAAAAAACTTTTTACATTACAACACCCATTTATTATCCATCTGGAAAATTAACAATTGGGAATTCATATACAACGATTGCGGCGGACACATTGGCTCGCTACAAGCGTAACGAAGGCTACGACGTATTCTTCTTGACTGGTACTGATGAACACGGTTTGAAGATCGAAGAAAAGGCCGAAGAAAAGAACATGCAACCACAAGAATACGTGGACATGATGGCTAAAGGTATCAAAGAACTTTGGAAATCTCTTGATATTTCTAATGATAAGTTCATCAGAACAACTGACGATTATCACGTTAAGGCAGTTCAAAGAATCATCGAACGTCTAATTAAACAAGGGGATATTTATTTAGGCGAATATAAGGGCTGGTATTCAGTTGATGACGAAGAGTACTTCACTGAATCACAAATGGCTGAAGTTTATCATGATGCAGATGGTAATGTTACTGGTGGTAAAGCTCCTTCAGGACATGAAGTTACCCTTGTTAAGGAACCTTGTTACTTCTTCAAGATGAGCAAATACGCTGATCGTTTGTTGAAGTATTACAAAGATAATCCAACCTTCATCGAACCAGAGATCCGTAAGAATGAAATGATCAACAACTTCATTAAGCCAGGTCTTGAAGATCTAGCTATCTCAAGAACAAGTTTCAACTGGGGCGTTAAGATCCCAAGTAATCCAGAACACGTGGTTTACGTCTGGATCGATGCTTTGTTGAACTATATCACAGCTCTAGGTTACGAAAGCGACGACGATTCACTCTTCAAGAAGTACTGGCCAGCTAACGTTCAATTCGTTGGTAAAGAAATCGTTCGTTTCCACACAATTTACTGGCCAATCATTTTGATGGCTTTAGGTGTCGAATTGCCTAAGCAAGTCTTTGGTCACGGTTGGCTATTGATGAAAGACGGTAAGATGTCTAAATCTAAAGGTAATGTTGTCTATCCAGAAATGTTAGTTTCAAGATATGGTCTTGATTCATTACGTTATTACTTGATGCGTGCAATGCCATTTGGTAATGACGGTGTCTTCACTCCCGAAGATTATATCGATAAGATCAACTATGATTTAGCTAATGATCTTGGAAACTTATTGAACAGAACTATTTCAATGATCAACAAATATGACGACGGTAAAGTAGTTTCAGTCGCTGCGGTAACAGATCTTGATAAGGATCTTGAAAAGTCATACGCTGACACTTTGACAGCTTATCGTGAGCACATGGACAAGTTTGAATTCCCAGAAGCTTTGGCATCAGTTTGGTCATTCATCAGTCGTGCCAACAAGTATATCGATGAAACTCAACCTTGGGTCCTTGCTAAAGATGACAGTAAGAAGGCTGAACTTCAAGCTGTTCTTGGTCACTTAGCTGAATCCCTTCGCTTGATTGCTCTCTTGATCAGTCCAGTTATGACAAAGGCTCCTGTAAAGATGTTTGCTCAATTAGGTCTTGATTATGACAATGAAAAATCACTTGAATTCGGCGACACAGTAGTTGGCAAGACCGTCACTGCTAAACCAGAACCAATCTTCCCAAGACTTGATGCTGAAGAAGAAGTCAACTATATCAAGGGCAAGATGGCTGAAGAACAAGCTAAACACGGTGCAGGTAAGATCAGTAAGTCTGCTCAAGCCAAAGCTAAGGCTCAAAAAGAAACTGACGACGATTATCCTGAAGAAATCGAATTCGACGATTTTGCCAAAGTTAAGATGGTCGTAACTGAGATTTTGGATGTTAAGCCAGTTGAAAATTCAAGTAAATTACTGCAATTCAAATTGGACGATGGGTCCGGCGTTGATCGCCAAATCCTCTCCGGTATGCACAAGTTCTATCCTGACTATAAGAAACTTATCGGTAAAAAAGTTCTAGCCGTTGTCAACTTGAAGCCACGTAGAATGGTCGGTGAATGGAGTAACGGTATGTTGCTTTCAACTGAAAAGGGTGACGAAGTCAAATTAGCTATTGTTGATAATTCACACAAAAATGGAGCTATTTTAGGATAATGAAAATTTTTGATACACATACGCATTTAAATGACGAAGCATTTGCTGGACAAACTCAACAGTATATCGATAATGCCAAAGAATTAGATGTCGACGAGATGGCAATCATCGGTTCCAATGAAGCCTTTAATATTGAAGCCATCCGTTTAGCTCAAAATTATCAGCCTTTGCACGCTGTAATTGGTTGGCATCCGGAATTTGCCAAAGAATACAACGAAGAACAATTGGTCAATCAGATCAAATTGCCTGAAGTTGTAGGAATTGGTGAAATTGGCTTGGATTATCACTGGGAAGAAGATCCTGAACCCAAGATTCAACAAAAGGTCTTGATCCAACAATTGGATGTCGCTCAACAGTACAACATGCCCGTTTCGATTCATTGTCGGGATGCATTTGATGATATGTATCAAATTTTAAAAAATCACGATATGTCCAAATCCGGCATTATCATGCACAGTTTCAATGGTGACGTGGAATGGTTGAATAAGTTCTTAGATTTAGGTTTGTGGATCTCTTACAGTGGGGTAGTTTCATTCAAGAATGCCCCCGAAGTTCACGAATCAGCTAAGAATACGCCATTGGATCGTTTGCTGGTTGAAACCGATGCACCATATTTAACACCCGAACCATATCGTGGCCGTCCCAATCAACCCGCTTATACAAGATATGTAGTTGATGCGATTGCTAAATATAAAGGTATTACACCTAATGAAGTTGCAGAACATACTTTTAACAACGCTCACCAAGTGTATAATCTATAACTATGACAAAAATAAAAGAGATCATTGTTGTTGAAGGTAAGTCCGACACCAACCGTTTGAAAGATTGTTTTGGCGATATCGATACGATCGAAACGACTGGCTCGGCGCTCAACGAAGAGACAATTAAAAGAATCAAGATTGCTAATGAAAAGCGTGGCGTGATAATTTTCACTGATCCAGACTTTAACGGCAATCGGCTTCGAACAATTATTCAAAAAGCTGTTCCAGATGCTAAGCAAGCTTTCCTGCCACGGAACAAAGCCGTACCTAAGCATAGCGATGGCAGTTTGGGTATTGAACATGCTAAAGATGAAGATATCAAAGCAGCTTTGGCTGCCGTATATACAGAAACTTCAGCTGACTTTCGCGAATACGATCATGATGACATGGTCGACCTTGGCTTGATCGGCGAACCAGATTCTCATCAGAGAAGACTTTTCGTCGGTTCCGAATTAAAAATCGGTTATACGAATGCTAAACAATTCTTAAATCGACTAAATATGTTTCAAGTGGCTCCCAAGGATTTGTTAGCTGCGGTTGAAAAATTTGATAAGGGAAGTACTCATGACACAAAATAGATTAAGTATTGCTGATCCTATTCGTACCAACGATATTATGCGCAAATATAAATTGCGGGCTAAAAAGAGTTTAGGACAAAATTTCTTAACCAATGAAAAAGTTTTGGATGATATTGTTGATGCTAGTGGCTTAAAGCCCGACGAGATCGCCATTGAAATTGGACCTGGTATTGGAGCTTTGACAGAAAAGTTAGCTCAAGTATCAGAAAAAGTTTTTGCTTTTGAAATTGATGATAGTTTGATTCCGGTTTTAGCTGATACGTTGCAGTATTACGATAATATCGAGGTCATCAATCAAGATATTTTGAAAGTAGATCTTGATGAATTCGTCAAAGATAACGATCTACAAGGTAAAACAATCAAAGTTGTTGCCAATTTGCCTTATTACATTACGACACCGATCATGTTGAATTTGATCAACAGCGATTATCCGTTCCAATCTTTAGTTTTGATGATGCAAAAGGAAGTTGCCGAAAGAATCACTGCCAATCCGGGGCACAGAGAATATGGTTCATTGTCAATTGCCGTTCAAACACAGATGAAAGCTAGAATCGACCGCATTGTGGGGAGTAAATCATTTATTCCGAGACCAAAAGTTGATTCTGCCGTAGCTGTTTTGGAACGTTTGCCAAAAGAACAAGTCGATATTGAAGATCCAGTTTTCTTCAACAAATTGATCCGTTCTTCTTTCATGCAAAAACGTAAGAGTTTGATGAATAATTTATTAAATTGGCAAGGTCGTACAGATGAAAATCGTGAAAAAATAAAAAAAGATTTTGAAAAATGCGGTATTGCCGAGAACGCAAGGGGCGAACAAGTTTCAATCGCCCAATTTAAACAGTTAGCTATAGAAATGAACAAAAATTAGATCACAAATATATTAATTTCTTGAATTTTTCAGTAAAACGTGGTAAAATTTCACTCCTAAGGAGTGATTATTATAATGCCAACATTATTGAAGACAATTAAGAGTCGTTTGGATTCACACTTAGGTGAGAATTTGACTATTGTTGCACAAGCAGGTCGTAAAAAGGTAGTTCGCCGTCGAGGCACACTATCTGAAACTTTCCATTCAGTTTTTGTTGTCGATCTAGATCAAAACGAAAACTCATTTGAAAGAGTTTCATACAGCTATGCTGATTTATTAACAAAATCAATTGATATCCATTTCGATAGCGAAGGACCAGCTGAAGAAGCCGAAACAGATACAGAGGCTGAAGCAGAATAATAAGCGTTCCGACAGGAGA
>NZ_AZEZ01000091.1:0-24765 GCF_001434275.1 Companilactobacillus mindensis DSM 14500 | reverse complement strand
AAAATTTTTTTTTTTTTTTTTTTTTTTTTTTTTTTTTTTTTTTGTATAATTGAAATTAAAGTTAGTTTGGTTTCCAGAAATAATGTAAATCAGGAAAGGAATCCTAGTGGATTGCTCTCACAGTGTTCCAACAATCCACCGGGATTTCATGGAAGACGGAAGGAAAAAATTGTAAAGTTAGGATAATGAACCGTTTTACTTCCAAAAAAACATGAATTGTTCTATGTTTTGCTTTATAATCTTGTAGGAAGATATGTTTTTAGGAGAAAAAAAGATGAAAACACGAAGAAGCGAACGTTTAATTGATATGACTCGCTATTTATTGGAACGACCACACACATTGATTTCATTGGCATTTTTTGCCGATCGTTATGAATCAGCTAAGTCATCTATATCTGAGGATTTGGGGATTTTGCGCCGAACTTTCATGATCAGAGGAATCGGTGTTTTGGAAACTTTGCCCGGTGCCGGTGGTGGAGTTATCTTTACACCCGGAATTTCTAAAAAAGAAGCCACTGAATTTGTGGAAGAGACTTCCAAGAAATTAGTTGAACCAACGAGAATTTTACCTGGGGGCTATTTATACTTAACTGATTTGTTGGCTGATCCGGAATTATTGCGGACAATCGGACGAATGATTGCAACTCAATATTCACAAAGCTCGATCGACGTCGTTATGACGGTGGCTACAAAAGGTATACCAATCGCCCAAAGCGTAGCTAATTTCTTGAATATTCCATTTGTGATCGTACGTCGTGATTCCAAGATCACTGAAGGCTCAACAATTAGTGTCAACTATGCCTCTGGGTCGTCTGACCGAGTTGAAAAAATGGAACTTTCTAAACGTAGCTTGGATGAAGGTTCACGAGTCCTTGTCGTTGATGACTTTATGAAAGGCGGCGGTACTATCAACGGATTGCGCAGTTTGATCTCGGAATTCAACGCCATTTTTGTTGGTGCCACAGTCTTTGCTGAGAATATTAATATTCACAGTCAATTCGGTGATGGCGACATTACCTCTATTTTTAAAGTAACTAAAATCGATACTCAAAACCGAATTTTGAACGTTGAACCAGGAAATTATTTGGCTAATACCGATTTCAGTTATTTTGAATAAATTCTTGATTGAGCAGTTATATATAATAATGCTATTATATATAAGGATATTTGAATGACTGAAGGGAGTTTCTGATGTCGAATCGTTATGTAATAATTCTTGCAGCTGGTAAAGGTACAAGAATGAAGTCTAGATTGTACAAAGTATTGCATCCTGTTGCTGGTAGAGCCATGGTTGATCACGTGTTAACTCAAATCGAACAAATTAAACCCGATTTAGTTGAAACAATTATTGGTAATGGTGCCGATAAGGTCAAGGAATTACTTGGTGATAGAACTAAATATGCTTTACAAACTGAGCAATTAGGTACAGGTCATGCTGTATTGCAAGCTGAAAAGGATCTTGGTAACAAGGAAGGTATTACCTTGGTTGTTACTGGTGATACACCATTGTTCACTGCAAAAACTTTTGAAAATCTCTTAGATTTTCATGAAAAAGAGGGTGCCGCCGTTACAATTTTAACAGCGCACGCTGACAATCCATTTGGTTACGGCCGTATCGTCCGTGATGACAATGGCAATGTTGAAAAAATTGTTGAACAAAAAGATGCCTCAAGAAGCGAACAAGAAATCCAAGAAATCAATACTGGTGTATTGGCTTTTGATAATAAGTTATTGTTTGAGAACTTGCACAAAGTTAAGAACGATAATGCCCAAGGCGAATACTATTTGCCTGATGTAATTTCATTGCTTAAAGAACAAGGTAAGAAAGTTTCTGCCTATCAAATGGCTGACCTTTCTGAATCATTGGGTGTCAATGATCGTGTTGCTTTGTCACAAGCTGAAAAGATCATGCAACGCCGTATCAACGAAGCACATATGCGTGATGGCGTTACGATCGTTGATCCCGACAATACATATATCGATGTAGATGTTGAGATCGGCAACGATACAGTTATTGAACCAAACGTTAAGATTTTTGGTAAGACAACCATTGGTTCAGAATGTGTCATTGGTTCAGGTTCAAGAATCTCAGATTCTGAGATCCAAGATAACGTTGAAGTTATCAGTTCTACGATCGAAAGTGCCGTTATGCACAAAGGTAGCAATATCGGCCCTAACTCTCACTTGAGACCAAAGGCTGAAATTGGCCGTGACGTTCATGTCGGTAATTTCTGTGAGATTAAGAACGCTAAGATCGGTGACAGAACTAAAGTGGGTCACTTAACATATATTGGTGACGCTACGCTTGGAACTGACATCAACGTTGGTTGTGGAGTTGTCTTTGTAAATTATGACGGTGTTAAGAAGTGGAGCAGCGTAATCGGCGACCACTCATTCATCGGTAGCAATTCTAATATTATTGCTCCAGTAGAAATGGCTGATCACTCATTCATCGCTGCTGGTTCAACGATCACAAACGACATTCCAAAGCATGCAATGGCTATTGCACGTGAAAGACAAACAAACAAAGAAGATTTTTGGAATAGATTACCATTATCAAAAAGTGAAGAATGGAAATAAGGGTGAATAATTAAATGTCATGTCAAAATAATGAACAACCAATGAAGATTTTTGCATTGAACTCTAACAAGCCTTTAGCTGAAAAAATTGCTAAAGAAGTTGGCGTACCACTAGGTAAATCATCAGTTACACGTTTTAGTGATGGTGAGATCCAAATTAATATCGATGAAAGTATTCGTGGTTCTGAAGTATTTTTGATTCAATCAACTTCAGCTCCAGTTAACGATAACTTGATGGAACTATTGATCATGGTTGATGCACTTAGACGTGCTTCAGCTTCAGTTATCAATGTTGTGATTCCATATTATGGTTATGCTAGACAAGACCGTAAGTCACGTTCACGTGAACCTATTACTGCTAAATTAGTTGCTAATATGTTGGAACGTGCTGGTGTTGATCGTGTTCTTGCTTTGGATCTTCATGCTGCTCAAATCCAAGGATTCTTTGATATCCCAGTTGATCACTTGATGGGTGCCCCATTACTAGCTGATTACTTCTTATCAAATCACCTTGAAGAAGGCGCAGTTGTTGTTTCACCTGACCACGGTGGTGTTACACGTGCCAGAAAACTTGCTGAATTCTTGAAGACACCAATTGCTATTATTGATAAACGTAGACCTCGTGCCAATGTTGCCGAAGTTATGAATATTATTGGTAATGTTAAAGGCAAACGTGCCATCATTATCGATGATATGATCGATACTGCTGGTACAATTTCTCTAGCATCACAAGCTCTTATTGACGCCGGTGCTACTGAAGTTTACGCATGTTGTACACACCCAATCCTTTCAGGCCCTGCTATCGAAAGAATTGAAGCTTCACCAATCAAGACATTGGTTGTTACAGATTCAATCAATCTTCCTAAGGAAAAAGTTATCGACAAGATGGTTCAAGTTTCAGTTGGACCACTTATCGGTGAAGCTATCAAACGTGTCCACGACAATGACCCAGTTAGTCCATTGTTCAACACTCGTTTTGAAAGAAAAAATAACAAATAGTTAAAAAAGAATGGACAGAATATCGTCCAATTCAAAAATAATGTAAATCCCGTTGAATCAACTGTTTTGGTTGATTCAACGGGATTTTTTTTGCGAAAAATACTTGCCGAAGCGCCAGGATTTAATTTTTATAAATTATTTAATATCGACAAACTTTGTGATAACATGAGCAATAGATGAGGCCGATTCAAGACCAGTTAGGGGTGATATGATGAAACGATATAAAGTAATCGTTTGGGGGCTCGGTAACGTTGGTAGAGCTGCTATTAGAATGATTCAAGAAAAAGAATCTTTGCAATTAGTCGGGGCTGTCGATGTTGATCCTAAAAAGATCGGTAAAGATGCCGGTGAGATCTTTGATTTCCCAAAGACTGGTATAACGGTAACTGATAATATTGACGAAGCATTGAAATTGGATGCTGATGTAGTTTTGGATTACACACCTTTGGTTCGTGATGAAAAAGGCGGATTTACACCAAGTGCAATGGATGTATGTAAAGTTCTCAAAGCTAAGAAGAACGTTGTTACTACACTGCCAATCTATTATTCACAGGCAACAACGCCAGATCTTTACAAGATGATCAATGATACAGCTAAAGAAAATGGCGTTTCATATTTACCAACTGGCTTGTTGCCAGGAGCTTATGCATCATATATTCCAACTGTTCTAGCTGGTTTGATGGGTAGAGTCGATAAAATCACCGTTCAATCCGGTGAAGATGACCAACACAATTACTCAAGTTGGGTCAAAGTATTTGGTTACGGCATGGATCCTGATAAATTTCCACAGGATAAACTCAAGCTGGGTATCGCTTCATATTACGTCTCCGGTGTTTATGAGATGGGAGCACGTTTAGGATTTAAATTTGATGATATGAAGATCGAACACGAGTGGTACACGGCTCCTGAAGATTTGCACCCAATCTTTGGTACCGTTAAGAAGGGAACTCTCTGTGGCCACAAGTTTACGATGAGTGGCATGGTCAACGGAGAGAGGAAAGTTAGTTTGATTTACGTCCACAAGATTTGTGATGATGTCGTTAAGACACCTGCAATCGACAATAAGATTCATATCGAAGGTATGCCAAAATCCTTGGATATCAGTATTGACGGCATGATGCCTTTGGATGAAAGTTATGTAACCAGTGCTGCTCCAAGTGTCAACGTCATTCCAATGGTCGTTGATGGCGACAGTGGCTTCTTACAGGCCTTAGATTTAAAAGTTGTTACACCATTGAAGTAAAAGCCATAAAAAATACCACTGACCTTCAAAAAGTCAGTGGTATTTATTGCTTTTAATATCTGTTGTTATGATCATTTCTTTGTTGGTATCTTAGTAAGTCACGAATTTGTTGTAGATATTCGGTTTGTGGATCAGGAACGGCTTCACCATCTTTATCGAATTTACTACGTGAGCCATCACGACGCATACGGTTCATCGTACGGACAATCAAGAACACAACGAACATGACGATTAGGAAATTGATTATTGCGTTTACCAGATCACCGATTAAGAAAGTTGCTCCCAATACTTGAAATTTCATATCTGATAGATCAATTTGACCAATAATGAGTCCAATTAGCGGATTTAAAAGGTAAGTAGTAATCGCTGATACCAAACTGTTAAAAGCGGCACCAACGATAACACCAACGGCTAAGTCAACAACAGTACCACGGGAAATAAATTCTTGGAATTCCTTAAACATTCTCGCCAAATCTCCTTCATTGATATTACCTTTTGCAAAGTACAAGCTTCACTTTACTATATTTTGGGAAATTTTAAAGTGGTTAAATTAATATTTATTGAAATTTTAATGGTGATGTAATGTTAATGTGGTTGGTGGCGGTGGGTTAGCGTTCACTGCCGTCTTCTATGAAATTCTGGTGGACGCTGGAACGCAGTGAGAGCAACTTTGAACCAGTTCTACGAACTGTTTCAAAGCTTGTCTGTCTCTAACCTGGCAAGGTACGCCAGCCAAGAGACTACCACGGCTGAGCATCCGCCAGAATTCCATTCCAGACTAGAGGGTTTAAGGATTTTGAGTTTTGGGATATTGATATAGGCAGTTTTATTAAGTATCAAAATAGCAAATACTTGTATACTTATCATTAACAATTTAAATCGTACAAAAATAGGTCGTAATTCTTAACAATTTAGGAATTACGGCCTTCTTATATGTAAAACTATATTTATATTATTAATGATTTTTACTCAAATATTATATATACCAACTAAACAACGAAAACCCTAGCCTGGAGAGCAAAAGCTGATGGGCTCAGTAGTGGTTTAATCTTAGTCAGCGTACCTTGCTGGCTTAGATTACTGCCGAGCTTGAAGACAATTTTTAAATTGGCTCCAAGTCGTGCTCACTACGTTCCAGCCCAATCAGCTTTTGATCGGAAGGCGGCATTCTACAATAACGTCTAGTTATTTTTTTTCAATACAAAATCAGCATACTGTTTTTTAATGTCTGAAAGATCGGTCAAAGCTAATTTCTCATTGACTTCATCAGTAAGTTTTTGTTTGGTCTCGTCGTCCCAATCGTAAAACTTAGCCATATATTCGATCACCGGTGTCTTGATAGTCTTCATATGCGTGATGTCGAATAGCATCTGACTGCTGCGACGTAACAAGTAGTCGATAGGGTGTTCAACCATCTCGTTTTCCAAACCATAAGTCAACATGGCCCAGTCAACTCTTGGTAAGCGTGCTTTAGTCTTAGTATCAGGCAATAGTTTGAAGACGTCTTCAACATTGGAACCGTAACGTTGGACTAATTTTTCGGAGTCTTCGCGTTCAAGGACGTAGTTGATGATTCCTTCGTGAACCATCTTATCGTAAAATTCCATCCAGCCGGAATCACCACCAACGTCGCCACCGCTTAAAGGCAAGTCTTTAGTTCTAGCGGGTTGAAATTCATAATTGGTTTCAAAAGCTAATTGTTGGCTGACCCGATCGACGATTTTTTCGGCCATTTTGCGATAACCAGTTAATTTGCCACCAGCAATCGATAATAGTCCAGAATCAGATTGGAAAATTTCATCTTTACGTGAGATTTCTGAAGGAGCTTTGCCTTCTTCTTGAATCAGAGGCCGTACGCCTGACCAGCCACTTTCGACATCTTTGGGAGTGAGATATTGTGGTAAATCAAACATTTCATTGACTGCTGACAAGATGTAAGTGACATCAGTAGCGGTAATATTTGGTTCGGCGGGATCTTTTGTCCAAGTCGTGTCAGTTGTACCAACGTAAGTTTTGCCTTCACGTGGAATGGCGAACATCATGCGATTGTCATGGAAAGGTGTGTCAAAGTAAATTGAATTCGAAATAGGGAACTTTTCCTGATCGATTACTAAATGAACGCCCTTAGTCAAATGCAAATGCTTGTCTTTGTTGGAGTGATCGATGTCACGAATCTCGTCAACCCAAGGGCCACTAGCATTGATAACTTTTTTAGCGTGAATTTCGCCGATTTTTCCAGTGACGGAGTCGTTGAAAGTTACGCCACAGACTTTATTGCTTGAGTCGTACAAGAGACCAGTTGCTTTGACGTAATTAGCGATCAGAGCACCTTCTTCGTGCGCTTTTTTGAGAACTTCCAAAGTTAAACGGGCATCGTCTGTTCGATATTCAACATAGACCCCAGCACCTTTGAGATTTTCACCTTTGATGTAAGGCTCACGTTCCAAAGCATCGTGGGCATTTAACATGTATTTACGTTCAGCAGGTTTAACTTGAGCCAAACGGTCATAGACATCCAAACCGATTGCGGTAGTGAATGGGCCAAAGGTTCCATCCTCGTAAAATGGCAACATCATTTTTAATGGCGTTGTTATTTGGGGTGCATTGTTATAAACGATAGCTCGCTCGCTGCCGACTTCGTGAACTTCTTTGACGGCCGCTTGTTTCAAATAACGCAGGCCACCGTGAACTAGCTTAGTTGAACGACTGGATGTTCCAGAAGCAAAGTCGCGCATCTCGATTAAACCAGTTTGAATATTTCTTGTTTGAGCATCCAAGGCAATGCCGCTACCAGTAATACCACCACCGATAACTAATAAGTCGAGTACTTGATCTTGCATTGCTTGGAGATTTTTTGATCTAGTTTTATCTGAAAATTCTGTCATGTTGTCCTCCAGTAAATTGTCAGTTTTGGCAAAACAAGCATAATCTCATTGATTGAGAATTGCACAAATAATACATCAAATTAACATAGCTCTATTTTAATAAAATCCCGGAAAAATTGAAAACGATTTATCAAACGATTTGATCATTGTGAATATGTTCTTGGAATTTGGCGTAATCGTCATTGAAAAGATCATCGGATTGTTTGATCAACATTGATTTAGGGAAGTAGAAACGCTCGTCTCTTAAAATTTTACCAGTGAGTGAGTTGACTAAACGACTAATGGTCGAGAGTTCGATCAAAGAACCGTCGTCTTGCATGATCTCAATTTGCGTACGGCTCTTGTTGGAATTAGGATTGTAAACATCATAAGGCAAGTCGTAGCTAGTGTTGGTAGCGGTGTAGTAATTTTTGTCAAAACCGACATTTTCAACCATTTCGGCTAGTTGTGGTAATAAATGTTTAGTCTTATTAGTGTATTCGGATGACTTGAATGGCTTACGTGACAAGAAACGGTAAGCTAAATCTTTGAGAATCTCGTCAGGATAACTTTGCCAAAGTATGAAGTAAGTATTGAGTACGCCGTCATCTAGCAATAAATAGTCGTCGATTGAAACGTGGTTTTCAAAGAAAGGAATCAACAGACTAGGCATCTCAAAGTCATTCATGTGATTGTGTTCGTAAAGATCCTTGGCTCGTTGCAACAACTTGGTCAAAACAACTTCCATCCCCCGAGATACTGGGTGGAAATAAACTTGTTGATACATTTGGAAACGGCTGAGAACGTAATCTTCAACGGCGTGCATCCCATCTTTGTCAAAAGCGATTCCACCTTGATAAGGACGCATGACACGTAAGATTCTGGTTAGGTCGAACATGCCGTATTTAGTACCAGTGAAGTAAGCGTCACGCAATAAGTAGTCCATACGGTCGGCATCGATTTGACTGGAAATCATTTGAACGACTTGAGGATTTGGATAAGTGTGAGCAATTACACCGGCAACTCTTTCAGGAAAATCGTCCGCAACTTGACGAAGGACGTGGTTGATCTCAGTTTCTGGAGACGTGATGATGTTTTGGGTCCACATTTCATGATCGGTGTTGAAGATGTGTTCAAAAGTGTGCGAGTAAGCACCGTGGCCAACATCGTGTAAGAGGGCTGCACACAAAGCTACTAATCTTTCGTTGTCATCCCACAATCCATCCCCAGGAATTTTAGTGGGATAGTTTCTTTGAAAATTGTCACAGATTTGGCGAGTGATCTCATAGACGCCCATGCAGTGAGTGAAGCGGGAGTGTTCAGCTCCTTGGAAAGTGAACGAAGCAGTCCCTAGCTGCTTTACGCGCCGAAGCCGTTGAAATTCTTTAGTGTTGATCAAGTCGAGGATGACTTTGTGTTGAATGTGAATGTAATTATGGATCGGATCGCGGAAAACTTTTTCTCTTGGTAACATTTCGATGTTGTCTGACATTATTTTTCCTCCAATAGCTTTTGATTACGTTTGATCAAGTCGGTTAAGGTATTATTATAGGCTTCACGGTAAGGCAATGAATTTTGGATGATAAAAAATTCCTCACGGTCGACTTGGTAGTTTTGTTGCAATAAAACGTTGATGATTTTTTCTTTAGCAGTTTCAATGTCTAAATCGGTTCCTAATAATTTATCGAGGTTTTCCATGGCGTGCAAATTGATGTGTGGGTATTCAAATCGGTTTTTGGGGAAATCGCTGACTTCATAGAAGTCTTTCATCAGTTGACTGCGTTTTTTCTGATCGCCAGTGACGCTGATGTAAGCCATGACGGCAACGGCATTGCCAGATCGACGTTGCGAGATACCAGCAAACTTTTGGCGGTTGATACTGAGATCATAAGTTCCGGGACAATAAGAATCACTGATCTCACCGGTTTGAATTTTTTCGGAAAAAGCCTGCTTCAATAAGTTGTACATTTTTTCGTAGGCATCGTCGATCAAGAGGTTGTCTTTGTCGGGTAAAAAGAGCGTGCAGTTGAGAATGCCTGCATCGGTCACCACACCTAGGCCACCAGAATTACGTAAATAAAATAAATAATTTTTTTCGGATAGCAGATCAAGACCGGCGTGAACATTTGCAAGTCGTTTGTCCTGCATGCCTAAGATGACAGTTGGTGGCGTGACCCAGAAGTGGATTACGGGTTGGTTATTTTCGGAAACGAATTTTAAAATAGCACCGGTATCTGAAAATGGAACAAGCATATCTTTGTTAGAGCTTATTTTTTGGTCGTATAATATAATAGTATTGTTCACTTAATCACTTCTTTTAATAAGATAGTATAATTTTATCATGTAGAGGCAGTAGGGTATTGGAAAATAATAGTTTTGACATAAATGTAGAATTAAATATTGAGACGCTCCAATCAGGAGAATTAACACGGACTAAGATTGCTGAACCAGGCAAGTTTACTCAGATCGGCAAGTCGATCTATCTTCGTTTCAACGAAAGTCTGGAAAATGATCAAGTTGCTTCGATCCTAGTAAAGATTACGGAAGACGGCGAGATCCATCTCAAACGAGTTGCTAAGGAGAACAATGTGGCTTCACTGTTGTACTTTACGCATCATCAACACAACAACGGTCATTTGGAAACAGAATATGGTACGATGCCTTTGGATACATTTACCAAAGATTCGCAAGTCGAGATTGTAAGTAATCCACTTTCTGGTAAAATAAACATTGATTATGACTTGATTTACGATAATAATGTAATAGGAAATTACAAGTTTAGATTGATATTTAATGCTTAGACCTATATCATTATAGGTAAGACGCTGTGAAAGGACGTGTACACGTTTGAAGTTTGACAAATTCAAGGATCAAAACAAAGACGAGCTCTCATTGATTGAGGTTGCTTACGAGATTCTTAGCAACAATAATAAAGAAGTAATGAATTTTTCTGACATCGTTAACGAAATTCAAGACTACTTAGGTAAATCTGACGAAGACATCAAGGAAGCACTTCCTCAATTCTATACAGATTTGAATAATGATGGTAGTTTTCTTTCACTTGGTGAAAATGTTTGGGGCCTACGTAAATGGTATCCATACGATTCTATTGACGAAGAAGTAAATCACCCTGAAGATAACGGTACTGAAAATACTCATAAAGCAGCTCAAAAGGTTAATGCCTTCTTGAGTGATGATGACGAAGACGACGATGTTGTTGATTACGATGATGACACTGGTCTTGGTTCAGATATGGACGATGACGATGACAGCGATGGCTCATCAGACAACGG
Organism: Companilactobacillus mindensis DSM 14500; assembly: GCF_001434275.1. Lineage (GTDB taxonomy): Bacteria > Bacillota > Bacilli > Lactobacillales > Lactobacillaceae > Companilactobacillus > Companilactobacillus mindensis. The sequence goes on along the minus strand of NZ_AZEZ01000091.1, from coordinate 13,787 downwards.
TCCAGACTTATCTAAATTCACTAATTCAGACTTAACATCTGTCGACGATGACGATGATGATGAGAAGGATGATAGCCTAGAAGATGGTATTGAAGGTCAACTTTCAGAGTTTGATGCTGACGATGACGATACTGACGACGAAGATATCGACCTCTCTGATGAAGACGACGAAGATGATGACGAAGAAGACGACGACGAATAAAGTTGAATTTTTTGAATTAAAAGTTTGACGACTCGAACATATCACGGTATTATATAGTTCGGGCTCTATTAGATAGACAACTTCAAGTTCCCTGTTCATGTTGAATAGGGGACTTTTTTATTTTTGCGAGTAAGAAATCCCTAGAATTAATATGTGGAGGAAAGCTATGACTAAGTACATTTTTATTACAGGTGGAGTCGTTTCATCATTAGGTAAGGGAATTGTTGCCGCATCCCTTGGTAGACTATTAAAGAATCGCGGCCTTAAGGTGACAATGCAAAAATTCGATCCTTATATCAACGTGGACCCAGGAACAATGAGTCCATATCAACACGGTGAAGTTTATGTTACCAACGATGGTACAGAAACTGATCTTGATTTAGGACACTACGAAAGATTTATCGATAACGATTTGAACAAGTATTCAAACGTTACAACTGGTAAGATCTACTCTGAAGTAATTCGTCGTGAACGTCACGGTGATTACAACGGTGCAACTGTTCAAGTTATTCCACATATTACAGATATGATCAAACAAAAAATTATGCGTGCTGCTACAACAACTGATTCAGACGTTATCATTACTGAAATCGGTGGTACTGTTGGTGATATTGAATCTCAACCATTCCTAGAAGCATTGCGTCAAATGAAGGCCGAAGTCGGCTCAGAAAACGTGGTTTACATCCATACATCACTAGTACCTTACTTGAAGGCTGCTGGCGAAATGAAGACAAAACCAACTCAACACAGTGTTAAGGAATTACGTGGAATCGGTATTCAACCAAACATTTTGGTTGTTCGTACAGAAATGCCAATGCCACAAAACATGAAAGACAAGATTGCTTCATTCTGTGACGTTGATCCAGAAGCTGTTATCGAATCACGTGATGCCAGTTCACTATATGACATTCCTTTGAACTTACAAGCTCAAAACTTCGATGATATCGTTTGTCGTTACTTGCACTTGGATACAAAGGAAGCTGACATGGCTAACTGGAACAAGTTGGTTGAACGTGTACACAACTTGAAACACAAGACAAAGATTACCCTTGTTGGTAAATACACTAAATTACAAGATGCTTACATTTCTGTAACAGAAGCCCTACGTGCTGCAGGTTACGCTTATAATACAGAAATAGAACTAGAAAAAGTTTCAGCTGATCTTATCACAGAAGACAATGTGGAAGATTACTTGAAGGATTCTGATGGTATCCTAGTACCTGGTGGATTCGGTGACCGTGGCCTTGAAGGTATGATCACAACTATTAAGTATGCCCGTGAACACGATGTTCCATATCTTGGAATTTGTTTAGGTATGCAAATGGCAAGTATTGAATTTGCTAGAAACGTTGCTGGTATCAAAGATGCTACAACTGGTGAAGTTGATGAAAATGCTCCACACAAGATCATTGATATCATGGCTGATAAAAAAGATGTCGAAGATCTAGGTGGTACTTTACGTTTAGGTGCTTATCCATGTAAACTAAAGGAAGGCTCTGTTGCCGCTGCTGCTTACGATAACCAATCAGTTATCCAAGAAAGACACCGTCACAGATTCGAATTCAACAACGAATACCGCAAACAATTTGAAGATCTTGGCCTAGTATTCTCAGGTGTTTCACCTGACAACCACTTGGTAGAAGTTATTGAACTTCCTAAGAACAAGTTCTTCGTTGCTGCTCAATATCACCCAGAATTCTTGTCAAGACCTACTAAACCAGAAGGATTGTTCAAGGGATTCATCGGTGCAGCTTCAGGCCTTGAAGACGTTAGCCTATAATCGTCTTCTAGTTAAATATAGTTAGGAAAAAGATTATGCAAAAACTTGTAATCAACGGTGGAAAGAAATTATCAGGTGAAGTGACGATCGGTGGTGCTAAAAACAGTACCGTAGCTCTGATTCCTGCAGCCATTTTGTCTGATACACCTGTAGTGTTAGATTCTGTTCCCCAAATTAGAGATGTAAAAAATTTACGTTCTATTTTGAAAGATATGAACGTTACTTCAGAAATGAATAATGATGTATTGCGAATTGATCCGACAAAGATCCAATTTGCTGAATTACCAAGTGGTAAAGTAAGCAGTTTGCGAGCCTCATATTATTTTATGGGTGCTATGCTGGGACGCTTTGGTAAAGCTGTAGTTGGTTTCCCCGGCGGCGATGATATTGGACCACGTCCTATTGATCAACATATCAAGGGATTCGAAGCATTAGGTGCACACGTTGAGAACAAACACGGGCAAATCATCATCACGACACCCGAAGAAGGCCTCAAAGGAGCTAAGATCTTTTTAGATATGGTTTCAGTTGGTGCAACGATCAATGTTATTCTGGCAGCTGTTAAAGCTAAAGGAACGACTGTGATCGAAAATGCTGCTAAGGAACCAGAGATCATTGATTTAGCAACATTTTTGAACAACATGGGTGCTGTTATTCGTGGAGTTGGGACTGAAACGATCCGAATCGAAGGGGTCGATACGCTTCGTTCAAACAATGCTCACACAATTATTCCTGACCGTATTGAAGCAGGAACATATTTAAGTTTAGCTGCAGCTAATGGTGGTGGTATTTTGGTGAAAAATATCATCAGTGAACATTTGGATGCTTTCCTAGCTAAACTTGATGAAATGGGCGTTAATTTGGAAGTCGGCGAAGACAGTATTTACGTTAAACCTTCTCCTAAATTGAAGGCTGTCAATATCAAGACGATGCCATACCCTGGCTTTGCGACAGACTTGCAACAACCGATCACACCGCTGTTAATGATGGCTAGCGGCGAAGCAATGGTCGTTGATACAATTTATCCAAAGCGTGTCAAACACATTTCCCAATTAAACAAAATGGGAGCCGACATCACGAGTGAAAATGATTTGATTTTCGTTCACGGTGGCGCTAAGTTGAAAGGTGCCAATGTTTCCGCCGATGAGATCCGTGCTGGAGCTTGTCTGATGATTGCTGGACTTTTGGCTGATGGTCAAACCGTCATCGATCATGCAGAAAATATCCTTCGTGGTTACGATCAAGTTGTCTGGAAGTTGCATTGTCTAAACGCCGATGTAAAATTAATTGGTGAAGATGACCTAGTTGAGTCTTGACAGGGATGATCTAACCTGATAAAATTATTTATAGTTTAAAACAAGAGAGGAAGTGCGCCGTTGAGAAACTAAGCTCAAATTCAAAATTTACAAATTATAGAAATATAGTGTGTAGTTTGACTTTGGCTTAGTGTGTCTCGACGGTGTTTCCTTAAAGATATTTAAGGACGCTGTTTAGCGTCCTTTTTTTGTACAAAAATAAAGCTTTTAGTTGATCTACACCTTAAATGAGGTGTTTTAAATGGGAACTATTCAAATAGAAAATGTCAGTTTTAAATATGATCAAATGGTGGATAACCTCTTTGAATCGTTGAATTTGAAAATCGATTCCAGTTGGAAATTAGGTTTGATCGGTCGTAATGGCCGTGGGAAAACAACCTTGATGAACTTGTTGTTAGGAAAATTAACTTACCAAGGTAAGATCGTTTCCAACTTGAATTTTTATTATTATCCACAGACCGTACCTGACAAAAATTTACCAACCGTTCAGATCGTGCAACAATTAGCGCATTTGGAAGAATATGATCTTTGGAAAATCGAGATCGAGTTAGAAAAATTGCACGTTGATACAAAAGTTTTACAACAGAATTTTCTAACTTTGAGTCCGGGTGAAAGAACTAAAGTACTTTTGGCAATCTTGTTCGTAGATGAATCAGGTTTTCAGCTGATCGATGAACCGACGAATCACTTGGACATTGAAGGGCGAAAGATCGTTTCGAAATATTTGCAGAGTAAAAAAGGCTTTATCGTCATTAGTCACGACAAAGCTTTCTTAAATCCAGTCATCGACCACGTTATTTCGATCAATCGAGCGGACGTCGATGTTTACAAAGGCAACTTTGATACTTGGCAAGAAAACAAGGATTGCCAAGACAATCAAGAATTGGAACAAAAAGATCAGTTGAAAAAAGATATCCATCGGTTACATGAGACGGCCGTCAAACGTGAAAATTGGTCCAATTCGGCTGAAGCACAGAAGAACAAAAATCGTTACAAGGAAAGCGTGAATTTGGATAAAGGCTTTATCAGTCACAAGTCAGCCAAGATGATGAAGAAAGCCAAAACAGCTGAGAAACGAGTCAATTCGGCAATATCGGCCAAACAAAAGCTCTTGAAAAATATCGAAATTGAAGAACCGATCACGTTGAATTATGAAACTGTCAGTCATCCCGACGTATTGGTGGATGTGGATAACTTATCATTGCAACACGAAGATATCACCACGCCATTAGCTTCAAAGTCAAAAAAAATCATGTCGTAACTTTGATCGGCAAGAATGGTATCGGCAAGACGACGATTTTCCGTCAGATTTTAGGAATCAAACAACCTTTTATCCAGACAGGGGATATCAAGGTCGCTAATAATTTGAAAATTTCTTATCTGCGTCAAGACAACGAATTGACTGGTGATATTAAACAATTAGCAATCGACAAACATATCGAACCCGAAATGGTTTATTCGAATCTACGCAAGTTGGGCTTTGAACGTTATCTCTTTGAACAGCCAGTTGAACAGATGAGTCAAGGTCAACGACGCAAAGTCGCTTTAGCTTTGAGTTTGTCGGAGAAAGCTAATTTATACTTCTGGGATGAACCGTTGAATTACTTAGATGTCATTACCAGACAACAGATCATCACAGCTATCCAAAAACAAAAGCCAACGATGTTATTGATCGATCACGATCAAGACTTGATTGATGCCGTAGCTACGGAAAAAATTTATTTACGCAACTATTAAAAAGTATGTAGTTTAACTTGGACTTAATTTCTTTGTGTCGTAAAAATTGAATAATTAATTAGTTGAACTACGCCTCAGTGAGGTGTTTTAAATGGGAACCATACAAATAAAAAATGTTAGCTTCAAATATCATCAAATGACGACGGATATCTTCAAGGATTTAAATTTAAAAATCGATTCCAGTTGGAAGTTAGGCTTGATTGGCCGCAATGGCCGTGGGAAGACAACTTTAATGAAAATGTTGTTGGGGCAATTAACTTATCAAGGACAAATTATTTCAGATTTGAATTTTAATTATTATCCACAGACTGTCTCAGACCGGAGTCAAACAACTCTGGAGGTTATCCAATCCTTAACCGATTTAGAGGATTATGATTTTTGGAAAATTGAAATGGAAATGGAACAATTGCAGTTGAGTGAAGAAGTTTTGCAGCAAGCATTTGAGACTTTGAGTCCGGGAGAACAAACGAAGGTTTTGTTAGCGACACTTTTCGTTGATGAAGCTGGATTTCAACTGTTGGATGAACCGACTAATCATCTGGACATTGCCGGCAGAAAAGTCGTTGCAGACTATTTGCAAAACAAAAAAGGCTTCATCGTGATCAGTCACGACAAAACCTTTCTCAATCAAATAATTGATCATGTTATTTCCATCAATCGCAGTGACGTCACAGTTTATAAGGGCAACTTCGATACTTGGGAAACTGCCAATGAGAATCAATTACAACTGGAAATGTCCCAAAAGCATCAGCTTAAAAATGACATTCAAAGATTGCACAAGACGGCTGTTAAAAGAGCAAACTGGGCCAAGCAGTCGGAGAGTCAAAACCCTGACAGTACCGGCCGGAAGATGATGAAAAAGTCGAAGACACTAGCTCGGCGGGTCGATCAAGCAATTGATGAAAAACAGCAGTTGCTGAAAAATATTGAGGTTGAAGCACCATTAGTTTTGAATTATGAGGATTTAAAATATCCAGAAATCTTGTTACATGTGGATAACATGACCTTAAAAAATGGTACTTTCGTAACGCCCACGTTAGATTTCAGCTTGAATCGGCATCAGATCGTAGCACTTGAGGGTCAAAATGGTATCGGCAAGATGACAATTTTTAAGCAGCTCCTCGGTATAAAACAACCTTTTGCACAGACAGGAACGATTAATTTGGTAAAAAGCTTAAAAATTTCGTATTTGGCTCAAAATAATACCTTAAAAGGATCAATCAAGCAGTTAGCTGTGGATAAAAAAATTGAATTAGAGTTAATTTACTCGAATTTACGTAAATTGGGTTTTGAACGTCAACTGTTTGAATATCCTGTGGAAGAAATGAGTCAAGGTCAACGTCAAAAGGTAGCCTTGGCACTGAGCCTTTCCCAACAGGCTAATTTGTATTTGTGGGACGAACCGTTGAATTATTTGGATGTCATTACTAGACAACAGATCATTGCCGTTTTGAAAACCCAAAAACCTAGTATGCTTTTGATCGACCATGATCAGGATTTAATCAACCAAGTGGCGACGCAAAAAATCAAGTTTCATTAAATAGTAGGGTATTGAAAATTTGATTAAGTCATGATAATATTAAACACTGTTAGTTAATATAATCTATATTTCCGGTAAGGATTTATGGCAAAGGAGCACATTAATATGAAACAAGGAATTCACCCAGAATACCACCAAGTTGTATTTATGGATTCATCAACAGGTAAGAAATTCTTAGCTGGTTCAACTATGAACTCAAAAGAAACAACTGATTATGAAGGTAAAGATTACCCATTGATCCGTGTTGAAATCACATCAGATTCACACCCATTCTACACAGGTAAACAAAAGTTTGCTCAAGCAGATGGTCGTATCGATCGTTTCAACAAGAAATATGGTATGTCAAACAAGTAAAAAAAAGACCATCCGCTTGGATGGTTTATTTTTTTGCTTGTTTTGGCTTCAAATGTGAAAATACCCAACCGAAATTGATCAAAGCTAGGACACTGGTACTTATGAAAACAGCCGAGTAGCTCATGACACTGGAAATAGAAGATCCCAGTAATGGGCCACAGACATTTCCGACTGACTGGAAGGACTGGTTATAACCAAAGATACGTCCCGTGTATTTAGGATCAGTATACTTGGCTAAAATCGTCTGAACTTGGGGAACCAAGCAAGCATCGGAGATACCAACAAGGAATCGTAAGATAGCCAGTTGCCAAACGTTAGTAACGAAGGCTTGGGGAATATAGACTAATACAGCGAAAATCAAACCACCGATCAGGATTTTTCCAGTTCCGATTTTATCACCTAAAGCACCAAATCTTGGTGCGGCAATAATATTGGCAATCCCTGGCATCGCAGCAACGACACCAGCAACCAAGGTAACTTGACTGGAACCGTGCATCAATTGTTTAACGTATAAACTGATGATGGGGTTGATAGAGTTGTTAGAAGTTTGGATGATCATTGTCGTAACGAACATTGCTAAAATTAAATTGGGATTTTTCAACTTGTGGAAAATTTCTTTAGTTGATTCCTCTTGTCCCTTAGGAATTGGTTTGAAATCTTCCTTAATAAAGATCGTAACTAAAATAAAAGCTATGAAAAGTAATGAACCAGTTATCATGAAGGGAATCCGATAACCGAAATACTGAGCGATAACACCGCCGACCAGTGGGCCCAACAAAGTACCGGAGATTACCCCGGTATTCAAGGTACCTAAGGCTTTTCCACTTTCAGCTCTGGGTGCTGTCGAAGCAATCAACGTGTTAGAATTACTGACGAATCCACTGAAGACACCTTGAAGGAGTCTTAACACAACTAATTGCCAAGGGGCAGTTACGAAGGCCTGAAGGAAAATTACGATGGCCATACCTAAAGATGCTCGGATCAGCATCAATTTTCGACCACGTCGGTCAGCTATTTTACCCCAGACTGGCGAAATGATCGCCATGACTAGAAATGTCGATGAAAAGGCGATACCATTCCAGATGACAAGCTGACTTTTTGTGAAATTACCCAACTGGTTAATGTATAATGGCATAAAGGGTGTTATCATACTGAAGCCAATACCTGATACAAAGGTACTGAACCAAAGGACTATTAGATTTCTCTTCCAATAGTTATTCGGCTCAGAAACATCGTTTGTACTAGATGTCATATACATCAAATCCTTTCTAAGTAATTTAGTATACTCTTTTTTTTGTTTATATCTTACAAATTAATTTTTTGAAATTGAGGAAGTTTATTCATGAAGATGAAGTTGAGAGAAGTTTACTCCGCATTAAAAATTCAAAGTGATAGCATTGAAGATGTTGAAATAACCGGAGTTTGCTTCGATAGCCGTAAAGCTAAAAAGGGCGACCTGTTCTTTCCATTACAAGGGGAACGTGATGGACACGAATTTATCAACAGTGCGATCGCCAACGGAGTGAGTGCTACTATCTGGCAAAGCGATCATGATATTCCTAATGACAAGATCGCGTATGTTGTCGTTAAGAATGTTTCGAACGCGTTTGAAACATTAGCCAAGTATTATTTAAATAAAGTTAATCCTAAAGTTGTGGCCGTAACGGGTAGCAATGGTAAAACTACTACTAAAGATATGATTGCTAAGATTTTGAGTTCTAGCAATAATGTTGCTAAAACGCCTAATAATTTTAACAATGAGATCGGGGTACCCTTTACGATTCTAAACATGCCAACTAATACTGAAGTGTTAGTCGTTGAAATGGGAATGGATCGTTTTGGTCAACTGGATCATTTGAGTAGTATTGCCAATCCTGATATTGCGGTCATTACAATGATTGGTGAAGCACATATTGAATTCTTTGGTACGAGAGACAGAATTGCGGACTCTAAAATGGAAATAACTAATCATCTTCAAGAAGATGGGACCTTTATTTTCAATGGCGACGAACCACTGTTGTTGGAAAGAGCCAAAAAGATCGAACAAGCTAAATTGACTTTTGGTAATCACGACAGCAACAACTTGTACGCAACTGATATCAAACCAGGGAAGACGACTACTAAATTTACAACTAATCTATGGCCTAATTTGGAATTCGAAATTCCAATGATGGGTGAATATAATGTAAATAATGCTCTGGCAGCTTTATTAGTTGGTCAAATTTCTCATATTAAACCAGAAGCTATGCAAAAGGCTTTGAGTGAATTATTTGTAACAGAAAATAGAACCGAATGGCTGAAAGCCAAAAATGGTGCTGATATTTTGAGTGATGTCTACAATTCTAATCCAACGGCAGCTATTGAAGTTTTGAATAGTTTAAAAGCTATCAAGACTGACGGCCGTAAGTTGATTGTTTTGGGAGATATGCTAGAGCTCGGGGATGCTTCCGAGAAGTTGCATGAATCCTTAGCTCCATATATTAATGCGGATGATTTTGCAAAAGTCTATCTTATTGGCGACGATATGAAATACTTGCGCGAAAAAATCAGCCATAAGTATGAGACGTCCGACCTTCTTTGGTATGGTAAAGATCAACTAACTGATTTGACCAAAGATTTAGAAACAGAATTAAAACCAAGTGACACCGTCTTGTTGAAGGCCAGTCATGGAATTCACTTAGAAAACGTTTTACATGATTTAATTTAGAGGTTGTCATTTGAGTTTGTATACAAAACGTGGTAAAGTAGTCAAATTGTTATTTTATCGTGTTTAAAAATGGAGGACATTTGTGAAATTTAAAGAATTAGATTTAGATCCCAGATTATTGAGTGCCGTAGACGAAGCCGGTTTTGAAGAAACTACACCTATTCAAGCTCAAACTATTCCGCTAGTTATGACAGGTGATGACGTCATCGGACAAGCTCAAACTGGTACAGGTAAGACGGCAGCCTTTGGCTTACCATTGCTAAATGCCGTTGATACTCAATCGAGCGATATTCAAGCATTGATTATCTCACCAACTAGAGAATTAGCTATCCAAACACAAGAAGAATTATACCGTTTGGGTAAAGAAAAGCATGTTAAGGTTCAAAGTGTTTATGGTGGTTCTGATATCAGACGCCAAATTCGTGCTTTGAAGAGTCACCCACAAATTATTGTAGGTACTCCTGGCCGTATGCTTGATCACATTAACCGTCACACCTTGAAGCTACACACCGTCAAGACAGTCGTACTTGATGAAGCTGATGAAATGTTGGACATGGGATTCGTTGAAGATATCGAAAGTATCTTATCAAACGTTCCTAACAAGCACCAAACATTGCTCTTCTCAGCTACAATGCCTAAGCCAATCATGAAGATTGCTGACAAGTTCATGACCGATCCTAAGGTTGTTAAGATCAAGTCAAAAGAATTAACTGCTGACAAGATTGAACAATACTTCGTTAAAGCCAAAGAATTTGAAAAGTTTGATTTGATGACACGTCTCTTCGACGTTCAAGCACCAGAACTTGCTTTGATCTTCGGTCGTACAAAGCGTCGTGTTGATGAATTGACACGTGGTTTGCAAGCTCGTGGCTACAACGCTGAAGGTATTCACGGTGACTTGTCACAAGACAAACGTACTAGCGTTTTACGTAAGTTCAAAGCTGGCAAGCTAGACTTCCTTGTTGCAACTGATGTTGCTGCTCGTGGTTTGGATATTTCTGGTGTATCACACGTTTACAACTATGATATTCCTCAAGATCCTGACAGTTACGTTCACCGTATTGGCCGTACAGGTCGTGCCGGTCACTCTGGTGTGTCAGTAACTTTCGTTACACCAAACGAAATGGGTTACTTACGTACAATCGAAAACCTAACTAAGAAGCGCATGGAACCATTAGCTCCACCTACTGACAAAGCCGTTCTTAAAGGTCAACTTGAATCTGTTAAACAAGATATCAAGGATACTTTGGAACATGACAAGCACCTAGATCGTTTCGACGATGCTGTTAAAGAATTGCTTTCAGAATATTCTCCTGAGGACATCACTCGTATCTTCTTGAGTGAAGCCATCAAGGATGCTGAAAGTGTTCCAGTTAAGATTGCTCCTGAAAGACCACTTCCTTCACGTAAGGTTAGTCAAAGTCGTTCAGGTCACGGTCGTCGTGGTAAATATAACGGACACCGTGGTGGTGGAGATCACCGTCGTCACCGTAGCAACAGCGATCACCGTGAAGGTGGCCGTCGTGATGACCGAGGTGGCAAGCGTCGCGAACATGACAACAAACGTAATGGTCGTAGCAAAAAGTCATTCAAGATCAGAACAAATCTAGAAAAATAATCATTTAAAAAATAATATTTTTAATTAAGACAAGGTAAATCATTTTACTTTGTCTTTTTTTATACAGTAAAATAAACTAGAGGATACTGGATTAGAGTAGGCTCGGTTGGCACTTTGGAAAGTTTAGCATAAAGAAATGGATTGAACTTGTAAAGCGGTATCAAAATGATATCATTTAGGCTTAAACTATATAAGTAGCAGTTTTGGTAAAAACCAACTGCATAAATTTCATTTCTGTGCTTTACTTCAATTTGGAAGATGCATCTTTTCCGGTTGAGACTCTAAAAAGTTCTTTTTTAATTTTGGTTATAGACAATTATTTAGATATGCAAGAGGAGAATCCACGATATTATTCCTGCAAAACAAAAAAGTAATTGTTTAGTCTGGAATGAAATTCTGGTGGACGCTGGAACTTCATGGAAGACGGGAAGTATAGAAAATAACCAAAACCCAGAAAGAACCAAAAAAATAGATTGTGAGAAGACATATGATCAAAGGATTGGGTATAGATATTGCGGAAATAGACCGAGTACGTAAGATTTATGGTCGTCATCCGCGCTTTTTAGAAAAAATCTTGAATGAAGATGAAATCGAAGTTTTCAACTCATTGAATACTGAGAAAGCTAAGATGACTTATTTGACCGGTCGTTTTTCCGTCAAAGAGGCTTTCACGAAAGCTATGGGAACTGGGTTAGTTGGCATTGGTTTTCATGATTTAAGTGTGTTAAACCATAAGTCAGGACAGCCTTATATCAAGACTGATATTTTTAAAGGAAATATTCACGTATCGATTTCCGATACAGATGAGCTAGTAATAACCGAAGTTATTCTAGAGGAGGCAGAATAAAATGTTACCATCAATTCACCGTCCAGCCTATGTCGAAGTGGACTTGACTAAGTTAAAGCAAAATCTTCAAAACGAACTAGAGGCCGTACCTGAAGGCACAAAAGTCTTTGCGGTCGTTAAAGCTAATGCTTATGGCCATGGTCTGGTCAAGGTTGCTAAGTCAGAGATCGAATTTGGTGCTGCTGGGTTATGTGTCGCCACACTTGATGAAGCTCTAGAAATCCGTAACAGTGGCGTAGAAGCACCTATTTTAGTTTTGGGTATAGTTCCTGTCGAATATGCTAAAGTTGCCGCACGGGCTAATATTTCGCTAACTGTGGGTAATTTAGATTGGTTGAAAGTTGCCGTTCAGCTTCGTGTAACTAATTTGAAGGTCCATTTGGGGATTGACAGTGGCATGGGCCGGATCGGTTTTCAAGAAAAAGCTGATTTGATCGAGGCCTGTGAATTTTTGAATGACCACAAGGATGCCTTTATTCCTGAAGGATTGTTCACACATTTCGCTACCGCCGATAATCCCGATGAAAAATACTTTGAAAAACAAGTTAATCGTTTCAAAGAAATGTCCAGTGATCTACCTACTAAATTTACTTACGTTCACTGCGCTAATTCAGCTACAGCTCTCTGGCACAAAGATCTAGCTATCAATATGGTCAGATATGGAATTGCTTTGTATGGCTTGAATCCATCTCAAACAGATATCACAGATTTGCCTTTTAAACTAGAACCTGCTTTGAGTTTCTATTCCGAATTGGTCTTTGTTAAAAAAGTTAAAGCTGGCGAAAGTATCGGTTACGGTGCTACTTACACAGCTGACAAGGATGAGTGGATCGGAACTGTCCCAGTTGGCTACGCTGATGGCTGGTTGAGAAGAATGCAGGGCTGCGATGTCTTGATCAATGGCAAACGTTGTCAAAATGTTGGTCGTGTCTGCATGGATCAATTCATGGTCAGACTACCAGGTGAATTGCCAGTTGGAACGAAGGTCACACTGATCGGTAAAGATGGCGACGAAGAGATCACCGCTACTGATGCTGCAAAATATGCTGGTACAATTAATTATGAAATTCTTTGCTGCTTGAGCGAGAGATTGCCTCGAGTTTATAAATACTAAGCGAAAATAATTGAATTTTTTACTGCTTACGAGAACCCCAATAAGATGCTTTATATGATGTTTTCAGAAAATGCCATCAATTATTCATGATCTTAGTGAAAAGCCTGCTACGATGAATTCTGCCATGATTAGAAGGTATTCATGCAGTTAGATTATGTTTTGTATTTTGTTAAAAGTTTTGAGTGAAATTACTAACCGACTTTTGTTAATCGAGTTATTCTCAAGGTAGGTTCTGGGATAAATAGATTATTTTGAAAAGAAGTGTTGGCCATGGAAACTGAAAAGTGGCATGAATTCATGAAAAATAGCGACTACAAGAGGTATCAAATAACGTTGAATCGCAATCGGCCTTATTTGGATGAATTTCAAAAGGATTTGATGGAGAAATATCAACTGCATTACTTCAAAATGCATCCGCTGGAAGATGAACTCAATCGTAAACACATAAAATTGATTTTTAAATTAAGGAGATAGAAAAAAACTCATCGGTTGATAGGACCGATGAGGTTTTTGGTTGTGCGCCCGGCATGGGCGCTAACTTGGTGGCGAAAGTCCACTGTGAGCCGTAGTAG
>NZ_AZEZ01000090.1 GCF_001434275.1 Companilactobacillus mindensis DSM 14500 | reverse complement strand
AACCAACTGTCAGTATACAAAAAAATCTAAAATGAGTGTTTATTCCGGATCAGTCAAACTCCTAGATGATAAGCATATCAAGATTCCAAAATTGGGGACGTTGCGGATCAAAGGTTATAATAAAGAAATCTTTCGAGATAAAAAGGATATAAGAATTGGAACTGTGACTATTAGTAAAGACCCCTGTAACCGATATTTTATTTCACTTCAACTTGGCTCTGATACTCCCTTTGTGAATAAAAAGATAAAAACTGAAAGTAGCATCGGCATCGACTTGAATACCGATAACTTTCTTACAACAAGTAATAATATCGTGGTTGATAATCCTAGATTTTATCG
>NZ_AZEZ01000089.1 GCF_001434275.1 Companilactobacillus mindensis DSM 14500 | reverse complement strand
CACGTCGAAAGTAGTTGGTGGGAAACTACCCGCGAGGATAGATAGTCGCTACGCTGGAATTATTCCGGTTTAGCTCAGTTGGTAGAGCACCTGACTGTTAATCAGGTTGTCGTCAGTTCGAGTCTGACAACCGGAGTTTTTTTTTACCTGGAGAGTTGTCCGAGTGGTTGAAGGAGCATGATTGGAAATCATGTATACGGGTATTGACCTGTATCAGGGGTTCGAACCCCCTACTCTCCGTAGGCGAAACAAAGGGTATTCTTGCTTTTGTAGTAGGAATACTCTTTTAATTAACCTAAAACTTGATCAACCATTGTATTAGAAAAAATAATTGATTTTTTTCAATTAATTCTATACAAATTTATAATGAATATGATATACTTATATTCGTTGAGTTATTGATATGCGCCTATAGCGCAATTGGATAGAGTGTCTGACTACGAATCAGAAGGTTGTAGGTTCGACTCCTACTAGGCGCACTACTAAAAAGAGACTTATGAGTTTAATCTCATAGGTCTCTTTTTTTGTATAAAAATAACCGCTGATCCACATTGGGAATCAACGGTTACGGTTAAGGTTCGATTAGTTTTCAGCAATGCTTTTAACAAAAGCTTGATAATCATTTTCTTCGCCGGTATTGCTGACTTCAATCTCGTTAAAATTGTTATTGTGAAGGTTATATTCACTGAGTGTGATCTCGTGAGTAAAGGTAGCATTTCCAATCAGACGGATCTTACTCAATTCCTTAATATCATTTAAAGTGATTTGAGTCTTTACCATGCCACCAGGATTGTAAACACTGATGTCCTTAGTTGGATCAAAGCGGTCCGGATGTAATAGGGCAAAAGCCAAACTAGTAGCTGACATACCGGTACCACAGGCGTTAGTGAATCCAACACCACGTTCATAGGTTTGAACGAAGAGTTTGTTAGTATCGAGAATCTGACAGAAACTAACGTTAACGCCTTCAGGGAAGTATTCATTGGGAGCATTTAAGTTTTGACCAAGATCGCCTAATTCTAATTGACTGACCTCAGGGACGAAGCTGATCAAATGCGGATTAGGAACGGCAATAGCGGTGAATGTTTGGTCAGGTAGGAATTCAGGAACTGTTTGATCGATCATTTCGGTTAAATCTTTATAAGCGAAAGGTAAATCCTTTTTGTCAAAGGAAATAGGCGATATTTCAACGCTAAAAGCAGGTACGCCTTGGTAAAAGTCTTCAGCTTTGGAAACATCTAGATTTGATTCCATTGTTTCGACTTTGAATTCGTTCAGATGATATTTTTCAGAGAGATAACGACTGACAGTTCTCAGTCCATTGCCACACATCTTGGCTTCACTGCCGTCAGCGTTGATGACACGCATTTTGCCGAGACAGTTTTCACTTGTATCAACTACCAAAAGTCCATCAGCGCCTCCAAGAGTATTTTCGCAAAGATTGATAGCGACTTGCTTTAATTCAGTGTCACTTAGGAGAGTTTCTAGGACAGTCTGATCCAAAATGAAAAACTTGTTTTCTGAACCGTGTACTTTGAGTAATTTTACCAATTCATTCACCTCAATTATTAATTAAAAAATTTCTTATAAATTTGATTTACAGCATTATCGGCGTCGGATTCCTGGATACCAATCATAATTGAGATTCGGGAGGCACCTTGGTTGATCATGTGAATTGCGATATTATTTTCGGTCAAAGAATCAATGATCTCACCGATAGTATTGACGTTGTGAGCAATTCCTTCACCAACTACCATAATAATCGCATAATCGTCCATCCATTCCAAATAATCTGGCTGAAGGACTTCTTTGACGTCATGACACAAGTGTTTAATAGTTGTCTTATCAAGTTTCGTCCGGTCAAAGATAACGGTTAGATCATCGATACCTGAAGGCATGTGTTCGTAAGAAATATTGTATTTGTAAAAGATCTGCAAAAGTTTCAGAGTGAAACCGACTTCTTTATTGAGCAAATAGCGGTGGATATAAAGAGCTGAAAAACGTTTGGAACAGGCGATACCAGTAATTTGATTGGATGGATCGAATAGAAATTGTTCAGGTACGATCATGGTTCCATCAGCGTCGGGATTATTAGTGTTCTTGACATTGACTGGTACTTGACCTTTGACAGCGGGGATAATAGCTTCATCTTGGAAAACTGAGAAGCCTGCGTAAGAAAGTTCACGCATTTCTCGATAAGACATCTTCTTGATAGCTTGTGGGTGTTTAACAACGTGATTGTTAGCTACGTAAATGGCATCGACGTCGGTAAAGTTCTCATATAGATCAGCGTGAAGTCCACGACTCAACATGGCGCCAGTGATATCGGATCCACCACGAGAAAAAGTATAGATCGAACCATGCTTGCTGTAACCAAAGAATCCTGGGAAAACGGCTTTGGTGCCTTCAGGAATCTCGAATTTTTCCAAATTTACATAAGTTTGATTAGAAATATCAGCGTCGTTGGGCTTGCCATGAACAATGATGCCAGCTTCTTTGGAATCGACGAAGATCGATTTGATACCCTTGGTATTGAGAACTTTATTTAATAGGATCGCATTTAAAAATTCCCCGTGAGCTTTGAAAGCGGCCATTAGATGTTCTTCATCTGAGAAGTCAGTTTTGGCTAAACCAACGATTTTTTCTTTTAGAAGTTTAATGACGGATTCGTCAAGTTGGAAATAATCACTGATTTGACGATATCGGGAAACTATTTCTTTAACAATATTTGTGTAATCTTCATTTTCTAATACCATTTTTGCATATTCGATCAATAAGTCAGTAACTTTGGTATCGCCGGCAAAACGTTTGCCAGGGGCCGAAGTAACGATGACTTTTCTTTCAAAATCATCACTGACGATCTTAATGACCTTTTCAAATTGCTCTCCGGTTGCGAGGGAACTACCCCCAAATTTAACGACCTTCATACAATACACCTCTAAAATTAAATAGTTTTTAATGATGAGTGTATCATTTTTGGTTGTTATGACAAGAAAAATATATTAATTATTAGAAAAATGAGAAAATTATTGATATTACTTGACGAATTATAAGCATTGTTATAATCTTAGTACCAACAAAAGAGGTCGCAATCAACATCAGTAAATGAGGGAGCTTCTGTAAAAGCCTTGAACTCATCAAAAGGGAAGATTGCCGAAGCATTGGGTTTTACAGGGTCTGATTGGCTGGGGCGTATTACTAATAGAATACGAACTGTCGTAGTCGTATATTGATTACGTTGAGCTTATGACAAAATTGATGCGGATTATTTATGGATCTCTTTGTTAATAAGCAAAGAGGTCTTTTTTATTTGGGAAAAGGAGCATGGAAAATGATTAAGGATGAATTAATTAGCGAGAACGGACATTTAATGATTGACGGGGTCGACAGTGTCGATTTAGCCAAAAAATATGGAACTCCACTTTATGTATTTGATGTAACGGCGATCCGTAACCAAATAAAGAAATTCAGATCTGCATTTGAACAAGCCGATTTGAAATATCAAATCAGTTATGCCAGTAAAGCTTTTGCCGTTAAGGCTATCTATCAAGTTATGAAACAAGAAGACGTTCATATCGATGTAGTTTCTGGCGGAGAATTGTACACGGCTTTGGCAGCAGGTTTTCCAACTGATAAGATCAGTTTTCACGGCAACAACAAATCCTTTGAGGAACTAGAGATGGCAGTCAAGAATCACGTTGGTGTCATTATGTTGGATAATTTCCATGAAATTGAATTGTTATCACGTATTTTAAAAACAGATGATCAAAAGATCGACGTAATGTTACGTTTGACGCCAGGTATTTCTGCACACACGCACAAATATGATCAAACCGGACAGACTGATAGTAAATTTGGTTTCGACGTTGAATCCGGTCAAGCTAAAGAAGCTATGAAGTTAGTTTTGGAAGATGAACGCATGAATCTATTAGGAATCCACGCGCACATCGGTTCTCAGATTTTTGGAACGCAAGGTTTCGTAATGCTAGCCCAAAAGATGATTGCCATTGCTAAGGATTTCCAAAAGGAATTCGACTACTGGCCTCAAGTTATCAATCTCGGCGGTGGCTTTGGAATTAGCTACAACGAAGATGACGACCCGATCACCGCTAACGAATTCATTTCAAAGATTGCAGCTGAATTGAAAAAGAACTGCGATAATGTTCCAGAAATTTGGATCGAACCAGGACGTTCACTCGTAGGACCAGCTGGCTATACGCTTTACACTATCGGTTCTCGAAAGGATATTCCTGATTTAACGCCATATGTTGCAGTTGACGGCGGCATGGGCGACAACATCAGACCAGCTTTGTAT
Organism: Companilactobacillus mindensis DSM 14500; assembly: GCF_001434275.1. Classification (GTDB taxonomy): domain Bacteria; phylum Bacillota; class Bacilli; order Lactobacillales; family Lactobacillaceae; genus Companilactobacillus; species Companilactobacillus mindensis. Next base: position 13,646 of record NZ_AZEZ01000089.1, on the reverse strand, counting down.
CAAGCTAAGTATGAAGCCGTCGTTGCTAACAAGATGGATCAGCCATTAGTTGAAACAGCTCATATTGCTGGTAAGTATTGTGAGTCAGGTGATATCTTGATAGATAAGCAAGCCTTACCAAAGACAAAAGTTGGCGATATTCTCGCAGTACTTGACACCGGAGCTTACGGATACTCAATGGCAATGAATTACAATCGCAATCCTAGACCGGCCGTTGTCTTTGTTGAAAATGGTCAAGACAAGCTAGTCGTTAAACGTGAAACGTATCAAGATTTGATCAGTTTAGATTGTGATTATTAGTTGGAGGAAAATTAAATGACAAAAATGGATGCCCAAGAAATTATTAATTATATAGGAAACTCTAAGAAAACTACCCCAGTAAAAGTGTACGTGCAAGGGGACGTGTCACAAGTTGTTTTCCCCGATACGATCAAGGTATTTAAAAATAATGATTTTGCAATTATTATCGGCGATTACCAACTGATCGAACCAATTTTAAAAGCAAATAACTTAACTGACAATTACATTGAAACGGCTGCACAAAATACAGGCGTGCCAATGCTTGATATCAAACATATCAATGCCAGAATCGAACCAGGTGCGATCATTCGTGACAAAGTTGAAATTGGTGACAATGCGGTGATCATGATGGGTGCGGTGATCAATATCGGTGCTGAAATTGGTGCTAAGACAATGATCGATATGGGCGCAGTCTTTGGTGGCAGAGCAATCGTTGGTGAAAATTCACATATCGGCGCTAATGCTGTTTTAGCAGGTGTGGTTGAACCCGCATCGGCTCAACCAGTTAGAATCGGCAATAATGTAGTTGTTGGTGCCAATGCCGTCGTCCTAGAGGGCGTTCAAGTTGGAGATGGAGCAGTTGTTGGTGCTGGAGCGGTCGTAACTAAAGATGTCGCTGCCGGAGCGGTAGTAGCTGGTGTTCCTGCCAAAATTCTCAAAGTAAAAGATCAAAAAACGACAGATAAGACTAAAATCGAGAGTACTTTAAGGAAGTTATAATTATGACGTTATCAAGTGATGAATTAATTCAGATCAGACGTCATTTACACTCAATTGCTGAGTTGTCGATGCAAGAATTCAAGACGCAGGCATACGTAAAACAAATCGTAGAATCATTCCCACAGACCAATTTGGAAATTAAAGAGCTACCAGATCTACCAACTGCTCTGTTGGTGTTGGTCAAAGGTAGTGATCCAATTAGAAATATCGGTTATCGTTGCGATATGGATGCTTTGCCGGTCACTGAAAAGAATGGTTTGGAATATTCCTCAAAGACTCCTGGGGTAATGCATGCATGTGGTCACGATTTACATGTGACGGTGGCTTTAGGAATTTTGAATTACTTTAGTGAGCATCAACCAAAGGATAATTTGGTATTTTTCTTTCAACCCGCAGAAGAGAGTCAAAGCGGCGGCAAAGTTGCGTATGATTTAGGTGCCTTCAGTGGTGATTTTCGAGTTGATGAGTTCTATGGTCTACATGATAATCCGCTATTGAAAACAGGCGTTATCGGTTGTCGTAATGGGACTTTATTTGCTGGAACGACCGAAGTTAATATTATTATCCATGGAAAGAGCGGCCACGCAGCGTATCCACATTTGGCAAACGATGCAATCGTGATTGCAGCAAATTTCATCAATCAAGTACAAACGGTCATCTCACGTTCTATCGATCCAATCAAATGTGGCGTAATAACCTTTGGTAAGATCGATGCCGGAGTGATCAGAAATGTCATTGCGGGTGAAGCTCGGATCGAAGGAACGATTCGGGGATTGACTGAAGATATGATCATGTTCATTCGCCAGCGGGTTTTGGAAATTGCTGAAGGCTTGGAAAAGTCTTTCAATTGCCAAATCACAGTGGAATATAACCAAGGTGGCTATTATCCGGTTGAAAATAATCCGGTTTTGACGAAACGATTTATTAATTATATGAAAAAAAATGACCAAGTAGTTTTTGAAGAAACAGAGCCTAAAATGACAGGTGAAGACTTTGGCTATTTGATCAATAAGATCCCTGGAACGATGTTTTGGTTAGGGGTCGAAAGTAAAGGAGCACTCCATTCGGCCGATTTCTTGCCAAATGAAAATGCGATTCAAAAAGGTGTCGATGCGGTAGTGGGATTCTTTAACTATCGGATGAATTTGGAGGAAGATTAGATGTTTGAAAATGCAGATTTAATGACGGCAATAATTACTCCGTTCGATGATGAACAGAAGATTGATTTCGAAGCTTTGAAAAATTTAACTGAACACTTGTTAGCCACTGGCAGCAAAGGATTTGTTATCGGTGGAACAACAGGTGAAACGCCAACTTTGACTGAAGACGAAAAATTGACTTTGTATCGCAAGTTCGTAGAGATCGTTGACGGTCGAGTTCCGATCATCGCTGGTGCGGGTAGTAATAATACGGCGGGAACGATTGATTTTATCAATAAGATTTCCCAGATTGATGGGATCAACATGGCTTTGGTCGTGGTGCCTTATTACAATAAACCTAATCAAAGAGGGATGATCGCCCACTTCGAAACGATTGCCAAAGAGTCGCCACTTCCTATCATGATCTACAACATACCTGGTCGGACCGGTGTTTTGATGGAAAAAGAAACTGTCGTTGAACTTTCCAAGAACAGTAACATCCAAGGCGTTAAGCAGTGCAACACGATGGAAGATTTAGAATACATCGTTGAACATGCTGATCCTTCATTCAATGTTTACAGTGGTGAAGATGCTCAAGCGCTATTTGCTAAGGTTATCGGTGCTAATGGCGTCGTATCAGTGGCTTCACACTTGTATGGCAAGGAAATGACACAGATGTATCAAGCACTCGATAGTGGCAATTATCAAGTTGCTGGTAAGATTCAACGCCAATTGACTCCTAAGATGGCCGCTTTATTCATGTATCCATCGCCATCGCCAGTCAAAGCTGCCTTGAATCATTTAGGCTATAACGTTGGTGGCTGTCGCTTGCCAATCCTAGCTTTGAATGCTGAAGAACAAGCTATTTTATTCAAAAAATTAGATCTCTAGGGAGTTTTTCGATGATAAAAGTTATAATTTCAGGTTTCAGTGGTTCGATGGGTCAAAAGGCCGTCAAAATGGTAAATGATGCTAACGATATGCAATTAGTTGCTGGTTTTAATCCAATCGTGAAGGACTTGGATCCAGAATCATATGGCTTGGATAAAAATGTGAAAATTTTTAATGAATTGACTAAGATCGACGTAGATGCCGATATTTGGATCGACTTTTCGATTCCTACGGCAGTATTCGACAATACTAAATTTGCTATTGAACATGGTATTCGTCCAGTTATCGGAACTAGCGGCATGAGTGAAGAACAGACAGCTGAATTGAAAAAATTAGCTGATGCTAAACATCTCGGTGGAATCATTGCTTCTAATTTTGGTTTGTCAGCCGTCTTGATGATGAAATTCGCTCAAGTAGCAGCTAAATATTTTGCGGAATCAGAAATCGTTGAAAAGCACCATGAAGATAAAATCGATGCACCTTCTGGAACCGCTTTGAATACTGCTAGATTAATCTATGAGGCCCGCGGACATGATCAGGCACAGCACAGTAGTCAAGACCCAATGAATACGCGTGGTGGCGATTATCACGGAACTAAGATTCATGCGTTGCGCTTGCCTGGTTTTGTAGCTGATGAAGAAGTTATCTTCGGTGGCGTTGGCGAAACTTTGACGATCTCACAGAGTACGACTGATCGACAATCGTTTATGACGGGAGTTAAGTTAGCAATCCACGAAGTTATGAAACAAGACCAATTAGTTATTGGTTTGGAACAAATAATTTAGAAATCATTTAAAAAAATTACAAAAACTCTAATAATTTTGCCGATTTTGTATTATTATTAAACTACATTAATTTTTAAGGAGTGTTGAAGAATGCCAGAATTAGACTCATCAGTAAAAAATGTAGTAAATGAAACACTTGCCCCTATGGGAAGATCACAAATCAGAGAATTTGCCGAAAAATTTGCCAAAATTCCTGGTTTAATAAAACTAACACTTGGTGAACCAAATTTTAACGTTCCCGAACACGTTAAAGAAGCTGCCATTGAAAGTATCAAAGAAAATGAATCTCACTACTCAGACCAAAAAGGTTTCTTGAGTTTAAGAGAAGCAGTTTCTGGTTACTTGAAGAAACAATTTGATCTTCAATATGACCCCGAAGCCGAAATTATCATCACTATTGGTGCAACTGAAGCTATTTTTGACTCATTAGCAGCCATCATCAATCCTGGTGATAAGGTCATTATTCCTACACCAACATTTGCTTTGTACATTCCAATCGTCAAAGTACTCGGTGGTATTCCAGTTCAAGTTGACACAACTCCAGATGGATTCCGTATGACCGGAAAACACTTGGAAGAAGTTATCCAACAAGAAGGTCCTGACAAAGTTAAAGCTATGATGCTCAACTTCCCAGGAAACCCAACTGGATTCGTTTATTCAAAAGACGAACTTCAAGAAATCGTTGATGTCGTCAAAGATAAGAATATGTTTGTTATTTCCGATGAAATCTATGCCGAATTGACATATGGTCACAAACACTTGTCATTGGCCAAGTTGATGCCTGGCAAGACAGTTTTAATCAATGGTCTTTCAAAATCCCACGCAATGACAGGTTACCGTATCGGTTACATTGCTGGACCTAAAGATTTCGTTGAACAAGCTAACAAGATGCACGCCTTTGCCGTTACAGCCCCTTCAAACCCAGCTCAATTTGCTGCTCAAGAAGCTTTGACAAATGGTATCGACGATCCAATCGAAATGAGAAAACTTTACCAAGAACGTCGTGATTACTTAGTCGATCAACTAAACGACATGGGGTACAAGACAGCCTTGCCAGAAGGTGCTTTCTACACATTCTCTGAAATTCCTGCTAAATACGGCTTGAGTTCAGTTGAATTTGCTAACAAGCTTGCCGAAGAAGGCTTAGTTGGTGTAACACCAGGGGTTGCCTTTGGTAAAGGTGGCGAAGGTCACTTCAGAATTTCATACGCTGCCTCAATGGAAGATATTCAAGAAGCTATGAAACGCTTGAGAAAGTTCACAGAGAGTTTGTAAATTTAATTAAGGGATGAAAAGTTTATGAGTGAATATACAGTAGCAATTTTAGGTGCCACAGGTGCCGTTGGAACACGTTTGATTCAACAATTGGAACAGTCAACTATTCCTGTCAAAAAGATAAAGTTATTAGCATCATATCGTTCTGCAGGTAAGAAGTTGCAATTCAAAGGCCAAGAAGTAACCGTTGAAGAGGCTAAACCAGAATCCTTCGAAGGAGTCGATATCGTTTTGGCTTCTGCTGGTGGAGCTGTTTCTAAAAAATTTCTTCCTGAAGCAGTCAAACGTGGAGCAGTTTGCGTCGACAACACGAGTGCTTTCCGAATGGATGAAGATGTTCCTTTGGTAGTTCCTGAAGTGAATGAAGCTGCCTTGTATAATCATCATGGGATCATCGCTAACCCTAACTGTTCAACTATTCAAATGATGGTTGCACTTGAACCAATTAGAAAAGCTTTTGGTTTGAAGCAGATCATTGTTTCAACTTATCAAGCTGCCAGTGGTGCTGGTCAAAGTGCTTTGAACGAATTGTATTCAGAAGCAAAGGACTATTTGGATGGCAAAGACATGAAAGCCAATATTTTTCCAACGAAGGGCGATAAGGAGCATTATCCTTTAGCTTTCAACCTGTTGCCACAAATTGATGTTTTGGAAGATAATCTTTATTCGCATGAAGAGTGGAAAATGATCCACGAGACGAAAAAGATTATGCTAGGTGATATGAATTCACCTAAGATCAAGGTCACAGCAACTTGTGTCAGAGTTCCTGTTCCAATTAGTCACGGTGAGTCAATTTATATTGAAGTTGAAGATAAGTCAGCTACGACTGAAAAAATTCAACAACTCATCAAAGATGCTCCCGGAGCTGTTTTACAAGATGATCCAGCTCACCAAGTTTATCCTCAACCGATCAATGCAGTCGGTAGTCGTGACACATTTGTCGGTCGTATTCGTCCTGATTTAGAGAACGAAGGAGCTTTCAATATGTGGGTCGTATCAGACAACTTGCTCAAGGGTGCCGCTTGGAATACCGTTCAAATTGCCGAACGATTAGTCGCTGACGATTTGGTTCACGTAAAATAAAAAATATGGAGCACAGAAATTAGACTGTGTTCCATATTTTTTTTGCTATTTCTGTTAAAATAGTCAGAGACATTCAATTTCAGGTGAAAAAAATGAAACGAATAATGAGTATATTTAACGAAGGCGTTTTGGACCTTTTGGCCAATGCTGGAGTCGCAATACCATATTTTTTCTGTTTGACATTATATAACCACAATAAGAGCATTTTTGCTTACGCTTTGCCATTCTTAATGCTGTATACCTTTAGAGCGTTAGGGATGCTGTTGACGACATTTATCACATTGCCAGCGTCAACGATGTTAGCAATGTCGAGTCTGTTTGGCGTGATTGGTTCCTTGTGCATTTTGGGCGCCGGCAATCCAGTCTTTGGAACGATCGGTGGGGTCTTTTTGGGACTAGCTTCCAGTTGGATCTGGCCATATTATTTAACGGTAAGGTCACGTGGGCAAATGGACAAGGAATTCAAGTTCAATCGCATGCACGGCCTGTCAGTCCTCTTGACGTTGATAATTTTAGGAATTGCTCAACTAGCTTCGACAAAGACGCAATTTTTGAGTTTGTCATTTATCCTGTTGGCTTTCTTGTTCTTTGCTGCTATGGTTGGTGGATTGCAAATAACCCATCGTCTGACTTTTTATCAAGGAATGGAGAAAAAACCTAAGTTTCACGTCAACTCTTTGTTCAGCTTGATTGTCTTAGCCAGTTTGGTAATGTTGATCTTTATCATTCGTTATACAAGATTAAAGGCGGTTTCAAATAGTTTCGACTTGATCATTAGTTTAGCTGCGATCGTCTTATTCTTGTTCTTAGCCTATTATCAGATCGACATTCATAAAAAACTCTTCCCATTGAGTATGTCAGCCGTTAACCGTGGAGTCGTAATGAATTATGTAATGTTGTATGCCATTTTCGACAGTACGATCAGATTTGGCTACAATACCTTGATGTTAGTTTATGCACTTTACTTGATCGGTTTCCAAGTGGGACCATTTTTGAATCGACGTCATCAATCATGGCGCTTTCCGTTGCTTCTGATAGGTTTGATCTTAGCTTTGTTCAATTATACTTACTTTGTTGGTTTATTCTTCTGTGCGGTCTTTGTGGGCTCAGACAATCGAATTTTAAACGATGGTCTTTACAGCAATGCCAACATCGATTCCGAGCGGGCTTTCTTGATCAAATACCAGTTGTCCAGTGTCGGCAACGTTTCACAGCAGTTAGTTTATATGACCACAATTTACTTCATCAGTTATTTCTTGAAGATCAATGCCTTAGGATTTTTCAACAATAACATCACCGATGGTCCTACTATTGGGATTTTGTATGGGGTACATATTTTTATTACCGCTGTCGTCTTCATTTATGCCGTAGTCACATTTTATTTTGTGCACAAGCATGAGACAAAAAAGACCATTACAACGCTATAAGTTAAAAATGAGACGTTATTTTTGAACATGAACATATGTTTGAAAGAGTAGGGTCGTAACGACGATTTGTGAAGTTGTTGGAATGATAAATTTAAAAAAAATCGAATAAGACTACTATATATTGTATTGATGTGGTATATAACACATCATCTAGTATTTAGTAGTCTTATTTTTTTAGAATTTTTTTTATAGAATAGTAACATATTTATCATTGCCGAAATGGTTCAAGTACTAGGAGGAAGATTTATGACTGCCAAATTAGAAGAATTAGACATGATTCCCGTTGAAAAGAGAAGTGGAGTTAAAACTAATTTTTACCCCTATAAAATAGATTTTGTGTTGGAACAATTGAATTTAACTGATAGTCAGAAACAATCGATCATTGCTGAGATAGTGGCTGAATTTAGTGATGCTTCATTGATCAAGACTACTTCGATGCATGAGATTATTTCACGTGCGTTGGATAATAACGGCTTATCTAAGGCTGCTGAATCTTATGAAGGATACTTTCAAAAGGATCAGGAGAAATTTGCCAAAGCCACTAATGTTCAGTTGAATATTGAAAAACTCTTTGACCGTAATGAAGCGGTGGTCCACGAAAATGCTAATAAGGACAGCAACATCTTCAATACGCAACGTGACCTTGAAGCTGGAGTCGCCAGTCGGGCAATGGGTCTGAAGATGCTACCAGAAATAGTGGCTAAGTCGCATTTGCGTGGGGATATTCACTGGCATGACTTGGACTATTCACCAGTAACGCCGGAGACTAACTGTTGCTTGATCGATTTTGATGAGATGCTTGCTAATGGTTTTAAAATCGGAAATGCTTGGGTAGCTTCACCACGTTCGATTCAAACTGCTACGGCTCAGATGTCGCAGATCATTGCTAATGTGGCCTCGTTGCAATATGGTGGCTGTTCAGCCAATCGGATCGATCAACTATTAGCTCCTTATGCCAAACTCAATTATGAGAAACATTTAAAAGATGCTAAAAAGTGGATCAAGTCAGAATTACAAGATGAGTTTGCTAAAGAAAAGACCCGTAAAGACATTTATGATGCGATGCAAGCACTTGAATATGAGATCAATACTCTTTACTCATCTCAAGGACAAACGCCGTTCACGACGATTAATTTTGGTTTAGGGACGAATTGGATCGAACGTGAAATTCAAAAATCGATTTTGGAGATCAGAATCAAAGGTCTAGGTAAAGAACATCGGACAGCAATTTTTCCTAAATTAACATTTACCATCAAACGTGGTTTGAATTTGGATCCAACCGACCCTAATTACGATATCAAACAGTTAGCTTTGGAGTGTTCAACTAAGCGAATGTATCCAGATTTATTGATGTACGATAAGATCGTTGAGCTTACTGGTAGTTTTAAAACTCCTATGGGTTGTCGTTCCTTCTTACAAGGTTGGAAAGACGAAACCGGCAAGGAAGTCAACTCTGGTCGAATGAATCTCGGCGTTGTAACGGTCAATTTACCACGGATTGCTCTGGAGTCTAAGGGAGACAAGGACTTGTTTTGGTCTATTTTTGAAGAGAAGATGCAGATCTGTCACGCCGCTTTGGCTTATCGTATCGAAAGAACTAAGCAAGCTAAATGAAAATGCACCGTTGTTATATATGTACGGAGCCTTTGGCAAACGTTTAAAGAAGACTGACAGTATCGATGAACTTTTCAAGAATGAACGGGCTACTGTTTCCCTAGGTTATATCGGTCTTTATGAAGTTTGTACAAGCTTTTTTGGCAAGAGCTGGGAAGACAATAATCAGGCGCATGACTTTGCTGAAGAAATCGTTAAAAAAATGCATGATAAGTGTGCTCAGTGGGCTAAGGAAAGTGGCTATCATTATAGCCTTTACTCAACTCCGGCTGAATCATTAACAGATACGTTCTGCCGCGATGATTTGGAAAAATTTGGTGCTATTCCTGACATCACCGAAAAAGAATATTACACGAATAGTTTCCACTATGATGTTAGAAAACATCCAACACCATTTGAAAAATTAAGTTTTGAAGAAGTCTTTCCTAAGTATGCCTCAGGTGGGTTCATCCACTACTGCGAATATCCTAATTTGCGTCAAAATCCTAAAGCTTTGGAAGCTGTTTGGGATTGGGCTTATGATCATGTGGGTTATTTAGGGACTAATACATCGATCGACCAATGTTTCGAATGTGGTTTCAAAGGCGAGTTCAAGGCCACTGCGAGAGGATTCGTCTGTCCACAGTGTGGCAACCACGATCCCCAAACATGTGACGTGGTTAAGAGAACTTGTGGCTACCTAGGGAATCCTCAACAACGGCCAATGATCCACGGACGCCACGTCGAAATTGCTTCCCGGAAAAAGAATATGAATGCGGAGATGATACAACATGCGGCAAAATATGAGAGAGCCAAACAATCCGACTCCCAAAGAATGGTTGAGCGAGGACCTCAGTCTTAATAGGATTGCCAATTACAAACCCTTTAATTTTGTCGATGGCGAGGGTGTACGATGCAGTCTGTATGTTTCTGGCTGTCCGTTCAAATGTCCAGGGTGTTATAACGTTGCAGCCCAAGATTTTCGTTATGGAAAACCTTACACTAAAGAACTTGAAGATAAGATCATTAACGACCTTAGTCAAAGCTATGTCGAAGGTTTAACGCTCTTAGGTGGGGAACCATTTTTGAATACTGGAGTCTGTTTATCGTTATGCAAACGAATCAGAAAAGAATTCGGCGATACCAAAAATATTTGGTCATGGACAGGGTATTCTTGGGATGAACTGATGAAGGAATCAGACGATAAATTAGAAATGCTATCATTGATCGACATCTTAGTTGATGGCCGGTTTCTATTACCTAAAAAGGATTTAACTTTGCAATTCCGTGGTTCATCTAATCAAAGAATTATTGATGTACCAAAGTCTTTGGCCAGTGGAGAAGTAGTTATTTGGGATAAATTGGTTCGATAGATAATTAATTATCGAATGATAAACGAAAATACTTAGTGACAGTCATATCAATATCAGATATGGCTGTTTTTATTTGTCAAAATTGACCTCATTTTGATAAAATAGGTTTCTTTCCAAATGAATATACAGGAATAAAATCTACTTATGTAGCCAATTAGAAGATTATATTTAAAATGATAATTAAATAAGAATCATTCCAAATAAGCATTCACTTTTGGTTTCAAACAAGGTATAATCTGGGTAAAGATAAGAAATTATTAGGGAGGTTGTGATTTTATGAACTCAGACAAAATCAAACTATACGGAACCTTGACTATTGGTGCTTTGGCTGCTGTTCTACAATTCGGTTTCCACCAAGCAGGCTATGCCCAACTGATCATCAGTATCTTGGGATTGTTGTTAGCTTTGATTATGTTCGTTGATATGATCAAGGTTTTGAAATCGGGTAACTTTGGTATCGACCTCTTAGCTATCACGGCAATCGTTGCTACAATCGTTTTAGGTCAGTACTGGGCCGGCTGGATCGTTTTGCTGATGCTGACAGGTGGAGATACTCTCGAGGAGTACGCTGCTAATAAAGCTAAGAGTGAATTAAAATCACTTTTGGACAATACGCCTTCACAAGCCCACTTGATCGATAAAGATACAGTCAGAGATATCGATATTGATGATGTAAAAGTTGGCGATCAAATTTTGATTCGCCCGAAAGAACAAGTTCCAGTCGACGGGATCGTTGTAGATGGTCAATCAGAAGTCGACGAGTCATCCTTGACCGGTGAATCAGTGCCAGTCAATGTAAAATTGGATTCGCACGTAATGTCCGGTTCGATCAATGGGGAAAATCCCTTTAAGATCAAGGCTGAAAAAGTTGCTGCTGATTCAGAATATCAAGCTATCGTTAAGTTAGTTAAAGAGTCCGAGACGCACCCAGCACACTTTGTCCGTTTGGCCGACCGTTATGCCGTACCATTTACGATCGTTGCCTACGTTATTGCTGGTTTGGCTTGGTATTTCTCAAAAGATCCTGTCAGAATTGCTCAAGTATTAGTCGTAGCTTCACCATGTCCACTTATTTTGGCCGCACCGATCGCCTTTGTTTCAGGTATGAGTCGGACAAGTAGAAATGGGATCATTATTAAGTCAGGAACAGCCTTGGAAAAGCTCAATTCAGCTAAGACGATTGCTTTTGACAAGACCGGAACGATCACTAAAGGTAAATTAGTTGTTGACGATTTTCAAACCGCTAATGATTTTGAACCAAAAGAAGTCATGGCCTATGCGGCATCGATCGAGCAAAATTCCAGTCACGTTATGGCCGAAGCAATCGTTGATTATGCTAAGGCTGCTAATTTATCATTGCAGAACGCAGTTGACCTTAAAGAAGTAACAGCTGAAGGTATTATCGGTAATATCGCTGGTCATATTGTCAAAGTCGGCCAAGGAAGTTTTGTTACCGATGAAGAGGTACCTGAAGTTAAAGGTTCTGGCGTTTACGTTTCGATTGACGGCAAATACGCTGGTGTATACAGTTTATTGGATCAAATCCGTCCAGAATCAAAGAGTACGATTGCTAAACTCAAAGACTTTGGCATCAAAAATGTTTTAATGATTTCAGGCGATAAAAAAGAAGCCACCGAAATGGTCGCTTCTGAAGTAGGTATTACCAAGGTTTATCCTTCAAGTTTGCACGCTGATAAAGTTAAAATTATCAATGGTTTGGATAAAGAATATCACCCAACAATTATGGTCGGGGATGGTGTCAATGATGCTCCGGCTTTGGCTTTAGCTGACGTTGGTATTGCCATGGGTTACAAAGGTGCCAACGCAGCCAGTGAATCAGCTGATGCTGTTATCTTGCAAGATGATCTCAGCAAGGTAAGTACCGTCGTTAAAATCTCACACGATACGATGAGAATTGCCCGTGAGGCTGTGTTGTTAGGTATTTTCATCTGTACAGTTTTAATGGTCATAGCTGCTTTCGGTTTGATTCCAACCATTATTGGTGCTTTGTTCCAAGAAGTCGTCGATACAGTGGCCATTCTCTATGCTTTACGTGCTCGTAGCGACAAATTATAACCAACCGTAAGTCTCAAGGTTCATATCCCTTTTAGGCAACTTAGAAACGAAGGGATTGCCTTTTACAATAAAACGCATATTTTTAGAAGTCCAAGGCTCCTTATTTTTCACGCCGATTCGCGGTGTTGCTAAAATAGATTGGGGTGTTTGGACTTTTTTGTCGGAAAAAGAAAAGTTTTGTTCATTCAACATGGTTCCTGAAAGTGATTTGTCAGTGATTCCAAAAGCTGACATCCACTTAGCGGGGCCGTTAGTGACTTCAAAACCAGTTCGGTTACGGTTGAGCTCCATTTGTTCCAATCCGGCCGTAGGTTGCAGGGCACGGATCAAAATCCCATTGGGGGTCCCTGCTTTTTGAATACTGATATCCATATCCAACCAACTGTGGATCGAATAAATGTAGATCGTTCCTCCAGCTTGATAAAGGGGATCATTAGCTTTAGTGTGTCTGCCGTTGTAACTGTGGGAGGCCATGTCGATTGGCCCCAAGTAGGCCTCTGTTTCGACAATCAGACCAGAGAAGGTCCCTTGATTCGATTTATAAGTAAAACTATGTCCCAGCATATCCTTCGCTAAGTCCATTGTTTCGGCGTTTTCAAAGTAATTTTGCACGTTCAAAATCCATTATCCTCCTAATTTTAAAAAAAGTTCAAAAAAATATAAAAAAAAGCTTGCTACACCTTTAATATTATTGTATTATATTTCTTGTGCTTGAGAGAGCAATAAACAAATAAATATTTATGACCCGTTGGTCAAGTGGTTAAGACACCGCCCTTTCACGGCGGTAACATGAGTTCAAATCTCGTACGGGTCATTTTGGAGGATTAGCTCAGCTGGGAGAGCATCTGCCTTACAAGCAGGAGGTCACAGGTTCGATCCCTGTATCCTCCATTCCAAAACACTTTAACATCTAACTTCGGTTAGGTGTTTTTTTGTAGTGCGCCCGGCATGGGCGCTAACTTGGTGGCGAAAGTCCACTGTGAG
>NZ_AZEZ01000088.1 GCF_001434275.1 Companilactobacillus mindensis DSM 14500 | reverse complement strand
GTATTTTCGAGTAGCTTATTTAGTGCAACTAAAAAAGAATTTATTTCATATAAAAAAGGCTCGCCTAAGCGAGTCTTTTTAATATTCTCTTAACTAGCTAATTATTCAGCAGTAAAGTGAACACCGTTACCTTCCATTACCCATTCAGTAGTTGATACACGGTAGTATGTACGACCCTTTGAGTCTTTAGCTGTTTGGATAACTTTCCATGCTGAGTCACCACTCAAGGCACGGTTACCTAATTCGCCACTCTTTGTGTAAAGTAGGTAGTTGAATGATGCAGGAGCATCAAGTGTAACTGTACCGTTTTGGTTTTGGATGTCAGTCAAAGCTGAGTTGTCTGAAGGTGTAGTAGCCTTGTCAGAGAATGTAACGTTGTTAGCGTCAATCCATTCGCCAGTAGCAACACGGTATTGTTTTACACCGTTGTTGTTTACACGGTATTGATCAGTTAACCAAGCACTGTCTTTAACTAAAGCACGGTTACCAACAGGTTGGTTTTCGTTGTTAACAAGTGTGTAGTAGTTTGATGCACTCTTAGTTGTAACAACACCTGATGTATCAGTTGTTGTCCAACTAGCAGCTTCCTTGCTACCTACATGGATTTCACGAATAACTGTAATTGATGCCTCATCACCATTTGTATATATTTGGAGTGATGTTGGATCATTATAATTACCTGTTGGTGTTGTACCATTAACTGTCAATCCATATTTAGCTGTGTTTTCTTCAAAATTTGTTAATAATTTAGTAAATGCAGGATCAGCCTCAACTGTACCAGTAACTACTTGATAGTATGTTGTATTTTCTTCGTTAAAAGGAACATCATTAACAGTCTGACCATCTTTTGCACCCTTGTATGCATCATTGTATGCATCATTGTATGATGTATATAATCCACTTAGAGTTGTTCTAATAGCTGTCTTACCATTCTTATCAGGTGAAGTCAAAACGTTACCGTTATTGTCCTTAACTGAGAAGTTAGCTGAAGCTACTAGGCCATAATCAGCAGCTGATGTATTGTAAGAAACGTTTAAGCTCTTATCATATGAAATAGCAGCAGAAGTTAGGTCAGCTGTTTTTTGTTGAACAGCAGCAGCCTTTGTTACTGTGAATGTCTTTGTAACGGGTGTAGCAGCTGTACTGTTAGTGTCATTGTAGTTGAATGTAACTGTGATTGTAACAGCTTTTGTTGTTGTATCATTCAAGTAGTTATCTAGTTCTGTTGCACTAGAAATTTTTGTACCCTTTGATGTAACAGCTGAAACTGTTGCAGTAGCCTTAGCAGTATCACTGCTGCTCAATGCCTTGAGTGTAGCATCGTTATCATTCAATTTGTAAGGTGCAAATTGTAGGTAACCTTTGTTGAATTCATCAAGAGTCATCGTACCAAACTTACTAACAGATAAAAGAGCATCTTGTTGTGTTTGTGACAATGTTGAGTTAACAAATTGTCCTGCATATGCGTTCATGTTTGATGTATTAGCATCAGTTGTGTCAGCTTTAACAGTAGTTTCTGAAACAGATGAAACAACAGGAGCAGCAACTGGAGCAACAGCTAGAAGTGTAGCAGCAGCGATTCCTGCGTATTTAATAGATTTTTTCAATGTTAATCCTCCCCTGGACTACAAGAACTTATTATTTTAATTGTTAGTGGCCTATCCCACTGACAACCATTATATGAAACTCTGGCTTATGAATCAACTCAAAATTAGAAAGTCCACGTTTTTGTAACATTTCTGTATTAAATAACACGAGAATGTAATATAAAACCAGTAAATCCGATATATTATGCAATTTTTTGACTAAAAATAATCATAAAATTACAAAACCATTACAAAACTTACTGTGACAGATCTTCCTCAATTCCCAGTCTATCCAAAAGAGCCTACTCTTATTCTAATCGAAATAAGTCGTAGGCTCAAGGTTTAAACTATAAAAAGTTTAATTATTTTGTCTAAATACTGAACGATTTTAAAGTACTTTGGTTTCAGTGCGGTCAATATACTTGGCACCAAGAATTTCCGAATACAGTTGGACAGTGTTTTTTTCAAAAATCTTACTATTGCTGATTTTATCCATGGCGTCGTGGACGGTTTTGGGATCGAGATCAGCCTTTACGTAACTCAAGGTAAAGTTCTTCTTGTGACCTTCTGCAGTTTTGAAGCCTAATTGTAGTTTCTTCATCTTATTTTCTCCCCTTCTTAGTCAACACTTAGTTCGTCGCGTTTGATCACTTGTGTGCCCAAGTGTGAATCGCCATCAGATAATAGTAGTAAACCTTCAACGAACATGTCGATCTGTTCTTTGGTTGGGTCTTTAACGATGTTGTTGTAAATTGTTGTCTTAACGCCTTTGGGATAATTTGCATTGCCCATTTTTACTGCGATTGATGTTCTACTCCAGTCCATTTGTCTGACCTCTTTTTTATTATTTGTAAGAACTGACCGGCCGGTTCAAGTAACTTACATAGATAGTAACGAAATGAAGTCGACAAAACGGAAATGTATTTTTCAAATTTCTCTAACATGTTATAATTCACGCAGTACTTATATGGAGGAATTTGAAATGAAAAAAGCATTATTACTCGCAACAACAGGTTTGGCACTACTTTTGGCCGGCTGCAGTAATTCTTCATCATCAAGCAAAACCAGTAGCTCTGATAACAATAAATACAATACGGAAATGACTAAGGGGAACAACGCCGTATCTGACAAAGATTACGCTAAGGCTGCTGATCACTTCGAATCAGCCCTCGACGTTAAGAAGACTTCTAAAGCTAAGGCTTCCGAAAAACAAGCTAACAATCTTGTCAAAGCTAAACGTCTCATGAATCAACGTCAATTTTCTGAGGCTAAGAAATCTTTAACCATCGCCAAAGAACAAGAAAATGGCAACAAGAAGATGACTGCCCGTGCTAAGACGCTCTTGTCTCAAGTTAAGGTCATCCAAACTAACCGCAACAACTACAAGCTAGACATCAAGAATGCCAAAGCAATGATCAAGGCCGGTACTAACGACCAAGCTCGTTCACTATTGGAACAAGTAACTAAGTCCAAGGGCATCAAGGGCAAGTATTACTCAGACCTTTACAACCAAGCCAACGCTTTGCTTCAATCATTACCAGAAACATCAACCACTGAAAAGACTGACACTACCGATACTACTAATAATAGTAATAACACGACTGACACTAACAGCACTGATACTACTAATGACACTGCCTCATCTGATGACCAAAGCAACAACCCTGCTGCCAAAGGTCACTTCGATGTTGAAAAGAAAGAAGTCAACGGTAAAGAGATCACTGACGAAGATATCGCCAAGGCTAGACAACAATTGACTGACCAAGGTGTAACAACCGTTGGTGCTTGGAGCGACAATGATATTATCCGTGCTATTAAGAATGCAGCTGCCGACGGTCGGACAACTATCAAACCTTCTGATGCTAAGATTAGATAATAATATTTTGGTATTAATATAATAGTAGAAAGTTTATTCGTTCACTGCCGTCTTCCATGAAATCCTGGTGGATTGCTGGAACGCTGTGAGAACAACTTTGAACCAATTCATAGAATTGTTTCAAAGCTTGTCTGTCTCTAAACTGGCAAGGTACGCCAGCTAAGAGACTACCACGGCTGAGCATCCACCAGGATTTCATTCCAGACTAGAAGGTTTTAATATTTGATGATTTATCAATATATTTAATAATTACATATAATAGGACTCAATTCTTGATAGTTTTGTTAAGAATTTGAGTCCTTTTTTGTTTTGTATTTTAATTTAATCAATAAAGAGTCAAAATAACTGTTTTAGAGTTTATGGACAAGCAAATGAATAATACACATGAGGGAAACGATAAAACTAAAATTCAAACTTATATCACTAAAGAACTGAAAAAAGATTCCGAGAAAGTCTTAGAATCTATGGGATTGAGCATAAACGATGCTATTAAAATTTTATTGAATAGAATCGTGGCTACTGATTCACTTCTACTTAATTTAACTCTGCCCGAGGTGGAAAAAGATAGAATTAGTATCGCTAAGTCAGCAAGGAATCTTCCCGTCAGCCAAATAAAAATCAAAGAGGAATTAACCGAATGGTTAAAAGTATGAAAATAAATCACTTCTGATTCTAGGTTGATTCTTTTTCAACTTTAGTTATATACAATTATTTAGATATACTAATAGGCCATCCAAAAATTGATTGGATGACCTATTTTAGTACTGTTTTAAATAAAATATTGAATCATTAGAATCCAAAATATTAACATTACTAATAAACCATTTAGTCTGGAATGAAATTTCGTTAGATGCTCGGCCGTGGTAGGCTCTAAGCTGGCGTACCTTGCCAGCTTAGAGCCAGACAAGCTTCAAAACAATTCGTAGAATTGGTTCGAAGTTGCTCTCACAGCGTTCCAGCGTCTAACAAAATTTCATGGAAGACGGCAAGTAAAAATAATCAGGTTTTCCCTACCCACAGTTTTTTTTATACGTAATAATTAGTATAATATTTAGGTTATTACCAAATCAGGAGAAAAATATGACCGAGGAAAAACTAAAAAAGCATACCACCAGAGCGATTTGGATTACCTGCATTTTGATTTTATTGCTGGCTTTTGGAATTCCTCAGATGTATCGCAATTATCATTCAGCACCCTACTGCTACTCGTCAGGCACGCAAATCACTTTGGAGAGCAAGCAAGTTCACAAATTGAATCCATATCAGAAAAAACAATTTACCAAGATGGCACGATTGGCAATCGATCAAAAGGACGGTCCTTTCGTTTGGAAAAATTACCAGAATGTGTCACTCAGCGTTTATAAGATGAAGAAACCTTCCGTTTATGGCATCATCTACAAAGTCAGACCGCATATTCGGACTAAAAAGGATGTCATTACTAACTCGATGATCGTCAAATTAAAGGACCGCGACCTAAAGACTTATCATAAATTTGCCATCGAAGGTTACTCTTCCGGTTTCTCAAATTTTTTGAATTATCACAAACAAGACGAATCCTAATTCTAAAGAAAGACTAATGTTTCTTTTAACTGTTTCTTAAACCCGTTGCTTATTTGGGGATTGCATTATAGGTTTAATGTGAACCGCAAAATAGAACGAGGAGGTAAAACGATGAAAAAGAATAAAGCTCTAATCGGCTCGGCATTAGCATTATTAATTGCTCCAACCGTACTGTCTAATTTGTCACCTCAAACCGTAAGTGCGGCAGATACAACAGAAATCGGTTTAGTAGGTACTGTTAGCGGTAGCGGCGTTCTTGTCAATGATCAAGGACAAACTATCACAAGTACTTTTCTTCCAAATAATAGTTCATGGAAATTAGGTAATACCAAACAGATCAACGGCGTAACTTATTATCAAGTTGCTACCAACGAATGGATTTCCGCAAACAACGTCAATATCACTAATGCAGCAACTCAACAAGCTGCAACATCAGCTTACAATCAACAAGTTGGCGTTATTGGACAAACTGGAACAGTCAAATATACAACGAGTGTTGTTAATAGCCAAGGTCAAGCAGTCAGTGGCGTTATGCTACCTGCTGGTTCTTCATGGAATATTGGCAATACAGTTACGATCAACGGCGCAAGTTATATTCAAATTGCAACAGACGAATACGTCGCCGCATCAACTTTGGAAATTGCTCAACCAACCAACGCAACTAATGCACCTGCAACTAACGAAACAAATCAACAAGCAGTTGTCGGTACAGTTGTAAATGGTCCCGCTAATGTTTACGACACTTCGATGGATTCTTTCTCTGGACGCCAACTACAAGAAGGCTCCCAATGGAAAGTCGGCCAAATGGTTCAAAACAAATATGGCTATACTTTTTATCAAGTTTCCAACAACGAATGGACACAAAGTTCAAACATGCAACTGAACCAAGATAATGCCCAAAGCAACGTAACTAGCGAACCAGAATTTGCTACATCAGTTACCCAATAATTGAGGTCAGTTATATTTTTATTTCAATATTTCACATTTTCTTCACATTTAACGTTTACTATAGTACTTGGTAAACAAGAATGTTAATTTACTGAGTGCACATTAACGTGCGCCGAAATATATAATAAACAAACTAATATAACCTTCCTCCCTAATATAGAAGAAGCCTCCTTTCACAGGAGGCTTTTTTAATGCGGGAAAAGTTTTTGCATTCAATCGTAAAACTTATATAATTTATTTATATAGAAGCATTTATGGATTGAGGTGGGAAGATGGATGATGTTGATCAACAGTTAAATGCTGTCAGTCAAAAAATCGACAAATTTAACGACGATACGAAATTGAATCTCAAATTGCACGTCGAGCACGAGATGGAAGAACACAAACGAATTCTTCCTAAAGGGTTATTTTACGGTGAAGTCCATGAACAAATCGAACAAGCTGTCGACGAAAAGATGGCTTACTTCACTAAGAGTCAAAATATCGACTTGCGCCCTAAACAGCTTTACGCTTATTTGATAAGTGAGTTGGCCGACCACCCCGACCTTTCCAAAAAAGAACTCAAGATCTTGGCATTTAAATATTTGGAACAAGACGCCAAGAGTAAATTTCTCAGAAAAATCTTTAAGAAACTTTGGAGGCGGATGAAATAATGGCAAAAGAAAAGTCTTATCGGGCACCTAAGATCATTCTAACTTTTATCGTGGGCCAGATGGCTCTGTTCGTTTCTAGCAAAGCGTTCCGGATCACTACGGCTTATTTCTTGGACGATGCGGTCAGTGACGTGGTTGACTTGGCTTACAAGAAATCACATGAGAAAGATAAATAGTTTGTCTGTCTGTTGTTTGTTCACTGCCGTCTTCCATGAGATTCTGGTAGATGCTGGAACGCTGTGAGAGCAACTTAGAGCCAATTACAGTTCAAATTGTCTCTAAGCTTGTCTGTCTCTAAACTGGCAAGGTTCGCCAGCTAAGAGACTACCACGGCTGAGCATCTACCAGAATCTCATTCCAGACTAGGAAATTTGAAACATGTCATCTATTATATGTACAGGCATATAAAATTGATACTTAATATATAGATAAAAATAGCATCTGTATTACTAGAAAAATAATTCTAGTATTACAGATGCTATTTTGATTCTAAATTCTATTATTTAGAGTCTTTTTGCAATAATTCATCTTTATGCTCTCGCACATGGGCTTTAAACATTGGATCAAAAGAAAGCAAAAAAAATCCTTTAGACTACTTTATGAGTCTAAAGGAATGTTGGTGCCTTAGTTAAAGATTTTATTTCTTAAAGTTTTTTTCGACAAAGTCGCGTACTTCTTCATCCTTCATATCAAGGAATGGTTTTTCTGCTTCTTCTGTCTTAACTGTATCGTGATTGTTGTTCTCCATGAAATAGTCCCAGATAGCGTCACGGACAACTGTCTTATCATCGCTCCAGTCGAAAGCCTCACTCATCTTTAGGTTCAAAACTTCTGGTTCTTTAGCAATAGCTGCATCTGCTAATTTGCTTGGATCAACTTCTGCCATATTCAACAACCTCCTTAGTTACGAGTTCATTATAGTGCTAATTTGAAAAAGTGGCACACTTAAAACTCATTATTTTTTATTAATTTCGAAATTGGCACAATTTTTGTACTGTTTAGTATTGATATCATTGGTTTTTGGAGCTTTATAAGCACATTTATACAATTTGTAAAACATAATTAATTGATTTATTTGGTTGGATATGAGTTATTTTAAAATAAATTGGTACAAAAACACTTTTATTTAACAGTCATTCCTGCAGCCGTTTGATCAAGCGTTTGTTTTTGATCATCGGTTGAATAATACTTAGCCGTTAAATCAGCTATGCTGATGGTATGTTCAGTTTCAGGTGATGGGCCAACCGTTCCATCTGGTCTAGTGTCATTTCCGGTATAGAGTACGGTCCAGTAATGTGCGGTGTTTCCTTCAATTGTGAATGACAAATTAGAAGTAACACTCCCGGTACCAATGTAATATCTACCATCGTCATTTTTTAAGATTTGTAAGTGTGGGATATCTGACATATCAAAATTTCTATCATATTCATAAAGCATCATGCCGACTAATTTAGGATCTGAAACTGATTGAGTCGAGCTACTATTACTGTCACTATCTTTATCATCACTGGTATTACTACTGCTATTATTGTTACTACTATTACCATTATCATTAGAAGTTGTAGTACTTGGCACTTCAGCCTTCTTCCCTTTAACAATATTTTCAAAACCAGCTTTGATCGCAGGATTTTGAGTAGGAAGTAAATCTGGTGTTTCGTTAGTACTTTGATCGACTAGAACAACTGGTTTGCCATTATGGAAAGTAAAGAAATAAGTAATATGCTTGGTCGTTTCTTTATAAATAGCGACGACATTATATTTGTAATTGCCATTGCCCTTCTTGTTCCAACCGATCGATACATTGTCGCCGTTCACAGTTACGTGTTTCAAATCGTTTGGATAAGCCACACCAGTTGAAAGCTTGAGCGCATGTTTGCCATCGTATCCAACATAAGATTGTCCCATAGTCGGTGCCCACTGCTCGATAAACTGTTTCAACTTAGCATCCTTGGTATCATTCCAAAGCGCCTTAGAATTTTTGACCGTTGCGGACTTCTTCTTATGGCTGACCGCCGTAACAGTCGTCTTTTTACTTGCGGAAGTACTGGCATTATTGCTACACCCCGCTAACAAAATAGTTCCCAGTAAAAGTGCCGTCATGACCCGTGATGTTTTGCTTTTCATAACAAATCCCCCTATATTTTTGTACAAGTACATTGTATGAAATCACCGTGTCACAATATGTCGTTTTTACTTAGATCAAAAAAATAGATCACTCAGTTTTATTATTCTGAGTGACCTATTTAATGTAATTTTTAAAAGTACCTAATATAAAACAATCAAAAACCTATTAGTCTGGAATGGAATTTCGTTAGATGCTCAGCCGTGGTAGTCTCTTGGCTGGCGTCTTTTGCCAGCTTAGAGACAGACAAGCTTCAAAACAGGTCGTAGAGCTGGTTCGAAGTTGCTCTCACAGCGTTCCAGCGTCTAACGAAATTTCATGGAAGACGGCAAGTAAAAAATAAACTAACTATTTATTTTTCTTTTCAGCAGCCACTTTTTTGCCCAAGGTTGAATGATGCATTCCGTAAGTAAAGTAAACCACCAAGCCAACGGCAAACCAGATACCGGCGTAAAGTTTAGCTTGAATATCGAGTCCCCAGAAAATTACTAAAGCGCCGATGAAACCAAGGGCTGGTAAAACTGGATATAGTGGAACTTTGAAATCTGGCATGGCGATATCTTTACCCTCACGTCTTCTCAATGGATAAATTCCCAAGGAAACGAACATGAACGCAATCAAAGTTCCGGCTGAGATCAACTGAGCTAAGAAAGCAAAGGGACAAAAAGCACCAATCAAGATACCAACGACTGTTAGAACCATAAGTGCATGATTAGGAAGATTGTTTTTGTTCAACTTACCTAACCAACTTGGCAACATACCATCACGTCCGAATGAGTAAACCAAACGTGAACCAGCTAACATCATTCCAATCAGAGCGGTAAACATACCCACAACCGCAACGGCTTGAATGACACTGGCAATAATTGGGTGACCAGCGTGACGTAAGGCCCAACCAACAGGTTCAGCGTTATTAGCATATGAAGAATATTTGAACATTCCTACTAATACCAAAGCAACAGCAACGAACAAGACTACGGCAATCAATAGTGATCCTAAAATACCACGGGGCATGGTCTTCCCAGGATCTTTAGCTTCGGCAGAATTAGCAGCGATAGAATCAAAACCGATATATGATAGGAAAATCATTGAAACACCGGCGTAAATTCCTTGCCAACCACCAAAGGCTGTTCCATCAGGGTTAACACGATATTTAGGAATAAAAGGAACATAATTTTCAACGTGAATTGCAGTTAAACCAACAATAATGAAAGTAATAACAGCTAAAACTTTTAAAATAACTAAAACATTTTCAACTTTTGCGGCACCACTGGCACCATGTGAGATCAACCAAGCAACTGCGGCGATAACCACCACGGCCACTAAATCGACGATTCCACCATTACTGCCAAAGGTATTCGCAATGGCATTCGGGAAATGGACTCCCAACGGTTCCAAGAGCCCTCGGAAGTTTGCGGACAGCCCCGAACCAACGAAAGCTAACGCAATAAAGTACTCCGCCAACAAGGCCCAACCTGCGACCCAGCCGAAGAACTCACCGAACATAACGTTGATCCAAGAATACGCTGAACCAGCAAATGGCATCGCAGCAGCCATCTCCGCATAAGCGAAGGCAACCAGTCCTGCAACGATAGCTGCGGCAATAAATGAGAAGACCACTGAAGGGCCAGTGTGCTCAGCGGCAACAACTCCTGGCAAAGTAAAGATTGATGTGGAAACGATAGTCCCGACACCCAAAGCCAAGAAATCCTTAACTGTTAAAACTCTAACTAAATGTGAATCCTTATCCTCATAAATACTCGGATCTTCTTTTAAGGTTAAACGTTTAAAAAAATCACTCATAAAAAATACACTCCTCTTGATTTACCGGGTAAATAAAGTTTGTTTAAATATTCCGCCTTCCACAAAAATTGAAATTTGGCTGGAACGCTGTGACCATCGATTTGAGCCAATCGAAGATTGTCTCAAATTCGAGGTGTTATCTAACTTCGCAAAGTACGCGAAGCAAGATAGACTACCACGGCTGAGCCAATTTCAATTTTTGTTCCAGGCTAGATCATTTATTCATATATTCAATTTCATGAATATTTCCCACTAAATATTTAAATACAATAATTAGCGAGTTTATAACTCAAAATAGAAATAATTTCAAAATAAACCTAGTCGTAGCGACCGCAATTCGAGGCTCAGCCGTGGTAGGGTCTTAGCTGGCGTACTTTGCCAGCTTAGAGCCAGACAAGCTTCAAAACAATTCGTAGAATTGGTTCGAAGTTGCTCTCACAGCGTTCCAGCCTCGATATTGCCGAGCGGAGACGGCAGTGAACAAACAAACTTTATTATTAAACCCTTACCATCCAATTTTTTCGTTGCTTGGAATAACTACTTGATCATTTTCTGCTGCGGCAAAAGCGTCTTCCAAAACATCCAACGCCTTTTCCAATTCGTCATGCGTTATTACCAAAGGTGGTTGAAATCTCAATATGTTCCCCTTCAGTGTAATCATAACAACACCATGTTGAAAAGCATAATAAATGACTTTGTTGGCAAAATCAGGATTTGGTTCTTTCGTTTTTTGGTCTTTTACTAATTCAATTCCACCATCAAGACCGTACATTCTGACATCCCCAATTTCTGGGAACTGTTTTTGCATTTCCAAAAATCTCTGTTCAGCATAGATGCCATCGGTAGCTGACTTCTCGAGTAAGTCCTCTTCTTCCAAAACATCTAGCGTTGCTAATGAAGCTGCACAACAGATAGGATTTCCGGCGGTCGTAAAGGTGTGGGCTGGTGAATCTAAGCTTTCCATGATTTCTTTTTTGCCGATCGTAGCGGATAAAGGCATTCCGGATGCTAGTGATTTACCAACAGACATCAAGTCGAGTTCGATGTTTTCAAACTGTTGATAGCTCCACATTTGACCGGTACGTCCCATTCCCTGATTGATCTCATCGACCGCAAAGAGAATACCGTTGTCATGACAGAATTTATAAACTAATTGCATATATTCTTCGGGGGCTTTGCGAATTCCTCCATCGCCTTGGATCGGTTCAATTAAGACGCAAGCAACTTCATCGGCGGGCAAGAAGCTTTCGAAAGGTCGCTTGAATTCTTCAAAATATCTTACAGCTACGTCGTGTTCCGTTTCGCCCTGATATCGTCGATATAAATCTGGATACGGTACGTGAACTACGCCTGGTAGCATAGGTCCCATTTTGCGAGTCATATTCAAACTGACACCTGACAGCGTCATCGAACCGTAGGTTGAGCCGTGATATGAATCCATGAAGGAAACGATATATTGGCGACCAGTATAGCCACGGGCAAATTTGATAATGGCATCGTTAGCTTCGGAACCTGAATTTGAGAAAACTACTTGTTTTTCACTGCCGGGTACCAATTTAGCCAAACGTTCTGCTAATTCCTGTCCTGGGCGGTGATGAAAATAGGCCGGTGTGTAATGAATCAGCTTTTCAGCCTGCTCTTGAATGGCTTTAACGACTTTTTCATTCGTATGACCAACGTTTATTGCCGATGCGCTTGCCAACAAATCAATATACTCGTTCCCATCTGCATCGACTAATGTAGAATTATGTGCTGATTCTATGACAAGATCATAATAGTTGATTCGCGAAGCTTTGGCGTAGTACTTATTTTCATTTTGAATCAAACGACTGTCTACCTCGTGATCATGATCTACTTTTTGCGTTGTCATAATGACACCCCCTAATAATTTTATTAATTGAAATATTGTCATTTTAATGTTTTTTTAATTTACTTGCAAGAATTTTCTTAAAATTAAACGTTGCTGTTTCAAGGAATTGTTCAACTTTTCTTTGATATAGCGGTTTGTGAGCCACGATGTATTATTAAAGATATTTTAATTTATGAAAAGTTGCTAATAATGAATTAGCGCACTACTATGATGGCGGAGGTATTTAACGATGATGAACGATCAAAAAAAATTGTTAGAATACATGTCAGATTTTTATAAAATGCCCACTATCGAGCTTAAACAAAAATATACAATGAACCAATTAGAAGATGCTTATAACGAGATTCACAACAAGACTCGCTATCAAAAACATCTTGATGATAAGAAAAATTTCTCTACGACATATTTAATGAAAGAATTCAGTCCCCTATAGAAAACAAAATTCCTACTAACTTGATTGAAATTAGTAGGAATTTTTTATATATAATATGTAATGAAAAGGTTTTCGTTTCAGGTTATACT
Organism: Companilactobacillus mindensis DSM 14500; assembly: GCF_001434275.1. GTDB lineage: Bacteria > Bacillota > Bacilli > Lactobacillales > Lactobacillaceae > Companilactobacillus > Companilactobacillus mindensis. Next base: position 732 of record NZ_AZEZ01000088.1, on the reverse strand, counting down.
TAAATTAAATAACGAAAGTTATATATCCTAATTATCTATTTAATCAAAACATAAATGTTGAGGGGGAGAATCTATATGTTATCCAAAAAGTTTGGTCAATTTAAATTGCACGGAAATACTAAATCGGCTTTGCTGACTGCCGCAATATGCGCCAGTGGGGTATTTTTGATTAATAGTGGCATAAATGTACAGGCAGCAACCAACACGAATCAGAATCAAGCAGTCACTCAAGCAAGTGATACTGATCTTCCTGAAGGGATTAGTCAGGATGATGTAGTTAACCAAGGTACCTGCGGTACAGTAAATTGGTATTTTACAAATGATGGTACTTTGTATCTCATGGGTGGTAAATTAGGAAGCCTAGAGTCGATAGATATGGATATCAGTCTTGTGACAAGAATTGATACATCTAAGGCAAAAAGTCCAGTCATTGCTCCTGAAAAGAGTTCAAGGCTGTTTGGGGCAACCGCAATAACCTCCAAAACATATTTTAGAAATTTGACTACTGCTGACTTATCAAAAATGGATACTTCAAACACAACAAACATGGCATACATGTTTGACTTCTGTTCTAAACTAACAAGTTTAGATTTATCTAACTTTGATACATCAAACGTCACTCGCATGGACAATATGTTTGCTAATTGTACTGGTTTAAAGAGTGTTAATCTATCTAGTTTCCTACGATTAGTCAAGTGGATATATAGAAAATGAGAGTATTCTAAACAGTAC
>NZ_AZEZ01000024.1 GCF_001434275.1 Companilactobacillus mindensis DSM 14500 | reverse complement strand
CGGTCATACCATCTATGCCTGCGGCACCCTTATTTTTATAAACCTTTTTGTATGCTAGATTGAGATTATCCCTACTTAAAACTCGTTCTTTAAATGAAATGCCATTCTTAATCGTATTTTCACCAGAGGCGGTACTACGCGCCTCTGATTGCTTTCGGTTTTCCAAACTTATCATCTTCAGATGGTCAGCTTTTTGTTCTGTTTTCTGCGATTGTCGCACCGTCTCCACCTCCAAAATCGAAAAGAATTATTAATGT
>NZ_AZEZ01000087.1 GCF_001434275.1 Companilactobacillus mindensis DSM 14500 | reverse complement strand
AAGTTCTAAGTAAAGAGTTTAATCTTTACTTAGAACTAATCTTAGGTTGTTTAATGTGATTTAAAAAAGTATCTAAATATTAAAATATGCGTATTTCTAATATTACTACTGTAAACAAATAGAAAAATTATTCAGTCTGGAATGGAATCTCGGTGGATGGGTTTGAAGTTGCTTCTCACAGCGTTCCGGCAATCCACAGGGATTGGGAGGTATAAATAACCAAACTTAATCTGCAAAAACAAATTCAGGATTATCGCGACTGAGAATCGTTACATCGTTGATATCGATACCCAAGTAATCGTGGAAACGTGTCTTCAAAGCATCTGCAGCTGCTAAGTGGTCAGCTTTGCGATCGGGTTGAATATTTTCCATATAGAAGAGTAAATTCTTGGTATCATCAGTGTCCGCTACTCGAGCACTGTCGCGCCAAGCCCAGCAACGAGAAATAATATCTTGATCGTCACGATAGACGACTTCGCCAGGTAAGGCTTCTTCGATCTCATCTTCACCAATCGGAGTGAATTTTTCGCCACCTTTAGCAACAGTTAAGTGAACATCGCCAACTAATTTATCCAGATCTTCGGCGGCAATTGGAAAGGCGTATTCAAGTGAAACGGAATTGTAGACATCGACGATAGGATTGATATTGCCAACGCCTTTGTTATTTTTAGCTCGTTTCAAAAGGTTTTCGACGGCATTGCGAGCACCTTTCTTAGTTTTGAATTTACGATAAGCGTCACGCCAAGCTTTAACGACTGGATTGGCACTTATAGGATCGTCAGGTACCCATTTCTTGGCGATTTCATTGGCGTTTTGAATTAGATCATCAGGTACATGTGAATCGTCGTGATTGTTGACATCGTGAGCAGTCATAACAGCAATTTCGACCTCTGGGAAGATATCCCAGAATTCTTTATCAATAATAATTTTTTGCATACAAATCCCTCCAACACTATTTGATTTTATTATATTATTTATTAACTATTAAAGGGAGTAAATCTTAAAACTTATCAGTTGACTACTTGTAACTATTGAAGTAACATCTATTTTGAAAACAGGAGGAAATTAAATTATGAAGTATATCATCACAGGTGCTACGGGTCATTTAGGCAGTCAAATTTTTAATGAATTGATCAAATTGGTTCCCAGTGCAGATGTAACTGCTGGCGTTCATACAGTTACCAAAGCTAAACACATCGCTGATGCCGGAAGCAATGTTGTACCGATTGATTTTATGGTGGAAGGTAGTTTGATTTCTGCCTTCAATAACAAAGATGTCTTGATCTACGTTCCTAGTAAGAGTCATGACAGTTACAGCCGCGTGACTGAATTGGAGAATGTTATCAAAGCAGCTCAAAGAGCTAAAGTAAGGCATATTTTGGCAATGGGCTTTATTGCAGATCAAGTTAATAATCCCTTTGATCTGTCGGCGTTCTACGGTTATTTGCCACGTCGTTTAGCATCGTCAAAAATCTCTTATACGATCGTTCGCAATGGCTTATACGCTGATTCACTGGTACCATACTTACCGGAATTGATCGAACGAGGAAATGTTATCTATCCAATGAAAGATCAGGCTTTGTCATTTATTAGTTTGGGTGACAGTTCCAAAGCCTTTGCCAAAGTGGCGGCGACAAAATCATTACTGAAAAATGGTAAAATTTATACATTGACGCAAGACCGTAATTATACGATGCCAGAACTTGCACAAGTGCTGAGTGAAGTATCAGGAGAAAAACTAGGTTATGCACCAGTAACACTAGAAGAATTTGCCAACCTTTATAATGAAGGCAACGAGGGTCACATGCTTTCATCGATGTATGATGCTGGTGGCCGTGGCTTATTGAATGTTGTCAGTGACGACTATCAAACTGTCATGGGACATAAAGCGACATCATTGCCTGATTTTTTGAAGGCTAATTATCAAAAATAGATTCACTAAAAATAGCGATAATAGGACAACCGATTGGGTTAAATCTATTATCGCTATTTTGATTTGTTTGTGAGCAAAGTTAAATAAGATGATGTTCTTTGGCTTTTTGTTCGACTTGGATCGATTCGATAATGTCTTGTAGCGTGACATTGTTGAATTTACGAAGGGCAGCCATTTTGGCATCTTCATAATAGTTCCCGAGTACTTTTTGAATATTGCCACCGACGATACATTCGGGATTAGTGTTGGTATCAAGCGTGAATAGTTGCTTGTCGCCTTCGACGGCCAAATAAACATCTAAAAGCGTGATTTCTCTTGGTGAGCGGGAAAGTTTGGGTTCCGCGGAGCCTTTTTTGGTATCGATCAAATCATTTTCACGCAATGTACTCATTAGACGACGGACGACTACGGGGGATGTTTCGATACTGGAAGCAATCAATTCACTGGATAACTTTAGGCTTTTATAAATTTCGATAAAAGCTAAAATATGGACTGAATCGCTGAAACGTGTAGAAACTCGCATGTATTTTACCTCTATATGTAACTTTTGTGTTTACAAGCTATATCATAGAATGATTTCGAATATTAGTCAATTAATCGTTCATATGCATATTATTTGACAGTAAATAGCGATTATTCTAATATTAATAACTAGGTTATACCTGTCACTTAAAAAGTTACATGAAAGAGACTAATTATGATAAAGTTTGAACACGTTTATAAGGAATATGAGGGTAATTCTGCCATTGAAGATTTGAACTTGGAAATCAACGATGGGGATTTTTTTGTGATGGTTGGAACAAGTGGCAGTGGTAAAACGACTACTTTAAAGATGATCAATCGCCTGATCAAGCCGACATCAGGGAAAATTTTAGTCGACGGCAAAAATATCGATGATTATGACTTGCAGAAGATGCGGCTCAATATGGGATATGTATTGCAAAACATCGCTTTGTTTCCTAATTTGACGATCGAAGAGAACATAACCATTCAACCTGAATCATTGCACTGGAATAAGGAGAAACGTAGAAAAGTTGCATTTGACTTATTAGAAAAAGTTGGTTTGGACCCGAAAGAATATGCCAAACGTTTACCGAGTGAATTGTCCGGTGGGGAACAACAGCGAGTGGGGATCATTCGGGCTTTGGCAACTAGTCCCAAGATGGTTTTGATGGATGAGCCATTCAGTGCTTTGGACCCAATTTCTCGAACGCAGTTGCAAGATTTAGTTTTGAAGTTGCATCGTGAATTGCAGACGACTTTTATTTTTGTTACCCACGATATGCACGAGGCTATCCGTTTGGGTGATACGATTGCCGTCATGAGCAAAGGTCGTTTGGAACAGATCGGCAATCGAGACGATATTTTGAATCATCCTAAGAATGAATTTGTAAAAGGCTTTTTCCAACAAGAAAAAAATGGTCAAGCAACGGTCGGTGAAATGATCGATGCCGGATTTGGTACTAAGACAGACCAGGCAATCAATTCTTCACTATTAAAAGAAGATTCACTCAATCGCTTGGCTGTGGAATTAAAAGATAATAATGGAGTAGTAGTATTTGAAAATATTGACGATAATTATCAATTCGTTACTTCTGATCTATTAGACTTTTTTAGCTAAAGAAGGTGAGAAATAATGCAGTCAATTATCCATATCTTGCAAACTCAAAGTGGCGGTATCTTGTCAGCTTTGGGCCAACATATTTCTATTTCGTTAATTTCCTTATTTATTGCAGCTATTATTGCAATTCCACTGGCAATTATTTTGATGACGCACAAACGAATTGCGGAAGTTATTCTACAGATCACCAGTATTTTACAGACGATTCCTAGTTTGGCTCTGTTAGGTATTCTGATTCCTTTAGTCGGAATTGGAACGGTCCCTTCGATCATTGCCTTGGTCGTGTATGCAGTCATGCCAATTTTTCAAAATACATATTCTGGTTTGACTACGATTGATCCTACCTTGGAAGAGGCAGCTGAGGCCTTTGGCTTGTCACGAACTAAGAAATTGATCAAGTTTCAGTTGCCTTTAGCGATGCCGATGATTATTTCTGGTATCAGAATTGCTATGGTTATGATCATTGGAACAGCCACATTGGCAGCTTTGATCGGTGCTGGTGGGTTAGGTACTTATATTCTCCTGGGGATTGAAACTAATAATAATGCGCTACTATTGATCGGTGCAGTTTTATCAGCCATTTTGACGTTGATTTTCAGTGCATTGATCAAAGCTATTTCTAAGTTGTCGTTACGTAAAATGGGAATTTTATTGGCAACTTTGGTAGTTTTGTTTGGTGGCTATGCAGGATATCGCCAAGTTGAAAAAAGTCACGTTTCGATTACGATTGCCGGTAAACTCGGTGGGGAACCGGAAATTTTGATCAACATGTATAAAGATTTGATTGAAAATGACAATCCAAATATGAAAGTTTCTTTGAAATCTAATTTTGGAGCTACATCCTTTATCTATAAGGCTTTGCAGACCGGTTCGATCGACATCTATCCTGAATTCACGGGAACGGTTTTGCAAACGTTAGTTAAAACCAATCAACCGGTTGATCAAAATCCCGAAAAGACTTACCAATCGGCTAAGAAATTATTGAAAGAGCAAGCCAACATGGCTTATCTAAAACCAATGCAATATCAAAATGGCTATGATTTGGCGGTCACGAAGAGCTTTGCTAAGAAATATAATTTGAAGACGATTAGTGACTTAGTCAAAGTAGAAGATAAAATTCATGCTGGCTTTGACCCCGACTTTTACCAACAACCGGCTGGATTCCAAGGTATCAAGAAGACATATAATCTTGAGGTTGCCAGTGTCAAAACGATGGAATCGTCAATCCGTTATAAGGCGATTGCTAACGGTAAAGTCAATCTAGTTGATGGTTATACGACTGATCCTGAAATTCAAGAGTATAACTTGCAGATGCTCAAGGATGACAAGCATTACTTCCCACCATATCAAGGGGCTCCGTTGATGACTGAGAAATTTGCTAACGAGTATCCAGAAGTCGTTAAGTCATTGAATAAATTGGCTGGTAAAATTTCAACTACTGATATGCAGAAGATGAATTATTTAGTTACGGTTAAACATGAAAAAGCTTCAAAGGTTGCCCATGAATATTTGGTTAGTCATAAGCTGATAAAATAATTTAAAGAGTAATCTAAAGGGTCATCACCTATTAAGGGGATGACCCTTTTTGTGTTACTGGAAGAAGAGTATAAAAGATATAAAAAATAGAGCTAATAATTTTAGTTTAATTATTTAATGAAGAATACTTATTTTAAAAATTGTTCTTTTACTTGTATAAAATGTAATAAATAAACATATATATATAATGAAAAACAAAAAGTACACTTATATAAGTGTACTTTTTTGAATAGTGCGCCCGGCATGGGCGCTAACTTGGTGGCGAAAGTCCACTGTGAGCCGTAG
>NZ_AZEZ01000086.1 GCF_001434275.1 Companilactobacillus mindensis DSM 14500 | reverse complement strand
AAAAAGTTCTAAGTAAAGAGTTTAATCTTTACTTAGAACTAATCTTAGGTTGTTTCATTGTTTAAATTACTTGTTAGGATGGCGCGTGTTGCGTTCGCGTTTGGGTTCATTGTCGATTTTCAATGATTGAATCTCATTTTCGATTTCACTGAGAACTTCGATCTGCATTTTTTGAATATCGAGAATATGAGGCCATTGAACTTCGATCAGTTGGTCGAGTTTTTGGTGGAGAATACGAATCTCCATTTCTGATTTTTTATTAGTCTTATAGTCGTTTTCAGAATCGAAACGGTCACGGTCAGCTGCCCGGTTCTGACTCATCATGATGATAGGAGCCTGTATAGCGGCCACACAACTCAAGAAGAGGTTTAAGAGGATGAATGGATAGGGGTCAAAATGAATGCCAAAGAGATGCAAGACGTTAAGAGCCATCCATCCGACTAGAATAATTACGAAAGTAATGATAAAGCCCCAGCTACCACCAAATTTGGCGACGGCATCAGCTAGTTTTTGACCACGAGTTCTTTTGCCATAGACGGTGTCGTTGATATTAGTAATAACGTAAGTATCCTTGGCAAGTTCTTTCTTGAGATGGTCGCTCATTTCATGGTCGATATTTAAGTCTTGGTCAATAATCGTTTGCATGTGATCGATGCGCAGTCTTTGCATATCCTTTAGACAAATAAATGAAGAGTCCTTGGCGTAACTGTTGGTTTTTAGAACCTGCTCCTTTAGTAGGTCACTGAGATCTCGTAAGAAAAGACCTTCCGTTAAAGTAAAACGATTACCACAAATTGCACAGATTTGATTCTTTTTAATTGCCATAGTTTACACCCCTTATATTTACAAAGTAAGTATAGAATAGGGGGATTTTTAAATCAAAATGAATGAATTTCGCAAAGTTGTTATTTGGGCTTAACAATAAAAACCTCTGATTCTAGGGAACGAATCAGAGGTTTTTAAATTAATTATTAAGTTTAAATAGTTCCTTTTTTAATAGCTGTCTTAATGCCGGCAATTTCCATGATTCCACGGTCAGCAGATAGGTGCTTGAGTAGTGAGGCAATAGGGCCCTTGAATTTAAGATTCTTGTCAGTAATTTCAGCAATACCATGATTTTGACCAAGTGAAGCAACGGTACCCATTGAGTGATATGTGTATGGCTTCAAGTCTTTGCCATTCAATGCAGCAGCGATGTTGAATGCGGCACCACTACCTTCGGATGTAGCTAATTGACCAGTTGTTGGGTATGGACGTTCAGCACCCTTAGGAATAATAGCCGAATCATCACCGATAAAGTATGCTTCAGGGTGTGCTTCGAGATTCAAGAATTCAGTAGTCATAACACGGTTTCTACGTGCTTCGATACCGGAGTCCTTGATGACGTCAGAACCACTGACACCAACAGTCCAAATAATTGTACTACCAGCGACTTTCTTTTCAGTATCGCCATCCATGTAGACAACATCTTTTGGTTCGATCTTCTTGATCTTAGCACCAGTTAAGAGTTTGATACCGTTCTTGTCAAGATAGTCAACGGCATAGCTAGCAAGGTTTTCATCGAACATAGGTAGGATTCTTGTAGCCATTTCGAGACAAGTAACTTTAATTTCAGGTACATCATATTTAGCTTTTAGAATCTTAACGGTATCTACTAATTCGCCAAGAATTTCAACACCAGTAAATCCGGCACCACAGACAATGATAGAGAGGTCGGCTGGATCTTGTGATTTCTTATAGTTAGCAATGTTTTTGTTTATATTCTTGTAAATATTTTGAGCTGTCTCAAGATCTTGAAGAATCAAGGCATTTTCACTTGCGCCTTCGAGTCCAAAGTCTTCAGAACGGAAACCAAGTGAAACAACGATGTAATCATAAGTGATGTCATCGTGGTCAGAGAATTCAACTGTCTTGTTGTCGAGATCGAGTTTGGAGACAGTTGCCTTGATGAAGTTAACATTTGAAGGAAGAACTGAACGGACGTCAAAACTTACTGCATCGGCCCGGTTGGTTCCTGCTGCAATAGTGTGCAAAGCTGTTTTTTCAACATGCTTTTCATTTTTATCAATCAAATCAATTTGTGTTCCTGCTGGTGTGTTTTTGGCTAAGTCACGAGCAGCTCTTAAACCACCATAACCAGCGCCAAGTACTAAAATGTGTGCCATAATTAACCTTCTCCTTCTGTACCGAAATTAAATGTTTACGTTACCATTATATAACCTTGCGGGAGTTAGGAGAAATCATTTGCTATAAAGGATTTTTACTAATTGAGTGCTTTAAGAAAAATGGCGCAATAATTGTAATTAAAATGACACTAATAATGACTGTTGAGTAGTATTCATCAGAGAGCAAGTGTACGCCGTAACCTACTTGAGCAACGATTAAGGCCATTTCACCACGAGAGATCATTCCTGAACCGATGACGTAAGAATCTTTCATGTCGAAACCTGATAATCTGGCTCCAAAACCAGCTCCGAATAATTTACCGAGAATACCAGTGATCGTGAAGAGAGCAATCAACCAGAAATCGTGAATAAAGCTACTGAATTCCAAGTTGAGTCCGATACTGATGAAGAAGATAGGAATAAAGACAGAGTAGCCAATCAATTCGATATTTTGATTGATTTTTTCGTTGTAATCCTTGGAATTAGAAACAGCAATTCCAGCGACAAAGGCACCTAATACGGAGTCCAATTGAACTTTATCGGCGATAAAAGCCATGATGAAACAAATGACCAAAGCGAAGATAGTGGGGGCGTGTGTCGCATCGACATATTCTGATAATTTCATTAACTCAGGGATGACCCATTTGTGAAAGACGACGATGAGTACGCCAAAGAAAATCCATAATCCCAGAAGCATCAGCAATTTATTGAGCGAGAAACTTCCTGTCAATGTACCGGACATAACGCTCAAAATAGTGATTGCCAAAATGTCATCTGCCACGGCAGCACCTAAGATAACTGTTCCGGAAGTGCTGGACAAGTAGTTGAGACTTTTCAAAACTTCCACGGAAATTGAAACGGATGTGGCAGCAAATACGACGGACATAAAGATACTCTCTTTGACGTTTATACCAAATATCAAGGCCGTACCTAACGTCAAAGCAACTGGCAAGATCACCCCACAGATAGCTACATTGATACTGGGAAGGAGGTGCTTGCGCAAAAGCTTCAGATCACTTTCCAAACCGGCTAAAAACATCAACAGTATAACGCCGATGTCGGCAAATAGTTCGACCTCAGCGGTTGGTTTGACGATGTCTAAAACGCCTTTTCCTAAAATAACACCCAAGATCAATTGGCCAACGACGGCTGGTAAATTGAGGCGATTGAAAAGGTGACTGACGATAAGAGTCAAAAAGAGCATTAAAGCTAACAGGGTTATAAATTTCATGGCATACTCCTAATTTTTTTGAATGCCATTGATGAAAATATTGATAACCGTCTTGAGATTAGCAATATTGCGCTTCCTTTTGGCATCATTATATTCAATGTAAGGGAGTAACATTGTCAAAAAAGTTCCAACTTGGACTGGAATGGCGAGGTCAGAACGGAGTTCACTTTTGTGAGCTTGAAAAATATTAAAGAGGACTTTATAATAGCCGCCGTCCCAGTTTTTACTGAGGTTTTTGCGTTCTTCATCAGTGAAAAAATTCTCGATGTCGTTACGCATAACGAAGTAATTGATCCGAAAATTTTCTATCATGAATTGCGACATATAGAGCAATAGTTCCTCAAAAGGCAAATCTTTTTTATCGTTATAAGCTTGCAATAACTTGGAACTGAAACCACTGACAGCATATTCGATCGACTTTATATAAAGGACCTTTTTGTTTTTATAATAGTGGTACATATTAGGCTGCGTTATGTTTAGTTCTTGAGCGATTTTGCGAGTTGAAGTTGCTTGATACCCTTGAGAGAGAAACATCTCCGCTGCGACTTTCAAAATAGCGTTCTTAGTATTCTCTGCTTGTTGATCACGTACATTCATTTTTATTTAATCCATCCCTTGATCTATTCATTAACATTATATCTTAATGTGTATCGTCTATCATGTGATAACTAATTGGTTCGATTTAGTAATAAAAAAGCAGAGAGCTCAGCCCGGTTTTCAATGAAACAGTGACTAAGCAGCTCTGCTATTATTTTTTATCTTTTACGATATAAATTGGACGCTTCTTAACTTCCAAGAAGATCTTACCGATATATTCTCCGAGAATACCAATACTGAGCAATTGAATACCACCAATCAAAAGGATGATTGATACGATTGAAGCCCAGCCATTGACACTGCTAAGTGGATTGATGAACTTGCGAATAATAATGGCAATAATCGCAACAATCGAAGTGATAGAGAAGATAGTTCCCATCCATGTAGCAAACATTAATGGACCTTCTGAAAAGTCAACGATACCAGTTACGGCATACTTGAACAATTTCCAGAAATTCCATGAAGTAGACCCAGCTGAACGTTCGCGGTTCTTGTAAGGTAGATATTTGGTCTTAAAACCGACCCAACTGAAGATACCTTTTGAAAAACGGTTGTATTCGGTCATTGATTTGATAGCTTCGACCATTTGTCTAGTCATTAAACGATAATCTCTGGCACCAGGAATAATTTTTGTTTGGGACATTTTGTTGATAACTTTATAAAAGCCATTAGAAAAGAAGGAAATAATTTTATTTTCGCCTTCACGATCCGCACGGGCCGTTCCAACGCAGTCATATTCGCCATCTTCCAATAGATCAAACATTTCGGGAAGCATTTCGGGTGGATCTTGGAGGTCAACATCCATAACAGCAACGTAGTCACCAGTTACTTCGTTTAATCCCGCATATAAAGCAGATTCTTTACCAAAATTACGTGAGAAGGAGATGAAATGGACTTCATCACTGTGTTCTTTTTGAAGCTCTTTTAAAATAGAATAAGTACGGTCTTTGGAACCATCATCAACGAACCAATATTCAAATTTGAATTTATTAGTATCTTCCTTGAGCTTAGTCATGGCATCGTAGTAAATATTAATAGTTTCTTCTTCGTTGAAACACGGCACGATAATAGATATTGTTTTCATAATTTTTTTCACTTTCACAATAATTAGAAAAAAACACTCATGAATGAGCGTTTTCAATTAATCTAAATTTTTAATGATTCTGGAAGAGATAACATACCATTACTTGCAGTATTAATTACACTAACGCTGATATCACGGTTGGTCTTATTCTCGATAGCATGAAGGTCATCATCCGTTTGAACAAAGAGATCTTTGATATCTTCGTGTTTATCCAAGAGATCGATCACAGCATCGATATTCTTAACGACGTCTTGCAATAAACGAATTGAATCGTCGCTAGAAATGCTGTTGACACTCATAATTAATTGATAGAGAAGATCGGAATTATTTCCAACGAAGACAGAATTTTCAGTATTTGGTGAGATACTCTTCAACCACCATGTGATAAGCTCTGACTTTTCGTTGAAGTCGTGTTCGAGTAAACCATTCTTGTCGAATAGTTGATAACTGATAGCGGCATCCTTTTCAAAGATCACAGTTAAAACAATTGAACCATCTGTGCGATAGAAGTTTTGTTCTGACAATTGTTTGTTCTTATTGAAGTTTTGAGTTGATGATAACTGACCATCACCGTTATAAATATTAGTCTTTACGATTTGGTCGTTCTTGTAATAGTTGATTCTGTCAATCGTCTTGTTGAAATAAGCTACAGTCATAAGCAAAGTTTGTTTTTGATCGTAGATGAAAGTATCTTGGGATTCAACGTCAGTTCTAGTTACCCAACTGTCGTTAGCTGGAATAGCAACCTTTTTGTCAGTTGGATTAGGACTTGTTTGTAGTTGATCGAAGATGTTGACTACGTTTGGAATTGGTAAGTGATCAGATTTAGCTTTGTCATCGATGATTTCGTGGATGTGGTTGTTATAGAAAGTTGAAACGATCGTAACGGGCTTTTGAAGTTTTGTTTCCAAATAGTTGACCATGCCAAACAAGTCGTTTTTAGCAGCATCTGAATCAAAGTCATCGGCAGCAACGTAATATTCTTTGTCTTTGTCGAGATAAACATCACGAACCAAGTAGGCTGAGTGGAAAACATCCTTGATGTATTTACTGATGTAGGCGATGTTGTCGTTGATTTCACCGAGTTCGCCATCGATTTTAGAGTGCTCTTCGCCAAGACTTTGAATGTGGCGTTCCAAACCGGCAATCGTTTCGATACGGAAGTTGTGGTCACTCTTCATTTTATCTTCGATTTCGTTGGCTTTCTTCTTGAAATCGTTGATTTGGTCGTTGACGTTTTTGATATTAGTATTCAAATCGTCAGCTTGACCATTTAGTTTAGTGATATTTTCTTGGGCATCGTTGATTTGACCCTTGAGGTCTTTTCTTTGATCGTAAAGCGTGTTGATGGAATTCTTTTGGTCTTCCATGAGGGAAAGCATCTTTTGTAAGTTGGTCTCTTCTTTGATCGAAGTTGACATGTCAGCTTCAGATTGTTCGTTCTTAGCCAAATCGTTTTGAAGTGATTCCAATTTAGCTGTCTTAGTATTGATTTCGGAATTCAATTCGTTTAATTCTTCTTGCAGCTTAGCAAGGTTTTCTTCTTGTTCCTTGCGGTCAGCATTGACACTAGCGAGATGTTCTTTAGCAGCATCGTCGTTTTGAGCCTTAGTATCAGCTAATTTTTCGTTAGATTCTTTTTCGTCACGCTTCAAAGTTTTGAGATATTTGTCGAGTGTGTCTTTTTTTACTTCAAAATCATCTTTTTCAGTGAAAAGATTCGTTTTGAGGTCATTTCTTAATTGAGCATATTGGTGTGAGAGACCGTTCATTTGCTCTTCAATGTTTAGGCGCTTATCATGAACTGACATGGGAAGAGTTTCTTCTTCTTTTTCAGGTTGAGTCGCAACTTGATTTTGGTTATTATCAGAGTTGGTAGCGCTTTTATCTGGGTTTTCGTCCTTTTTAGGAGAATCAGGAGCGGGTGTAGATGGTTGCTCTGGTTTCTCATCAATTTTGCGTAGCATGTCTAAAAATTTCACGAATGAATTCCCCCATAAAAGACTTATAATAGTTACTAAAGAGTAGCATTTTTTTATAATGGTGTAAAGTTTGCTACTATGCTCTTTCAAGAGAATATCTAGACCCAAAAAAGGAGAGTTTTTGTATGAAGATAATGGCTATAAATGCAGGTAGTTCAACGTTAAAATGGAAACTTTTTGAAATGCCTGAAAAAATCACAATCGCTTCTGGCATGATTGATCGCTTGGGTAGTCCTAAGGCCGTCTTTAAATTGAAGTATAACGGTCAAAAGATTGAGCGTGAAGAAGCCGTAGAGTCTAATGATGTCGCCGTATTGTCTATCTTAGATGCCTTAAAGGACATGCACATCATCGACCGATTTGAGGATATCGTTGCCTTTGGTCACCGGGTAGTCGCTGGTGGTGAAGAGTTCAAGAAATCCGAAATCGTTACAGCAGAAAACTTAGAGAAGATTGAAGCTTTATCAGAATATGCTCCTTTGCACAACAAGATCGAAGCATATTACATAAATGTCTTTAAGAAATTAGTACCTAAAGCTATTCAAGTAGCCGTTTTCGATACTTCCTTTTTTGTGGACATGCCAATGGAAAATTATATGTACAGCATTGATATGGAAGACTATAAAAAATACCACGTTCGCCGTTATGGCGCCCATGGTACGAGTCATCGTTATATCGCTCAACGATTGGATGCAATCATTGATGGTGGAATTAAAGATAAGAACGTTATCGTTTTGCATTTAGGAAGCGGTGCCTCAATCAGTGCAATCAAGCATGGCAAAGCTTTTGATATCTCAATGGGCTTCACACCATTAGCCGGAATTATGATGAGTTCTAGAAGTGGCGACATCGACTTTTCGATTTTGCCATATTTAATGAGAAAACTCGGCCTAACTGATATTCAAGATATGATCGATATTTTGAATCACAAATCTGGTTTGTTGGGTATTTCAGGTATTTCGGCCGATATGCGTGATATTGAAGCCAACGAAGATACTAATCAACGTGCCAAATTAGCTTTGGAAATGTATCGCAACCGGATCGTTAAATTCGTCGGTTCTTACATTGCTGAAATGGGTGGCGTCGATGCCATTGCCTTTACCGCCGGCGTAGGTGAAAATTCAGCTGAAGTTCGTGAAGACATTTTGGAATCATTCAAATTCATGGGCATTAAGATCGACCATGACAACAATCAAGTTCGTGGCAAAGAGATTAAGATCACGACTGATGATTCAAAGATTGCCGCCTATACGATCCCTACCAATGAGGAATTGATGATTGCCCAAGATACTTACAAGTATGCGGGTCTATTGAATAAATAAGTTAGAAATTAAAAATAACACCTAGAATAAAAGTTACCGTCTCTGTCAAAGTGATCAGTAAAAGATTTTTGATGATCAAGGGGAATGTTTGCTTCTTGATCGGATTATTGCTGAATGCTTTGGCATTTTTATATACTACGGGTGTGATCAAGAACGCCAACAACATCAATTTAGGCAATATTCCCAAGATCACTGAGCAGAGCAAAGCTAAGTAGCCGAGTACGTAAAGCGATTTTAGAATGAAGATCGAATTGCTTTTACCTAAGTAATAAACTAATGTTTTGCGCCCTAAACCGATATCTTCCTTTTGGTCAGCAATATTGTTGGCCAGTAGTAAATTGGAAATGGCAAAAACAGTCAACAATGCTGATAACAAGGCATCACCGTAGAATTTGAAGTCTAAAGTGACCATTGGGTTATGAACGACGTTGATGTAAATAGCAATCAAGTAAATGACGTACCCCATTGTGAAACCTGAGAAAAATTCACCTAAAGGTCCGCGATTGATGGGCCAAGGGCCACCGGCATAGAAAAAACCGACTGCGAATGAAAAAATACCAAGATAAAGTAATGGTAAGCCTGTTCTTGAGACGATGAAGAGACCGATAATACCGGCGATAGCTGTGAAAGAAAAATCTAACCAGCCGATCATGTGAATATTTAGATGATTAACACCGATGACGTTAGTTTCTCGACGGAAGCTTTCATCACCAGTTGCGTTCTTGTAATCCCAGTAATTGTCGTTGATGTCGACAGCCATATTGAACAAGAACATCGCGATGAAAAAGAGAATCAAATCAAGAGCGTTAATAGAGTGCCAGTGATAATATGAGTACAACGTACCCATCAGAAATGGAAAGACACTGGCAGTTTTAGCTTTTATTTCTACAAGTTCAAAAAATACAGAAGGTTTCACAAAAATCATTCCTTTGGATTTGATAAGTTCTATTATAGAATTAAAATCGAATACAACAAAGTGATACAGGGGTAAGAGATATTTTATGGCGAACTCAATTTGGAAAAGTTATCCTCAACTAGGGGAGAAATTGGACTTAACGACAGATTACATTCATGAAATTGTGAAGATCAACAATCTGGATATCAGTTCAATGATCATAGATTTAACTTCAAGTGGTAAAATGCTACGTCCAGCTTTCTTCTTGCTGTTCAGTGAATTTGGCGAGAAAAAACGTTCCACTAAAGACTTGATTCCGCTGGCTGCATCGCTTGAAATCCTTCACGTTGCAACCTTGATCCATGATGATGTGATCGACGATTCACCGTTACGCCGGTCGTATCCAACTATTCATACTAAGTATGGTCGCAGAAATGCTATCTATGCGGGGGACTACTTATTTACCTTGTATTTTGAGCTGATTTCTAAAAACTTAGAGTCCAATACTGACATTTTACGTAACGCTTTGAGCATGAAAAAGATCCTAATTGGGGAATTGGATCAAATGTTGATCAACTTCAACGTCAAATCAACGACTGATATGTACATGAAAGAAATATCTGGTAAAACCGCTGAATTGTTCAGTTTGAGCGCCGCAATGGGAGCAGTTGTCAGTGATGGCAGCGCCGAATTAATTACTCGTTGTAAGGAGATCGGCCATGATATCGGTATGGCTTTTCAAATTATTGATGATATTTTAGATTTCAGTAATTCAGCTCAGACAGGCAAACCAGTCCATGAAGATTTGAAAAATGGCGTCTATTCATTGCCTTATATTTTAGGACTGGAAGCAGGAAATCGACAATTAATTGACATATTGTCAAAAGCTGATTTAACCGCTGAAGATGATTCTTTAGCAACTGATATTGTGATAGATTATGGATACTTAAATAAAGCAAAAGATATAGCCAAAACTTTCACTGAACATGCAGTTGAAGAGATTGAAAAGTTACCTAAAAACAAAAATCAAAAAGTATTGCGTGCGATAGTTCAACGTTTGGTCAATCGAATAAAGTAGGTTAGGTGGAACAGAATGAAACAAGCCCAAAAAGAAGCCAAAGTAGCTCAAATTAATGAATTGCTGAACGAGCTGAATAGTTCAGTTACTGAAGATAATCAAGTTAAAACTGAGATTAAAAAGGCCTATAATTCCATCAATAAGCTTGAAAAGATTGATAAACAATACGATCAATTACATAAAGCAATCAGTGATATGAACTATCAATTTCAACAAATTGCTTTGCGTAAAGAGTATCATTTCAATCCCGAACAGGATAAATTGATTAATGAATTAAAAGAACAAACCAAAGAGTCAATGTTACAGAGTGGTATTGGTACGATTAATCCAATGGCTTGGTAAACTAGCAAAAAGTAAAAAAACCTCATTAATTTCATTTTTGAAATTAATGAGGTTTTTTTGGTGAATATCGTTATAACGTCCTATAAACCTTGATCCATTTGATAAAGTTCCTTGAAATGTTTGTTAGTTTGATAAAGCTCTTTAGGAGCACCTTCCATTTCAATCTTGTCACTGTTCATGAAGACTACATGGTCAACGTGTTTGATGCCTTGAAGATGGTGTGTGACCCAGATGATAGTCTTGTCGCTGAGGACATTGAAGAAGGTTTCTAGTAAATCATTTTCCGTGATAGGATCCAAACCAACCGTAGGTTCATCGAGTAAGACGATTGGAGCGTCTTGCAAGAGGATACGAGCCAAAGCAATTCTTTCTTGTTCACCACCAGAGAAGCGTGAACCATTTTCACCAACAAGGGTTTCATATTTGTCAGGTAAGGATTCGACTAAGTCCTTGAGACCGACACGTTCTAAAGCTTTTTTGACTTCAGCGTCGGACTTCTTTTCGTTACCGAGCCGGACGTTGTTTATCAAAGTCGTGTTGAAAAGAAATGGTTTTTGATTCAAAACTGAGAATAATTGTTCGCGATTGGCCTGAACTTGTGAAATATCAAAACCATTGATGGAAATTTGGCCTTGTTGTGGACGTAAATCACCGAGAATCAATTGTAAAATGGTGGTTTTACCGATACCACTAGGACCTAATAGGGCTAATTTTTCACCTCTGTGGATATCCTGTGAAAAGTTTTTGATCAAGATGGGTGAATTACTATCGTACTCGAAGGTAATGTTATTTATCTTGAGCGATTCGAAATCTGCAGGGTTTAATTCCACTTGTTTAGGCAATGTATTAGGAACCGGTTTGATCGAATTCAAGCGATCGATAGAATCCTTGTAGAGTGGCCATTCTTCGAATCCTTGGCTGACCGGAATAATTGCATCAGAAAGTGGAAAGACAGCTAGAACAACGGCAGCAACAAAGTTAGCTTGTTCTTGGTCATGAGTCATCGTGAGATTAGTGAAGATCAAAAAACAAATGATCATGATTGCAAAAATCAATTGCAAGACGAAGTCCCGGTTGCGACGGAAAGCTTTTGACTTATTTTGTGAAGTGTCCAAATTGGTAATATTTTGTGCAGTTAAGTTCTTGAAGTCGTTCTTGCGTCCAGAAATAACCCAGTCGTCAACGCCCAAGATATTGTCAGTCAATTGAACGTATAAGTCACTTTTGACCGATTTTTGATAAGCCCGACGAGCACTTTCAACTGAGACTGAGATTAAAGGAACAACGAAAACTTCTAGGAACAATAGTAAAAAGACGAAGAAACCAAAGGAAGGATTGAAAACTCCCAAGGCGATTGAGCCAATGAGCGTCAAGAGATATGAGATCACGGCTGGAAAAATAGTTCGTAAATATAAATTTTGTAAGTGGCTAATATCTTCGGATAAAAGTCCCATGATGTCGCCAGTTTTGTGATGTTCCGTAAAGAAAGAAGCATCGCTTTCCAGTGTTTTGTACAAACGAGTTCGTAAGTCAGAAGTGACCCGTAGAACCCAGTTGTGACTCTTGAGCCGTTCGATGTATTTGAATACAGGACGGCCGATACCAAAGGCTCTAGTTAAAAGAATTGGAACGTAGATCAAGAGAATATTGACCGGATGAGTAGCGGCTTTGTCGATCGTATAGCCGGAAGTAAACATCAAAGCGGCTGCACAGAATGAAGTGAGCAAACCTAAAATAAGGGCAGTGATCAACAGACCTTTGTATTGTTTGATGTAAGGTTTGACCCAAGTGTCATGTTTGAAGGTTTTAAAGAAGTTCATAGTTGATCACCTCGCATGTTGGCAATTAATTTCGAATAAGCACCGTTATGGCTAGAAAGCTCGTCTGGTGTACCTTGTTCGGCAATTTTGCCATTATCCATAACGATGACGTAATCCATTTCTTTGATCCAGTGAAGTCGATGCGTTGCAAAAATAACTAGGTGATTTTGGAAGAGTTTTTCCATTGGTTGTTTTAAGGCGTATTCGGTTTCGATATCCAAATGGGCAGTCGGTTCGTCAAAAATCAAAACGTGACGATCGTCAGCCAAAAAGGCTCGAGCCAACATGATTCTTTGTTGCTGACCACCAGAGATACCTCGGCCGCCCTCACCGATTTGAGTCTCATAACCATTTTCCAAAGTATTGATAAAATCTTGTAAACCCGCCGCATCAGCGGCTTTTTTAATATCATCTAAACTGGCTTTTGGACGATAGAAGGCGATGTTTTCAGCAATCGATCCGGCAAATAAGTAGGGCGATTGTGGTAAGAAGGTCAATTTCTTTTGCCAGTTGGCTTGTTTGAAATTAGCGACTGATTGTTGATTGATTTTGATGTTAGCATGGTCAGGTATTAAGAATCCGCCAATAGCACGAATCAAAGTTGTTTTACCAGAACCAGATTTTCCGATGACGCCGATTCTTTGATAGCCTGATAGTTTCAAGTGATCAATATCAAGGCTGACATCATCAGTACCAACGCCTTTGTAGGTGAATTGTAAGTTGTTGACTTCAACCGTAGAATCTTTATCCCAAGTGAAGTCGTCTAGGTCATCAGCTTGGTCAGTTGTAGGGCGGTCGAGAATTTCGAAGATAGAATTCAAAGCATTTTTACCATTCAAGGTAGCGTGGTAGTCGTTAGAGAAATCACGTAATGGCAAAAAGTATTCAGGAGCCAAAATCAAAGTAACTAAGGCTGGAAAGAGAGGAAAACTATTATTGATCAAACCAAGACCCAAGAAAACGGCCAGAATGGCAATTCCAAGGGTTGTCAGCCAATCTAACGCGAAAGTTGATAGAATAGCTATCCGTAAAGTATTCATCGTTCTACGGCGATATTCGTCGCTGACAGTGTAAATATTTTTGGCATAACGCTTGCTGAGACCAAGCATTTTCAAAGTAGGCAAGCCACGCAAAGCGTCGAGAAAGTGATTGGAAAGGATCGTGTATTGTGCATATTGTGAATCAGCTTTTGACTGGGCAGCTAAACCTAAGATGATCATGAATAAAATGACCAGTGGTACGATAACTGTCAAAGTAATGCCTGAAGCGATATTTTGGGTATAAATGTAGATCAATAGAACTGGCGGAATGATCGACATATTCATTAATTTTGTAAAAATCAATTTGAAATAATTTTCAACCAAGTCAATACCGTCGAGTGAAGAAGTAACTAAATTACCAGTTCCTTCTTCAGAAATTATTTCTGGCCCGGCATTGTAAACTTTGTCCAATAATTGAGACCGGATGTTTTCCGAAGTTTTACCAGCATAGCTTTCAACGATTTTAGTATTGATCAAGTTGAAGACGTGTCTAAAAATAAAGGCAACAGCAAACAGAATCATTGGCATAACGATAGTCTGCAATGATTTTTGTTCCCATGAATTTACGAGTGCTTCTGCTAAATACTTACCTTGGAATAAGACAACAAATGCTTGCAAGAGAGTTAATCCTGCAAGCATTAAGAGTAGTTTTTTTGTTCCAGGTAAGCGAAATAAACGCTTATCTATCATTAGTATTTCACCGTATTCTCTCTTGGATTTATTCTCTTCGTAAATAGAGAGTATGACCAAATGAAGTAAATAGCCACAATTGGTACCAAGATGCAGGCAACGATCGTCATGATCGTCAACGTGTATTGTGAGTTAGCGGCATTTTTGATCAAGATACTGTGAGCTGGATCTGTAGCAATCATGACACGTGGGAATAGTCCATTGAATAATAGAACGATGACCATACTTAGTGATAGACCGCTACCAATAAAGCTCCAACCTTCTCTATTCTTTAGGACTCCATAGTAGCCTAATAGTGAGAATAAAACAATTAAGGCCGTGATGATGAGTGATGAAGCAAATCTCTTAGTAAAGAAGTCAGTTTGGAAAAATACCAACAATGCGAAGACTACTTCACCAAGGAAAAGAATTGGATAAAGGATTTTATTTAAATTGCGAGCACGATCACGAAGCGGACCATCTAGTCTTAATCTGATGAAATTCAAACCGTGAACGAGTGAAAGTAGAACACCAGCGACACCACCAACAATTGAAAGTAGGTTAACTACTTGGAAGAATGAAGGGGTAGCGTTACCTTTGGCATCGATTGGAATACCTTGAACCATGCTCAAAAGAATCATGCAGAGAAAGAATGGGGCGATAAGACTTCCACAGAAGAAAGTCCACATCCAAATATTTTTTTCAGTATCAGATTCAGCGTGCTTGTGGAATTCAAAGGAAACTCCACGAAGGATCAAACCAACTAATACCAAAAGGAACAAGATGTAATAACCGGAGAACAATGAAGCATACCACATTGGAAGTGAGGCAAACATTGCACCACCAGCTGTAACTAACCATGTTTCATTACCGTCCCAATGAGGACCGATAGATGACATGATGGCACTTCTTTCTTGATCGTTTCTAGCCAGAAATCTGGTTGACATTCCGACACCAAAATCGAAACCTTCAAGGAAGAGAAAGATTGAAAACAGAAGCCCAATTACGATAAACCAGAGTGTGCTTAGTGTCATTTTCCAAAGGCCTCCTTTGCAAATGGATCAACGTTTTGTTTGGAGTCAGCTTCTTCATAATAAGGACCATGATGAAGAGTACGACGACTGTAAACAACCATAACGCCACCCAATAGTGTGAAGAGCAAGAAGTAAACAATATTACTGAATAATAGACTGGCCACGGTTGAAGTTGGTGAAACGGCTTGGGCAATCGTAAATAGTCCATAAACGATCCAAGGGTAACGACCAAATTCAGTGATGAACCAACCAGCAGAGTTAGCGATAAATGGAACCCAAATACAGATTCCTAACACAACTAACATCCACTTGTGACTTTCGATGGTATCTTTCTTCTTTCTTGAGAAGACCAAACCAACAATAGAAGTTAACATGATCAAGGCATCGAAACCGGTCATAACTCTAAAACTCCAGAATAGGGTCTTAGGTGGAACATAGTAGTTCATATCCTTGCCAAATTTCTTATCATATTTAGCATGTAGCTCTTTGTTGATCGTATTCATACCCTTAACCGAGCCACTTAGTTTGTGATAAGCCAAAATACTCAAAACACCGGGTACATCAACTTGACCACTGGCTTTATGATTCTTAGCATCGATCAATTCAACAACTGTCCAAGGAGCAGGATCTTTGGTGTCTTCGTAAACACCTTCGGTAGCAGCAAATTTCATTGGTTGATCAGTGATAATTTGTTGTGTTTGAAGGTCTCCGGCACCAGCGGATAAAATAGCGAAAATTAAACTTGCCCAAAGTCCAAAACGTAGAGAAGTTTTGAAGAAGTGATTCTCATTTTTCTTCTTACGCAATAGACCCCAAGCACTCATACCTGTAATAACAACACCGGCAGTCATGAAAGCAGCTAGAATAACGTGGGGAAAGGCTCTCCAGAGTTGAGGGTTACTGATAACGGCACCAAAATCGGTCAATTGAATCCGACCTGTGGCGTTATTGATCTTGAAACCTGTAGGAGCTTGCATGAAACTATTAGCAGCTAGAATCCAAATAGCGGAAAGCATTGTACCAATTGAAGTCATCCAGATCATAAAAGCGTGCACACCGGGTCTGAAACGATCCCAAGTGAACATCCAAATACCAATAAAGACGGATTCAATAAAGAATGCTAACAAAGCTTCAATAGCAAGTGGAGCACCGAATACATCACCCATGAAACGTGAGTATTCAGACCAATTCATACCGAATTGGAATTCTTGAATAATACCTGTAACAATACCAACGGCAAAACTTAGTAGGAAAATTTTTCCCCAGAATTTTGCCATATCTAAGTAAACTTTGTCTTTCTTAACGGCATAAATTGTTTCCATAACAGCAACGAGAAAGCCCATCCCAATTGAAAACGGAACGAAGAAGAAGTGGAAGACAGTTGTCATTGCGAACTGAAAACGCGCAAGAGAGACAATGCTCAAGCCAACATTTAGCATGGTAATAACCTCCTTAAAACAAATTTATAATCCCTAATATACACAAATTTATCATATGATTAATTAACTTTTTAAGCAATAAATTAAGCTTGTGAAAAAATCGCTTCCAATGTGATTAAACTCCGGTTGCGACAACTATGACCACGTTGCACAAGAATGTAATTAGTCATTAAATGAATATTTAATTATTCAGTAATAAATTTATGCAATAACATTTGTATATCTAAAATATAAACCTTTTAGGCTTTTATTCTTATCATCTTTGATAAAGAAATCTTTACTAATGTGAAAGCACTATCTTTTGCTACTGTTAGAATTGATGAAATGGCATGATAAATAATCATAACGACGTTATGGACATTTCATAGGAATTAGAAAGGGCTTGGATGTTCTTTTAATGATAATCAGGTTATAAAGAAATCAAGGAAAATAAATAAGGATGATAGATTATGGAATTGAAAGAGATCTTGAAAGATAAACGCAAGCAAATTGGTTGGACACAAGAAAAATTAGCTGAAGAATTATTGGTCACCTCAAAAACAGTTTCAAATTGGGAGACTGGTAAAACGTTCCCGGATATCGAAAGCTTAATTAGAATTGCTAAACTCTATCATCTTTCCTTAGATAATTTATTGACGGAAGGATCTGATGTCGTGAAGGATATTGAACGTAAAACAAGATTGAATACTTTGAAAAAATTCATGTGGTTTCCGAGTGTATTAAATATTATTTTGATCATGATAGTTTCTCAACAAGGAATATTCGGTAAACTGCCAACAATAACGACAATTTTGTTGCTCGTAAGTATTGCCTTGAATGTCATTGTCTTGAGTTTTTTCAATCGAGAGGTCAAACAAGAAGAGCAGCTCAGTGGAATTTCAATTCACCCCAGTAAGAGGACGCAAGGTTTCTTGTTGTTTGTGGTTCTATTTTTGGGAGCGATGCTCTTTGGCTATTTAACAAAACACTAATCATTTCAAAATACCCCATTGATTCCAAATCTGAATCAATGGGGTATTTTTAATGTTTTAAAGACCTTGTTCTGGCCCACTTTTGGCTTTCTTTAAGGGCAAATTTCCAAAAGAGTTCGACCACGGCAGTAGTATTGTCATGCTGCTTCATCAATACCAAATGGCTGGTGATTCTTGGTTTCAGTGGGACTACGGCAATATTTTTAAATTTGGTCAGATCAAATGACTTATTCATGACAACGGAAATTCCTGAACCTTGGTTGATCATTGCTAGAATCAAATCGATTCTTTGGCCTTCATAAGTAATGTGAGGTTGTAGGCTTTTATTTTTAAAGGCCTCGTATAGCGGATTAATTTTGCTCATCGTGTCGCTCAAAACCAATAGAGATTCATTTTTTAACATATCCAGTGTTAATGTCCTTTGTTTAGCTAAGGGATTATTTTGAGGCACTAAGACAACTAATTGATCGGATTCATTCGTTATAACGTCATAAGATGGAAAACTCGTGTCAAAAGCTCGGGTGAAAACAATATCGACGTTCTTTTCATCTAAAGCGTAATTTAATTTATCAACGTTTTCTTCACTAAATTTCAAATTGACCTCAGGATACTGCTTAGTAAATTCAGTGATAATATTGAAGGCCTCATATTGCGATAAGGACGGTAATCCCTTGATTATTAAGGGGCGTTCTTTTTGCCAAACTTGATTGATCAAAAAGTAATTGAATTCATCTTCTTTTCGTAAAATCTCCTCAACTTTTGGCAAAATCAGTTTACCTTCACGAGTCAATTTAACTTGACGATGCGCTCTGATGAACAGTTTAACCTGCCACTCTTTTTCGAGCATGATGATGTACTTGGAAATGGTTGATTGAGATAAAAATAATCGTTCGGCGCTACAACTGTAATTTTGAGTCTTAGCTAAGTCGACAAAGACCGCTAATTTTTTTGTATCCAATTTTTACCCTCTAACTATTATTAATTCGAATAGTTTAACACAGAAATAGAATTGTTCTTTATTTGGACAGTGATTAGACTTTTCTTTGTAGTTTTTTAGTGATCAAAGGGGGATTTTTATGCCAATCGGTATCATAACGAATGTTTGTGCTATTTTTTTTGGTGGAATTGTTGGGTCATTGGCTGGTAAAAAGATGTCAGATGAGTTCAAAAGTGGTCTGAACATGACTTTTAGCATCAGTTCGATTTGTATGGGTATTTACGCAATTGCCCCCATGAAGAATTTAGCAGCTGTTGTTTTTTCAGTTATTATCGGGACAAGCATTGGAATTATATTTCACTTAGGCGACGCTATCAACAAGGGAGCTAGAGGTATGCAACGATTTATCTCTCGTTTTGTCAGTGCACCGTCAGAACTTAGTCAGATGGAATTTGAGGCTACTTTAGTAACGCTTATCGTCCTATTTTGTGCTAGTGGAACGGGGATTTATGGAACTTTAACAGAAGGTATGAACGGAGACGCGACGATTTTGATATCAAAATCCATTCTTGATTTCTTCTGTGCCGTAATTTTTGGAGCTAATTTGGGTGCAGTCGTCGCATTGATTGCAGTGCCACAATTTGTTGTACTGATGTTGATATATTCATTGGCTAGGATTATTTTCCCATTGACTACGCCTAATATGATCCTCGATTTTAAAGCCGCTGGGGGAGTTTTGATGCTAGCTAGTGGTTTTAGAATCGTTAAAATCAAAATGTTTCCTACTGCAGATATGATTCCAATAATGGCAGTTGTTTTGCCAGTTTCGTGGTTGTGGACTAATGTGATAGTTCCTTTGATTCATTAAGGGTTTTGAAAAAAAGCCTACCCACAAAAAGAGCCATCCTCATTTGAGAATGGCTCTTTTTGTGATCTAACGGTTATTGCGACCGCTACGGCTCATGTTGTTAGGATTCATTTGACCGCGACTTTGAGGGGCATTCAAACGCATTTGATTGTTAGGGTCAAATTGCTGATTGCCATTTTGATTGTTGCCAAAGTTTTGGGGTTGTTGATTGAATCCACCTTGATTGTTTTGAGCATAGTTTTGGTTCGGATTGTAGCTTTGATTTTGATTATTGAACTGTCCTTGTTGACCATTGCCAAATTGGCCTTGATTTTGATTACCAAAATTTTGCGGTTGTTGGAAATTGTTACCCGGTTGATTTTGATTCATTGGACGGTTCATTTGGTTATTGTTCATTGGTTGATTTGGATATTGTGCTTGATTGTTATAGCCATTATTCATCTGATTTTGGTTATTCATCGGTTGAGGTTGGTTATAAGCACTGTTGTTGTAATTATTGTTGTTCATTTGATTCGTTTGATTAGGATTATATTCTGGAACTTGTTGAGGGTTATATCGCCCATTTAACTGTGGAGATTGTTGAGGATTGGGTTGATATACGCCCTGATTATTTTGATAAGAATTATAGTTATAATTCTGTTGTTGATTCAGACTGCTTGGTTGATTGAACTGTTGTTGTGGATTGTAATATTGGTTTGGCTGCTGATTGTTAAATTGATTGCCACCATTGTTGTTATATTGATTATCTCCCGGTTCCTCTTCAGGAGCAGGGTTCAAAATCATATCGACAATGACGATGATCAAGTCGATCGCACCAATAATAATGCCGACCCAAGCCCAGATCTTCAAGAATCCGTCCCCAGGCATATTAGCATTGAATAACCCCATCAAACCACCGAGGATAAGGATGACAAATCCAACAATATCGGGAACGATACTGTATGTGCGATTAGTCAAAATGTAAATGGCAGCGGAGATGATGTACGTGATCGCCATCAAAATACCTGCAGCGCCACCAATAGCACCAGTTCCGACCAAAGCAGCGATAAATCCTTCAAAGCCAGCTTTGATCATTAAAATGATCGATAGTATAAGCAATAAAATACCGGCAGAAATTTTTGTTATTCTTACCATAAATAAACCTCCAATTTCACTGACAAATACTATTGTATATCATCCTTTATAAAATGGTTAATAGGACCATATTTGTGGCCTACGGCAATTTCATTTTTGATAGCATTGTAAGTGAATGTTTTAGCAGTCTTGATGGCGTCTTCCATACTTTGACCCTTAGCAACTTCAGCAACGATACATGATGACAATGTGTCGCCAGTACCATTGATGTGTTCAGTTTTTACATATGGTTCAGAGATCCAGAAGGAACTACCATCTTCTAGTAGAACATAGTCTTCAACTTCAGAAATAGAGTCATCGCTATGTTCACCCTTAATCATAATATTTTTTGGACCTAAATTGCGCAATTTTTGTGCAGCCTTAACAATTTCTTCTTTATTTTCCAAATTAGAGCCAGAAAGTTTCTTGGCTTCGTAGAAGTTTGGTGTAATCAAATCAGCCAAAGGGAATAATTCGTCGATCAAAGTTTGGTAAGCTTCTTCTTCAAGCAACATTGCCCCATGCTTAGTGATAATAACTGGATCGAGGACAAAAGTACCGAAAGGCTTATCTTTGACAGCTTCAGCGACAGTATGGATAATCTCTGAGTCAGAGAGCATACCTGTTTTGAAAGCTGAGACTTTGAAGTCATCCTTGATATCTTTGATTTGGCTTTCGATAAAACTAGTTGGCATATTGATACTGTCATGTATTCCGTATGAATTACCAGCAACAGCTGCAGTTAGTACGGACATTCCATAAGTTCCACAAGCCATAAAAGTTTTCAAATCAGCTTGAGCACCGGCACTTCCATCAGAGTCGGAACCTGCGATAGTTAATACTTGAGTAAATTCATTCAATATAGTCACCCACCTAATAATTGTTAAACCCTATCTTAACAGGAATCTTGAAAAATGTGGTCACTTTTTATGATTAGTTCTTGACCTTGACGTAACGTAAACCATTAGTATTTATTTTGTTAGGAGATTTATTTATGAAATATACAATCAAAAAATTAGCTGAATTAGCTGGTATTAGTACAAGAACCCTCAGATACTACGATCAGATCGACCTGTTGAAACCGAATGAAATAAATAAAAGTAATTACAGAATTTATGATGAAAAAAATGTAAATAAATTACAACAAATTATGTTTTACCGCTCGTTAGACTTTCCTTTAAGTAAAATCAAACGTTTAATGGATGATCCTGATTTTTCGCAATTGGAAGCCTTAAAAGAGCAACGAAGATTGTTACTGAATAAACAAAAAGAAGTAAATAAACTCCTAACCAATATTGATCTGACGATAGAAAATTACAAAGGAGAAAAAAAGATGGCCGATACAGAAAAATTTGCCGCTTTCAAGAAAGAACAATTAGCACAAAATGAGGCAACCTACGGTTCAGAACTGCAACAAAAATACGACGCGGATACAATCAAACAGGCTAATCAAAAATACAGCCAGTTGACTGAGAAAGAATTTAAAGAAATGAGTGATATTGAAAGCAAGCTAATAACGGATTTGGTGGCTCTGAAAAAGCATCCCGATCTTGACTCATCGTTGGCCCAACAAATATATCAAGAACATAGACAGTGGTTGGAATTCACTTGGCCCAAATACACTAAGTCTTCGCATCGCGGATTAGTCGATATGTACTTGATGGATTCAAGATTCCAACAATACTACGATAAAAAGGCTCAAACACCAGTTGCACAGTTACTTCATGATGTGGTATACCGATATACAAAATAATTAGAGGGTGAAATCATGAATGAGTGGTCAGTTCGAGAAAATGTTAAAGTGAAACTCGTTAGTCCTGATGATGCAGCTAGTCTGTATGATCAGATCGAAAAAACACGTCCCCAATTAGCCAAGTTCATGCCCTGGGGCGATGCGATGCACTCGGTGGAAGATGAAAAGGATTTTTTGGAATACTGCCAAGGCCGCATGAAGGATAAGAAACTCTGGATCACGAGTATCTTAGTTGATGGAAAACCGGTTGGAATGATTGATCTGCACAATATCGATTTAGACAATAGCCACGCAGAAGTAGGATATTGGTTAGGTGGCGAGTATCAAGGTAACGGCGTTATGACTGACTGCTTGAAACGAGTATTGGCAATTGGATTTGAAGAAATGAAACTCCATAAAATAAAATTGTTAGCTGAAAAAGTTAATGAAGCTAGCAATGCGGTGGCTCAAAAAGCTGGCTTTGTTTTAGAAGGCCAACTCAAAGATGAAATATACTCAGATGGAAAATTTCATGATGCTAATTTGTATGGTTTAGTGAAGTGATAAAGAAAAGCCCCTGATTCTAAAACGAATCAGGGGCTTTATTTTCAATTTCTAGTTATTTTTCATTAGCGACTAGATCACGATAGAAATTAGCCATAGTCAATTTGTAATATGGATAGATCCAGATGAAGCCGATACCGATGGTAATGCATCCTAAGATCCACCAACCGATAAAACTAAGTTGTAATACGAAGTAACGCCACTTGTTGCCGACCATTAGTTTACGACTGCGAGTGATGTAATCAGTCAGATTGTAGTTATCAGCTAAACCACGGTCATTGTAGTCTTTGTAAACAAAATAAGTTTGTGAATAGGCAATAGATTTAATGATTCCTGGAATAACTAAGAGAAGCGCCCATAAGAAAGTAAAAATACCGATAATGACGTAAATAAAGATCAGTTGCCACCAATCTGGACTGCGGAAGTAAGTGAAATTACTCTTCCATGGATCGAAAGTCAGATCTGGATCCTCCAACCAATCCAAGCCTCTAAACGAAGCTGACAGGGTAATGATTAGAAAGATGGCACTTAAAATAAAACTGATGATACCTGAAGAAGCGGCGTATCTAGAAATTCTAGCAATGTCAAAATTGGAGATATCATATTCGAAATGTACTCCAGAATTAGAATTGCCGTAGCCATTCGTTACAACAGCTAAGATCAATGGAATGATATAGAGTGCGATGGCACTTTTCCAACGACCTGATAAAAGATTTTTAACCTCACCCTTTAATTGGGCCCGTGTGCGATATGTATTCATGATTTATCCCTCCCAGAAAATAAGAATACACGTATCGGATAATGTTTGCTTTTAATTTGTTTCATAATTGGCTATTTAATATAATATAAAGTATAGATTTTACAAAGGAGCAGATGTCATGATTGGATTTATTGGTGCTGGTAGTATTGGTGGAGCCGTTATAACGGGTCTAATTAAAAATGGTTACGATGCAGACGAAATCGTCGTTAAAGGCGGTCATTCTAACCGTACGAGTCTTTTGGCTGAACAATTAGGATTCAAGGTCGTTAAAAAAGTAAAGCAGTTGGATGATGCTGAAGTGATTTTTATCGCCGTGGGTGCAAATGCTTTAGAGAGCGTCTTGACTGAATTGAAGGAAATTGCATCTGACAAATTGATCGTTGCCTTTACAGGCAGTGCTTCAGTGGCTCTTTTGAAACAAGATTTGGGCAAAGTTAAAGTGGCCCATGCTATTCCTAATACGCCGGTCAAAGTTGGTGCTGGCTTTACAGGAATTACTTATTCAGATGACTTTACTGATGAAGATAAGAAAAAAGTTGCTTCAATCATGGGTTACACAGGTCAATTAGTGGAAGTCCCTGAAGATCAATTAGGAATCATCGGAACCGTAGCCGGATGTTCTCCAGCCTTTCTTGACGTCTTCATTGAAGCTTTGAGCGATGCAGGTGTAAAACATGGCTTGAACAGAAAATTAGCTTATGAGGCGGCTATCGGCATGGCAATCGGTGCTGGTAAGTTAGCTAAGCAATCTGATTTGAACGTGTCAGCCTTGAAAGATGAAGTTACTTCACCAGGTGGTTCAACTATTCGTGGCGTGGCCGCTTTGGAAGAATATGGATTCCGAAACGCAGTTATTAAGGCCGTTGATGCTGCAGAAAATGACTAATTTAATAAAGCTGAATTAATTCAGCTTTATTTTTTTGGTTTTTATTAAGTTATCAGTTAAAATTAAGAAAATTCAAATTGAGGGGTAAACAAATTTGCAAAGACGGAAAGCCTATCGCACCGCAATTTTAGGTGTGTTGATTGCAATTATATTTGTACAGTCGATGGTTCCGTTCTTGGGGTTCATTCCCACGGGATTTATCAATATTACCATCATCCACATTACGGTGATCGTAGCTGCCATCGTCCTAGGTCCTAAGGATGGTGCAATCGTTGGATTAGTTTGGGGAATTGGTACGATTATCCGAGCCTTTACCAGTCCAACATCAATCATTGATACAACTGTTTTCACAAATCCAATCGTAGCGATTTTGCCAAGAGTCATCGTAGGTCTAGTGGCTGGCTGGATCTACTTGTGGTTTAGAGATCACACTAAAAAAAGAGTTTTGGGGATGGCGGTAGCTTCAGGAATTGGTTCTTTGACGAATACGGTTCTGGTTTTAGGCCTGATGCGAGTGATGTATTCTAATGCTATGGCGCAAGCGTATGCGACTCAAACTGATTTATTGAACAAATTATTATTAGTCATTGTGGGAACTAATGGCGTTCCAGAAATGATTGCGGCAATTATCATTGCACCAGCAATTTCCACGGCAATTTTGAAATCCAATAAATTTTTAGACAAATAGGCAAAAGCATTGCAAGAAAATCAAAATTGACTGCATATTTTCTGAAAATTGGGTATTCTATTAATTAGGAGAGTGATTATCGATGCAAAAGACATTAGTTATTAACGCTGGTAGTTCATCATTAAAATGGAAATTATTTGAGATGCCGGCTGAGACGGTTTTAGCTAGCGGTTTGGTAGAACGGATCAGTATGCCTGGTTCGATCTTTACAGTTAAATATGGTGATCATCAAAAATTCGAAACGACAATCGACAACTTGGATCAAGCAGATGCTGCCAAGATGGTTTTTGATGAATTACAAAGATTAGATATTATTCAAGACTTATCAGAAATTACAGCGGTAGCACACCGAGTAGTTGCTGGTGGTCAAGTTTTCAAGTCAGCGGTAGAAGTAACACCAGAAGTTCTAGAACAGATCAAAGCATTGAGCAACTTTGCACCACTTCATAATCCAATGGAAGCCCAAGGAATCGCTACAATGGCCAAGACATTGCCAAACGTAAAGCAATATGCCGTATTTGACAGTCAATTCTTTACAGACCTCCCAGAAATGAATGCGATTTACAGTTTGCCTTATGAAATAACTCAGAAATATCAAATTCACCGTTATGGTGAACACGGTATTTCCCATGGTTATTTGACCGGACGTGCTGCAGAATTATTGCATAAAGATAAAAAAGATATCGATTTAGTAACTATGCACCTAGGTAGTGGTGCTTCATTAGCTGCTGTAAAAGACGGCAAAGCTTTTGATACTTCAATGGGATTCACACCATTAACTGGTGTAACGATGGGAACGAGAGCCGGAGACCTTGATCCTGCCTTGGTACCTTATTTGATGCAAGAATTGCAGGTTTCAGATCCAAATGAAATCATGATGCTATTGAATCAAAAATCAGGGTTATTGGGCGTTTCAGGCATTTCACCTGATATGCGTGAGATCAAAGCTCAAGAAAAAACTAACCCTCGTGCCAAATTAGCTGTCGATATTTTCGTTAACCGGATCGTTAAATATGCCGGAAGCTATTTGACCGAGTTAGATGGTGCTGACGCCTTAGTCTTTGCTGGTGGTATCGGTGAACATAACGTCGAATTGCGTCAAGAAATCATTGATAAATTGGCTATCTTCAACGTCAAATTGGATGCGGATTTGAACGCTGCGGGTAAAGAAGGCTTGATCAGTAGTGCTGATTCAGCAATCAAAGTGTTGTTGATTCCAACTGATGAAGAATTAGCCATGGTTCGCCAAGTGGACGCTATAAAATAAATTAATTGAACTAAAAATCCTCTGATTCCGAAGTTAGAATCAGAGGATTTTTTTGATTAAGAATAAAGATTTACAGCATAAAATACCAGACAAAAAGGCAATGTTAACTTTTTGGGGAATTGGTTCACTGCCGTCTTCCATGAAATTCTGGTGGATTGCTGGAACGCTGTGAGAGCAACTTAGAGCCAATTACAGTTCAAATTGTCTCTAAGCTTGTCTGTATCTAACCTGGCAAAGAACGCCAGCTAAGATACTACCACGGCTGAGCATCCACCAGAATTCCATTCCAGACTAGAGGGGTTAAGAATTTTGGGGTTTGAGATATTAATATCGGCAATTTAATTAAATATCAAAGTAGTAATTATTTATCAGTAAAAATTTAAAAAATAGACCGTAATTCTTAATTAACTTAGGAATTACGGTCTTCTTATGTTTAAAACTACATTTATATTACTAATGATTTTTATTCAAATATTATATATACCAACTAAACAACGAAAACCCTAGCCTGGAGAGCAAAAGCTGATGGGCTCAGTAGTGGTTTAATCTTAGTCAGCGTTTTGTGCTGGCTTAGATTACTGCCGAGCTTGAAGACAATTTTTAAATTGGCTCCAAGTCGTGCTCACTACGTTCCAGCCCAATCAGCTTTTGATCGGAAGGCGGAATATTTCTACTACTCCATCTTTTGAATTGGAAAAAGATGGAGCATTATTTAACAGCGTTAGCCATTCGTTTCTTATGTGCAACAACAATTTTGTCCGCAATAGCATCCGCAACGTTTTCGTTTTTAAGCACAGGTCCATGAGAATAGCTACCTATAACGTTCTTATAACGCATACCTTCTTGCTTTTCATCGGGATTGTTGCCGTAGCCTTCAATCATTTCGCCGAAAGGTTTGAGTTCAGACTTGTCGTCGAAGTATGTCCGGCCACTGTGGTTTTCAAAGGCTCTGACGGTACCCCATTCAGTCTTGTATTCTGTATCGCCAATCATACGACTGTCGGCTTTGTAGATAGTGTGGAAAGGAAGAATATTGAGACCTTCGATAGTTTGACCACTGCTTGTTTCGTAATATTTACCAAGGAATTGATAGCCACCACAGATGCAAAGCATTGGCATGTCAGCTTCAATATACTCTTTGATCGTTTGACGGTGCTTTTGTAGATCGGGAGCTACGACTGATTGTTCGAAATCTTGGCCACCACCGAAGAAAACGAAGTCATAGTCAAAGGCATTGAACTTCATACCCAGGCTGATATTGTCGACTTGAGTATCGTAACCTTTTTGTTTGAGGAGGAAACTGAGGATTTTAACATCGCCACTATCTCCGTAAGTGTTCATCAGATCTTCATACAAATAAGCAATTTTTATAACTTCAGACATAATTTTTCTCCAATATAATTAGAAATATTGTAATATAGTTAAATAACGAGGTGATTGAATTGACAAAAGAAATCAATAAAGAGATTTTAGCAGATTTTAACAAGAACTTAAATCAAGATGCAACTAATAATGTTCTGAAAAACTCTGTAGCACAAGTCGGGATCTTCAAAGCTAGTGAAAATCCCGAAGCTAAGACAATTTTGAATCCATCGTTCAACGTGACTGTTGATACGGGAAAGGTATCTAACCAAAAGCACTCTGGTCGTTGCTGGCTATTTTCAGCTTTGAATACTTTGAGAACTGAATTTGCCGTAAAAAACAATTTGAAGGATTTTGAATTGTCACAAAATTATTTATCATTCTGGGACCGTTTGGAAAAAGCTAACAACTTTTATCAAGATATTTTAAGAACGGCTGATTTACCAGTTGAAGACCGAACAGTAAATTATTTGTTTGCAGGTCCTAATGGCGACGGCGGCTATTGGCAATTTGCTGCCAACTTGATTAAGAAATATGGTGTCGTTCCTAATTATGTAATGCCAGAAACGGCTGTTTCCGACAATACGACTGAATTCGACGATGTTTTGGGTAAATTGTTGCGCAAAAACGGAATTGAACTCCGTAAAATGAAGGCTGATAAAGCAAGTGAAGATCAAATAGATCAACGTGTTCAAGCAATGTTAGCTGAAGTTTACAAATTATGTGTCTACTCATTCGGAGTTCCACCAACAGAATTTGAATTGTCATTACACACAGACAATGATAAGTTGATCGAAGAAAGCAAGATCACACCTAAGGAATTCTTGAAACGTTACTTTACTATGAACGTCGATAACTATGCCGATGTGATCAATTCTCCACAAGAAAGCAAGAAGTATCACCAAGTTTACGCTATTGATACGGCTGAAAATGTCGTCGGTGGAGATACAACTAAGTTTTTGAACTTGCCAATGGAACGTCTACAAGAATTGGCCATCGAACAATTGAAATCCAATAGTCCAATTTGGTTCGGCAATGACGTTTTGGAAGATTCTGACCGTAAAAAAGGCTATTTGATGGGTAATCTTTATCAATATGACAAGATGTTTGGCATTGATTCACAAATGGATAAAGGCGTACGTCTCGATTATCAACAAGCTCACTTGTCACACGCAATGACGATCACTGGAGTTAACTTAGTCAACGGCCAACCAAATCGTTGGAAAGTTGAAAATTCCTGGGGTGAGGATGTCGGTGTCGATGGTTATTTCGTAATGGATCAGAAGTGGTTTGAAGACTACGTTTACGACCTCGTGATCGATAAGAAATACCTAACTAAGGAAGAACTTGCTGAATATGAACAAGAACCAGTTGTCTTACCAGCTTGGGACCCAATCGCATAGAGAGTGGATTAAACAAGCACAACTTTTCTCTGAATTCTGGTTTTAGATAAACTAATAGGCCATCCAATTTTTGGATGGCCTATTTTTTTTAGACATGAGCAGGTTTACCGTAAAGGTAGCCTTGTTGAATATTGATACCAAACTTTTTAGCTAAGATTTGATCCTTAGCATCTTCAACGCCTTCAAGAACCATGTCTAAGCTATATTTCTTGGCTTGTTCAACCCAGAAACTTAAACATTCAGGGATCTTGTCCGCTTCGCCATCCATACGAAGATTTTGCATAGCGAATTTAATGCGATCCACATAAGGCAATAGATCTCGTACGTTTTTGAAAGTGTTAGAACCAGTGCCGACATCATCGATAACTAATGAAATATCATATTGATGCAACAAGAGACTGAAGCATTTGATATCCTTTAAAGACATGGCTTCAGTTAATTCGATCATTAGTGAAATTGGTGAGATTCTCTTTTTCAGAGCAATGATTTCCCCTAAGGTCAAAGGATCGCTGGCCTGTGATTGATTCAAATTAAATGAGATAACTTGCTTTTTGCCAAAGTGTTGGTTGAGTGACATAGCCGTCTTTTCAACTAATTTAACTTGGTCCGCAATCGAAAGTTCCGTGAAATCTTGTGGTAAATGCCAAGCTCCATTGTCTTCTTTGCGAAGCAGGACTTCGTAGCCGAAAATGGAATCGTCACATTTATTTATTTGTGGTTGAGCAAAAAAACTATACTTCATATGATTGTCCCCCTAATCGAAAGTACTTTATCTGACCATGATAAGCCACTTTAATAGTTATAGCAATCGTATAAACAAGTTATGTAAATCACATGAGAAAGTGGTTATAATATTAACAATATAACGGCGTTACGACCTATTTTTTATAAAAACCCTTGCAGGCGACCTAAGGTTATAGTCTATAAATAACATTAAGGAGGTGAAATCTATGTCAGAATATACAACTGGCGAATTGGCTAAGATGACGAATGTTTCAATCAGGACGATTCAATATTATGATAAAAAGAACATTCTCAAGCCCCATCAAATTTCAAGCGGAGGCAGTCGAATTTATACTGATACTGAAGTCAGTCGTTTGAAACTTATCTTACTATTGAAGAATTTAGGCCTTTCATTAAAAGCCATTACCGAGATTTTGGATAGTCAAAATTCGACAGCTGTTTTAGATCTACTTTTAGATCAACAACTAAAAGCTGCTAAAGACCAAGTTAGGATCACTAAAGGTCAGATCAAACAGATGGAAGATTTGCGAAAAAATTTGCCTCAAATAAGCCAAACGCCGATCAAAACAATCGATGACATAGATAATCTTATGAGTAATAAAAAATCATTACGAAAAGTTCACATCAAAATGGTAGTTTATGGACTACTGATGGATGTAGTTGAAATTGGTTCCTTAGTTTGGGGAATTACCAAAAATCAATGGCAGCCATTTATAATTGCAATGCTGATCGCGGTTATTTTTGCAATTGGAATCACTCGCTATTACTTCCGAGAGGTCAATTATATTTGTCCTAATTGTAATTATGAATTCAAACCAAAGTTTTGGGCTGCCTTCTGGAGTGGCCATAACATACATGCTCGTAAGCTAGTTTGTCCCAACTGTCACCAGAAAAATTACTGCGTGGAAGTTTATGATGAAAAACGTAATATGGGATTAGCCAAATAATGTTATATAATTAATGCCAGTACAGTTAGAGAGAGGAAGTTTTTGATGGATACCGTGGCAAAAAGGGAATCAAAAAAAGTTGAAATTTCTTCAGCTGAATGGCAAATTATGCGCATCGTTTGGACTTTGAAACATGTGACTAGCTCCGAAATAATTAATTTGATGCAAAAGAAACAAAATTGGTCGGATTCGACAATCAAAACTTTGATAACTCGTTTGACCAAAAAAGAATTTCTCAGTCGTGAGAAGGAAAATGGCCGTTACATTTATTCAACAACCGTTGAAGAACAAGCAACGATGGATGAATATGCCAATAGTCTTTTCAATGACTTCTGTGCTCACAAATCGGGTTCGGTGTTAAATGAACTGATCGACTCGATGGAAATCAGCCGAACAGATATCGAAATGTTGCAACAAACATTGGCTAAGAAAGCCAAAAATGCTCCAGAACACGTCAAGTGCGACTGTTTACCAGATGGCTGTCAAGATATGTGTTAAAATAAAGTTCCTTGGCAGGGGCATTAAAAAAAGAGACCAATTCACATTTCGTGAAGTTGGTCTCTTTTGTATTTTAGACGCTTGTAAGCATGACTAGATCTTTTTGAGTATGACCGGCTAGTTTGAATTTTTGACTGCCAATAGCTTTGAAACCGAATTGATGATAGGAATAGACGATGGGTTGATCGTGTTCCCAAATGTTGCTCCAAACATCATGCTTGTGAAATTTTTTGGCTTGTTTGAAGGCAAATTCAATCAATTTGTTCTCTAGTCCCATGTAACCGAAGTTTTGACGTAAGTAGATACGGTCGATTTCCAAAGCGTCACTGCCCATATCTTTGGATTGAGCTTGATCAAGATTGAGTTTGAGATAACCAGCTAATTTGTGGTTGTAATAAATGAAATAGAAATGTGATTGAGGATTGATCATTTCACTGGCTAATTTGCCGTAATTATAATTCTGTTTGATATAATCGGAAAGATCGCCACGGACGTTCCGGAATGAGTCATTAAAGGTATTAACGCTCAATTTCTGCAATTGCGGTAAGTCAGGGTAAGTGATCTCTTCAATACTGATAGGTAGGATGTTAAATGCCATAGGCTAAGACTCCTTTTAAATTTCCATTAACATATCTAAATGAGGGATGTTATCTTCCAAATAAACATCGGAAATAGCTTTGAAACCAAAACCCGCGTAGAATTCTTGCAAGTAAGCTTGAGCTTGGATTTGAATTGGTTGTTTAGGGAAACGTTGTTTGATTTCATCGATGGTACTTTGAACGATTTTAGCACCTAAGCCAGCCTTCCGATATTCTTTGACCACGAATACTCGTCCGAAAGTAATGTGATCGCCCTTATTGATAATTCTGGTATACGCTTTTAAATGGCCATCTTCAATCAGACGAACGTGTAAATCATCATAATCATCTTCGTCCACTTCTTGATAAGGACAATTTTGTTCGACTACAAAAACTGCCACGCGGGTTTTTAAAATGTCGATCAATTCTTTAGAACTGAGTTCATTGGTGTGCTTGACGCTAATCATAAGGAGACCCCCCTGAGTAAATAAATATTGATGGTAATCATAGAACTTTTTTGTTGTAAATACAACAATTAATAAATGTAACAACTTCAAATCAGCATTGAATTAAAGACTTCAATAATATAGGATAAAAGAGTGTGAAACATGTGTTTCACGAGTGGAGGTATGTAATGAAACCGGAAGAATTTTTTGAAGCCTTAGCCAAACAAGGCGTTGAGTTAAATGAAACTCAAAAAGAACAGTTTGCGACTTATTTTCACGAATTAGTTGAAACCAATAAAGTTATGAATTTGACTTCGATCACTGAAGAAGACCAAGTTTATTTGAAACATTTTTACGATTCGATCGTGTTAGGATTCGTAGATGACAAATTATTGCACGAGGAATTAACTTTGTGCGATGTTGGTTCAGGTGCAGGATTCCCATCTTTGCCCCTCAAGATCATCAATCCTAAACTACACGTAACTATTGTTGATTCATTGAATAAACGGATCAAATTCTTAGATAGTCTAGTTGAAAAATTAGGCTTAGATAGTGTCAGTTTAGTTCATGGTCGGGCTGAAGAAGTAGGCAAGAATCCACAATTCCGTGAATCATTCGATGTCGTTACAGCTCGTGCCGTAGCCGCAATGAATGTTTTGACTGAATTTTGCTTGCCATTAGTCAAAGTTGATGGACAATTTGTCGCTATGAAATCTGAGAAAGCTCCCGAAGAATTGAAGACGGCTCAATATGCGATTGAAACTTTGGGTGGCGAGATCAAGCATCAAGAGTCTGTTGAATTGCCTAATGATGCTGGAATTCGTAATTTTATTTTTGTTAAGAAGATTGCGAAGACTCCGAAAAAGTATCCTCGCAAACCAGGAACGCCGGCCAAAAAACCACTCGTGAAATAATCACTAGGGATTAAATAATATCCCAAAAATGATAAGATTATATAGTTATGGCAAAAGCGCCAAAAAGTGATTACCATAGATAAATATTTTGTGAGATTGTTCAAACAATTTCTAGAGATTGGGGAATAAAATGGCACGAAAAATATCTGTTGCAAATCAAAAAGGTGGTGTAGGAAAAACCACGACCACCATTAATTTGGGAGCATGTTTAACTGACCTTGGCCAAAAAGTATTGATCATCGATACTGACCCTCAAGGTAATGCAACCAGTGGATTGGGTATTAAAAAAGCCAATGTTGAGAAAGATGTTTACGACGTTTTAGTCAATGAATATCCACTCAGCAAGACGATTATTCATACTGAACATAAAAATCTTGATATTGTGCCAGCAACGATTCAATTAGCTGGTGCCGAGATGGAATTGACCACGATGATGGCTCGAGAAACTCGTCTGCGCTCAGCAGTTGAAGAAGTTGACGATCAATACGATATTATTTTGATCGACTGTCCGCCTTCATTAGGTCAACTTTCAACTAATGCCTTTACGGCCAGCGATTCGATCATTATTCCAGTTCAGAGTGAATACTATGCATTGGAAGGTTTGAGTCAGTTGCTCAACACGATCCGTTTGGTTCAAAAGCATTTCAACACTAATTTGGCTATCGAGGGTGTTTTGATCACTATGCTCGATGCTAGAACTAACTTGGGTGCGCAAGTTGTCGATGAAGTTAAGTCATATTTTGGCGAGTCAGTTTACAAATCGATCGTACCAAGAAATACACGTTTAGCTGAAGCTCCCAGTTACGGTTTACCAATCGTTGATTTCGATGACAGATCAAGAGGTGCTAAAGCTTATCGTGACCTTGCCAAGGAGGTGTTAAAGCGTAATGGCATCAAGCAAAAATAAAAAAGGTTTAGGAAGAGGAATTGACGCAATTTTCTCTGAATTCGAAGCTATCGATGAAAATAGTGAAACAGTCGTTGATCTAGCCATTGATGATATTCGTCCTAATCCATATCAACCAAGAAAGACCTTCGAAGAACATGCCTTAAACGAATTAGCACATTCAATCGAACAAAATGGTGTCTTCCAACCAATTATTGTCCGTGAAAGTGTCAATGGTTTTGAGATCATTGCTGGTGAAAGACGTTATCGTGCAAGTAAAATTGCTAAGAAAACAACGATTCCAGCTATCGTTCGCCCATTGAGCGAGTCCGGGATGATGGAAATTGCCGTTTTGGAAAATTTACAACGTGAAGATTTGACTCCTTTGGAAGAGGCTGATGCTTATCAAACTCTAATTACAAAGTTGAATTTGACACAGGAACAAGTTTCTCAAAGACTCGGTAAGAGTCGTCCATATATTGCTAACTACTTGCGTCTGTTGAATTTACCGGACGCAACGAAGAAATTAGTTCAAAATGGCGATCTATCAATGGGTCAAGCTAGAACTTTACTCAGTTTGAAAGATAAAGAACAAATTGATAAACTTGCTAAACGTGCGGTCAGTGAAGATTTAACGGTTCGTCAACTAGAACAATTAGCTACTGAATCCAAACACGACAGCAAGAAGAAAAAGAAAGTCGCTCAAAAATCACCATATATCAGAGCAACTGAAGAGAAGTTGGTCGAAAGATTCGACACGCCAGTTTCCGTTAAAGAGACACGTAGCGGTCACGGAAAATTGGAGATCGACTTCACGAATACGGATGAATTGAACCGTATTTTAGACATATTAGGAATCCATTTAGATTAGAGGGACTGTATGTTTAAACTTGGAGATATTATTACGATGAAAAAACCCCATGCTTGTGGGGAAAACCGCTGGGAAGTTATCCGAATGGGTGCGGATATCAAAGTTAAATGCCTAGGCTGTGGTCATATCGTTATGATCCCACGGGCTGAATTTGCGAAAAAATTCAAAAAGGTTTTAACTCAAGCTGACCAGGTAAAAACGGAAAACGAGCAACATTATTTGAGTAAATCTCAACTAATGCCACCAAATATTATGAAGAGAAATGAGGAATAACAAATGGCTTTAACTGCCGGAATCGTCGGACTACCAAACGTTGGTAAGTCAACTTTATTTAATGCTATTACAAAGGCTGGTGCCGAAATGGCTAACTATCCTTTCGCTACTATCGACCCCAACGTCGGAATGGTTGAAGTTCCAGACAAACGTCTTTCAAGAATCGACTCATTGATTCCTGCCAAGAAATTGATCCACACAACTTTTGAATTTACTGATATCGCGGGTATCGTTAAAGGTGCTAGTAAGGGTGAAGGACTTGGTAACAAGTTCTTGGAAAACATTCGTCAAGTTGATGCTATCGTTCACGTAGTTCGTGCTTTTGATGATGATGATATTACAAGTGTTACTGGTAAAGTTGATCCATTGGATGATATCGAAACTATCAATTTGGAATTAGGTATCGCCGATCTAGACAGTATCAACAAGCGTTATACACGAGTTGAAAAAGCTGCCAAGAGTGCTAAGGATAAAGAAGCTAAAGCTGAATTCGCTGTGCTTGAAAAGATCAAGCCAGTCCTTGAAGCTGGTGGAGCCGTTAGATCAATCGACTTTGACGAAGATGAAGAAAAAATCGTTAAGGGCTTGTTCCTATTAACTTCAAAGCCAGTCTTGTATGTTGCTAACATCGCCGAAGACGACATGGCTGATCCAGAAAATTCTAAGTACTACAAGATCATTGAAGATTACGCTAAGAAGGAAAACGCTCAAGTTATCGGTGTTTCAGCTAAGACTGAAGAAGAAATTGCTGAACTCGATGATGACGAAAGAAAAGAATTCCTTGAAGCAGAAGGCGTTACTGAATCAGGTCTTGATAAATTGATCCGTGCCAGCTACAAGTTGTTAGGTCTTAGAACCTTCTTCACAGCTGGTGGTAAAGAAACACGTGCCTGGACATTCCACGAAGGCATGAAAGCACCACAAGTTGCCGGAATTATTCACTCTGATTTTGAACGTGGATTCATTCGTGCCGAAGTAATGGCATTTAGCGATTTAGATGAATTAGGTAGTGAAAAGGCTGTTAAAGAAGCCGGTAAATTACGTGTTGAAGGTAAAGATTACGAAGTTCAAGATGGCGACATCATTGAATTCCGCTTCAACGTCTAAATCAGGGGGATTGAAATGTCAGAGGATTTGAGAGATAAGAATAAGCAAGCTGCTGAAAAGCAAAAAGCTGCTTCAGCTAAGAACACAAAAAAAGAAGAAATAACAAGCGAAATTTACAGTGCCAACGTTGATGATTTGCGCAAAAAGTTGAGTAATAAGAATGCTGAATACATTTTTAAACTTAACAAGTATTTGATGGACAATGGTTTCGCCGAAGCTGAGGCCAAAGAGGCTATTGATGGCATGCTTCCAGAAGTTGTCGATAACCAAATCAAAGGTATTCCAGCTAATCAACTTTATGGACCAGTAACTCAAAAGGCCCAAGATATTGCTCATCCAAAGAAACCAGTTAAGCCAACGCCATTCTGGGCTTCATGGCTTGACACATCTCTATTATTCTTTGCCTTGTTCGGTGCCTTGTACGGAATCGTTGCTTTAACAAGCAAGACTGGTGCTAAGAGTAATCCTAATAACCAAACTGGTATTATCACATTGATCATTCTTTCAGCAATGTGGGGTGGTTTGTTATCATGGTTCAACAATCAAATGAAGAAACCAAAAGACCAACGTCCAGGTTGGGGAATGACAATTGGTTATCTAGTTGTCGGATTAGTTTTGATGTTTGTCTTCTTGTCTGCAATGACATTGATTCCAGCTTCGATCAATCCAACGCTTAATGCCGTAGGTTACTTCATCGCTGCAATTATTGCCTTCGGACTTCGCTTTGGTTTCCGTCAAATGACAGGTATCAAAGAAAGAGCCTTTTTCTAAGAGAGCGAAGCAAGCCGGTTAGACTCCGAGCAATTGCCTAGTCCTAGAAATTATCTGACCGGTTTTGTCAGATGATTTTTAGGACGTAGCAATGCACAGGAATCTGGCTTGAGTAGCTCGTTTCAACTAGAGAGCGAAACAAACCGGGTAACTTCTGAGTATTTGCCTAATCGCACGAATTGCTTGCCGATTTTGCAACTCTTTTCAAAAAAAATAAAGCCTGTACTAATTGGAAATTTCCAATTAGTACAGGCTTTTTATCTTGGCAAAAATCTATTTGACTCTGAAGAATTGAATCAAACCATAGATTCCATAGCCACCGGCAAAAATCTTCAATAAAGTCATGTAAATACCGACTTTTTTCAAATCAAGGTTGTGGTCGTTATGCAATTCAAATTGTACGAATAAAATAACAGCTACTGAGAAGGTGATTATCAATAAGAATTTCATTCGTTTTCTTAAATATTCCATTGAGGCCTACTTTCATGTCTAATTAGTAATCTACTTACTTCTTATTGTATAATACTAACTAGTTGTAAGCTTGTAAATATATGTACGCTTGAGAGGTTTATTAAATGAAAATCTTAGTGGTGGATGATGATAAGGAAATTGTAGAATTACTTAGTATCTACATAAAAAATGAAGGCTATG
The DNA here is from genome assembly GCF_001434275.1 of Companilactobacillus mindensis DSM 14500. Taxonomy (GTDB): domain Bacteria; phylum Bacillota; class Bacilli; order Lactobacillales; family Lactobacillaceae; genus Companilactobacillus; species Companilactobacillus mindensis. Next base: position 13,447 of record NZ_AZEZ01000086.1, on the reverse strand, counting down.
AACCAATTGCGGCTAATTCGGGACAAGAAGCATTGGATCAACTGTCAGCACATAGCGATATTGCCTTGATGGTTTTGGATATTATGATGCCGGGAATCGATGGAATTGAGGTTGTAAAGCGAGTGCGGAAGAATTCGCAGATCCCAATCATTATCGTTTCGGCTAAAACGACTGATATGGATAAGATACAAGGTCTTATTACTGGCGCTGACGATTATGTAACGAAACCATTCAATCCTTTGGAAATCATGGCTCGAATCCGTTCATTATTGCGTCGCAGCACGCAACAGACATCTAAGAACGTTCCCGATAAATTAGAAGTAGGACCAATTACGATCTATAAGGATTCACACGAAGTCGTAACTGATTCTGGACAAAAAGTACAGTTGACTGCACTTGAGTTTGGTGTGCTTTACTTATTGGCCAGCCACCCTAATCGAGTATTTTCAGCCGATGAAATTTTTGAACGAGTTTGGAAACAAGAGAGTGTCGTTTCAGCTAAAACTGTTATGGTCCACGTCAGTCACTTGCGTGATAAATTAGAAGATGCCACTAACGGTGAAAAAGTTATCGAAACCGTTTGGGGCGTAGGCTACAAAGTGGAGGTTTGATTTTGAGCAAACGAATCAAACTGAACGTAAGAGAAAAAGGTGTCCTCCTTTTTGAGGGAATAGGCACCTTTCTTTTATTTCAGGTAATAAATGCTATATTGATCGGCAGTATCGGCACACAAAGCATGTGGGCTAATCTGCAAGTAAATTTTGAAAATTTATGGAAGGCTAAACTGTGGGTGCTTCTTATCGTCTGGATAGTGGAGCTATTGGTGGCATATTTTATCGTCATCAGTACTTATCACCACATGGAATTGGCTCATATTAAGCTCGTCTTAAAAGGTGTAGCTAACGATAATTTGGCTAAACCAGTCAACTTAAAGGTCAATCCTAATTTACAAAATATCGTTGATAGCTTTAATCAGTTGATCTTGAATATGAACCGTCATTCGGAAGAACAACGTCAATCTGAAGAGAGCAAAGATGAACTTATCAGTAACGTCAGTCACGATATTAGAACGCCCTTGACCTCAGTCATTGGTTATTTGGGTCTGATCGAAAGCAAGAGTTTCAATGATTTAGGACAAATTTTAAAGTATACCCACATTGCTTACAAAAAGTCGCTGGAAATGCAAAATTTGGTCAATTCATTGTTCGAATACGCTAACGTACAACACGCCACAAGTCGTTTGAATATGACTCAATTTGATATGGCCCAGATGCTTGACCAACTGTCAGCTGATTTCGAATTGGAAGCTAACAAGCGGGGCATGGAGATCATGGTCAATTCAATCCCAGACAAGATCATGATGAAAGGCGACACTGAAAAGTTAGGTCGTGTCTTCAATAACTTGATCATGAATGCGTTGAAATACGGTAAAGGTGCCACCCATATTTGGCTCACAGCTGAAAAGAAAGACAAAGAAGTGGTCGTGACGGTGGCTAACAATGGTCAACCAATTCCGGAAGATTCCTTGAAACATGTCTTTGACCGCTTTTATCGAGTGGAAGATTCTCGTTCCAAGAAGACGGGTGGAACTGGTTTGGGTTTGGCTATCGCTCAAAGTATGGTTCAATTACATGGTGGCACGATTGCTGTTACATCTGATAAAACTAAAACAGCTTTCATTAGCCATTTTCCAATAGCTGAATCCCAAGATTGATTTGTGAGGTTAACAATGAAAAGTTTTGTAAAAAAAATAGTATTGGTAATGTCAGTCGTAATATTGACGTTACCAATTTTTACATCGACGGTTCAAGCCGAATCAGGAACTGAACCAGAGATAAATGCTACCGCAGGGATGATTTTCGATGAACATACTGGCCAGATCATTTATCAAAAAAATGCTGATGAAAAAGTAGCCATCGGTTCGATCACTAAGATCATTACGTTGTATTTGGTAACGAAGGCGATCAAAGAAGGTAAATTTACCGAAAAAGACACCATCAGACCGACCGAAGCTCAAGCTTCAATGACCCAAAAATCCGAATTGACCAACGTCAGACTAGATGCTGATAAAGATTATACGGTCAAGGATCTGTACAATGCTGCTTGGATAGTTTCATCCAATTCAGCAGCAATGATGTTGGCGGGAAAAGTTTCAGGCAGTCAGGAAAAATTCGTTAGATTGATGCGTAAAACATTAAAAAGTTGGGGTATCAAGGGCGCTGAAATATACAATGTGTCTGGTTTGAACAACTCTGATTTGGAACCTGATATGTATTTAGGGAGTCAAGATGGTGAAAATAAACTTTCAGCCAACGATATTGGTGTGGTCGTAAAACACGTTTTGGATGAATATCCTGAAATTTTACAGACAACTTCACAGGCCAAATTGACCTTTCCCGATGGCAATGAAACTAAGACATATAATTCATTAAATCTGCTTTTAAAGGGTAATCGGGACTATCAAGATGGCAATGAATTTGATGGTCTAAAGACTGGTACGACTGAGCAAGCAGGGGAGTCCTTCGTAGGAACTTTGCCACTGGATGGTACTAGGATCGTAACGATAGTTTTGAATGCTCAAGGTGAGAAAACTGACCTTGATAAACGTTTCCGCAGTACCCAACATTTGGTCAGTTATTTGAAAGAAAATTACGAGCGCAAAGAAATTCTCAAGAAAAATCAAAAAATAAAAATTAATAAAAAAGAATATAAAACTTACGAACCAATTTATAGTTGGTTGCCTAAAAACTTTAATATTGAAGAATTACGTTATAATGTAAGTAGTGATGATTTAGGTTTTGCCGCGGTCCACAATACGCAAACGGTAAAATTGATAGTCACGAACACTGGCAATGGTTATCTTCCGTTTAAAAAGAAGGCCGAAGTTAAAAAAGTGATACATAAGAAGATAGACCAGAAATCTTGGTGGGATCAAATCGTAGAATTTTTTAACCATTTATTTTAGGAGTGTGAAAAAATGAGTTTAAAAATAAGTAACGCTATAGAGATTTTGAAAAAGCATGATTTGCTGGTTTCTAGTTCAGTTAGCGATGAAAACCTAGAAGTAACGCACATCAGTTACAACTCTAAGGAAGACCAAACTAATGGGGTCTTCTTCTGCAAAGGCAATAATTTTAAGGCTGAATATTTGGATCAAGCCATTAAAAATGGTGCCAAATTTTATGTTTCCGAAAAAGAATACAGTCAAGACATCGATCGTTTGATCGTTAAGAATGCTTCCAAAGCTTTGTCACTATTGAGTGCTGAGTTTTATGGAAATCCGCAAAATGATCTCTTCATCATTGCCTTTACCGGAACCAAAGGAAAGACAACGACTTCATATTTCCTTTATGACATTTTGAAGAGAGCTTACCCTAAACAAGTTGGACTATTTTCAACTGTTGATCGGATCATTGGACCTAAACCTGAAGATGAATTCAAGTCGGATCTAACGACTCCAGAGTCAATGGACTTATTCCACGACATGAGAAAATGCGTCGACAATGGTTTCAAGTATTTGGTAATGGAAGTTTCTTCACAAGCATATAAGAAGAACCGAGTATATGGCTTACAATTTGATATCGGTGGTTTCTTGAATATCACCCCTGATCACATTGGACCTAATGAGCATCCAACATATGCCGACTATTTGAACTGCAAGAAGCAATTGATGATCAATTCTAAAGTCAACATTATCAACCGTCAGACAAATGATTACGATACAGTTTATGCAGCTGCTAAACAAACAAGCGACGATAAAGACATTTATCGTTTTGCCAAAGATGAAGTCGCTGATACTGACTTTAGTATTCGTAACAAGGAATCAAACTTGAATGATTCTGTCTTCACATATACAGCTGAGAGTGACAAAGCCGAAGACTTGCAAGACCACAGCGAGTACACTTATCGTTTGGGCCTAGTTGGTGACTTCAACGAACTCAATGCTGGTGCAGCTATTACTGCTGCTAAGATTTTGGGTGTCAAAAACGAGGTGATTGCTGATAGTTTAAAATCAGCGTTCGTCCCGGGGAGAATGGAACACATTAATACCAACTCTCACGGAACGATTTTCGTAGACTACGCCCACAATTATGCTAGTATGAAGGCTTTACTGAGCTTTCTCAAACGTGAGTATCCAGCTTCTAAAGTTAAAGTTGTTGTCGGAAGCCCTGGCGACAAAGGTGTTTCCAGACGAGCTGGTTTTGCTAAAGTTTTAACCGAATTAGCTGATGAAGCTATTTTGACGACTGATGATCCTGGATTTGAAGATCCAGCCGATATTTGTAAACAAATCGACGACCAGATCGATCACACGAAAGTTAAAGTTAAGACAGTCTTAGATCGTGAAAAAGCAATTAGCGAAATGATAAAATCCAGTAGCAATGACGATATTGTCGTTTTGGCTGCCAAAGGTAACGATCCTTACCAAAAGACTAAAGGCGTTGACGTACCTTATGCCAGCGATCCGGTAGTTGCTAAGAAAATTTTGAAGGATATTGGGGATTAGAAACATGAAGAAATTCTTTACAGTAATTGGTGGTATGGGGAGTTTGGCCACTGAGAGTTATGTGCATTTGTTGAATGAACGAACACCTACGACGAAGGATCAAGACTATTTGGATTATATCCTAGTCAATCATTCAACTGTTCCCGATCGGACAGCACATATCTTGGACCACAGTAAACCAAGCTTTTTACCTCCTTTGACGGAAGATATTAAGCAACAGAGCTTATTAAAGCCAGAATTCATGGTAATAATTTGTAACACGGCCCACTATTACTATAAAGAGTTGCAAGCTGCCACAGATATTCCTATCATTCACATGCCCCACATGGCAGTAAGCGTGATGAAGAAGAAATATCCTAATGCCAAACGTATCGGTTTGATTGCCACTAAAGGTACGATTGCTGATCACGTGTATGAAAATGAGATCAAAGCAGCCGGCTTTGAATACAGTTTGGGTGACCAAGAGGTTCAAGATGAAGTTGAGAGTTTGATCTACGATGATATCAAGATCAAAGGGAAGATGAATACGCCTAAGTATCACAAAATCTTGCAGACGATGCACGAGAAGTTTGACTGTGATGTGATTGTTTTGGGCTGTACAGAATTATCCTTTGCTCAAGAAAAATCACCAGATCATCCTTATCAAGTAATTGATGGTCAGAGCATCATCGTCGACAAGTCGATTGAATTTGGCGAAAAGATTCGTCGAGGTGAAAAAATCGATTTTACTAAGATTTATTAATGTTTCTCGTGAAACATTGCGGTGATTTAGGTACTTCCGATATAATACGAAGTGTATAAGGAGGTACTTCCACATGTTTAAGAGATTATCGATTTTCACAGTTATCTTGTCAGGTATCCTTTTGGCTGGTTGTGCAAACCAACAATCGGCAAGCACGCAATCAGCTGCTAATACTGAACAAACTCAAAAGAAGAGCCCTAAGAAGGCCACTAAATCCACAACTAAAAAAGCGACAGTATCTGATGACTCGGCCACTGCTGACAGCACAACTAAAAATGATGATAATGCTAAGTCTGGTTCAAATACTAATACTGACAGTAGTCAAAATGCTGCTGGTACGACAACGGGCCAAACTAACAATAATGGCAATACTAATAGCAACAATTCTAGTACCCAAACAAACGACAATCAAAGTACGTCTCAAAATCAAACAGATCAAACAACTCAAGGCACTAACTTGACGACTTCAGATCAAGCCGTTGATTTCTTAGCTAACAAGTTGAGCTCGACGTATGATAAGACGACAACGCAATACGTTGCCAACGGTAAAGTCACTTGGAATAATGTGAGTGGCTACCAAATCAATGTTTATAGCAAAGATTCAGATACACCAGTTGGAAGCTATTTAGTTCCTACTAATGGACAATATTTCCAAATCTGGTAATAGGCGATAACTTGCCTTTACAATAATAATTAGTTATATTTTTAGGAGGTCAGTACAAGACAAATGTTTTGTGCGGGCCTCTATTTTAGTTAAGTAATTATTGAATAGAGGATAATAAATGCGGAAAAGGAAAGTATTTTTATTTGTTTTATTTTCGCTACTGATATTTATAGGGGGATGCAGTCAAAAGCCTACATCTCAAAAAATCATCACAACAACGGTGAATACATATATTGAACCGATCAAAAGCGTTGTGGGTAACAAATATGAAGTCAAATCGATAATCAAGTCGGTCAACGTTGATCCCCACAGTTTTTCACCTTCTAGTAACGATGCCAAGTTGATTGCTGATTCACGTTTGATCGTTTCTAGTGGCTTGGGTTACGACGATTGGGTCGAAAAAATTGTTACGGCCAATAGTCAAAATAAAAATTTGATTGATTTTGGAAATATTTTAGGCAAAAAAGATGGGGCCAACGAACATATTTGGTTTAGCGTTAAAAATGTTCAACGTCTAAGCTATAACGTCTATCAACGTATGGCCAAGGTAGACCCCAAAAATAAAGCTTATTATCAAGCTAATTTTAAGAAATACGATTTAAAATTAGATAGTTTAATCCAAAGAGAACGTGCGTTGAAGAAATATACCAATGGCAAAAAAGCCTACGTCACGGAACCTTTACCTTACTATCTTTTGAATAATCTCGGAGTAACGATTGCTAATCCACACTTTGCTAAAGCGATTGAGGACGATACTGATCCTTCAATCGATGATGTTAAGAATATGGAAAATGGACTCAAGCATCACGAGGTCAGTTTTTTAGTTGTCAATAAACAAGTAACTAGCGGTATTATTACCAAGATGACAAGTCTAGCTAAGAAGTACCATGTTCCCATCGTTTACTTTACGGAAACACTGCCTAGCGATTTAGGCTATTATGATTGGATGAATGGCAATATTACTCAGATTGAAAGGATATTGGAGAAATAACTGTGATTGAGGCAAAGAATTTAACCAAGCGCTTCGGCAAGCAACTGGTATTTGAAAATGTTAATTTTAAGATCAATGATGGCGACTTTATCAGTTTGATCGGTCCCAACGGTTCCGGAAAGACGACCCTAGTCAAGATTATGATGGGGTTGGAGAAGGAAACTAGTGGTAAATTGCTGATCGATAAGAAACAAAATATTGGATATGTTCCCCAATTTCGCAATATTGATCTCGACTACCCATTGAACATTGAACAGTTCGTCCGTTTGAACTTGAAGTTCACGCTTAGTCCTGCTAAACGTAAACAAGATAATGAGACGATCAAACGAATCCTGGAAAAGACCAAGCTGACTCAACTCAAGGACCGTCCTTTAGGACTAGCTTCAGGTGGTGAGAAACAAAAAGCTTACTTGGCACAGTCGTTGTTGAATGATCCTAAGATTTTGATTTTGGATGAATCGACGGCCAGTTTGGATGTTGAAGTTAAGATGCAACTGATGGATCTAGTGCAAGAATTGAATGAAAAATATAATTTAACTGTCATCTTCATCACTCACGACTATGAATTGACGAAGAAATACACTAGCCGAGCTTTATTTTTCAAGAATAAGACGCTAGAAGAAGTTCATGTGAGCGATGTTTCAGAAGATATGTTTGAGATGGGTGGTTAATTATGTTTGGATATGAATTTATGAGAGAAGCCTTTATTGCCAGTACCTTTATTGCGATAACGGCTGGGTTAGTCGGTGTATTCGTAGTATCGAGAAATATGTCTTTTCTTTCGCATACACTGTCAGAAATTGGTTTTGCGGGAGCATCGTTTGGTATCTTAGTAGGAATTTCGCCATTGGCAGGGATGATCCTGTTTACTTTGGTCAGCTCGATTGCCGTCGGTAGTTTGAGTTCGGAATCATCCAGAAGAGAGGCCTCGATCAGTGCGATATCATCGTTATTTATTGGTTTGGGTATCTTGTTCTTGTCGTTATCTTCTGAATCTAGCAGCTATGCGACGAATATCTTGTTCGGAAGTATTGTCGGCATCAGTTCTAAAGAAGTTAATCAATTGATGATTTTGGCCTTATTCGTGATTTTTGTTTTTATTATTTTCTATAAGCCATTGGCATTTGATTCATTTGACCATATTGGCGCCCGTGCGGCCGGTTTGAAGACTCGACTACTGTCGATTGCCTTTTTGGTAACTTTGGCTCTGAGTGTCAGTATTGGGGCCCAGATCGTAGGTTCGCTGTTGGTCTTTGTTCTTTTGACATTGCCAGGAGCTACTGCTAAATATGTCGTTCACACGGTGCCTAAATTGATCATGGTATCGGTAGGCTTGTCATTAGCTGGAGTTTGGTTGGGATTGTATTTGGCCTTCGTTACTAATTGGCCAGTGACTTTCTTCATCTCAACCTTCGAGGTTATCGCATATTTCTTAGGATTAAGCTACAAAAATTGGAAATTAAACCATTAAGGACATGTTTAAATGATAAAAGAATTATGGAATAAATATAAAGATGCAATTCCTTATGTATTTTTTGGAGTTTTGACAACATTAGTAAATATCGGTGCCTTCGGCTTGTTGTGGCACACTCTCCACTGGAATTATCAAATTGCGAATTTCCTAGCTTATTGGTTGTCAGTTCTGTTTGCCTACGTAACTAATAAATTGTGGGTATTCAATTCGCATACGACTACCTGGAAAGCCTTTTGGACAGAGATGATTTCATTTTTCCTATTCAGAGGAGCTTCTTGGGTCATGGATCAAGGTATCATGACGATTGGTGTTTCATTGTTCGGCATTAATGCTTTGATTGTTAAGGTCTTTGATAATGTAGTAGTTATTGCTTTGAACTATATTTTTAGTAAGTTTATTATTTTTAGGAAACGTAAATAACCGTTATAACGGTATCATTAAGCAGTGCTGACTTCACCAGTCACACTGCTTTTTTGCACGCTTAGAACCTTTGCAGAATCGGAGATTGAAAGAAGGATACACGAATTTGTTTTACATTGGTAGTATTAGGGAGGAAATGCTAATAATGAAAAGTATATTAAAAATAAGTCATCCAATTTTGAGGATGGCCTATTAAGTGTGTCTAAATAATCGTATGTAACCAAAATTCAGAAAGAACTTCTTTGATAAAAATGTTGGTCTTTTTTTGAGAAATTATGAGTCAGATTTATTTTTTTCAGCTAAACGTTTCGCCATTTCACCATCTGGATAGACGGTTAAAGTATCAGATTTACCGGTAAACATGACTAAACCGGCTTTGGCGCCCTTAGGCTTGTGCAATTGACGAACTTTCAAGACATCGACAGGAACGCTCTTTAAACCACGGCCTTTACTGTAATAGGCTGCTAAACTGGCCGCTTCTAGTAACGTCTGTTCAGATGGATCGACACTGTGAATGACTACGTGGGAACCGGCCAAATCGCTGACGTGCATCCAGTAGTAATCCTTTTTGGCAGTTAATGTTAAATGATCATTTTGAACACTGTTCTTCCCAACTTCAACTAATACATTATCAGTTGTATAGAAACGTCTTGGATGGGCAGGTTCGGGAGCCTTGGACGAGTGGAGAACCTTGGTCTTTAAAGCCCCTTCGTCGATTAATTGTTGGCGGATCTTTTGGACCATTTCAAGATTTTGGAGGTCAATGTTTTGTTGGCGTTCTAGTTGAGCTTGCAAAGCTTCTTTGGCCTTAACTAAGTTAGTTTGAATGGTTTCCAAACCGTGTTTTTCACGATGATAACGATGGAAATAATTGTCGGCATTTTTCATGATGCTCTTTGTTGGATCTAGGCGAATGGTAAGACTTTGACCGGCGTTATGATAATCAGGTAACGTTACGCTGGAAGACTTGGGCTTGATTTTTTTCACATAAGTCTTCAAAAGAATCCCTTTAGTCTGTAATTCACTAGCATCACTGACGTGTTTTAGGGCTTTGTTCAATGATTCGATTTGTTTTTTAGTGTGATGTATTTGAAATTGCATTGCTTCAATAACTTGTTCAGTGATAGTTGGTTCTGATTCCATGAAAAGGCCTCGCTTTGTTTAATCGATTTGATTTTTGATACGTTGGTCTCTACGGACAATCTCGTAAAGGCCAACTAATAAGATCACTAAGATGACGGTGATAATCACTGCTTTAGTGTTTCCAAAAAGCAATTCATTGCCACCGAAAGCATAGAGAAATGAAACTGGTAAAGACCCTAAGAAGATGCAGAGAGCTTTATTTTTCAGATTAAGGTGCATTTCAATGGCGGCATAATTAACTAATAGGGTTGGCAACATTGGGACCGTATAGCCGATACTCAAACCGATCCGTGGGTGATGCATGTTTTTCAAATGATCGGCGATGGGACGGAATTTGCTGGGACGTGCCTTGTGGGGAAAGCTTCCCAAGATGAAGATAGCCAATAAATTACCAATGACGATTCCAAAAATATTAATACCAAAGCCGAGCCAGTTTCCGAAACAGACTCCCGAAAGGACTGCCACTGCTCCAATAGGCATACCAGGAATGGCCGAACCAATCGCTATAACGGCCATGAATAAAATTGCATTGTGTTTACCTTGATGGCGTAAAAGATTGATCAAAGTTTGTCGGTCAAATGCGTATGCCGTAAAAGTTTCGACAACTGCTTTGTAGTTGATCCAAATGGCGTAGAAAAGCCCAATCAATCCTAAGATTCCAACGGTAATGAAAAATATTTTATGTCGGAGTTTCATAAAGATACCTCCAAAAAGAATTCTTAGTTTCAAGTTAGCATAATTGACATATAAAGTAACCTGAAAATGAACAATATAATTGAAGATTATTATTTATTCCAAAATTGCAGGAACTAATATTTAAAAACACATTGTATTGAATAATTATTACTCGGTTTTGATAAACTTGATTATAATATTTGACTATATGTCAACCACCATTGAAATTATAATATTTATAAATATTATTTTAATTAATGGAAGTAAAAATCGGAGGGAGATTTTTATGATGTATAGAAAAGGGAAAATGATCTCAGTAGCCATACTAAATGTATTGTTATTAGCGGCTCCAATAGCTACGCAAGAATTAACCGTAAAGGCTGACGAATTATCTGATAATGCTGATTCACAGTTAACTGCGCAAGATAAAGCAAGATTAGCTAAAGCTGGTGAGGCTAACGATTTTAATACAAGTTTGAATACTGACGACACTGATGGTTCGGTTGGCGCTCCTAGTACTGCAACTGCTTCAGGAAAACTCGGAGATGTTGAATGGAATTTGACGAATGACGGTGTCCTACATATCCAAGGCGGCCAATTGCCTGCAATGGATGAAAATTCTATCACCTCACCATTTAGTAAATATGCCGATAGCATTAAAACTGTTTCATTCGATGGAAAAACAACGGCAGATTCTAATTCTAGAAGTCTTTTTAAAGGACTGAAGTATTTAGAGAATATTGCTAATCCAGAAAATTTTGATACTTCAAAGGTAACCGATATGTCGGGAATGTTTGATAACACTGGTTTGAAGGACTTATCTCAAGTTGGCAAATTAAACGTTGATAATGTAACCAAGATGGATGCAATGTTTGCAAATACACCAATCACAGACCTAACACCAATTTCTGGATGGAATGTTTCAAAAGTAACTTCAGCGAACGGCATGTTCTCTGGTTCGAAGATTACTTCACTTAAACCATTATCAAATTGGCAACCAACAAGCTTGAACAATGGGGAAGAAATGTTCAGTTCCACACCGATTACGAGCTTAGATGGCTTACAAAATTGGCAACCAAATAATCTCAACGATATGACAGCAATGTTTTATAACGATAAGATCAGCGACTTGTCTCCTGTTTCAAATTGGAACGTATCTCAAGCTCAATCAATGACTGGTTTATTTGCTGGAACAAATGTTTCGAATCTAACGCCAATATCTAAATGGAATACAAGTGCGGCAACTGATATGTCTAACATGTTTGCCCACACCAAAGTTAATGATGTAACGCCAATTGCCAATTGGGATACAAGCAAAGTGGAATCAATCTATGGCATGCTCTCCAACACTAACTTGAATAACGTTTCCGGTTTAAATTGGGACCTTGCTAGTGCTAAAGATATTTCTGGCCTTTTGAGTAACAACGCAAATCTTGAAAAGGTTGATTTGAGTTCTTTGAAAAATGCTAACGCAATGACAGATATTAGCGAAATGTTTGCCAATGATCCAATTCTAAATGACGTTGATCTTTCGTCATTGAATACTGGTAAAGTTGATACATCGGATGATGTCTTTAAAGGTGATAACAGTCTTACCAAAATCAACTTTGGCGCTAACTTTAAGTTATCTAATTCAACAGTCACACTACCAACAAATGGTTCCAGCAATGCAGAATGGCTAAATGAAGGTGATAAGAGTAAAAAAATTAGTCCAGATGGAATCTCAGCTACTGATTCTGTCCAAGGAACTTATACATTAGATACACCTTCAGTTACTAAACCGGTAACAATCAGTTCGAATATTGGCGATGTGCAATCCGAACCAACAACTGGCAAAGAAGGCCAAATTATCTTTGTCAATGTTCCAGATAAACCAGGTTATACGACTGATACTAAAAAAGTCAGAGCCAAGGTCAATGATGACGGAACGATTACGGCACTTGATAAAGCTGAATATACAAAGATTGGTAACAGTAGCAACGGTAATTCTGGAAACACTACGCACACAGTAGTTGTGAACCATGACGTAGTTCAATATGTTGATAAACCAACGATTGTTCATGAACCAAATTTGGTTTCAACTCACTTTAATCAAAATTACTTCAATTTATACAAACTTGAAGATAACACTATGGTAAAATCAGGAACTCGTGCTTTGGCTAAAGGAACCGACTGGTTCTCTGACGAAATAACATCAGTTGATGGGGAAGAATACTATCGTGTTGCTACAAACGAATGGATCAAAGCTAATGATGTTTATGTTTATATTCCAAGCAACCGCGTTGTAACGATTAAAAATGATCGAACAGCACGTTTAAAGGATGCTCAAGATGATTTGATCGGTAATCGGGCTTTAGGAAGCAACTCCAGTTGGAAATCAGATCGTGTCACTAAATTCAATAACAAAACATATTATCGTGTCGCTACAAATGAATTTGCATCAATCGATGACATTAAATAATTGAACTAAAAAACAAAAAATCGTTTCTGATTCAGTATTTCGGTTCTTTTTCAAATTTGGTTGTTCACTGCCGTCTTCCATGAAATCCCGGCGGATTGCTGGAACGCTGTGAGAGCAACTTAGAGCCAATTACGGTTCAAATTGTCTCTAAGTTTGTCTGTCTCTAACCTGGCAAAGTACGCCAGCCAAGAGACTACCACGGCTGAGCATCCGCCGGGATTCCATTCCAGACTAAACGGTTTTTTATTTGTTTTACATTAGTAGTATTAAAACTTTAAATCTAATGATTTTATATTTTATTTAAAACAGTACTAAAAATAGGTCATCCAGCTGATTTTTGGATGACCTATTAGTGTAGTGCGCCCGGCAT
>NZ_AZEZ01000085.1 GCF_001434275.1 Companilactobacillus mindensis DSM 14500 | reverse complement strand
ATCAAATGAATTTATATTATTTCATATGACAACCACAAAGGGATTATCGCATAATTTAGGAATTACGGTCTTCTTATATGTAAAACTATTTTTATATTACTAATGATTTTTACTCAAATATTACAGATACCAACTAAACAACGAAAACCTTAGCCTGGAGAGCAAAAGTTGATGGGCTCAGTGGTGGCTTAATCTTAGTCAGCGTACTGTGCTGGCTTAGATTACTGACGAGCTTGAAGACAATTTTTAAATTGGCTCCAAGTCGCCTCACCACGTTCCAGCCCAATCAGCTTTTGATCGGAAGGCGGAATATTTAAATAACATCTCATTTTTTATTTCAACAAAACAAAAATGAAGAAACGCTTTATGCTCCAGTTACACTTCTAAACAACGAAAGCCCTAGCCTGGAGAGCAAAAGCCGATGGGCTCAGTGGTGGCTTAATCTTAGTCAGCGTACCTTGCTGGCTTAGATTACTGACGAGCTTGAAGACAATTTTTAAATTGGCTCCAAGTCGCCTCACCACGTTCCAGCCCATCAGCTTTTGGTCGGAAGGCGGAATATTGATTTCATACCTCATTTACGTTAAATTATTCCTAGAAAATCAACATATCCGAGGTTTTAAATATGGAACCAACTTTTAATAAAATGACCCCTGCTGGTTATAAAGCTATCGAACAAGAAATCAAAGACTTGAAGAAAATCCGGCCTCACAAGATCAAAATCTTAGCCGCTGCGGCTGCTTTGGGGGACCGCTCTGAAAACACTGAATATTCGACTGCTAAGCGAGAATTGGGTCAACTAAACGGCCGCTTGCATTTTTTAGAAAAACAACTGCAATACGCCGATGTTGTTACTCCAGCCGATAATGACAAACTCGATATTGGTAAATTTGTAACGATTGAATTTATGGACGATCACGATCAACTGACATATCAATTGGTTGGTAAACAAGAGGCTAATCTTGAACAGAAGAAAATTTCCTTCGAATCACCCATTGGTAAAGCTCTCAATAATCATAAAGTTAATGACATTGTCGATGTAGAATCCCCTGATGGTTCTTATCAAGTTAAAATCATCGCTATCAAATTATAATAGGTAAAGTTTTTTTATTGACCTGTTAATTGTGTAAAACCATATCATAATTATTTAAATATGGCATATACCATTGTGTATAAATCCCTGTTTCCCTAAGTTTCTTGATATCCCATTGATAGAATCCTGTTTTATCCACAAAAAAATAATAGTCAAAACTAAATATCGACGGGTATAATAGGTCTATTAGTTTTTTAGGAGGATATTTTTTAATGGATGAAAGTAAGAAGATTGCCAAAAAAACTCTTGACCGAGGCTTTTGGCTAGCATTTTGTGCTTCTGCTCTCTGGGGAATTTCTAGTACAGTTTTACAAGTTGTCGCTAAGAACCTAAACATCCCGGCTATGTGGTTCATCGCTACGCGGACAACTTTGGCAGGAATCATTTTATTGGTCGTTGGTTTGATCATCTTACCAAAAAGTGAATTCTTTGCCGTCTTTAAAAATTGGAAGGATCTTTTGACCTTGTTAAGCTTTGCTGTCTTCGGACTTTTAGCTAACATGTTTACTTTCTTCCATGCTATCAAAACTGGTAATTCGTCAACAGCTACGATTTTACAGTACTTGTCACCTCTATTTATTATGATTGGGGCAGTTATCTTTACTAAGAAAAAAACTTCCCGTGTCGATGTTATTTCCTTTGTTTTGGCATTGATCGGTGTCGTTTTAATGATCACACGTGGTGACCTAGGTCACTTATCGATTCCTTTAATATCAGTACTTTGGGGTATCGGTAGTGGTATCACGGCCGCTTTATACATCACGATTCCACAAAACTTAATTGCCAAATATCACGGAATTTTAATTACTGGTTGGGGAATGTTGATTGCGGGTATCATTTCCAACTTCTTCAGTCCCATCTGGGTCAATCCACCAAAGATGACTACTGCTAGTATCTTAGGAATTGGAATAGTTATCTTGATCGGTACCGTTTTGGCATTCCTACTCATGGTTTTGAGTACTAAATATACAACCGCCGCTATCATTAGTATTACAGATGCGGTTCAACCTTTTACCACCCTCGTTTTAAGTGTTATTTTCCTTCACTACGCTGTGAACGTGGCTGAAGCAATTGGTGCCATCATCGTCGTCGTAGCAATCTATGTTTTGAATCGTTATGATGCCGACTAATAATTGAATTTGCTTGGGTAGGACGATTTAATCGTTCTGCCTTTTTTATTTGTCTTCATTCCGATATAACCATCCCCCTTGAGAATAAAAAAAATGCCTAAGTTGAAATAAATCAACTCAGACATCCTTGGCGTTCATTTTACCCAATCGCTATAACACGGTTCGCGGGAATGTTCGGCAATGTCCAAGTTAATCTGCAAAATAATCACGACAATAATTAGCAAAATACTATACATGACGACAACCTCCTTTGATGAGTTTCGATTAGACGAAAATTAAATTTGATTGTGCTCATAATATATTCTTGCGATGATAATGTCAATACGTTTTGATAAATAATTTTATTCAAAAAATCCAAGCGTAGCGGTTTAACAACAAATATAAAATTTTATTAATATAATTCATACTATAAACAGTCACTAAAAAAATGATTAAAACACAATTAATTTTATATTGACATTTTCTAATCATCGTCTAATAATTCAGTTACAAATTTTTGGAGGCGGTATTTATGAAATATACAGTATTAGGTGCAGGCGCTATGGGCTTGCGATATGGAGTTCTATTACAAGAGGCCGGTTTTGACGTCGACTTCGTTGAGATCTGGGAACCACAAATCGAGAAGATCCGTGAACAAAACGGTGTCTTCGTTTCTCGTGACCACGTTGGTAAACATCTCGTGCCGATTAACATTTATACCCCCGAAGAATACGCTGGCGAACCTGACGTCTGGATCGTCTTTACTAAACAAATGCAGTTGGCTGATGCATTGAAACGTACGGCCCATTGTTTCAAAGATTATCAGTACGTAGTTTCACCAATGAATGGTATGGGACACATTGACAAGCTTAACCAATACTTCGACCAGTCTAAAGTTATTGGCGCCACAGCCATGATTGGTACGGTTTTGAATGGACCTGGAGATGTTGATTTCATTGGTGCCAAAGGAGCCGGTAGTATGCACATGGCTAATGAAACGGAAAAGCCCGATGAAACTACTCATGAGATCGTAGAAGATTTTCAGAAAGCTAATTTGAATCCTGTTCTAACAACTAATTTGATGGGAACCTTGATGGCAAAAGTGATCTTCAACTCAGTCGTCAACACTCTCTGTACCATGTTCCAAATTCAAATGGGCGAATTCATTCAATCGCCAGCAGCTGAAAAATTGAGCAAACAATTGATCAACGAAGCTTTTGACGTCTGTGAACGCGCGGGGATCACCTTGTTGAATACGCGCGAAGAAGAATGGGAAACTGTGCAATACGTAAGTTCGGTCAGCAATCCCCTACACTTCCCATCCATGTATCAAGACATGTCCAAAGGTCGCAATACCGAGGTCGACTACATCAATGGCTATATTTACGAACTAGGTTTGAAGTACCATTATGAAGCAACGACCCATGATTTCTTACGTAACTTGGTTCATTTAGCTGAATTCTCGCGTGACTTTGACGTAGAAGCCTTGGAGAAATCAGTCTTGGCAGTCGAAATGGCAAAGTAATTAAAATCCTTCAGAAAATCAAAAAAATAATACCAACTAAAACGATAGAATATCTCTCACTGAGAAAATTTCTATCGTTTTTTACTAATATTTCAATTTTTACTTTTATTTACCAAAAATTGCGTTACACTTAATATCAACAAATTATTAGAGAATACTAATTTTTATATAAATTTTCTAATAAATATAGAAAGAGGGATTGTATGAAAATTTACTTATACGGAGTTCGTGAAGATGAACAAGGATACATGAAAGAATGGAGCAATGCTCACCCGGATGTTGAACTCGACTATACCAACCAAATTTTAACCGAAGAAACTGCTGATCTTGCTAAGGGTTATAACGGCGTTGTATTGTTGCAAACACAAGCTTATACCCGTGCTGCTTTGGAAAAATTGCAAAGTTTTGGTATCAGTAAAATCTCCGTTCGTAACGTTGGTTTAGACGGTTTCGACTTTAAAGACCTCCGTGATTTGGGATTTTCATTGACTAATGTTCCTGTCTACTCACCTAATGCTATCGCTGAACACACAACCAGTTTAATGTTGCGTTTACTACGTCGTGTACCTGAATTCGATCAAAAATTCGCCAACACAGACTTCAGATGGTTCCCTACTATCGGTGAAGAGATCAACGGCAAAACAGTTGGTATCATCGGTACCGGTCATATTGGATCAGTTGTCGCCCGCATCATGATGGCTTTTGGTGCCAAAGTCGTTGCCTACGATATCAAGCCTAATCCATACCTTGAAAACTTAGGTATTTACGTTGATACACCTGATGAAGTCATCGAGCAAGCTGATATTTTGACGCTCCACACGCCATTGGCCAAACGAGATGTTCATATGATCGATGCTGATGCCTTTGCCAAAATGAAAGACGGTGTTATTTTGATCAACGCTGCTCGTGGTGGTTTAGTCGACACTGACGCTTTGATTGCTGCGCTCGACAGTGGCAAAGTTGGTGGTGCTGGTTTGGATGTTTTGGAAAGTGAAAATGATGTCTTCCAAAAGAAATTCGACAGTATAAACGACGTTAAAGATCCTCAATTCAAGGCTTTGATCAATCGCGATAATGTTATCATCACACCGCACACAGCTTTCTACACTACGACTGCTGTACACAATATGGTCTTCGATTCACTGAATGATAATTTGAAGATGCTCGAAAACAAGGCACCTAAGTACCCTGTCGACATCACTGTTGAGTAAAAATTCAATACAAGAAGTCAGGCCAATGGTCTGGCTTTTTTGTATTGAATTTTATTTTGTCAGAGAACTCTGCTTTAATGAAAGTATGACTGGGGGTTCAACAATGAAAATATTTGCTTATGGCATTCGTGACGACGAAAAATTAGTTTTAGAAGAATGGAAATCAACCAATCCTGGTGTTGAAGTGAATTTTACTGGTTACGATTTAACTTCTGATTCCGCCTTTTTAGCGGATGACGCCGACGGTATCGTTACTATGCAGAATGCTCATTATTCAAGAGATGCCCTCGAAATACTTAACAAATTAGGTATCCATAATCTCTCAACTCGCACTACGAATATCGCTAATTTCAATTTTAAGGATCTCAAAGAACTAGGTTTCAAATTGACCAATGTTCCCGATTATTGCGCCAGTTCAATCGCTGAACACGTTATCGTCCTAATGGGTCAATTATTGCAGCAGCAACCGCAGTTCACCGAGAAAATGCACCAAGGCGACTTCACCTTATCTCCTAACATCGGTCAAAGTTTCAGCAGTCAAACCATTGGCGTGATTGGCACTGGTCGGACAGGACTTGCCGTCATCAAACTCTTGCAAGCTTTAGGTTCCAAAGTGATTGCTTATGACATCGAGCACAACAGCGATTTGGAAACTCAAGGATTATACGCTGATCATTTGACTGAACTTTATCAAAAAAGCGATGTAATAACTTTGCAACTGCCGCTGACTTCAAATACCCGCTACTTGATCAACGATTCAGCCATCAAACAAATGAAACCCGGCGTTATTTTGATCAACTGTGCTCACGGTCAATTACTCGACACTGATGCGCTAATCAAGGGCTTAGATAGTGGTCAAATTGCTGGAGCCGGGCTAGATGTTTTAGACGATGAAACCTCTGTATTCGGTAAAATCTGGAGTAGTTTAAAAAACATTCCCAACGGAGATATCCGTGATTTATTGCAAAGAAACAACGTCGTTATTACCCCTCATAACGCCTTCTATACTCAGACGGCCGTTCGCAAAATGGTCATAACGGCGTTCGATTCCAACAAGGCTTTGATTGAAGGAAAAACTCCCTCGACTATTGTAGATTTAGACAAATAATGCCTATTTGGCATAAAATTTAGAAAAAATTTCTAATTTAGTTTGACAAAGTAAAATTAGAGGTGTAAATTTATCACCAATCAAATAATTAGAATTTATTTAATCTTATTAGACGTTGAAGAGAAGAGTAAGTAAACGAGTAGTTTAGACAGTGACCGTCAGCTAGTGAAAAGGCGGAACGAAAGTTTAACTGAAGATGAGCTTGGAGTCTTACCTAGGTGAAAGCCAAAGGTACGCAAGGATGCGATATCATCCCGGACATATAATATATGTGTCGTTGAGGTATTTTGTGCAAGCAAAATATGAATTAGGGTGGTATCACGGTAGTCGTCCCTACATAGCAGAGTAATTCTGTGTATGTAGGGGCGACTTTTTTTATGGCCTCTCAGTGGCTCCGCCACCTAGAGGCCATTATCCAAACGTTCCAGTGGATCGTTTGGGTTAACCCACAAGAAATTTGGTTATCACACATAAGTGAGGTTGCTAATAAAGGATTCTAATCGGCTCCGCCACCTAGAGGCCATTATCCGAACGTTCCAGTGGATCGTTCGGATCAGGCTGACTAAGGCTAAACCTAGGACGAATTTTAAAGCATATTTATTCCAAACATAATTCAAACCAACAAGCGCTTCTTCAAATTTTCAATTCCAACGTATCTAGTAATTTTCTACCACGAACAAATAAATTCACATACACTCAGGAGGATTTCATTATGACAGTAAATACAGCAAGTAAGATTGGATTTCAACATGTAGGTAGTTTCTTAAGACCAGAGGTACTCAAAAAGGCTCGTCAGGATTTCGCTGACAAAAAGATTTCACAAGAAACATTAACTGCAATCGAAGACGAATCAATTAAGGACTTAGTCGACAAAGAAGTCGCTGCCGGACTAGATTATGCAACTGATGGCGAATATCGTCGTTCTTATTGGCACTTGGACTTCTTCTGGGGCTTTGAAGGAATCGAACACATTCATTACGGCGAAGGCTATCATTTTGCCCATGAGGAAACTCGTGACGATACAGCCATCCTTTCTGGCAAGATCCGCTTCAACAAAGAAACTCATCCTTTCATCAAACACTTCGACTATTTGAAATCTTTGACTGACAATCTAGACATCGAACCAAAACAAACCATCCCTGCTCCATCACAACTTTATATCGAATTGATCCGTGGAACTAACGACGACAAGATTAAGGAATTTTATCCAAACATTGAAGATTTATACACTGACATCGAAAAAGCTTATCACGACGCAATTTTAGCCTTCTACGATGAAGGTGCTCGTGTGATTCAACTTGATGACTGTTCATGGGGATTATTCTTAGACGACAGCTTCCTAGCTACTCCGGATGGAAAAGCTTATGCCAACTCTGGTATTCAAGATATTCTCTTAACTTTGAACAACAAAGCAATTGAAAACTTACCCGAAGATTTGACGATCAATACTCACGTCTGCCGTGGAAATTATCACTCTGACTTTGCTTTCTCTGGTGGCTATGGTCCTGTTGCTGACACCTTATTTGCTAAAGAAAATGTCGACACTTACTTCCTTGAATATGATTCAAAACGTGCCGGTGGTTTCGAACCATTAGCCAAAGTTTCTGGTAATAAGAAAGTTGTCCTTGGCCTCATCACTTCTAAATCTGGTGAACTCGAAGACCGTCAAGAAGTCATCGACCGTATCAAAGAAGCCAGCCAATATCTTCCTTTAGACCGTCTCTGGTTATCAACTCAATGTGGCTTTGCTTCTACTGAAGAAGGCAACACATTGACTGAACAACAACAATGGGACAAACTCAAACTCGTTAAATCAATTCAAGATGAGATTTGGGGATAAGAACCATTGATAGCGCTTTCAGAAAGAACTATAATATAAGTAGGAATTAAAGTTTATAGATTTTGGAGGCGCATATCATGATGGAATTCATTGCCAAATTATTCAACAGAATCGTAGACTATACGCTTAATTTTGATTGGTGGTAGACTTACAAATCTGTAAGAATAATGTAAGTAGATCAAATGTATAAAAAAACCAAGAACTCTTAATATACTTGTCAGGAGGTAATTCAAATGAGAAGTTTTTTAAGAGTTTTTTTGTTGGGTATCGTAGTAATCGGGTTAGGATATTTAGGTGCTTGTGCCTACACCAAGGACAGCACCAGTCAATTCGCTCAAGCATTCAATGCTTATAACGTATTGGTGAAACGTGAACCAAAATTTGTAAAAATAGATAATACCGAGGCAAAAGATGACGATGGTTATGGTAATTACACATATGATCTTAAAAGCTATGATGACAATGGCAATGAGCATCCTGTAAAATTTATGGGTATGGGCAAGTTGAAACAAGACCATTACTTAGAATTAGATACTAAAGGCAGCTATGTATATTCATATAAGGAAGTCTTCAAAAAAGACATCCCAAGTGACGTTTATACTAAATTGAATCTTCAATAATCTGGGGCTTTGAGCCCTTTTTTGATGTAAGGAGAAATCATGAAAAAGTTTACTAATATTTTCTTTACCGCACTTATTTTCATCGGTCTTGGTTATTTTATGACCGGTACCTTTCTAAAAGACCAGACTAGCAACTTTGCCCAATCATTTAATAAATATAATTTGTTAGCTGACAAAGGTCCAAAATTCGTTAAAGTCGACAATCAAGTGGCTGCTGACTATGATGGCGAAGGCAATTATACTTATTACCTCAAGAGTTACGATCGTCAAAGTCGTCCCCACTATGTTGAATTTACCGGCTACGGAAAATTGAAACAAGGACAATATATTAAATTGGATACTCGAGGGACTCACGTTAAATCATATAAAAAAGTTTCTCGAGACTCATTGCCTTACAACGTCTCACGTAAATTACGCAAAGATTATAAAATAAATCATGAATCATAAAAAAAGCGTTAGAAATTCCTATGTTTAAGGATTTCTAACGTTTTTTCATTTTTTCATACTGGTTAAAACTGTTGAGAATTTTGAATTTTTAAACTTAGTTTGAAGTAAGAAGTTCTTATTCGAATTAACGATTTTTTTGACCGTAGCTAAACCTAAGCCATTGTGGTTAGACTTGGTTGAATAGCCCAAATCGTACAACTTACTCATTTCAATCGTAGCAGTTGGATCAACATTATTCTTAAAAACAAATTCTACTGATTCATCATATGATATCAAGGCAAAATCCAATTCTGGCTTAGGATTTTTTAACGATGCTTCGATGGCATTGTCGAACAAAATACCTAAGATTCTAGTAATATCGATTGAGAATTTTTGAGCAATTTCAACGTTCTCGGCTATTTCGACATTCGTTTGAATACCCTTATCACGAGCAATCATGACCTTAGTGATGATGATACCCCGAATCAATTTATCATTGATCTTATATAAATTGGCATCACTTGGCTTAGTGTCATTTTTCAAATTAACGTCAGCGTAGTTCAATAGTCTCTGTACTATTTCGCTATCGTCTTGGTTATTTTCAATTGAAGCCGATAACGACAACAGGAAATTTTTATAGTCGTGTTTGAATCTACGCAATTCATTATTTTTTTCTTCCAGACCATTGATATAAGCATTCCGTTCGCTGATCTGTTGCAACTCATAATCCGCCTTGACCTTACTTAAATGTCCAACAATGAAAACAGTCATTCCGATTCCAATAAAAATCAAAGTAACCATTGTCGATACTAAAATAATAACAATGTATATCTGTTGAATATGAAGATATTTGCTGACAATACTTAGTCCAAAATACGTTGCCGTTAAAATGATAAATGAAATTAATATGATCCATTCCACAACTGTATCTTTCAGAATATATTTTAAATTAAAACGATCAATTAATTTAGTGACTATGTAATATATTAACAACGACAGTGCATAATTGGTTACTATCACTACTATTGCAGAAGCAACTGCAACCTCTCCCTCCATAACATAGGGAAAATGAAATACATTTCGTTGAACGTACGCTCCAATGGATTGAGTAAATGTACAAGTAAATAAAATCAGTATAAAACTCAATAATTTTTCAATCATTTTGGTATCAGTTTTCCGAACAATAAAAAAATATAACAAAATAATTAAGATAGTACTCGTTCCTACCATATATAAATCTGCCTTAGTACTCAATGAGGCAAAGATTATTGAGATTATGACATTAAGTTTAGTAAATGATTTTGGAAATATCATAAACGTGAGGATAAATATTAAGAGCGTATTGGCAAGATCAAGGATGATCCATTCTATATCCGGGTATATTGACATTAATTATTTCAAATCCTTCTAAAATTTTTCTTCTTCATAATACATTACCATCTTCTTCTCAAAATATTGATAATGTTTATTATGACAATTAAAAGGATGTCCAAAAGTTTATTTTGAGGCATCCTTTTTAATTTATTTTTATACTGGTTAAAACTGTTGAGAATTCAGCATTTTCAAACTTAGTTTGTAGTAAGAAGTTTTTATTTGAGTTAACGATTTGTTTGACCGTAGCTAAACCCAAACCATTGTGGTCGGACTTGGTTGAATAACCGTTGTTATATATCTTATTCATTTCGATTTTTAACGATGGATCAACATTATTCTTAAAAACAAATTCTATTGATTCATCATATGATATCAGGGCATAATCCAATTCAGGTTTGGGATTCTTTAATGAGGCCTCGATGGCATTATCAAAAAGGATTCCCAATATTCTAGTAATATCGACTGAGGTTCGTTTAGAAATTTCGATATCTTTATCTATTTCGACATTCGTTTGAACCCCTTTGTCACGAGCAATCATGATCTTAGTGATGATGATACCCCGAATCAACTTATCGTTGATCTTATATAAATTAGCGTCATTTAGCTTAGTGTCATTTTTCAGATTAACATCAGCGTAATTCAATAATCTTTGAACGATTTCACTGTCATCTTGATTGTTCTCAATTGAGACCGACAATGATAATAAAAAATTCTTATAATCGTGTTTGAATCTACGCAGTTCGCTATTTTTATTTTCTAAACCATTAATATAAGCGTTACGTTCGTTGATCTGTTGCAGTTCATAATCCGCTTTTACTTTACTCAAATGTCCCAAAATAAAAACAATCATCCCGATACCAATGAATGCCAATGTAAATAGTGTCGTTGACAAAATAATAAGCAGATACGTTCGCTGTATATCTAAATGTTTGCTAACAAAATTCAAAGTAAAATTTGAAGCTATGAGAATAACCAACGCTATCAAAATTACCGATTCGATTGCTGAATCATGCACGATATATTCCAATTGGAGCTTCTCAATCAATTTTTTGCCAAGATAATAGACTGACAACGACAAAAAATAACTAATTGCCAGTGCAATCATCACAAGCTCAAATCCAACTAATCCATACGACTGTTCTGGAAAATTCAGCACATCGTACACTACATAAAATCCAACGCTGAATGAAATGGTACAAGAAAAGAAGGCATAAGCCATAACCAAAATTTTTTCTATCAATTTAACTTTTTCGTTTCGTACCATAACGAAATACAGCAGCACGCTCGCTATTTCACTTATATCAAAATGATAGTCCACATAACTAACTAAAAAGATAACAACTACCAAAAAAATCAGATTGAACTTAGTCGCCGCTCTAGGAAATATTAAGAATACCAAAGTAAAAAGTAATATCGTATTAGCAAAGTCAGCGATAAACCAAGATAAACTAGAAAATGCCGCCATTATTAATTACAGGACCCTTCAAATAATTTTTAAATTTCTTTATCGTGTGAATACTTTTTAACAGCATTTTTTATCTCCTGCATATCTCGAATCACATTTTCTAACTCTTCAGTGGGAATCGATGAAAATAAAGTTTCTACTTGTGTATCAGCTCGTTGGTCGATCATTTTTAAAACCTTTTCCCCATCATTTGTCAGGTTCAAATTCTTGATGCGTTTGTCCTGATCATTAGGAACTTCTATTAAAAGTCCTTCTGATTTCAGTTTTTTTAGAGTTCGACTTAAATAACCCTTATCCACATGCAACAGTAACATCAATTGATTGGCACTATTCACACCGCGGTCGATTTCTAATAACAAACGAGACTCTAACAAAGTATATTGTGTATCTAAGTGATATTTATCAGTTAATTTCAAAACTCTAGTATAAGAGCGATTGAATTCTCGAATTTTTCTAATATTCTCTGCATTCATAAAATCATCTCTCCCTTGAACTTGTTGACTTTAATAACCTTCATTATTAAAATAAAAAAAGTTGCTAAAGTCAACTAACATTCTTGAGGAGTATTGCCAGTAATGTCAAAACAAATTAAAAAATCACTATTCATTATGGTCTTCGGGACCTTCTTTGGTGTTTTGTGCTCTACTTTAATGAACACAGCTTTGCCCACTTTTATGCGGGTATTCAACGTTAATTCTTCCACCGTTCAGTGGTTGACCAACGGTTATACATTAGTTAACGCCATTATGATTCCAACTAGTGCCTACTTTATTAAGAAAGTTTCTTTCAGACATCTCTTTATAACTTCTAGTTCGATCTTTTTGGTCGGAACGATCTTAGGTGCCATTGCTAGTTCCTTTACCACTGTTATTATCGGCCGTATGATCCAAGCCGTCGGAACTGGTATGATGATGCCTTTAGTCAACGTTTTGGCTATGAAATATACCACTAGAAGCAAACAAGGAGCTGTTATGGGGATTATTGGTCTGGCCTTTAATTTCTCCCCTATTATCGGTCCAACGTTATCTGGAGTGATTTTACAGTACTTTGCCTGGCAATACTTGTTCATCTTGATCTTGCCATTCATCATCGACGTTATTATTTTGGCCATCGTCCAATTGCCACAGATCGAAACTAACGACGATCCCAAATTCGACGTTCCTAGTTTGATCACAATCAGTTTGGGCTTGTTGTTCCTACTGACTGGCTTCTCCAATATCGGTCAAGCTAATTTAGTTTCATTCAACGTTTTAGGCTTCACTGCTATCGGTCTAATTTTAATCGTTGTCTTTTCTTTCATGGAAAATCGAACCGATAGTCCGATTATTGATTTCGAAATTTTTAAACATTCCCAATTCACCTTTGCGACTGTTATTAATATGTTGATCGTCTTAACTATGTATGGCAACACGATTCTTTTACCTCTGATGATTCAGACGATTTTGCATAAGAGTCCACTGATTTCGGGATTAGCCTTGCTACCAGGTGCTATGTTGACGGGCTTTATGTCGCCAATCAGCGGCCGACTGTTCGACAAATATCCTATCAAACGAATCGTCGTTACCGGCGTTTTGATCGATTGCTTCGGAACTTTCCTACAAGCGGTGATCGACGTCAATGCCTCGGTTCTAATGTTGACGCTGGGACAAACGATTCGCCAACTTGGATTGGTATTGATTTTGATTCCGATCCAAACCCATGCTCTGAGTGCTTTGCCTAAGAAGTATCTTTCCGACGGTGTAGCTACCTTCAACACCCTGCGCCAAATTGCCGCATCCTTTGGAACAGCTATCATCATTGCCGTTATCACTTTAGCTGACAAAGCCTTGACCGGAAGTACCGTCAACCAAGCAACTGGTATTCAAGCTGGATTCTTAGCCTGTCTGGGATTTCTAATCGTTGCTTTGATAACCACTCGCAAATTGCATCGATCTGATTTGAATTAGAGAGTGAAACAAGCTGGTCAACAAAAATCGTAGTACCTTTGGGGCAGTTCTTTTTCAACTTTGGTTACATACAATTATTTATACTAATAGGCCATCCAAAAAATCAACTGGATGACCTTTTTAGTATTGTTTTAAATAAAATATCGAATCATTAGATTTAAAATCCTTAACACTACTAATGTAAAACAAATAAAAAACAGTTTAGTCTGGAATGAAATCCCAGCGGATGCTCAGCCGTGGTAGTCTATCTTACTTCGCGTTCTTTGCGGAGTTAGATAACACCTCGAATTTGAGACAATCTTTGATTGGCTTAAATCGATGGTCACAGCGTTCCAGCAATCCGCCGGGATTTCATGGAAGACGGCAGTGAACAACAAAACCCAAGAAAGAACCTTTTGGGAAAATCACTACGACTTTTTTTGTATATTCAAAATATCGGAACAAATTGGTCTAATTGACTATTAAGTTTTTAATTAAAAATGATTATACTTATATTGAATATTGGTCTATTTAATCTAGGGGGAAAAATAATTTGCTGACAAACACACTTTTAAGTGAAACAACATTAATCTCAAGCCTCTTTTTCATCATGGGCGTCTTCCTAGTTTTTCAAGTTATCTTCGATGGCATAAAAAAATTCATCAATCTCAAAAAATATAATATCGATGAATATTTATTAAGATTTATCCTAGGAATAATTTATATTTTGATCATCATGTTAACAATGCAACTTTCAATTCGGGGTAAACACTCGGCTTGGATCTATGTTAATTTTCAACTGGTAGCTACTATCTTTTATACCGTTATTCTCAGCGTTCCCACTAAGCACGATTTATTTGCTCCTATCGTCTTGATCTTCATGCTTTTTAATTCAGCTATTTTTAGTTGGCAATCATGGTGCATGGCGCTTATCTTGATTGGTTTCTATCACTCATTAAATTACACCAAGTCCCACACTAAGAATCGTTTTCCCTTTGTTGAATATCTATTGAGCAGTGCTGTCTTCGGATTTCTTTACTGGTTCTTCCTTGCCCTCAAATTCAATCTCACTCCAAATATTTATTTCAGAGAAGTCTTCTATTTGATTGTTCTTGAAGCTTTCACTTTTGGATATATTTATACACTCTACAATGACATTGAATCACGGACAGCACTTTTCAAAGAAGCTATCCATGACAAATTGACTGAAACCTATAATTACGATGCTTTTGACATCGACCTTCGCGCTGATTTCAAAAAATACCAACGTGATCAAACTACATTTTCAATGATGATGTTTGATGTCGATCACTTCAAGCATATCAACGATACTTACGATCACTTGGCCGGCGATAAAGTACTACAAAATATCGTCAACGTCGTCAAAAAAGTTATCGCTGCTAACGACCCTAAAATCAAACTTTATCGTACCGGTGGTGAGGAATTTAATGTCATTTTCCCTGAATATGATTTAGATAGCACTAAACGTATCGTTAACGAAATCTTCTCAGTCGTAAACCATTCGCAAACTTTATTTGAAGACAATACGATCCATCTGACCATTTCTGTCGGTGTTTCGGAGATTTCTCCCAATGACAATTCAACTAACGACTTTTATTCTCGAGTCGATAAAGCACTGTATAGTTCCAAAAAATCCGGACGTAAAGCCATTACCATCAGCTAGAGAGTGAAACAAGCCAATTAAAGAGCAGAACAAATTGATAAAATTAACTTGCATAAAAAAAGAGCTAACAGATTAAAAATCTGTTAGCTCTTTTTCACTAATTACTTAGCTTCTTTTTCGTCACGGCTCTTTAGAAAATCAAGAACAGCTTGTGTGTTAGCGCGTTTTTCTGCACCATTTTTTTGGTTTACAGGACGGCGGTGGCCAGTCATACCTTTATGTGTATTTTGTGACATGTAAAAAACCCTCCTTCCTGTTACTCATTTAACTTATTTTATTAACCCTATTATTGTAAAGGATTCATCTCTATATTTCAAGTTATAATTTCAGTTCATCCAAAAGATTTTCCATAAAAAAAAACTAATCAATTACCATCTTGATCAGTTCTTTTTGTATCAATTGTTTTTACTGAAAAGAGCCTAGCGACTAGCTCAAATCAGTTGCAGTACTTTCATCTTTAGCAGATGAAGTTTCTGTTTCTTTGGAACTGACTGTTTCTGCACTCTTATTGTGCACACGGAATGCCAATATGAAACCAAAAACAGCTAATATTAATGTAAACACAAATCCGTAGTGAGCACCATTAGTAAATGCTAATTTAGCTGAATGACCACCATTTGCAAAGTAATTTGCTTGGCCGGTACTCAACAAAATTGTAGCAATACCAGTAGCTACGGCACCGATAACTTGTTGGAAAGTATTGATGATGGCTGAACCGTCGGCTGATTGATAAGCGTCAAGTGAATTCAAACCGTATGTTTGAGCAGGTGACATAGCCAAAGGCACACCGATCATCAAAACGATATGAGCAGCAATAATGTATCCGAGTGAACTGTGAGAGTTACTGAATAAGAACATCACTGCACCAATGATTGAAACCAAAAATCCTAAACGTGATAATAACTTAGCACCGATTTTATCATAGGCACGACCAGCGATAAATGACACGATAGCGTTGATCACACCACCAGGCAGCATTACGACACCAGTCAAAGCTACAGCTACGCCTAATCCATTTTGAAGATACATTGGAAGAAGATACATAGCTGATAAAGTAATACCGAAGTTAATCATAACTAAAACTGAACCAGTAACAAATTCTGGTGTCTTCAATACTGCAAAGTCCAAAGTAGGTGTTTTTGCATGTAATTGTTGTCTAATATAAACAACCAACAAAATCAAACCGACGACTAAGGAAATCAAAGCCACCGTCATATTTTTGCTGAGATAACTAATACCAAAGACAATCAAACCAAAACTAATTGTTGAAAGGATAATTGCAATCCAATCAACTTTAGGCTTAGTTACTTCAAATACATTCGTCAAATTCTTTTCCATAATGATTAAACCAATCAATAGAAAGACAACGAATGACCAGAAAATAAATCTCCATGAAGAAATGCCTAAAATAATACCTGAAATAGTAGGTCCAATAGCAGGAGCGAACATGATAACTAGAGCAGCCATACCAAGTGCTGCACCTAATTTATCAGGTGGAAAAATTCTCATAGCGATTGAGAACATCAATGGCAAAACGATACCAGTGGCAATACCTTGAATCATTCTACCGACTAACAACATTGGGAAACTGATGGCTAAAGCTGAAATAATTGAACCAACAATGAAATCCAATAATCCAAATCTAACTAATCCCCTAGTTGAAAAATGTTTTGTCAATAAACTTGAAAGTGGCAAGACAATGGCAATAACTAGCATATACCCAGTAACCAACCATTGTGCTGTACCTGTTTCAACATTAAATGCTTTCATGATTGATGGCAGTGCAATGTTGAGCGAAGTTTCACTGAACATTCCGACGAATCCACCAATTAGAACACCCATTAATGACAATAAAGGATGAAGAGGTTTTGTATTAATTTCTTGAGTCTTACTCATAATTACCTCCAAATTGTTGCAACAGTTGGTTAATATACCAGAAAAAAAGCTTTTTCGTAAGTTTTTTCTGAAATTTTTTTTACTTTTCCAAACTGTTTGCACCAAAAAAGGATGAATTCAAGTCACAAATTCACCCCTTAAAGTGGAAGAAATCATTTTAGAATTTAATAATCCTGCGCTCTACTTTATCGTTATATAAGTCGATGGCTAATACGCCTCGAGCCAGCCTGCCATAGGCATTGTACCCCGTTACGTTTCCATAATTGAGTTGAATCCCGAAATATTCCGATGCAAAGTTATTATCATGGTCGTGGCCGGCAAAAATTGCTTTAACTTTATCCTTAACTAATAATTCATGAAAAAGTCCGGAATTAATTGTGGCTGGACAAGGTTTTTCGTTGTATGAACCAACTACCTGTTCTTTGTTCACTGCCAAATATTCTGCCAACGGAATATGTAAAAAGCCAATATCAAAAGTTTTATTGAACGGTTGATTGCTAGTTTTAGCGTACCAGTTGATCTGATGACGGCCGATTGCAGCGTACTTGCTGATCTTTGACCAATTGGAATAATCTCCACTATTCCAAACATAAATCACATTTACCAAACGGTCAGTTTCTGAGTCAAAAATCTCCAACGTGTAATTTTCTCGATCATCGACTAAGTAACTGTGGTGTTTGTTGGCTAAATTGTTTAACTTCGCTTCTGCATCACGCAAATATTGCCGATTATACTGGCCCTCGGTATCGTGATTACCGTAAGTGATTGCAACTGGAATATCGAATTCATTTAAAATAATTGGCGGAATTCCCATGACTTTAGTCGTGGGATGGATAGCCGATTTTTTTGTGATTTTCGGTTGCTACAAGAACGCAAGTTCGTATATACTGATGCCATA
>NZ_AZEZ01000084.1 GCF_001434275.1 Companilactobacillus mindensis DSM 14500 | reverse complement strand
CCGACCAGTTTGTTATAGACAGTCCTACTGATATTGGAATTTACCTTGATAATTTCCTTTTGTTTATTATTTGGATAAATTCTCATCTTGATGCCATAATGATATTCAAGTTCTGCCATAGGTTTCAAACCCTTCACCACCTTTATGACATCAGTGTATACGAACTTACGTTCTTGTAGCAATCGAAAATCACAAAAAAATAGGCTATCCATCCCACGACTAAAGTCATGGGAATTCCGCCAATTATTTTAAAAACTACTAACTATCATGAAACGACTATCAATTCAGATGATACGGATGATTCTGATCCTATCAATGAAGATGACTACTACTTCTACAAATAAAAAAATTTTACAAAATATAAATAGAGACGGTGACTCAAATGAGCTGCCGTCTCTATTTGTAGTGCGCCCGGCATGGGCGCTAACTTGGTGGCGAAAGTCCACTGTGAGCCG
>NZ_AZEZ01000083.1:283-29492 GCF_001434275.1 Companilactobacillus mindensis DSM 14500 | reverse complement strand
GTGGTGTGAGAGGTCGGTAATTAAAAGTTACCTCCTACTCGATTTATCGTAAATAATATATCGAATTACTAGATCTAAAATTTTAACACTAATGTAAAACAAATAAAAAATCGTTTAGTCTGGAATGGAATTCTGGTGGATGCTCAGCCGTGGTAGTCTCTTGGCTGGCGTCCTTTGCCAGGTTAGAGACAGACAAGCTTAGAGACAATTTGAACTGTAATTGGCTCTAAGTTGCTCTCACTGCGTTCCAGCGTCCACCAGAATTCCATGGAAGACGGCAGTGAACAACCAAACTTGAAAAAGAACCATATTTGGAATTAGCGGTTTATTTTTTTATGCAGTTTTTACTTTACTAACTTTTACAGTTTTAGGCATGACCAAGTTGAGAATGATAGCGGCAATAGCGGCTACGGCAATTGGTGAACCTAATAAGTATTGTAAGATCTGTGGAGCATTTTTAGTAACACTGGCTGGCAAGAGAACTAGGGCCAATGTCAATACGATAGGAATACCAATAATGTAAAGGTCACGGTCAGTTGTTTCGATACCTCTAATAACGTTGAGTCCGTTGAGCATAATCGTCACGGTAATAATGGCAAAAACGCCACCGATAACTGGAGCAGGGATAGCAGCGAGAAAGGCTGACAATTTACTGAAGAAACCTAAGATAGAGAACCAAATGCCGGCGAACAAGAAGACTCGTTTACTAGCGACACCTGTGATCGAAATGACACCAGCGTTAGTTGAGTAACCAGTAACCGGTGTGGTACCTAAGAGAGCAGCGACCATACAACTGATACCTTCACCGATGATACCGTGGTTCCATTGCTTGTTAGTGATCTCGTGGTTAGTGACGGCACCCATGGCAAACCAAGTACCAGTAGTTTCTGTCGTTATAACGGCGTAGATGATGATGAAGGTGATGATAGCTGAAGGGCTGAAGTGAATGCCCCAGTGCAAGATAGTTCTTTGTGGGAAACCAAACCAAGCAGCATCAGCGACTTCTTTCCAGTTGAATAATCCCATCATAGTTGAAACAATCGTACCGACACCTAGAGCTAAAATAATTGAACTGGTTCTAAAGAATCTGCGGACCTTAGGGAACTTCAAACTGATACCGACAGAAACCAATAAGGTCAAAGCTGTGATCGAAGCTAAAATAATGTTGTTGTCGATTTTACCAGGAGCGTTGAAAATATTGCTGTTTAGAGCTGTGGGGATCAATGAAAGCCCCACACAAGTGATGATAGTTCCACCTACTAGAGCGGGAACTAAGCGGTTGATGATCTTTTGGAAAACACCAGTAGCGCCCAAAATAATTAAAATAATTGAGCCAACCAGTAACGCACCGATCAAGGTTCCCATACCATTTCCTTTAATACCGCCAGATGCCAAAACGACACCGGCAGCAGCCCCAAGAGGGACGAAAGATGGACCTTGCGAAACAGGCATCTTCATGAAGACAAAGGTTTGCAAAATCGTACCGATCCCGGCGGCTAAAAAGGTTGACTGCAAGAGCCCCATTTGGTCGCCCAGACCCATGGCCATCATACTGGCTAAAATTATTGGTGGAACGTAGATATCCATTGCTAAGACGTGTTGTAAGCCTAAGAATCCAGCTTCACCAAAACCGACTTTATCATCGGGACCAACTAATAAACTACTTTGACTTTTATTTTCCATTATTTTTCTCCTTGGTTATGTACTAATTTGCCTGATACATAAACTTGTTTAATATTCTCTTTGGTCGTGTGATAAACGAGTCGCTCAAATACATCTTGTGGATCATTTGAAGCGATATCGAAGTATTGATCTTGCACAATTTGCAAGTCAGCTTTGAAACCGGCTTTGATCTGACCGGTTTTAATGTTTAAAGCTGAAGCGCCACCGATCGTAGCAAGATAAAAGGCATTAGCGGCTGTGATCCGTGCTGACTCTTTGCCAGAATCTTGTAACATTTGCGATGACATGATTGTTTGTTGCATGTTGCGATAAATACTTGGTGAGAATCCTCCAGAGATATCAGTCCCGAGACCAAGCTTGACGTTTTTTCGATGAGCGTCGTTGATTCGAGTGACTGAATTTCCAAAGTAAACATTGGAGATAGGGCAGTGAGCTAAAGCTGTCTGCCGTTTTGCAAATAAATCTAGATCTGAATCATTTAACTGTGTTCCGTGTGCCATGACCGACTTGTCAGTCAAGAGGCCAAATTGGTCGAGAACTTCGGCATCGCGTTTTTGAAAACGTTGGAGCGCATAGTGATCTTCCCAAATGCTTTCACTGCAGTGCGATTGAATGGGGAGATCGTATTTAATCGCCAAGTCTCCTAAGCCTTGCAAAGTTTCATCTGTGCAGCTAGGTACGAATCTTGGTGTAATGACTGGGGTCAATTCGGCGCCGGTCTGTTGGGATAACTTTTGCATTTCAGTGATAAAATGCTCCGTCTCTGTTAAAGCGACCTTAGATGAACTATCCCGGTAATATTCTGGGGTTTCTTTAGGGTTATCCATAGCAACTTTTCCAATGAAAGTCCGTTGTCCTAATTGAGCACAAATTTTAGCTAAAACTAAGTTAGCTTTCGTTTGAACTGAACCAAAGTACAACCCAGTAGTCGTACCATTAGCCAATAGTTCTTGAACTAAGCTTTGGTAGACTTTTTGGGCAAAGTCCAAATCAGAGAATTTAGCCTCTAAGGGAAAAGTATACTTGTTCAGCCACTTTTCCAGTGGTTCGTCCAAAGCTAATCCAGCTTGGGGCCACTGTGGTGCATGAATATGTAAATCAGTGAATCCTGGTAATAAATAAGAACCGTCTTGAATTTTTAAAAGGCGGTCGGTATCTAATGCAGCTTGCTTGACGGACTGATAATCAATATCAGTAGCGGATATAACGCGGTCAATTGTTCCTGACTGGTCTACACATATAAGAACATCTGGTGTGAAATCCGCCTTGTCAAACGTAGCTGAAGAGATGGTGCTTCCCTCAAAAACTATTTGATAGGTGATAATCTAACACTTCCTTAAATTTTATATAGGTAAGGATAACATGAATAATTATGTAAATAAATAGTAAAATGTTCGCTTTTTACCGAAATAAATAATAATTATTTAAAAAAGTGGTTATAATATTCATTTATTTGAAAAATATAAATTTCATGTATCCGCTTTTAAAGGTTGGTATAACAATATTGGGTAAAAAAGACTTTTATATTATTAACTGGTTAAAAAATATATTTAAAATAAAAATTTTCTTGTTAGCGATAGGCAAGATGTCTATAATTTTTTGTACGGGAATTTTTGAATAGTGGGGGAGATTTTGTGCAAGAAAAAATTGAAAAAAACTTAATGCCGATTGCTGATCGATTAGCAAATAACGTCGTTTTACGTTCGTTACGAGACGGCTTTTTGATCATAACGCCCTTGATCATTGTTATTTCGATCTTCCTATTGATAGGTAACTTTCCGATCCCGGGTTGGACGAATTTTTGGGTAGGAATCTTTGGCCAACGTTGGTTGGATTGGTTCAGTGCTATTTCCGGTTCGGTTTACAATTTCATTGGTTTATTATCTTGTTTGAGTATTTCATATATTTATGGAAAGAATCGCGGGCTTGAGCCAATCAATACTACTGTGGTGGCTGTCGTAGTCTTTTTGATTTTGACCCCAACGACGGTTAAAGTTGATCAAACTACTGTCTCAGCAGTAAAGACAATGTATCTCGGTCCTAATGGAATCTTTTTAGGACTGTTGACGGCTTTGATCAGTGTCGAGTTATTTCGTTTTGCTATCAAACGTAATTGGACGATCAAGATGCCCAAAGGATTGCCAGAAATGGTCAGTCAATCGTTCAGCGTTTTGCTGCCGAGCGGTTTTGTGATCTTAGTTTTCTTTTTGATAAGGATATTATTCAGTCTGACAAGTATGAAAACAGCATACAATTTCATCTATATAACGCTACAAGCGCCCTTAAAAAACGTGGGGAATTCACTTGGGTCAGTCTTGCTATATATTCTTTTGGCATCAGTTCTGTGGTGCTTTGGTATCAACGGTCCTTCAGTAGTTAACAGTGTCTGGTCGCCGATTTTCTTTGTTTTGACCCAAGATAATTTGAAGGCTTTTCAAAGTGGAAGAGCTTTGCCACATATTTATACGGAACAATTTATTGAAAACTTCTCGACTTATGGTGGGGGTGGCAGTATTTTGTCACTACTAATAGTAATGTTGCTCTTTTGTAGATCTCAACGGATCAAAGAGTTAGGCAAACTGACTATTTTACCGAGTATCTTTGGCATCGGTGAGCCGTTGATCTATGGATTGCCGGTAGTCTTGAATCCAATCATAGCGATACCTTTTGTAATAACGCCTTTAGTCAATGTTTTGTTGTCAGGTATGGCTTTTACGTTCCATTTAGTGCCATATACTAACGGTGTGATGTTGCCTTGGACTACGCCACCGATCATTTCGGGCTGGTTGACAACTGGCAGCATTTGGGGAGCAGTTTTGCAGTTGATCGAGATCATCATTGGTATTTTTATTTATTATCCATTCATCAAAGTTTTGGATCGACAGTATTTAGCAACTGAAAAAAATTAATCACCAAAAGAACCGCAAAATCTGACTGATTTTGCGGTTCTTTTGGTCAATAAACCTTACAATTGAATTAAGATGATAAAGGAGAATGATGATGGATTATAAACTGATTGCATTAGATATGGATGACACGCTTTTAAATAGTGAAAAGATAATTTCTCAACGTAACAAAGCAGCAATCGTCAAGGCTTTGCAACAAGGAATCAAAGTTGTTCTTTGTTCAGGACGAACACACAATGCGGTGGTAAAATATGCTGATGACTTAGGCATAAAAGGTGCTGACCAGTACATGATCACTAATGGTGGTGCAATTATCGAAAACTTGGCCGGTGAGATCGTCTTTCAAAGAACGATGACGAATGAATTTTATCGTGAATTCGTTCAATTCATTAAAGACAATGACTTGCATTACAACGTGGTTGACAATCGTGGTTATACGTACACCAGCAGCCGTGATCTGATTGACAAATATACCGTGATGCAAGCTTATGAGAACGACAATGGACTTTATTTGAAAGAACCAGACGACTTGCCAAGCGACTTTGAAATCGTCAAAGCGATCATCAATGGTTCTGAAGCTAAATTGGATGCTATTTCCGAGATGGTGCATCAACGTTTTGACCGAGATTACTTTGTAGTTAGAACTGGCGTTGGTTTCTTGGAAATTTTCCCTAAAGATGTCAATAAAGGTGAAGCAGTCAAGAATTTGGCAAAGAAACTCGACATCAAACTCGATCAAGTTATGGCGATGGGAGATCGCGACAATGATATTCCAATGTTAAAAATCGTTGGGAAAGGTGTTGCGATGGGCAATGCGATGCCAGGCGTCAAGGAAGTCAGCGACTATGTAACGAGTGACTGCAACCACAGTGGCGTTGGTGAGGCAATTGAAAAATTTGCTTTGAAATAGTCTTTATTTAAAATTAGAAAAATCCTTGATTTAGGTTGGGTATCCTGTTTTAAGAGAGTTAATGAAAACTCTTTCTTAAAAAAGGATACTTTTTTTATGGAAAAATTAAGCGATTATTAGAATCCATAAAACGCTTTGGCATGGTGATTAGACGATTTATTTTAAAAAAAAGACGATACGTATAGACTTTTATTAGTAATTATTTAATAATATTAATAAAATATTTGACAGATTAAAATGAAGTGCTAATCTTACATTAAAATTCAATCAAAGGGGACTAAAATTTATGAGTAAATTGATAGGAATCACAGCAGATGTTTTCCTCGGGGAAACCACAGCTATCAACGAGAAATTAATGGACTTTGTACCACGTCCCGCAGTCAATGCCGTCTTGGCAGCTGGAGGTATTCCAGTCAGTTTACCGTATATTCCCAAAGAAAAGATCAATGGGCTGTTGGAAAGATTAGATGGGGTGATTTTTCCAGGCGGACCGGATATTGATCCAACCTTCATGGGTGAAGAGCCAATTCCCGAATTGGGCGTAACGAATCGAGATCGAGATGTCTTTGAGATAGCTTTGGTTAGAACAGCCGTAGCAACTAAAGTGCCGATCTTAGGGATCTGTCGGGGAGCGCAAATTATTGATGTAGCCTTGGGAGGCAGCGTCTATCAAGATTTAGAAAGCCAATATCCAGGAAAAGTTTTAAAACACCATCAGTCAGCTCCAGGCGATCAACCGACTCACTTTGTGTCAGTCGATCATGATTCAAAACTATTTAAGACGATTGGCGACAACGTTTTTGTTAATTCGCGACACCATCAAGCAATAAAAGCAGTACCCGAAGGCTTGCATATTGTGGCTAAGGCGACTGACGGCGTGATCGAAGGAATTGAAAACGACGATGCCTCAGTTCAAGCGGTTCAATGGCACCCAGAAAATATGTGGGAGCATGATTCGCGACAATTAGATATTTTTAAAGATTTTATTGAACGCATTTAATAGACAAATTGTCCTTATAAATAAATATTGTCATTATATTGTTATAAAATATTTAATTTGATTAAAAACTCAATTGACACGAATTCTCAGAGTGCTAGGATTATTTTTAAAATTAAAAAAAGAGGTCATGGATTTATGAGTAAATTAACTGAAACTTTCACAAATATTTTAATGGATGTCAGAAATGGCTTAGAATCTCAGATTATGAGAACCGTAAATAGTGAAGAAGTTTCAGTTAATTTGGCATACCTTCTTAAAGTTACCGACGAGCAGCAGCAGGTCCAGCAGCAATTAAGCAGCTTTAGACGTTGGGGAATAAAAAACTTTAATAATATAGAAGGTAAAAATCATGAAGCAAGCAGTTGCAATGGGTGGTACCAAGACTAAAGATATTACGGTCGTCAAGTCAAAGAAGATGGGTTTTTGGACGGTATTGTTATTTGGAATCAATAGTATTATTGGATCGGGAATCTTTTTATTACCAAATGAAGGTATGCGGCTATTTGGGCCAGCCAGTATTTTTGTCTTAGCATTTGATGCTTTGTTGGTGTTGTCGATCGGTCTGTGTTTTGCGGAAGACTCGAGTTTGTTCGATGAAACTGGCGGTGCTTATGTGTACGCAAAAGCAGCCTTTGGTAACTTCGTAGGGTATGAAGTCGGTTTTGTAACGTGGACGATTAGAATCATTGCTGAAGGAACGTTGTACGTCGGGTTTGCTACTGCCGTCGCCGGGGTCTTTCCACAGCTGAACACCACGTTTGATAAAGATATTATTGTGACCGTTATGGCTTTGACCTTAATGACTGTTAATCTGTTTGGTATTAAAGTCGCATCATTTTTAAACAATACAGTTACTGTTTCAAAGTTATTGCCACTGATAGTTTTTATCGCTATTGGTATTTGGTTTATCAAAGGGAGCAATTTTACGCCCATGATTCCAGCCTCAGTTGGAAGTCATGGTTCGTTTGCTAAAGCAGCGATGACAATGTTCTTCGTCTTTACCGGAATTGAAAGTTCTGTAGTTGCTGCTGGAGAGATGCAAAATCCTAAAAAAGACCTGCCCAGAGTTTTGATCATCGTCATCTTGGTAGTGGCAGCTTTTTATATTTTAGTTCAAGCAGTTTGCATTGGCGTTTTGGGGACTTCACTTGCTAAAACTACTACACCGATTCAAACGGCTTTTGGTTCAATGGTAGGTGATTTTGGTAAATATCTAGTTGCTGCCGGTACTTTGATGTCGATTGGCGGTGTGGGTTTTTCTACTTCGTTTATAACGCCACGGTTCGGTGTAGCGATGGCTGAAAATGGTATGATGCCAAAAGTTTTAACTCGAAAGAATCGCTATGGCGTGCCCCATATTGCCATTATTATTTCCGCATTATTAGGACTGATTGTGGCTGTTTCTGGCAGTTTCAACACTTTAGTCCAAATCAGTGCTGTTTCTAGGTTTGCTCAATATATCCCTAGTTGTTTAGCCGTATTGGTCTTTCGTAAAACGATGAAAGATCGTAAATCAGGCTTCAAATTGCCTTTTGGTTGGGTGATTCCAGTCTTTGCTATCTTAGTATCATTATGGTTGTTAGTTCAAACTAGCCTTTCTAATCTGATCTGGGGCTTTGGAGCGCTGTTAGTAGCCGTACCATTTTATTTTATGACGCGTAAGAATTTTAAATAAAAAATACAAGCTGTCTACCTAAGGTAAAAATAAGTCCTTTTCTTATAAAATTAAGCGGGTTTCATATTACAATATCCCTGATTAATTAGATATTAGGAGGATATTATGACGTATAAACTGATGGCCATTGATATCGATGGGACCCTGTTAAATGATGAACAAAAAATAACCCCTAAAAATATTCAAATGATCCAAGCTGCTATGCACAAGGGAACGAAGATCGTTTTGTGTACAGGTAGGGATTATCAAGGCGCAATTAGCAATGCCAACCGCTTAGGCTTAAAGGGCAGCGATGAATATATGATCTACTTTGGCGGCAGTAGGATCCAAAATTTCGATGGCAAAGTGATCTATCAAAAGACGTTGGCAGAAACCGATGCAATTGAATTGATCAATTTCTTTACGGTCCATAAAATTCGTTTCGATTTAATTGACAGTGAAGGTGTACATTCCACGAGCTATCAAACTTGGGCGAAGAGGAGTGCAAAAAATCCAGATTTAAAAATCATCAAGTTTTTATTGACGACTAATGAAGAAGATTTAGCCGAAACGGCGGCATTGTTGCATGTTAATTATGATCAGAGTTACTTTACAGTACAGACGAGTGCCACGGAATTGGAATTATTTCCTAAGGGAATCAATAAGGGCACAGCTTTGACATATTTAGCTAATTATTTGCAGATAGATTTAGCTGATGTCGTTGCGGTTGGCGATATGGACAATGATATTCCGATGTTAAAACGCGTTGGCTTGAGTGTTGCTATGGGTAACGCCATCATAGCAGTTAAGAAAATTTGCGATATTGAAACGGCCGATA
This sequence comes from Companilactobacillus mindensis DSM 14500, assembly GCF_001434275.1. Taxonomy (GTDB): domain Bacteria; phylum Bacillota; class Bacilli; order Lactobacillales; family Lactobacillaceae; genus Companilactobacillus; species Companilactobacillus mindensis. The sequence goes on along the minus strand of NZ_AZEZ01000083.1, from coordinate 20,501 downwards.
ACAACCACAGTGGCGTAGCGAAAGTTATTAGTGATTATGTTTTGTAAAAAATGAACTAATTTCTAGATATAGGGACTTTATTTGTTTTTCATTATTAGTATCAAGAATTTAGATTTTAATAATTAGATATTTTATTTAAAATAATACCAAAATAGGTCATCCATTTTTTGAATGTGTAATGAACCCCTCGCGTTGGAGAAATCCAACGGAGGGGTTTTCTTATGCCTAAATATTCAATCGAAACAAAAATACATGCAATAAAACTTTATACGTCTGGAATGGGGAGTACCACTATTGCTAAGAAATTAGGTATTCATAAGAGATCAACGATTCTTAGATGGATTAATTTGTGGAATACAAAAGGATTAAATGGATTGAAACGTTCAAAAAGATTGCCAAGATATTCTCCTTCCTTCAAAATGAAAGTAATAATTTGGTTGGTGAAGAATAAAGCATCCTATCCACAAACGGCCAGACACTTTGATATTTCAAATGAAAGTACCGTTTGGTCATGGAAACATCAATACGATGTTTACGGTGCCGATGGTCTCGCTGACCGCAGGAAGCGAGACACAAATATGACTGACAAAAAGAAATTGACACCAGAACAAGAGAACAAAGAACTAAAGAAACGTTTAGAATACTTAGAAGCTGAGAATGAGTACCTAAAAAAATTGAGGGCCGTAATGCATCAAACCAAAAAAAAGCCAAAGTAATAGATTTATTACGGCCCAAATACAGTCTATCTTTACTTCTAAAGGTTTCAAAAATGAGTTCTAGCAGTTATTTTGATGCCCGTAAAAGAAATTATGGAGCTCATTATAATGAAGATGAATCAATCATCAAAGATATTGAAGATATCCGTAACGATCCTAAGATGATAGATGCATTGAGTCTGGGCTATCGCCCACTGACTCAATATATCAATCAAAAGCGCGTTAATCGTAATGAATCGGTTATTAACCATAAACGTGTATTACGTGTAATGAAACAGAATGGACTATTAAGTAGTGCCTACTCCAGAAAGACGAACAAATATAACAGCTTTGCAGGTGAAGGACATAAACGTCATAAGAATCATATTAGACAACGCTTTATCACTGATAGACCATATCAAAAGCTTGGTACTGATGTGACTGAAGTACGTTGGGGTAAACAAACTACAGATGAAAGATTGTTTATTTCATTATTCTGCGATTTCTACTCCGGTGAAATCGTGTCATATAGTATTTCATTACATCCAACTACGAAATTTGTATTAGAGTCATTATATCCAGTAATGGAACTCGCCAAAGGCGTTCCATATCTAACAACGATCCACTCAGACCAAGGAATCCAATATCAATCAAATAAATATCAAATGATTTTATGTCGTTCAAATATTAGACAGAGTATGTCGCGCAAAGGTACTCCTTACGATAATTCACCAACAGAGAGTCTTATTCATAAAATGAAGATAGGAACAGTTTTAAATCATAATTACGCTACGCAAGCGGAGCTTGTAGTGGCCATAAAAGAATGGATCTATTACTATAATCATGAACGGATTCGTCAATCAAACAATTGGGAAACACCAATTGGATTTAGAGAATCATATACATCAAAAAACGCCTAATCACCGTTAAGTGATTAGACGTAAATTTTATAATTAACTCCAATTACCGGGGTTCATTACAATGGATGGCCTATTAGTGTATCTAAATAATTGTATGTAATCAAGCTTGTTCTATGCCCTAAACGAGTTCCACAAGCTAGATTTCTATGCATTGCTACGACTTAAAAATTATCCACCAAAACCGGCTGGCTAATTTTCAAGTCTAGGCAATTGCTCGAAATCTAATCAAGCTTGTTTCACTTTCATGATTTTAAATTGTTTCCAAACCGTCATGTTTGGGCTTAGGGTAAGATTGATCCAAAAGTTCCAACTCGTCGGCAGTAAAATTGATTTCTGTAGCCGCAATATTGCTCTTCATATGTTCGACTGAGGCTGTCTTAGGAATACTCAAAAGATCGTGATTACGTAAGACCCAAGCTAACAATAATTGATGGACCGTTACATGTTTTTGTTGCGCCATTTCTTTTAATACTGGTTTGATCTGTAAGTATTCGCTGCCATCGGAACCAAAAGGTGAGTAGCCGACAAAAGACATCTGTTGCTGCTTTTGCCAAGGTAAAATTGAATACTCTATGCCACGACTGCCAATGTTGTAAAGATCTTCATTCAGACGACAATTTTTACCATTGGGTAGTGAGATCAGTTCTTGTAAGTCGTCGAAGTCAAAGTTGGAAACGCCCCAATTTTTGATCAAGCCTTTTTGGACCATTTGTTCTAAACCACTGATGGTCTCGCCCAAAGGAGTATTGCCACGCCAATGTAATAGGTAAACGTCTAAATAATCAGTTTTTAAACGTTTGAGACTGTTTTCGAGACTGGTTTGAATCAATTTGGGTGTAGCGTGATAAGGATAAAATTTGGAGATCAACTGAAAACTATCACGTTGATAGTCTTTGATGACGTTACCGATCAGAGTCTCTGACAAGCCTTCGCCGTACATTTCAGCGGTGTCGATCACGTTGATGCCATGGTCCAAACCGTATTTGATAGCAGCCATTTCTGAAGTTGTTCTTTGTTGGTTTCCTTCGCCAATGTGCCAAGTACCGATGCCGATAGCGGAAGTTGTTTGTTGATTGAAGGTAATAGATTTCACGATGATTCCTCACTTTCAAAAGCTTAGATTGAGATACTATTCACATTATAAAACTTATCCGAATCGTTTGAAAACTATGCTGACTTGTTAATTACCGTAAGTATGGTAGGACTTGATCCAGCGATTCAACCATGTGAGTAGGCAAAACAGTGGTGTCGGGAAGATCCTTGGGACGATTGACCCAAATCGAAGGCCAGTTCATTTTATCGGCCGGGATAATGTCGCTGGAATAACCTTGTGCAATATGGAAGTGATTCTTGGGAGTCAATCCGTAGTAGTTTTCGATAATTTTGAAGAATTTCAAATCGGGTTTATACGCGTGTACATCTTCAGCCGTCCAGACGTCAAAGGGAACCTTGAGAGCTTTAACATTGGCATCGATAATATCCCATGAAGAGTTGGACATCATGATCAATTTGTAGCCTTGGTCGATGAATTTCTGTAAAGTGTTGATTACTTCAGCAAATGGCTTCAGACTGCGATGAGCAATCAAAACATCAACGTAATATTTTTCAAATTCATGAGTCAAATCAAAGAGATAGTCTAGATGAATCAAATTATTTCGTGTCAAAATTGCATAATCCAAATAGGGATGCATATTGTTACGATCGTCTTGATAAGCTATAAAACGTTTGCAAGCTAGTTTAGGATCGACGCCGATTCTTTTAGCAATAATTTCGATTTCTGCATAAGTGTTTTCTTCATTCAAGAGTGTGCCATAGCAGTCAAAAGTGAGATATTTTTCCATCATTTAGATGACCTCGATTATAAATTTATTTGTTAAATTCATCATATCATTTTGAAAGAATAGTTATTGAGTAATTGTATCTTTGACATAACGTCAAAGAAAAATTCCAATAATAAAAGATCCCAGTAGAATTAACCATTAAATGGCTGTTTTGCTGGGATCTATTTGAGATTTATCATTTTACTTCAACCAAGTAAAGACTTTATCGATATTCTCGCTCCAAGTTTTCCAAGAATGATCGCCCACGACAGGCATAAAAGTGTAACGATCTTTGGCATGAATACTGAGGAAGTTTTTGAACATTACGTTGTCTTCATGCATGAAATCGGCATCGCCACAGAGGGTGAGAATCTTTTGTTTCGGCTGACGACTGTTGAAGATATTTATCAGTTGATTGTGAGCTAGTTTTTCAGGGCTGTCGAAGATACTGTCAAAAGTTTCTTTAGCCATAGGGCTCTTAGGATTGTTGCGGAAATGTTCAATATCGGTGATCGGTGAAAGAGCGGCTACCTTGCTGAATTTGTCAGGATTTAAAAAGGCGATTTTCAAAGCACCATAACCACCCATACTCGATCCGACGATAAAGTTGTGCTTGGGATCAGTAGAGATCGGCAAGATATGTTGCATCTTAGGAATGAATTCATCTACGAAGTAAGAGTAATAGGGGATGAAGTTTGAATCAGAGTAAAAGGCATTACGTGCTTCGGGCATAATGATGGCCCAATTGTACTTACGAGCCAACTGTTCGATATTGACGTGTCTGATCCAAGCGGTGTCATCGCCAGTGTAGCCATGCAATAACCAAACGGTCGTATAGTCGGTTTGGTTGGTGTCGGGTAAGACGACCGTAGTTTTGAAATAAGTGTGCAGATAATTTGTACGATAACTAAGATTCATTAATACCATAATTCAACCTCGAAAGATAATATTTATTAATTTAATGATAAATGTCGTTGAAAATAATGTCCAACAAAGTCCATTAACGATGTTCATATTGGTATTTCTTGAAGTATAGGTAGTTAGTGTAAAGTTGTAGGGTATCGGTCAGATCGTGCAAATTGAAACCGAAGTATTCGGCGATGTTATTCAAGCGATAATTAGTCGTGTTGCGATGGACTTTCAGAGCTTGCGAGGTCTCGGTGACGTTGCCATTGTGTTTGAAGTAGCAATCTAAGGTTTCCAACAGTTCTAGTCCGGATTTAGTTTTAAGCAGACCCTTGAAACTATCGAGCGTTTTACTTGAACAAAGATTGCTGTTTAATAAGTGATCTAAGAAATTTATTTGCTGGAAGTAGTAAACATCAGTCAGTTGTAACTCTTGACTGACCTTGATCGTAGCTTGGGCTTGTTTTACAGCTTTTTGCAAATTGGCAGTTTTGTCACTGATACCGACAATCAATTGATTTTCTCGACAGAATTTGAGATAGCGGTGCAGTTCGTTCTCACTTTTAGTGATGATCAACTCTTGTTCAGGTGTTTTGTTGAAGGAAAAATCACTTGCAGCAATAGTCAGATTGGAATTGTTCGTTGATTCAATGATCAGAGCGTAACGTTTAAGCGTCAAATCGATCCCCAAAGTTTGGGCTCGAAGTTTCAGTTCCGTATCGGCGTTGGGATCGTTACTGTTGACCCACTGATAAAGAAAGTGATTGAGGGTCTCTTTTTGTTGATTGTTATTGAGTTGAGAAATGAGTAATTCAGTTGAGACTTTTAAGAGAGAAGCCAGTGGGGTAACTTTCTCGGGGTCACCAGTGATACCAATGACACCGATCGTTTGACCGTGAAATTCAACGGGAATATTAACGCCCGGTTGTCCATACTTCCCGAATGATTCCACCATCGGTTTGGTCTTGCCACTTTGAATCGTATCGATTGCACCAATGTGTAAAGTATTGATACGTTCTTTATTGCCACTAGCAATGATATAGCCTTTCTCATTCATCATATTGATATTATAGGGGATGTTTTCCATCATTTTGTCGACAATCGATTGTGCCAAAACAGGATCTAATTTCATAATTCAACTTCCTTGTTCAGTATTATTCAAACTTTCATGAAAACGGTAAAATCAAAATTTGTGCAGATAAATGTTTTGAATATTTTTTAAATTATAAAACATTGATTTATCAACGAATTATAATCTTTTTTGCATTGGTTTACAATATTATTTGTGCATCTGTACATTGATTTACTTGTGATGACAATGTATCATACATTCGTTAATTGATTGTTAAAGAATTAACAATCACATAGCTTTTATGAGGGAAGGATGTTTTAAAAAGATGGTTATTGCTTGGTGGGCAGCACTCTTAGGGCTGCTTTTGGCAATTGGATTGATTCTGTTTCGAGTGAATCCAATCTATGCTTTGATTTTTGGTGCAATCGTAGGTTGTTTAGTTGGTGGGATGTCACTTGCTCAAACGACTGATACGGTTGTTAAAGGTAGTTCTGGTGTTATGGGAACAATTATCCGTGTCATTGCTGCTGGTGTCTTGGCCGGAGTAATGATGGAGTCAGGAGCTGCCAATGTTATTGCTTCAAGTATCGTCGATCGATTCAGTGATCGTTTGGCTATTTTAGCCTTAGCTTTGTCGACGATGGTTTTAACTGGAGTGGGGATCTTCATTCCTGTCGCCGTCTTGATCGTGGCACCGATTGCTCTAGAGGTCGGTCAAAAAATGCATTACAGTAAGCTTTCATTATTAGTTGCCTTATCTGGTGGGGGTAAAGCTGGTAATATTATTTCGCCAAATCCCAACACGATTGCAGCTGCCAAAGGTTTCAATGTCGATTTGTCGCAAGTGATGATTGCGGACTTTATTCCGGCACTTGTCGGGTTGGTTGTGACAGTACTCTTAGCTAGTTTGCTTAAAAATAAAGGTGAATTTGCACCAATTACCGAAAAATTTGTTGCCAAGAAACAAACAGATCTACCTAGTCTCAAGGCAGCCATCGTTACGCCTTTAGTAGCGGTAGTTTTGTTATTGATCACGCCAATTGGCGATATTTTAAATATTAAAGCTTTGGCTTCCTTTAATTTGGATGCAATGTATATTTTGCCAATTGCTGGTTTAGTGGGGACTTTGGCCATGGGTCAAGGGAAAAAATTCCTACAATATATGCAAAAAGGTTTAGCTCGGATGACGGATGTCGTAATGATCTTGATTGGAGCTGGTGCGATAGCTGGGTTAGTTTCAGCTTCCAATTTGCCTCAAAAAGTAGTTGAAATCGTTCAAGCTTCAGGGATTTCGGGCACGTTCTTAGCTCCAATCGCCGGAATTTTGATGGCAGCGGCAACAGCTTCGACTTCAACCGGGGTCATCTTGGCTTCGAATTCCTTCAGCAAGTCGATCCTTTCATTTGGTATTTCTGGAACTGGTGCGGCCGCAATGGTACACACTGGGGCCACTGTGATCGACCAATTGCCACATGGTAATTACTTCCATGTAACTGCTAAAGCGGTCAATATGCCGTTTAAAGAGCGAATGACAGTTGTGTTCTGGGAAATGTTAGTTGGACTTTCAATGACAATTGTCGCAACATTGATGTATGGAAATTTGTTTTAGAGGTGGAAGTATAAATGAAAATCGTTTTAGCTCCAGATTCATATAAGAATTCTTTGACAGCTAAAGAAGTTGCCAATTCAATGCGTTGTGGTTTTGAAAAAGTTTATCCAGAGGCTGAATATGTCAACGTACCAATGGCTGATGGTGGCGAAGGGACTGTGCAGTCGTTAGTTGATGCCAAAAATGGCCAAATGGTCACGGAGACGGTTGTCAATCCTTTGGGTAATGAAACTGATGCTCAATACGGCTTGATCGACGATGGTTCCGTAGCGGTAATCGAAATGGCTCAGGCCAGTGGCATTCAATTCATCAATCGGTATACGCAAAATCCTTATGTAGCCACTACATTTGGGACTGGTCAGTTGATCAAATCGGCCGTTGAACACGGAGCCAAGACGATCATTATCGGTATCGGCGGCTCGGCGACAAATGATGGGGGAGCTGGTATGGCTCAAGCTTTAGGAGCTCATTTGTTGGATGACAAAGGTGAAGAATTACAATATGGTGGTGCCATGTTGTCAAAATTAGCTAAAGTTGATGTTTCTGAATTGATGCCAGAATTGGCTGACGTTAAAGTTATCATTGCTTCTGACGTTACGAATCCTTTGACAGGTGAAAATGGTGCTAGTCACGTATTTGGACCACAAAAAGGTGCTAATCCCGAAATGGTCGACTTTCTCGATGAATCATTGTCGCATTATGCCCAGATTTTGAAACGTGATTTGAATAAGGATTTGGAAAACGTTCCTGGAGCCGGGGCTGCTGGTGGTTTGGGTGCTGGATTATTGGCCTTTACGAACTCAGAAATGCGTTCAGGAGTCGATATTGTGGTTGATTACACTAATTTACAGACAGCAGTAAAAGATGCTGACGTCGTCGTTACTGGTGAAGGACAGATCGATTTCCAGACTAAATTTGGCAAGACGCCTATCGGAGTGGCCAAAGCTACTAAAGCGGTCAATCCCAATGCCACGGTGATTGCAATCGCTGGTTCAGTAGGCGAGAAGATCTCTGAACTTTATCCATTAGGCATCGATGCTATCTTTACTTGTGTACCAGGAGTAGAGGAGCTTTCAAAAGCCATTCAAGATACAGATAAGAATCTTCAACAAGTTTCTGAAAATATTGCTCGTTTGATTAAAAATACGAAATAAATTTATTCACTAAATATGTAGCATAAGCGCGGAACAGCACTCAACTTCTTCCGTATAATAACAAAACCCTCAATATTCGCATTATGAATATTGAGGGTTTTTAATTACAATTTGTGAGATTAAGCAAATACTCAGAATCTAACCGGTTTGTTTCGCTCTTTATCTGAAACGAGCTACACAAACCAGCTTCCTGCGTTTTGCTACATCTGTCAAATCACTCGCAAAATCGGCGAGCAATTCGACAGATTAGGCAAATACTCAGAATCTAACCAGTTTGTTTCACTCTTTATTTTAGTTTCATATAAAGGATGGGATAAGGATTGTTTAAATCGTCTGTGGGAGTTCTTTTAAAGGTTTCAAAACCCATGTGTTCGTAAAATCCCACTGCTTGGGGATTCTGTTCGTTGACGGTCAATTCTGTGACGTGTAACGTATCGATGCCATAGGTGATCAATTTCTTACCTAAGCCTTGTCCACGCTTATTTGAATCGACGAATAACATTTCGATCTCTTGTTCAGCAGTCCCCAGAAAGGCTACGGGAATGTTTTTATCTTCAGCGATGATTAGGTGTGGAACGGAGTTTAGAATCTCAGGTAAACTGGCTTTAAAATTCTGGATAGCTGGTTCAGTTAAGAAATGATGGGTGGCACGGACGGCACTTTCCCAAATAGTTACTAATTGAGAGATCAGTTCGGGAGTGCGGTCGGTAACTTCGATGATTTTCATAATCTTTCTCCAATTTTAATAAAAATTTTGCCAAGTCAGATTTCACAAGTTTACTTTTAAAAAATAAAAAGCGAGTTATTCGACTTGTCAATTCAGTAGTAGTTGCGTGATACTAAAGACAGAATGTTTTTAGCTGAGGTGATTAAATTTGAATAACGAAATCAAGTATATTATGAGTGAGCTAGAAGTAATATATGCTTTCTATCAAGATAAATTTAGTTTAAAACGCATCAAGGCCTATATTTTGAGTATGCCGGAAGGATCCAAAATCGTCAACGTCGAACCTGGTCAAGTATCGATCTACGATCACATGGTGACTCTGCCGATTGCTGACTTCAATGATACAACTGATTCAGTCAGTTTGTTGCAGCTGAGTCACACGATGGTCAATAACCGTCAAGGGTTAGATTTGGACGATGATGCCGAAAGAATCGTCGAATTAGTTAATCGTTTGATCAAACTTTTAGGATAATTCACAGACACTAAAAAAGCTAGTTGCCAACCGCAGATGTTGGTAACTAGCTTTTCTTTATATGTAATTCATTTGAGGAGGTTTTGAATGGTGTTTCAAAGGTTCTAATGAAATTAAATTAGATCAAGTTTGCGACTTGCATTAAGATAGGAACAACGATAACGAAAAGAACAGTTGAAGTTGTAACTAAGTTAGTAGCATAGTCGACATCACCGTGAGCTTGGTCAACTAAGATTGGCAGAACAGCTAGACCAGGAGCAGCTGATTGGATGATGAATGAATTTGATTCGATAGTTGGTAGAGAACTACCCATCATTGAACCACCGATCAAGATAATACCGATCATGATGATTGGGGCAATAACGAATCTACCAAGTAATGCTAAGACTGTATCGCGGTCGAACTTGATTGACTTCAATCCAGCATCGGCCAAAATGATACCAATGTAGATAAGTGACATAGGTGTAACGATACCACCGACCATGTCAAGAGTCTTGTTGATCCATTCTGGAACAGGGATAGCCAAAAGCAAGAAGACAAGTGAGACTAAGAAACCAACTAGTGGAGCAGGAAGTAATTTCTTCCAGTTGAATTTCTCTTTTTTAGCGCCTTTTTCAACAGTTGGATCATCGTTGGAGATGAAGAAGATACCAACGGCCCAAGTTGAAATTGTGTTCATAACATAGTAGATAAGGAAGTAAGGTAAACTCTTTGTACCAAATAGGGCCATGTTCAATGGTAAACCGATGAAAATTGTATTAGCATTGACGAACATGTTAATAAAGGTACCACGACGACCTTTTCTAATACGGAATACTTTTGTCAAAATGTAAGCGACGATGTAACCAATCGTAAAACTGGCAAAAGTAAAGATCAAACCACCAGATAAACTGGCTAACTTGTCTCGGTTCAAGTATTTAAGAACGGAAACGAAGATTGAAGCAGGTAAAGCAATTTTCATAATAATGAATGAGATGTTACCCTTGAACTCGTCACCTAGACGACCGGACCCTCTAAGCCAGTATCCTAAGGCAATGACAAGAACGATTTCGGCAACACTTTCAAGTGAAGTGATGAATGCAGCCATGAATAAATTTCCCCTTTATTTGACAAATATTTTAATTAGTATTTAGGTTCCCATTTAAGATCAGCAACGGCTTTTTTAGCATCTGTAGCTGAAGATAATTTTTCGTCGATAGCTTCTTGAGCAACGCCGACAGCAACAGTCATACTGAATTCATCTAGTTTTGAAACTGGAGGAAGTACAGCAGCACCTGGTTGTGTAGGGTCAACGATTCCACCCAATGAGTGAGCAGCTTTGTTGATCATACCGTCTGAAAGCAACTTAGCGTCAACGGCAACTGAGCCAAGACCAAGACCTGGGTAAACCAAAGCGTTGTTAGCTTGACCAATGTGGTATGTAACGCCATTGTATTCAACTGGTTCAACCGGAATACCAGTAGCGATAAGAGCCTTACCGTCAGTCCATTTCAAAAGATCTTCAGCTTTAGCTTCTGCTAATTTTGTAGGGTTTGAAAGTGGGAAGATGATTGGACGTTCTGTGTGAGCAGCCATTTCTTTGATGATTGGTTCTGTAAAAGTACCAGGTTGTGTTGATGTACCAACAAGGATAGTAGGGTGAACTGCTTTAACAACAGCTTCCAAGTTTGTTAGTTCGTCAGCATTGGCAAATTCACTACGTTGTCTTGTAAATGGCTTTTGTTCTGGTGTTAGGTCTTCTGTATCATCGAACAATAGACCTTGTTTGTCGACTAGGTAGAAGTGTTTCTTTGCTTCGTCTTCTGAAAGACCTTCTTCAACCATAGCATCGAAGATTCTCTTAGTGATACCAGCACCAGCAGTACCAGCACCGAATGATAGATAAACTTGATCAGTAAGCTTTTCTTTAGAAATATTCAAAGCACCAAGGATACCGGCAAGTGTAATGATACCTGTACCTTGAATATCATCGTTGAATGTCAAGATCTTGTCTTTGTACTTGTTCAAAATGTTAGCAGCATTACTACGGCCAAAGTCTTCAAAGTGAAGATACATGTCAGGAAACAAATCTTCAGCAGTTTCAACAAATTTGTCAACGAAGTTGTAGTACTTGTCGCCAGTAACACGTTGGTGGTGGTTACCCATGTAAAGATCATCGGCAAGCAATTCTTTTCTGTTTGTACCTACATCAAGCACAACAGGAAGAACTGACTTAGGATCAAGACCAGCAGCGGCTGTATAAACCATCAATTTACCAACAGAGATGTCAACACCTTGGACACCCCAGTCACCAATACCAAGAATACCCTCACCATCAGTAACAACAATCAACTTGATATCACGATCTTTAGCGGCGTTCTTTAGTGAAGCTTTGATATCTTCTGGTTCATCGATTGATAAGAATGCAGCATTTTGTGGATCTAAGAAGAAGTGACTGTAGTTTTCAATTGTGTCAGCAATAGTTGGATCGTAAACAACAGGCATGAATTCATTAACGTGTTCACTGAACAACTTGTAGAACAAAGTAACGTTTTCGTTGAACAAGTCCATCAAGTACATTCTCTTAGCTAAGAATGTTTCTTTAGCAGAATAGTTTTCATAAGCTTGTTCTACTTGTTGATCCAAAGTTTGAACAAATGGAGGCAATAAACCTTCAAGCTTGTTTTCTTTTCTTTCTTCCTTTGTAAAGGCAGTACCTTTATTCAAGAAGTGATTATTTAATAAATCTAAACCTTCGTATTTCATAAAAAAATTCCTCCTAGATTAACTTTTTTAACCAGCTAGGACATTACCGTAAATTAATTATTTTGTTTAATCGAAAATCATAAATAAAATTTACAAATAATGAATTTCAAAAATATCATTATTGGCATAATTATTTAACGGAATGTCTCTTAATTAACTTTCGTGATTACTATAAACCCTTATAAAAAATATAGTCAAATATGTTATCATTGATAAATAATATTTATAGGTGAGAAAAATGAATTTAAAGGATTATCAATATTTTCAAAAATTATCAGAATTAAAGAATTTCTCTGACACAGCTAACTTCTTTGGTGTCAGTCAACCGACGATCACTTACGCCTCGAAACGACTCGAAGATACCTATGGGATGTCTTTGGTCAAACGTAAGAGTTACGCTAACTCGCTTTCTTTAACTTATGGTGGAGAACAGCTATTGGCTCATATTGAAAGAATTTTACGTGAAAATGATTTGATCAGTGTCGATATGGAACGAATCAAGCGAGAAAAAATCGTTATGGGCTGGCCACCAATTATTACCAATTACGTGATACCAAAGGTTTTTGATCAGTTGAGAGATGAAGATCTGTTGACGGCGATTGAGCCCGTTTCTGATGGTTCCAAAGAGCTACTTGAAAAATTGATCAATGGAGAAATTGATCTTTCTTTTTTGGGAACAACGGTTTTGCCACAAGAAAACCATCTAGATTACCAGTTGATCAAGGAACATCATTTTAAATTTATCGCCTCTGCAAAACGAGATATTTCCAAAATTACTTCTATAGATAAGTTATTTGAAGAAGATTTTATTTCATTGAGTGAAAGTTCAGTCCATAGTCAGGTCTTGCGCCACCTGACAGAGCACTATAATGTCACGCCTAAGACAATGTTTCAGACTGATGATTACAAATTGATGCTCAATCTTGTCAAGGCCGATAAGGGGATCAGCTTCGTTGCTGAAACGGCGTTTCAAGATGTTCCTGGTATTCAAGTGATCGATATGGATATTCAGCTGCCATCATTTTTCATTCTGTTTGTTTATCGTCACAATATGGTCGGTAGTGAAACCTTAGCTAAATTGATGCACATCTTTAAAAATATTTAGAAAATGATATTTATATATAAATAAAACGTGGTGTACAGGTATAGGCCAATAACGTTACAATGAATTCGTCATTGTTATTAATAGATAAATCTGTTAGTAATATTGGTATTTATATCTATATGTTAATGATTAAATGATGTGAGACAATATTATAGGAAGTTGTATCTCATCAATATAATTGTTCCTAATTGTGCTTTTATTATATTATTATCATTTTTTTGAAAATTTATAGATTATATTTTATGGGATAGTACGTGTTTAAATAAGTTTCAAACGTTGTTATTAAGCCGGTTTGACCGGCTTTTTTTAAATTTTATCTATGTTTATAAAAATATGTCCAATTTGTAAAAACTAATGATTTTAAAAGTGATTGTGCTAATATATTAATTGAAGAGGAGATCAAACCTACGTTTCCTCTTTCTTGATAATTTCATGATTATAATGATCGTTAAAAGCGGTTGTCGATTTGATGGTGGTTCCTCCCTGAGCTGCCATTTTTTTGTGCCCAAAATTTGAGAATGAATAGTTAAAACTGTGTTACAGCAATAACAGAGCAGTTTTCTATGGTATAATTTTCTACAATAAGCCATTTAGGAGTTTTTAGAATGAATTACAATGAAAGTCAACAAAAAGAAATTGCTCAATACGCAATCGATCATGACAACAATAATAAAGCTACTGGTGAAAAATACGGAATCTCATATCAACAAGTGGCTGCTTGGGTAAGAAAGTACAAAAAGACACCAACCAAAGCCAAGAAAGCTTCAGCTACTAAGAAGACTACTCAAAAAAAGGCCCCACAAGCTAGTACTTTAGATGTTTTGAACCGTAAAGATCCCGTTTTGGAAGCACAATTGCAAGAAGTTAAAAAGAGATTAGGTTTGATTTAAATGAAAGAAGTCATTTTTGTATGTTTAGGAAATATTTGCCGATCGCCGATGGCAGAAATGATGATGAGACAATTAGTTGAAGAACAAGGTCTCAGTGACTCTATAAAAGTCCAATCAAGATCGACCTCAACTTACGAGATCGGCAACAGTCCTCATCCAGGAGCAATCGCCGAATTGCAAAGACACGATGTTCCAGTCGTCAACCATGTGGCAAAGCAGATCACTGCGACTGACTTTAAAAGTGCCGATTTAATTATTGGGATGGATGAGCAAAATATTATCGATTTAAAACAGATGTCGCCTCGTTTGGATCAGAACAAAATCAAGTTAGCCTACTCGATTTTAGGCAAAACAGAAGAAGTTCAAGATCCTTGGTACGATCAAAAATTTGACCGGACTTATCGTCAACTGAAAGAATTGTTGTCAGCTTGGTTGGAACAATTAAAATAGAATCTCACTCATTTTGAGATGAATCGGTAGAATTCATTTCAGCAATAAGTGAGATTTTTTCGTAATCAAAGTATGATGGATAGTAATAGGTAGATTTGGGGGTCAAGATTGTGACAGATAAACATAATTCCTTTTGGCATAAGCTCCAACAACGGTTTTTTAATAATACGCCGCAGACAGATCCAGTGTGGACGAATGATAAAAATATTTCTGGTCAGAAACCGCGTGTCGACCAAATGAGCGATTTTACGAAGGTTTTAACGGCAGAAAATGTTGAACTCAATCTGTCGTTAAAAACACGTGATGAAGTTTTGAAGAAGTTATCGCAAATGGCTCAAAGTATAGATGAATCACTTGATTCTGAATCGGTCTATGGGCGCTTTTTGTTGCGGGAGCGGGGATGTTCGACGGCTTTAGGTGAAGAAATCGCACTGCCGCATGCAATCGATCAGTCAGTCACTGAATTAACGATGCAAGTCATAACGTTGGATCAGCCGATATTGTGGACGGCCAAAGAGGAAGTTTCCGTTATTATTGCCTTTTTGATCCCAGCTGAAGAAAAAAATTATCAGCACGTCGAGTACTTAGCCAGTGTGGCCTATTTATTACAGAAAAAACACTTTGTCAGTTCCTTGAAGAAGGCTAAAACTGAGGCTGAAATTGTGAAGTTATTTGAAGATAGAGAGAATTTTTAAGAATAATTTTGATAATGCTATACTAAATATATTAACTAAGAACATTGGAGGTTTTATTTTTGAGTCAATTAAGTGTTCTTACAGTTGTAATTAGATTATTGATGGCAGTCGTCTTTGGTGGCGTCATTGGGATCGACCGGGCACACAAGCATCGTCCTGCTGGGATTCGAACTAATATTTTGGTGGGCTTAGGTGCTTGTATTATTGCGATGATCCAGCAAAACATTGCCGCGGATGCATTGGAATTGGCCCGTCAATATCCCCAATTCAAAGGTGTCGTTCGAGCTGACAATGCTCGTCTGATCGCCCAAGTTGTTAGTGGGATTGGCTTTTTAGGCGCCGGGACGATCATCGTTGAACATCATTCAATTCGAGGTTTGACGACTGCGGCCAGTTTGTGGGTCGTGGCTTGTATCGGCTTGGCTATTGGTATGGGAGATTATGTAATTGCTATTGCTGGTTTCTTAGTCGTTTATATTGTGTTAGGATTTTTAAAGAAGATCATTCGTATCAGTCCAGTTCGAAAACTGAAAATCGAATACGTTCACAAAGTAGATACTAAAAAGTTTATCGATGATTACTTTCAGACAAACGATATCACCGTCGAAGGTGTTCGGTTCAGCGTGATTAAACGTGATGATCAAAAAGTCTATACTAATGTCTATTCGATCGACTTTGGTAAAAGCTTGGATTATGTCGACATAGTTGAAGGTTTGTCGATGAATGATAATATTATTAAAGTAGAAACGATCAATGTCTAAAAAAATATTCCCAAATTTGTGTTTGGGAGTATTTTTTATTGGTTGAATTATAACGAGATATTTAAATTTTTAAGTGGGTCTTTATTAATTGTAATTTGTCTAGACCTTTGTTATCTTTGGATTATTGGGGGAATTAAATGATAAGAAGTTTACCGACCAGACTCTTTATGGTATTAGTCTGCACGTTGGCCTTAGTGGTGATTTATTTGTTGTCGCCTGGGAATAAAGTTGTCGGTGGAATCCGTGGGACACAGATGAGCTTAGTGACTAAAGCTAAGCAAAAAACGGCAGCTGAATTCAAACGTGAGCGTAAAGATTATGCCTATGTTTCGTTCGATAACCTGTATTCGAATACGAGTTTGTATTATGGAACTAAGGTTTATCAGACGGGTCACATAAAAAATTTAGATATGGAACATAAATACTTATTAGTCGCACTGGATGGCAATGATCAATCGAGAACTATCAAGTTGAAGTATAATGTCACTAACTTTGCGCGTGAGGACGTTGAGCTCAAAGAGAGTGATCCCATCAAATTTTATGGTCGCGTGTTAACTACTGATAGTTATGTTAATGAAAAGGGACGCGACATAAGTCGTCCGGTTATCTCGGCAGATTTTATTCAACTCAAAAATAACAAACAAGGGGAAAATTATGGCGTTATTTAACGGTGTGACCGACGCTTATTTTGAGTATTTGATGTGTCAAGAACTGCAGCTTTTGAAACAAGAAGAACAACAATTGGATCAATTATATGAAGACTAAAAAAAGCCTAGAACATAATGTTCTAGGCTTTTTACATCAAAAGGGTTCTTGTTAAAGAAATAGTAAAAATAAATGGCATTCACTTAAAAAAGTGATATCAAGACAAGAGAAGTTTATTTTTTATCTTTAAGATTCTTTTTTTTCTTTTGAAGAATTCTTATCTGCAGAATCTACGCGTTTAACGTTTTCTTTTACATCATCGGGAAGAGAGGCAAACTTATCAAACAAACTGCCAAAATCACTTTCACGTTTCACTGTTAGGCCCATCGGTATCAGCCCCTTTCAGTTATCTTTATAATTAAGTACATTATAATTCCTTTAGGTGAAAATGACAATTGTTTACTCAATTATTTTGAAATAAATTAATGAAAGTTACTAAAAAAGAAACGTATAATAGAAGACAGAACATATGGTTGCGTTTGAGTTGACAATTAGATAGATTAAATTAATATAAGATAAGTTCGGATTAATTAAAAAGGAGGGATATCTGTTGGCTACTGAATATCTTGAACATAAGTTGAGCCTATTGCCACCACGTCCGGGGTGTTATCTGATGAAGGATATCAATTCTAAGATCATCTATGTTGGTAAGGCTAAGAATCTCAGAAATCGGGTCCGGTCATACTTTAAGAGTTCACACGAAGGTAAGACGGCACGATTAGTTTCGGAGATCCGTGATTTTGAAACAATTATCACTTCTAATGATAAGGAAGCTTTTTTGCTCGAGATCACTTTGATCCAAAAACATCAGCCTTATTACAATATTAAATTAAAACGTGGTACAGGATATCCCTACATTAAAATTACCAATGAACGTGATCCTAAGATGGAGATCACCGGTTTGGTCAAAAAAGATGGGGCATATTACTTTGGACCTTATCCTAATGTCTGGGCCGCTTCGAATACGTTGAACTTTTTGCAAAAAGTTTATCCTCTGCGCAGATGTCAAGGAAATCTAGGCCGACCATGTTTGTACTATCATATGGGTCAATGTTTAGGTGCCTGTTTCCAAACAGTTCCTAAAGAAAAATACGATCAACAGATCGAAAAAATCAAAAAATTCTTAGGTGGCAACGTTGGCGAAATCAAAAGTCAACTACGCGACCGCATGGAAGATGCATCAAAAAAGATGGAGTTTGAACGTGCTGGGGAGTTACGTGACCAAATAAAGTACATCGAGACGACCGTTGAGAAACAGAAGATCATTTCTAACGACAGTACACCACGGGATATTTTTAATTATTACGTGGAAAAAGGCTGGATTTCAATTCAGATCTTCTTTATTCGGCAAGCTCGTTTGATGAAACGTGAAAAGAAAGTCTTTGCTTGTATCAACACGCCGGAAGAAGAATTATCGACCTTTATTTTGCAATTCTATAACCGTCGCAATCAAGTTTTGCCTAAGGAGATCTTAGTGCCAGATAATTTGGACAAAGACACGCTTTCACAAGTTTTGAATATTCCTTTCCGAACTCCACAACGAGGTCAGAAGAAAGATTTGATGGATATGGCAGCGGAGAACTCCAAATTAGTGCTGCAAGAAAAGTTCCGTTTGATGGAATTGGATAACCGCCAAACATACGGCGCTCAGCAACAAATTTTTGAGGCACTCGATCTACCTTATGGCCACGTTATTGAATCATTTGACCACTCGCACATTCAAGGGACTGATCCGGTTTCGGCGATGGTCATGTTCAAAGATGGACGGCCTGAGAAGAGTGGCTATCGTAAATATAAGATCAAAGGCGAAGTAGAACATCAATCTGGTGCGGACGAAGCTGCCAATACGCGGGAAGTTATTTATCGGCGTTATTCACGTTTGATTAAAGAAAATGGCTCATTGCCTGATTTAATCCTAATGGATGGTGGTATCATTGAATTGCGTGCTGTTATAGATGTTTTAAACAATGAATTAGGAATAGATATCCCAGTTGCCGGGATGGTCAAAGATAATCACCATAATACGTCGCATTTGATTGTAGGCGAAGATGGCGTAGAAGTGCCATTGGACCGCAAGAGCCAGGGATTCTATTTATTGCAGCGGATTCAAGATGAAGTGCACCGGTTTGCTATTACTTTCCACCGCAAGACCCACAGTAAAACGGCACTGTCATCGCAACTGGATAATATTCAAGGTGTTGGTCCTAAGACGCGAACGAAGTTGTTGAAGCAATTTGGTTCGGTCAAAAAAATGAAGGAAGCCTCAGTCGAGCAGCTGACTGATTTGGGGATTCCTAAGACAACAGCACAAACAATTAAAATAACTTTAGCTAGTACCGATTTTCATAAAAAGTATCATAAAGGTTAAATTGGGGGACATTATATGATTACATTAAAATCAGAACGAGAAATTGAGGGCATGCGTGAATCAGGTAAGATCTTAGCTGGCGTACACTTAGGTTTACGTGACATGATCAAACCGGGTATTTCAGCTTACTCAATTGAAGAATTTGCTAACGATTATATCGTCAAACACGGTGCCACACCTTCCGAAAAGGGCTTCGAAGGCTACAAGTATGCTACTTGTGTCGATGTCAACGATGAAGTTGCCCATGGTACGCCCCGTAAAGATTTGATTTTACAAGAAGGCGACTTGGTCAAAGTTGATATGACAGTTAATTACAAGGGTTACGAAAGTGATTCTTGTTGGAGTTACGCAGTTGGTTCTGTGACTCAAGAAACTTCTGATTTGATGGAAGTTACTAAAAAATCACTTTATCTAGGAATTGCTCAAAGTGTTGAAGGCAAACGACTAGGTGATATTGGTTATGCTATCCAACACTACACTGAAGATGAACACGGTTATGGTGATGTTCGTGAACTCTGTGGTCACGGAATTGGACCTACAATGCACGAAGAACCAGATGTCTTGCACTATGGTGAACCTGGTAAAGGTCTACGTTTGAAGAATGGTATGACGATCACAATCGAACCAATGATCAATGAAGGTACTTGGGAGATCGTAGATCGTTCATTAAAGGATCCTAACGATGACTGGATCTACTATGCTAGTGCTGACGGTTCATGGTCTGCTCAATATGAACACACTTTGGCGATCACTGCTGATGGTCCTAAGATCTTGACTTCTCAAGATGCTGCAGAAGATGAAAAGTATCTCAAGTGGGCTCGTGATTATCTCAAGGAACACAAGCAAGCTTAAAGAATAGAATTTAATTAATTTTCAAATATAAAACGAGCTCTGATTCTAAAAATGGGTTATTTTTCAAGTTTGGTTGTTCACTGCCGTCTTCCATGAAATTCTGGTGGACGCTGGAACGCAGTGAGAGCAACTTAGAGCCAATTACAGTTCAAATTGTCTCTAAGCTTGTCTGTCTCTAACCTGGCAAAGGACGGAGGTTGCTGAAAAAGTATTTCCCGAAAAATAGGATCCCCATTTTGGACTTAAATAAATACAATTTTAGGTGTTTTGCA
>NZ_AZEZ01000083.1:0-273 GCF_001434275.1 Companilactobacillus mindensis DSM 14500 | reverse complement strand
TATTTTGGGAATTGGTAATTTTAAAATCAAAATTATCGACTTTTTCAGCAGCCTCCAGAGGACGCCAGCCAAGAGACTACCACGGCTGAGCATCCACCAGAATTTCATTCCAGACTAAACGGTTTTTTATTTGTTTTACATTAGTAGTGTCAATATTATGAATTCCAATGATACAATGTTTTATTTAAAACAGTACTAAAAATAGGCCATCCAATTGATTAAAGTGCTTCATAATTGTTAGACAAGAAATCTAACAGTTATGGAGCCTTTTTT
>NZ_AZEZ01000023.1 GCF_001434275.1 Companilactobacillus mindensis DSM 14500 | reverse complement strand
GGTTAAATACAGTTCAAAGTTAAAAGCAGAAATCGTTGGTGAATATCTTCAAGGAGGAACCAGCATTCGTCATCTTTCACAGAAACATAATTTACCTCATAGACAAGTAGGAGTCTGGATTCAAAAGTATCGTTTAAGCGGCGTAGACACGCTTAAACGAAGACGAATCAAACGAAGTTTCTCAGCTGAATTTAAACTTGATGTGATAAACTACTATCAAACTCATGATGAAACTTTGGCCGAAGTGTCCGCAAAATTTGATGTTAATTCATGTCAGATAAGCGCATGGAAGGCGGCTTTCAGTCAGTATGGTATGGAAGCTTTGAAGTCTCATCCAAAAGGTAGGAAGCCTAAAGTGAAACTTGATAAGAAGAAGTTACGTAACTTGGTAAATAAAAATGAAGTCGATCGGCTTCGTGAAGAACTGGCAAAAAAGAACAAGGAACTTCACGATACAAAGCTGGAAAATGATATCTTAAAAAAATCAATGACCCTGTTCGGGACCTCAAAGGGCGAAAGAAAACGCAAATAGTGGATCAGATCAGGGTCGAACAAGAATCTCTTCCCAAAAAAGATCGATATAAAATTGGTACAATCCTTAAGGCCATTGGCCTTAAGAAAGCTACGTACCATGATGAACGTAAACGTATCAGGAATTATGTAGATAAATATAAAGATGTAAAAGCAGAGATACTAAAAATCACGGAAAACGGAAAATGGCGTGGACGTTTAACCTACGGTTATCGTCGCGTACAAGATGAATTAGTTAAATTGGATATTCATTTAGCAGACGCCGTAGTGCGTCGCTTAATGAATGAATTAGGTGTACAAGTAAGTCTCTATAATCGTCATCGAAATGGAAAATACTCTTCATATAAAGGTACTGTTGGCAAGATAGCTCCTAACGTTTTACATCAACAATTTAATGAAACTGTACCTTTAAAGGTTCTGCATACTGATGTTACACAGGTTCGTTTGGCTGATAGTAAATGGGCCTACATTTCAGCAATAACTGATGAAGCAAGTAAAGAAGTCTTGGCCTTTCAAATAAGCAATAGTCCTAACAGCAAATTGATTCTAGACACATTAAATGAACTTATAGCGGTTATTCCAAAAGGAGTACAGCCAACGATCCATTCGGATCAGGGTTGGCATTATCAATTGAATTACTATATCGATGAACTCTCTAATAAAGGATTTTCTCAAAGCATGTCTCGCAAAGGAAATTGTCTCGACAATGCGCCAATCGAGAGTTTCTTTCATATTTTCAAAACAGAGTGTCTTAATGGATTCCCACCTTGTAAGGATATTAAGGAGTTTAAGAAAATAGCTATGGAATACGTCGATTGGTTTAACAATCGACGTATTTCAAGAAAAACAAAAGGCATGACTCCCTGTGAATACAGAGAACATGCCTTAGCAGCTTAACAATATTTAATTTTGTCTAACTTTTGTGTTGCACTTTA
>NZ_AZEZ01000001.1 GCF_001434275.1 Companilactobacillus mindensis DSM 14500 | reverse complement strand
CCGGTATGGGTTTATTTTTTTACTTTGTGTTGCATTTCAATTGTAAATTCGCCCCAATAAAAAAAGTCGCCCCTGATTTAATATTTTGAATCAGAGGCGACTTTACGTTAGCGTTTAAAATTGATCGTGTTTTGTCCTACTCTTAGTAAGGTAATTGATTGTAATAATCCAAGTAGAATTCATTGCTTTTCGGTAGAGCGATGATCTTAGTGATGCTAGTGTTACGTGGTTCGGGTAAACTCATGACGTCTTTGGGCTGTAAAACATCCAAAGCGGCTGCCTTGACGGTGAAACCATGGGTAACACAGATGATTTTGTCGTTAGGGAACTTTTCAGTCGTTGAGATCATGAAGTCATGTACTCGATCAATGACATCGGCAAATTTTTCACCGTGGGGAGCGTATTTAACATAGAGGGGTAAGACATATCATTGAGATAATCGTTGTAAGCGTCAGGGTGCAATTTTCGCAAGTCAGCGTTTTTTTGACCATCCCATTCACCATAAGAGATCTCAAGTAGTCGTTTGTCATAGGTGACCGGCAGTTTAGCAACTTGATTCAGAATTTCAGTTGTCTGTTTAGTTCGATTCAAAGGACTGCAGATGATCTGGTCGGCAAAGCTGATGTCAAAGTGGTCGGCTAAATTCTGCGCTTGTTTTTGACCATTTTCGTTGAGATAAGTTATTTCGGTATTGATCGTACCTTGTTTCATTTTTAGGACATTGGCCTTAGTTTGGCCGTGGCGGATGAAGTAAAATTCAGTCATATTTTCTCCTTAAAGAATTTCTTGAAGTCATTATAAACATGATAGATTAATAATTGAGTATTGACAATTATTAAAATAATGTTAAAGTAATTTTAAGTTAATTGGAGGTTCTTTAATATGAAAAATGCTAAAAAACAATTAAACCTTACAGTCTCCTCCAAGTCTACACGTAATCACATGTAGGCTTATTAACCATTACAATAAACCTCATGTATAGATAGACATTGATATCTGTGAGGTTTCTAATCTAAAAAATTTCGTGTCCTCACAGGCAATTTTATCTGTGAAGACTTTTTTTAACCAATTTTATAAGGAGTGAATTTTATGACTATTTATAATTTTTCAGCCGGTCCAGCTACAATGCCAGCTAAAGTGATCCAACAAATCAAGGCAGATCTACCTTCATACAATAATTCTGGTATGAGCGTGATGGAAATATCCCATCGTTCAGCACTCTTTGATAAGATCATTGACGATGCAGCAATTGATCTGCGTGAACTTTTGCAATTACCTGATAATTATCAAATTTTATTTTTTCAAGGCGGCTGCACATTGCAGTTCAGTGCTGCCCCATTGAATCTGGCTAATAAATATCATCGAATTGCTCTACTGGATAGTGGTCACTGGGCTAAAAGGGCACAAGCAGAAGCTCAGTTGGTCGATGTTAAAGTCGATGTCTTGGCTTCAACTGCAGAAAAAAATTATACGGAATTACCAGTTCTAAAGGATCTCCCACAGAACAAGTATGATTATTTGCATATCACGACTAACAATACGATCGAAGGGACAGCGTATTCCAAATTGCCGGAGACTAAGGGAACTGAATTAGTCGGCGATATGTCATCTAATTTCTTAGGCCAAGTTTATGATATGAAAAAGTTCGGTTTAGTGATGGCTGGAGCTCAGAAAAATTTGGGCATCGCGGGGTTAACGTTGGTGATCGTTAGAAATGACTTGATCGGCCAAGTTAAAAATTTACCAAGTATGGTCGACTACGACTTGTTTGCCAAAAAGAATTCGATGTTCAACACGCCACCCGTATTTGCAATATACACTGCCGGATTAGTTTTGAAATGGTTGAAAGAACAAGGGGGCGTAGCGGAAATGCAACGTCGTAACTTACAAAAATCTGGTTTGTTATATGACTTCTTAGATAATTCTGAATTATTTATCGCTCCGGTTGCCAAACAAGACCGCTCTTTGACCAATGTTCCATTCGTGACAGGATTACCAGAAGTGGATGCTAAATTGATTGCTCAAGCAGCTGACAATGGTTTGGTAAATATCAAAGGCCACCGTTTGGTCGGTGGAATGCGGGCTAGTTTATACAATGCGATGCCTTATGAAGGGGTCGAGAAGTTAGTTGATTTTCTAAATAAATTTGAAAAAGATTACAGGGGGACACACTAATGTATGATGTAAAAACTTTTAATGCCATTGCTCAAAGCGGATTGGATACTTTCACGAATGATTTTGAGATCAACCAGACTGACGATCCGGATGCTTACTTGATTCGTTCGGTCAATCTCCTTGAAGCAGAATTTCCTCAAAACCTCAAGACAATCGTACGAGCTGGTGCAGGTGTAAATAATGTACCAGTCGACAAAGCTACTCAACAAGGCATCGCCGTTTTCAACACACCTGGCAGCAATGCCAATGCTGTTAAAGAATTAGTGATTTCTCTAATGGTCGCCACTGCTAGAAATTTATTTGCGGCTAACAATTATTCAAACGAGCATACAGAAGCTGATGTTTCCCAACGGACTGAAAAGGATAAGACTAAATTCAATGGAACTGAATTAGCTGGCAAACGTTTAGCGGTTATCGGCTTGGGCAATGTTGGCTCAATGGTTGCTAATGCCGCTTTAGCTTTGGGAATGAAAGTAATTGGTTATGATCCATATCTATCAGCCAATGCGGCTTGGCGGATCAACAATCGGGTCAAGCGAGTCGATTCGATCAAAAAAGCTGTTCGTACGGCTGATTTCGTTACCGTTCATGTGCCAAAGAATGACGGAACAATTGGTTTGATCGGCACCAAAGAGATTGCTGACATGAAAGCTGGCGTTACGCTGTTTAATTATTCTCGTATCGGTATCGTTGATAACCGTGCAGTTGTTAAAGCCATAAGAACCGAAAAGATCAATCATTATTGTACTGATTTTGGCGAACCAGTGATTGCCGATTCTGATAAGATAACCATTACGCCCCATATCGGGGGGTCAACTTTGGAAGCAGAATCCAATGGGGCAGTCCAAGGAGCTAATACAGTTATGAATTATTTGGAAAATGGCGATACAACCAACTGCGTGAATTTGCCTAATATGCAAGTTGGTTTTGAAACGGCCTATCGAATTACAGTAATTCACCAAAACGTTCCCAATATGGTCGGTCAGATCAGTACGCAATTAGCTAACCGCAATATCAATATCGAAAACATGGCTAATGCCGCTAAGGATAAAGTCGCTTATACGATTATTGACAGTGACAGCTTAAATCAGAATAATGAAGACGAACTAATTTCAACTTTGAATGACATTGCCGAAGTTTATCGTGCTCGTGTGATCAAACATCAAGGATAGAGAGTGGACCAGGCCGGCAAGGTTTTGAACACTTGCCTAATCTTCCGGATTGCTCGCCGGTATTGCGAGTGATTTGGAAGATGTAGCAAGGCACAGGAAACTGGCTAGGGTAACTCGTTTTGGATAAAGAGTGGAGCAAGCCGGTTAGGTTTTGAGCACTTGCCTAATCTTCCGAATTAATCCAGTTGAACGCAAAAAAACTCAGATTCCAAAATACAGAATCTGAGATTTTTTTAGTTTAATATGTTGTTTTTAGAAAATTTGTGAACGATATAAACCAACGACCTTGCCAAGTATTTCAACATTATCAAGGATAATTGGATCCATCGTGTCATTTTCAGGTTGTAGGCGGTAATGTCCATTTTCTTTGTAGAATCTCTTACATGTTGCCTCAATATCTTCAGTCATAGCAATGATGATCTCACCATTGTTAGCTGAATTCTGTTCATGGACGATGACGTGGTCGCCATCATAGATCCCAGCATTGATCATACTTTCGCCGTGAATCTCCAACATGAATAATTCACCGGATTCACGATTGAGATCAGGTGGAATTGGAAAATATCCATCGGGATTTCTTTCAGCTGTGATTGGTTGACCAGCGGCCACAGCACCTAAAATAGGAATTTGTTTTGATTTAATACCGATAGAATTAAGCCCTGCACCAGTTAACTCGATTGCTCGAGGTTTTGTAGGGTCACGTTGGATAAATCCTTTTTTCTCAAGACGAGATAAATGACCATGGACCGTTGAAGTTGAAGATAAATCGACAACTTCACAGATTTCTCTGACCGTAGGTGGATATCCATGTTCATCTAAATAATCATAAATACATTGTAAAATTTGTGACTGTTTAGAGCCTTCAGCTTTTGACATTAGAACACCTCATTGTTAATATCTTAAATAGATTGTATCAAAAAATGAATACAAGTTCAAACAAGTGTTCGATTGTATGGGGAGAATGGTAAACTATGAACGAACAAGAAAAATTGCTCAAAAGAATCAACGAATTAGCTCATAAAGCTAAGGCAGGTACGATCACCAAAGAAGAAGAGGATCAACAAGCCCAACTTCGTAAAGAGTACTTGAAGAATTTCCGCGAAAGCTTTAGATCACAAATCGAAATGATGCAGATCTATGATAAAAAGGGAAATGAAGTTACACCTGAAAAAGTTCGAGAAATTCAACGTAAAAAAGGATTACGTGACGATTAGACTTTCATTTGATCCGATTTTTTTGTAATATTAATAGATGTATGGAAAGGGTGAAACATTTATGGGAACAACAATCATCGTCGGTATCTTAGCCTTGTTAGTCGGTTTAGTTGGCGGATTCTTCATTGCAAGATGGTATATGAAGAAGTACTTCCAAGACAATCCACCAATCAGTGCGGATATGATGAAACAAATGATGGCTCAAATGGGACAAAAACCTTCACAAAAGAAGCTTAACCAATTGATGGCCACAATGAAAAATGCACAAAAGAACAACAAATAGCTATGACATTTAAGCGTTATGTATATTTTTATATACATAATGCTTATTTTTTTATCTAAAAAATCAATTATAGAACATATTACGAACAATTATTATTTTAAAAGCTATAAAATACAAAATGTAAACGTTAAATACGAATGATTAAAGAAAATAATTGTATAAAATACGTATTTATCATTGAAAGAATTTTCATAACTTGATAAACTTTGGGTACCAAAGCAGGAAAGGTGGAAATATTAATGAGTGATGTAGCAGTAGTTATG
Source organism: Companilactobacillus mindensis DSM 14500 (assembly GCF_001434275.1). Classification (GTDB taxonomy): domain Bacteria; phylum Bacillota; class Bacilli; order Lactobacillales; family Lactobacillaceae; genus Companilactobacillus; species Companilactobacillus mindensis. The sequence goes on along the minus strand of NZ_AZEZ01000001.1, from coordinate 33,703 downwards.
GGATCAATCTCCGATTTGAAAGTCATGCAAAATACCGTTGATGTTTTGCAAGAACTTCAAGTCAGTTTTGAAGTTAAAGTGATTTCAGCGCACCGAACTCCTCAGGAAATGTTGGATTTTGCCAGAGAAGCCAAGAATGAATTCAAGGTGATCATTGCTGGTGCCGGGGGAGCAGCCCATTTGCCAGGGATGATTGCTTCATCAACTTCGTTGCCAGTCATTGGAGTTCCAGTGCCATCCAGATACCTCAAAGGAATCGACTCACTGTTGTCAATCGTGCAAATGCCTGCAGGGGTACCAGTAGCAACGGTTTCGATCGGTGAAGCTGGAGCCAAAAATGCGGCGATTCTAGCCACTAAGATCTGTGCTTTAAATAATGAAGCCTACCAAAAGAACTTAAATGATTATGTACAAGCGATGCACGATAACTCGTTAGAAAGTGGGAAGAAACTTGGATAAGACGTTATTACCGGGAAAAACGATCGGCATTATCGGTGGTGGCCAATTAGGTCAGATGATGTCCTTTTCCGCCAAAGAGATGGGTTATAAAGTAATTATTCTCGATCCACAAGCAAATTGCCCCGCAGCGCAAGTTTCTGACGGTCAAATCGTAGCTAAATATGATGATTTAGCTAAGTTGATCGAGTTGGCTAAAGAATGCGATGTGTTGACGTATGAATTTGAAAATGTCGATGCGGCCACAATAAATGAAGTAAAAAAATACACGCAAGTCCCTCAGGGAACTAAAGCATTGCAAGTAACACAGAATCGAATCTCTGAAAAAGATTTCATCGAAGCTAATGGCTTCAAAACGGTTCCGCACGTAGTTATCGAAAATATTTTTGAATATCATCGTGGCGTTGAAAAATTAGGCGCACCAGTGATTTTGAAGACTATCCGCGGTGGCTACGATGGCAAGGGACAAATTTTGATCGATGATCCTGAAAATGTTTGTTACGCCGATATCGAAAAATTATTAATGCAAGGTCCTTGCATGTTGGAAAAGAAAATCAATTTACAAAAGGAAGTATCAGTGGTCGTTGCGGCTAATAGCAATCATGAAACTTCGATCTTTCCAGTAATTGAAAACGTTCATCGTCACAATATTTTACATTTGAGTACTTGTCCTGCAGCAATCGACCCACAATCAGAGCAACATATTTATCAAGTTGGCGAAACTTTAGCTAAGAATTTGGAATTAGTGGGAACGATGTGTATCGAATTCTTTATTTCAGATAAGAACGAAGTTTTTGTCAACGAGATTGCTCCCAGACCACACAACTCCGGTCACTTGACGATCGAAGTCTGCAATATCTCACAGTTCGATGCCCATATTCGCGGCGTCTGCAACCTAGCAATGCCTAAGATAAAGCTTTTACAGCCAGCTGCAATGGTCAATCTTTTAGGGCAACATTTGGAAAAAGCCAAGGAACAACTTGTAAAACATCCAGAATGGCATTTTCACGATTACGGCAAGGATGTTGTCAAACAAAATCGCAAGATGGGACACATTACGATCTTGAGCGATGATCTTGAAGGAACGAAACAAGCTATCGAAAATAATTCAATTTGGGACGTGTAAATTATGACAGAAGATAAATTGCTTTATACCGGTAAGGCTAAAAATGTCTACCAAGCCGATAACGAAGATGAAGTTTTGATCGTTTATAAGGATCAAGCAACCGCCTTAAATGGCAAAAAGAAAGAACATTTGCCTGGTAAAGGAGTATTGGATTGCCGTATCTCACAAGTGGTATTTGACTATTTGATCCAAAATGGCATCAAGACTCACTTAGTAAAAAACATTTCTGATCACGAACAATTGGTTAAAAAGACTGATGTTTTCCCTTTGGAAGTTGTTTTAAGAAATATTACTTCAGGCAGTTTGGTCAAAAAATTCCACGTGGAAGCTGGTCAAAAATTAGCTGAGCCAATTATTGAATTTTATTACAAGAGCGATGCCTTGGACGATCCCTTTATCAATGAGTCACAGATCCACGCTTTAGGAATTGCCGATAAAAAAGAACTTGAATATATCAAAGAAATGACTTTGAAGGTCAATGATCTGTTAGTGCCATTCTTTGCACAAAGCGACTTTGATTTAGTCGACTTTAAACTTGAATTTGGTAAGTACAACGGTGAGATCATCTTGGTCGATGAATTTTCCCCTGATAATTGTCGGCTTTGGGATAAGACTAGCCATCATTCAATGGACAAAGATGTCTTCAGAAAGCACGAAGGCGATTTAGTTGAAACATACCACGAAGTCTTGCAACGACTAACAACCAAATAATAGGAGAGAATTATGAAATTAGTTAAAGTATATGTCACATTAAAGAAATCAGTTTTGGATGCCCAAGGTGAAGCCATCAAATCAGCTATCAATACGATGGGCTATGACAAAGTTTCCGATGTTCACATGGGTAAATATTTTGAATTGAGTTTCCCTGATGATTACGCCGAATTAGAAAAAGACGTTGATACGATCTGTGACGATCTTTTGGCTAATCCTAATATTGAGACTTATCGTTATGAAATAGCGGAGGCAGAATAAATGAAATTTGCCGTAATAAATTTTCCTGGTTCCAACTGTGATATGGACTTATTCTATGCCATAAAAGACGGCATCAATGAGAACGTTCAGTTGGTTGATTACCGTGAAAAAAGTCTAGCTGGATTTGATGCCGTAATGGTTCCTGGTGGCTTTTCCTATGGCGACTACCTTCGTAGCGGTGCAATCGCTGTTCATGCACCAATCGTTAAAGAAATCATCCGTTTCGCTGCTGAAGGAAAAATCGTCTTCGGTGTCTGCAATGGCTTTCAAATTTTGACAGAATTGAACTTGTTGCCGGGGGCATTGATTCGAAATGAAAAGAGTCGTTTTGTCTGTGACATTACTGATTTGACGGTCATTAATAATCAAATAGCCTTTACAAATCAATATCAAAAAGACGAAACGATCAGAATTCCAGTCGCTCACGGTGAAGGCCGTTACTACTGTGACGAAAAGACATTGAAAGAAATTACTGACAATAATCAAATTATTTTCAAATACAACGACAATATCAACGGTAGCGTCGACCAAATTGCCGGCGTTACTAACAAAAAAGGTAACGTCTTAGGGATGATGCCTCATCCGGAACGTGCCATTGAAGATATCCTCGGTTCTGCCGATGGCTTGAAGTTATTCCAATCAATAATCAATGAACAAGTAAGGGTGAATAATTAATGACTGAACCAACTGCTGAACAAATCAAAATTGAAAAGTTATATCAACAATGGGGACTTACTGAAGAAGAATACGACTTGATCAGTGAGAAAATCTTAAATCGTTTACCCAATTACACTGAAACAGGTCTTTATTCAGTGATGTGGAGTGAACATTGTTCCTATAAAAATTCTAAAAAAGTCCTTCGCAAGATGCCCAACAAGAGTCCTCGTGTTTTGGCTGGTCCTGGTGAAGATGCAGGAATCTTGGATATTGGTGACAATCAAGCAGTCGTTTTTAAAGCTGAAAGTCACAATCATCCATCAGCAGTGGAACCTTATCAAGGTGCTGCTACTGGTGTTGGTGGAATTATTAGAGATATTTTCTCAATGGGTGCCACGCCGATCGCTTTGTTGGACAGTTTGAAATTTGGACCTTTGAACAATGGTAAGACTAAGCATTTAGTCAACGAAGTCGTTGCAGGAATCGGCGGTTATGGTAACTGTATCGGATTGCCAACTGTTGGTGGTGAAGTTTCGTTTGAAGATTGCTACGAACACAATCCATTAGTCAATGCGATGTGCGTCGGTTTGTTGAATAACACTGACTTCAAGCATGGTACTGCTAGTGGTAACAACAGTTTGATCGTTTACGTTGGTGCCAAAACTGGTCGTGACGGAATCCACGGTGCAACATTTGCATCAGATGAATTTACCGATACTAAAAACAAGCAACGTTCAGCTGTTCAAGTAGGGAATCCCTTCATTGAAAAGCTGTTGATGGATGCTTGTGTGGAAATTATTGAAAAACACTCCGATTGGGTGTTGGGAATTCAAGATATGGGGGCTGCTGGATTAGTTTCTTCAACAGCTGAAATGGCTTCAAAAGCTGGTAGTGGTCTAGTTTTGAACTTGGATCAAGTTCCTCAACGCGAAACCAAAATGAGTGCTTACGAAATGATGCTTTCTGAATCGCAAGAACGCATGGTCCTTTGTATCAAACCAGAGTATGAAACGCAAGTTCTAGATTTCTTCAAGCATTATGAACTAGATGCAGTTGTGATCGGTCATGTAACGACTGATGGTCAGTACAAAATTTATCACCAAGGTCAATTAGTTACCGATATTCCAGTCGACAGTTTGACCGAAGACGTGCCTGAATATGACCGAAAAGAAGTTCAACCTAAGCGTATGTTAGCTGACAAAGATTATCACTTTGAACCAGTCGTAACTTCTTTAGCAAAAACTTGGTTGGATATGTTGCAACGGCCTAACATCGCCAGCAAAAAATACTTCTATCAAACGTATGATTCACAGGTCAAAACTAATACTTTGATCCGTCCTGGTGGCGACGCTGGGGTGGTTAGGATTCGTGGTACTAAAAAAGCTTTAGCCATGACTAACGACAGCAACTCCAAATATGTCTATCTCAATCCTTTCGTCGGTGGTCAGATCACAGTTATGGAAGCAGCGAGAAATATCGTTGCGACTGGTGGTGAACCAATTGGAATCACTGATTGTTTGAACTTTGGCAATCCTGAAGATCCAGAAGCCTTTTATGAATTGGACAAGAGTGTCGAAGGAATTGCTAGTGCTTGTGAAATGATTGAAACACCAGTGATTTCCGGGAATGTTTCGCTTTACAACGAATACAACGAAACTGCTATTTATCCAAGTCCGATGGTGGGGATGGTCGGTTTGATCGATGATATTGATAATTTAACGACTATTGCCTTCAAAGACTCAGGCGACTTGATCTATGTGATCGGTCAAACACAAGATGATTTCAATGGTTCTGAAATACAAATGCAACAGGAAAATACTATCAAAGGTGACTTGCGACCATTGGATCTTCAAATGGAAAAAGCTCACCAAGCGCTTGTAAGAACGGCCATTCAACAAAAACTGCTCAAGAGTTGCCATGATCTTTCCGAAGGTGGTTTAGCCGTGGCCTTGTCTGAATCAGCTTTTGAAAACAGTTTAGGTATCGATATCAAAACTGACTTGACTTCAGTTCAAATGTTTTCTGAGACTCAATCGCGTTTCTTAGTGACGGTTTCCCAAAAGGATCAAGCCAAATTTGAAACTTTAGCCGCCGGTTCATATGAACTCTTAGGTCGTGTAACAACTGATCCTAATTTCAAAGTAACAACTCGTGATGAAAAAGTTTCTATCGATGGAAAACAAGCAGCAACTAAGTGGAAAGAGGCGATTGCGTGTTTAATGAAGTAAAAAGTTTAAATGAAGAATGTGGAGTTTTCGGTGTTTGGGGTGCAGAGAATGCCAATTATTTAACTTATTTGGGATTGCACAGTTTACAGCACCGTGGTCAAGAAGGTGCCGGAATCGTCACAAATGACCGAAAAAAATTGCGTATTTATCGTAATTTGGGATTGTTGACGCAAGTATTTTCCAAACCTGAATATTTAAACGGTTTGACTGGCGACTCAGCTATCGGACATGTACGATATTCGACTGCTGGTGAAAACAAGATCGAAAATGTTCAACCATTGTTATTTGACTTTACTGACAGTCAAATTGCTTTGGCCCACAACGGAAATTTGACCAATGCGACGACTTTGAAAAAAGAATTGGAAGATCAAGGTCATATCTTTAAATCTAGTTCTGATTCTGAAGTTTTAGTTCATTTGATCAGACAGTCTAAAGTTAGATCATTGCACGAAAAAATCATTGAATCGCTTAACAAGATCCAAGGTGGTTTTGCATATTTGCTTTTAACTAAAGATGCTTTGATCGTGGCATTGGATTCACATGGTTTCAGACCACTATCGATTGGAAAACTCGACAATGGTGGCTACGTTGTTGCCAGTGAGACTTGTGCTTTGGATGCGGTCGGGGCTACTTTGGTACGAAACGTTCAACCTGGTGAACTGATCACGATTTCGGATAAGGGTATGGAGATCGACCACTGGACAACTAAGACAAAATTAGCTATCTGTTCAATGGAATTCATCTACTTTGCTCGTCCGGATTCAGATATTTTAGGCATCAATGTTCACTCCGCTCGTAAGCGCATGGGTGCCAATCTAGCTAAAGAATCGCCCGCCCCAGGAGATATCGTCGTTGGTGTACCTAATTCGTCACTTTCAGCAGCTAGTGGTTATGCCGAAGCTAGTGGATTGCCATACGAAATGGGCTTGATCAAGAACCAATATATGGGACGTGAATTCATTCAACCAACTAAGGAATTGCGTGAAAAGAGCGTTCGTCAAAAATTGGCCGCGGTCAAAGGAGTCGTACGTGGCAAACGCGTAATTTTAGTTGACGATTCAATCGTTAGAGGAACGACTTGTGCTTATATCGTGCAGTTGTTAAAAGATGCTGGAGCGACAGAAGTTCACTTGCGAATTGCTTCACCAAGATTCATGCACCCATGTTTTTATGGAATCGATATTCAAGAAAAAAGCGAGTTGATCGCTGCACACAAGAGCATTGAAGAAATGAATCAAATGTTTGGCTCAGACTCTTTGAAGTTCTTGAGTGAAGATGGTTTGATCGATGCTATTGGCTTGGACGCTGATGCACCATATTCAGGTTTGGATATGTCGTATTTCAATGGCGATTATCCAACTTACCTTTACGATTATGAATCTAAAAAATAAGGAGGACTAAGATGTCTAATCCCTATCAAGATGCTGGCGTCAACGTTGAGTCGGGTTACAAAATCTCCAAATTTGTCAAACAGCATACACGTTTGAATGGTAATACTAACGAAAATATCGGAAACTTTGGTGGCGTTTATGAAATACCAGAAGGTTACAAGCATCCGGTTTTAGTTTCTAGCGATGACGGTGTCGGTACCAAATTGTTATTGACCAATGAAGCTAAGAAATGGGATACGATTGGAATCGACTGTGTAGCCATGTGTGTCAATGATATTTTGGCTCAAGGTGCGATACCACAATATTTTCTCGATTATATTTCAACCGGTAAGATCGATGCCAAGATCGAAGAGATCTTAAAGGGGGTCATCGAAGGCTGCAATCAAGCCAATGCTAATCTGATTGGTGGCGAAACAGCCGAAATGCCTGGAGTTTACGGAGAAAATGATTACGATATTGCCGGTTTTTCCGTGGGTATCTGTGAAAAAGATGACTTGTTGAAAAAAGAAAATATCAAATCTGGCGATGTGTTGATCGGTTTGAAGTCCAGTGGAATTCATTCCAACGGCTATTCGTTAGTCCGCAAGATCTTTTTCCAAGACCACAACTTAAATGTCGAAAGCATCTTGCCAGAAGCACCAGAGATGACCTTGGGAGAATTGCTGCTGACACCTACGAAGATCTACGTTCAAGATATTGTGCCACTGTTGGATGAACGCTTGATCGAAGGTATCTCGCATATTACCGGTGGTGGATTTTATGAGAACATTCCTAGAATGTTGCCCGATAATTTAGCGGCTAAAATCGACGTCGACATTTGGCCTAAAAATAAGATCTTTAATATTTTGCAAAAGTACGGTGCTTTAGAGTTATCAGATATGTATCACATTTTCAATATGGGTCTAGGGATGGTGATTGCCGTTGATCCATCCAAAGAAATTGAAGTATTGGAACTCTTGAATGAGTTTGATACTTTGGCTTATACGATTGGCGAGGTTATTCCTAAGGAGTCAGAAAGCTTGATTTTGAAGGGAGATAATTTATGAGAGCAGCTATTTTTGCTTCCGGCAATGGCAGCAATTTTGAAGCAATTGCCAAGTCGAATGAATTAAAAAATGCTGGTTTAGAGATTGAAGTTTTAGTTTGTGATCAACCGGATGCTCACGTGATCCAACGAGCTCAGAAATATCATATTCCAGTACTTGTCGTGAAGTTGAGCGATTATCCTAACCGGGGCTTGTACGAACAAGCAATCATTGAAAAACTAATACCATTGAAGATTGAATATATTTTTCTAGCAGGCTACATGCGAGTCGTAACGCCAGTATTGTTGGGAAAATATCCTAAGCGGATCATCAATATTCATCCTTCTTTGTTGCCCAAGTTTTCCGGTTTAGAAGCTATCGAAAGAGCTTTTGCATCTGGAGATGAAGTTACCGGTGTGACGATCCACTACATCGACGAAGGAGTCGATACGGGTCCAATTATCAAGCAAAACAAGGTCGTCCGTTTAAAGAACGATACGGTCGACAGTTTGGCTCAACGGATTCACCAGACTGAGCACCAAATGTACCGTCAAGTAATTCTTGATCTATTAAATAAAAATAATGGAGTCGATAAAAAATGAAAAGAGCTTTGATTAGTGTTTCTGATAAGACAGGCGTCGTTGAATTTGCGAAAGGTTTGATCGCTAACGATTACGAAATCATCTCAACTGGTGGTACTTACAAGAAGTTGCAAGAAAATGGCGTAAAAGTTACTGAAATCGATGAAATAACTAAATTTCCTGAAATTCTTGATGGTCGTGTAAAGACATTGCACCCAGTAGTTCACGCAGGACTATTGGCTAAACGTGATAACCCAGAACACATGAAGACTTTGGAAAAGTTAAACATCAATACGATCGATCTAGTTTGTGTCAATCTTTATCCTTTCAAAGAAACAATCTCTAAAGATGGCGTAACACCAGCCGAAGCAATCGAACAAATCGATATCGGTGGTCCATCAATGATCCGTTCGGCTTCAAAGAACTTCAAGAGCGTTTACGTGGTGATCGACAAGGCGGATTATGAAACTGTTTTGGAAAGTATCATTTCTAAAGAAGATGACACCGTTTTACGTCGTCGTTTAGCTGCTAAGGCTTTCCGTCACACAGCTGAATACGACAGTATCATTGCTCACTACTTGACTGACCTTAATGGCGATGAATTCCCTGACATTGAAGTACTCGGATACGACTACCACCAAGAATTGCGTTACGGTGAAAATTCACATCAAAAGGCGTCCTTTTATAAGAGTGCTATGCCAACTGAATATTCAATCGCTTCAGCTAAACAATTGCATGGTAAGGAATTGTCCTTCAACAATATCAAGGATGCTGACGCGGCTTTACGAATCGTTTCTGACTTTGACCAACCTTGTGTGGCTGCTTTGAAACATATGAATCCTTGTGGTGTTGGTGTCGATGATACTGATATTTACCAAGCTTGGAGAAAAGCTTATACAGCTGATACGATGTCGATTTTTGGTGGTATCGTTGCAGTCAACCGGGAAGTTACTAAAGAAATCGCTGAAGAAATGCACAAGATTTTCTTGGAGATCGTTATTGCTCCAAGTTTCTCAGCTGAAGCTTTGGAAATTTTGGAAGCTAAGAAAAATATTCGTCTATTGACACTCGACTTTTCAAAAGCTAAAGATGCTGAAAAACACGAATATGTTTCAGTTATGGGTGGCTTGTTAGTTCAAGAACGTGATACAACTGTCGATCAAGCTAGTGAATTTAAAGTTGTGACTGAAAAAGCTCCAACAGCTGAAGAAACTAAAGCCTTATTATTCGGTCAACAAGTAGTCAAGCATGTTAAGAGTAATGCTATCGTAATTACGACAACTGACAAGACGTTAGGAATCGGTGCTGGTCAAATGAATCGGATCGGTTCAGTGAAGATCGCCATCGAACAAGAAGAACAAGGCGACGAACACGCACCACTTATCATGGCGTCAGATGCTTTCTTCCCAATGGATGACTGTGTTGAATATGCTGCTGAACACGGTATCACGGCTATCGTTCAACCAGGTGGTTCGATCAAGGATCAAGATTCGATCGATATGGCTAACAAACACGGTATCGCAATGGTCTTCACTGGTAGAAGACACTTCAAACACTAGAGGGGTCATTTAATGAAAATACTTGTCGTTGGTTCTGGCGCAAGGGAAGATGCTATCTGTAAAGCATTGTTGAAAAATAATGATAATGTCGTCTTCTGTGCGCCCGGAAATGATGGGATGAAGTTGTCCGGCATCAAGACAATTGCAATCGATGAGGATGACTTTGACCATTTGGCTAATTTTGTAAAAACTAATAACGTTGACTACACGGTCGTTGGTCCGGAAGAACCACTGGTCAATGGGATTGTAGACTTTTTTAAACAGCGAAAATTAAAGATTTTTGGTCCAACCAAAAAAGGAGCCAGAATCGAAGGCTCCAAGTCGTTTACTAAGAAATTGATGGCCGATGCTAACATTCCGACTGCCAAATACCAAGAGTTTACAGAACTTGATAAAGCAACAGCATACTTGCAGACTCAAGTTGATTTTCCAACGGTCATCAAAGCTGATGGATTAGCAGCTGGAAAGGGTGTCTACATCGTTGCTGATCAAGAAAAAGCTATCGAGAAAGTGACTGAACTATTAAAGGGTCACAAGTTCAATACGCGTAAAGTTGTGATCGAAGAATTTTTAATGGGTGAAGAATTTTCACTGATGGCATTCGTTGACCACAAACGCTTTTATCCGATGCCGATTGCTCAAGATTATAAGAAGATTTTTGAGGGCGATAAGGGACCTAATACCGGTGGCATGGGTGCAGTTTGTCCAGTCAAAAATATCTCCCCAGAAATTGTACAGACCGCTATTGATACTGTCATCAAGCCTTTCGTAAGAGAAATGTATGATCAAGGTATTAAATACACAGGTGTCGTCTACGCGGGTTTGATTTTAACTGAATCGGGTATCAAAGTGATTGAATTCAATGCTCGTTTTGGTGATCCGGAAACGGAAGTTGTCTTGCCACGTTTGCAATCTGATTTGTCGGAGATGTTTTGGTTGATGTTGAATCACAAGAAAATCTCTCAGATCGATTGGTCCGATACCGGTTTGAATTTGGGCGTCTTCGCTGTCAGTAAAGGCTATCCAGAGAAACCAGTTTACGGCAGTCTAGGTGCTAAAGAAGTATTCAAGAATTGTCCTTTGCCAATAAATTACGCAGCCGTTCGTAAAGAAGACCATCAGCTTTACAGTAATGGCGGTCGTCTCTATTTGATGCAGACGAAAGCGGAAACTTTGGTCGAAGCGCAAAAGATAATTTATGAACAATTAGATCAGATGGATCAAACTAATATCTTTTATCGACGTGATATCGGTAAAAATTCAATTTAATAAAAAGAAGTTGGAAAATTCCTTTGTTGGTATTTTTCAGCTTCTTTTTATGTGCTTAGGATAGTTTGTTTTTGGTAGTTGATGAATAGTGGTTGATTTTTGAATAAAGAGTTTTTTAGGGGTTGTTTGAGAGAAAAGAGAAGGTTATTCTTTAAGAGATCGATGGTTGCAAATCTTTTAACTTGATAAAAATACGGACTTTTCTAATTTTAGAATGCCGGTATATCAATCATCTTTTAGTGGTGCTCCCCATAAACATGGGGATGATTCTCAGTTGCTAACTCATCAAGTGCATTATTCATAGTGCTCCCCATAAACATGGGGATGATTCTGTCTACAATTGTTGTGTAATAAGCCAAGATTAGTGCTCCCCATATACATGGGGGATGATTCCTGGCCAGATTATCAAAAGTTACCAAGTTATCAGTGCTCCCCATAAACATGGGGATGAACTAACATAAAAAGGGCCCTACAAATGCAAACAATGAAGTTAGCATTTGTAGGGCCCTTAAATATATAATAAAGTATAGATTTTTATTTTTAGTATATAATTATTACTTGTGTTTCTTAACTGGTGGAATATATTCAAAACTGGGATCGATTTCCTGATCGATTTTATCCCAAGCTTTTTCCATATCATCATTGACTTGTTTTGTCTGCGCTTCATCAAGTTTGGCCTTGAAGTCAAAGTCGATCTCTGGTCCAATACCGATAGTGATCTTTTTGTGTAGCAACAAGCCGCCAAAGGTCAATGGTCCTTGGTAGACAAAGGGTACTAGGGGAGCTTTGGAAAGCTTAGCAATCAGTGAGGCTCCACCTTTTAATTTTTCAGAGTAACGTGTCCCAGAAGGGAACATGATCAAAACATGGCCTTCTTTTTTCAATGCTTTGACCGGTGTCTTGATGGCTGAGGGGCCTGGGTGCTTGCGATCAACTGGAAAGGCGTGGGCGTGGACTAAAATATATCTTAAAATTGGATTCTTGAAGAGTTCTTTTTTAGCCATAAATGTGGCATCGCGGGGTGCAATTACTAAGGCAAAGAAAATTGGTTCCCACCAAGTTCTGTGTGGAGCTACTAAAATATAAGGTTTATCGGGGAGATTTTCTTTACCAATAACGTCAAAGTGGCCATTTAGTAAAAATATCAATCCCCTTACTAAAACGCGAATAACTTTATAAAACATAAAAATATCATTCTCCCAAAAATAATTTTGACTTATTTAAAATACCATAAAGTAGGTGCAACATGTCGATTAATTCGCAAGATATTATTTCTAATAGTGGCATAATCATCAATCAAGACAAAAAACTTTATTCTTTCAATCTAGATACCATTTTACTCTATAATTTTGCTAAACCAGTAAAAAAAGGAAAAGTTGTCGATTTATGTGCTGGTAACGGGGCAATCGGTTTGTCATTAGCGGCTAAAACTAAAGCCCAGATCTATCTAGTTGAGATTCAAAAAGAATTAGCTGATTTAGCCCAACAAAGTATCGTTGACAATCATTTGACGGAACAAATCCATTTGATCAATGATGATCTGAAAAACGTTCAGCAGTATTTAAATCACGATACGATCGACACTATCGTCTGCAATCCACCATACTTTAAATTAGATGAACAGACTTCGATCAAAGAAAATCAAGTGTTAGCAATTGCTAGACATGAGTTGAAAACTAATTTGACCGATATTCTTTCTACTATTAAAATGCTGCTCAAAGAAAATTCACACGCTTTTATCGTCTATCGGCCTGAGAGACTCAGTGAACTACTCAGTGTAATGACATCTCAACGTCTGCAACCGAAACGAATGCGCTTCGTTCGCTCAACTGCTACTAAGGACGCCAATTTGGTATTGCTTGATGTTACTAAAACAGTTAAAACGGCGTCGCTAAAAGTGGAACCTGATTTGGTGATCTATGACCAAAATCATCAACTGACTAAAGAGGCTTCAAAAATAATCAATGGAAAATAAAAAATATTACGTTTATATGTTGCTTTGCCACGACCAAACTTTTTATACTGGTACTAGCAACGATGTCCAAAAAAGAGTTGCGACCCACAATGCGGGCAAGGGTGCTAAGTATACGAAAACTCGCCGTCCAGTGCAATTGATGTATACCGAAGAATTGGAAAATAAATCCCAGGCTTTAAAGCGTGAGATTGCCATCAAGAAGTTGAGCCGTCCCCAAAAAATCGCACTGCTCAAAAGTCATGGAATAAATTGGCGTGACTACTTGATTTTGAAATAATTTTCCACTATAATATTTGCTTGTATTGAATACACACACCTAACGATTTGGTTGACGGTGCGCATGACGCGTTTCAACCAAAATTGACTTGGGTGGAGGTAAAAACCAGGAGGAACTAAATATGTCAGTTATTTCTATGAAACAATTGCTAGAAGCCGGTGTACATTTCGGTCACCAAACTAGAAGATGGAACCCAAAGATGAAGCCATTTATCTTTACACAAAGAAATGGTATCTACATCATTGATTTACAAAAGACAGTTCGCATGATCGACGATGCTTACAACTTTATGAAAGCTGTTGCCGGTGACAACGGAGTATTCTTATTCGTTGGTACAAAGAAACAAGCTCAAGATGCTGTTGCTGAAGAAGCTACACGTGCCGGTCAATACTACGTTAACCACCGTTGGTTAGGTGGTACTTTGACTAACTGGAACACAATCCAAACACGTATCAAGAGATTAAAAGAAATCAAAGCTATGTCAACTGATGGTACATTCGAACGTCTACCTAAGAAGGAAGTTGCCTTGCTTACAAAACAACAAGCTAAGTTAGAAAAATTCCTTGGTGGTATCGAAGATATGCCAAGAATTCCTGATGTTATGTTCATTGTTGACCCTCACAAGGAAAACATTGCTGTTAACGAAGCTAAGAAACTTAACATTCCTATCGTAGCTATGGTTGATACAAACACAGATCCAGATCCTATCGATGTTATCATCCCTTCAAACGATGACGCTATCCGTGCCGTACGTTTGATCACTTCTAAGATGGCTGACGCTATCATCGAAGGTAAACAAGGTGAAGAAAACGTTACTGACGCTGACTTTGCTGATCAAAAAGATGATGACACAGAAGCTGCTGATGACAAGTCTATCGAAGATTTGGCAAACGCAACAAACAACAACGATAACAAATAATAATAAAATATAATATCCGTAAAATAGAGCCGTCTGAGTAAGATGGCTTTATTTATACGACTGGAGGATTTACGAATGGCTAAAATTACTGCTGCTCAAGTTAAAGAATTACGTGATAAGACAAGCGTTGGTATGATGGATGCTAAAAAGGCATTGGTTTCTGCTGACGGTGATATGGACAAAGCTGTTGACTTACTTCGTGAAAAGGGTATCGCCAAAGCCGCTAAGAAGAGTGGAAACATTGCTGCTGAAGGTTTGACACACATCGAAGTTTCAGGTAACAAGGCTGCTATTATCGAAGTTAACTCAGAAACTGATTTCGTTTCATCAAACGACAAGTTCATCAAGCTCGTTAACGACGTTGCTAAGGCAATCGTTGAAAACGAACCTAAGAACATGGATGAAGCTTTGGCTCTTAAATTAGATGACGGTACTGTTAACGATGCTATCACAGGCTTAACAGCTGTTATCGGTGAAAAGATCAGCTTGAGACGTTTCAAAGTTCTTGACAAGACTGATTCACAAGTATTCGGCTCATACCTACACAATGGTGGCTTGATCGGTGCTATTGTTACCCTTGAAGGTTCTGACGAAGATGCTGCTAAGGATGTTGCTATGCACGTTGCTGCTATCAACCCTGAGTATATGGATCGTGATCAAGTTCCTGCTGATGTTTTGGAACACGAAAAGGCTATCTTTACTGAAGAAACAAAGGCTGAAGGTAAACCTGAAAAGATCATCCCAAGAATCGTTGAAGGCCGTGTAAACAAGTACTTGTCAGAAATTAGTTTGGCTGACCAAGAATTTGTTAAGGATTCAGATATGACTGTTCAACAATTCGTTGAATCAAAGAACAGTAAATTAGTTTCATTCGTCCGCTTTGAAGTTGGCGAAGGAATCGAAAAGAAACAAGAAGACTTTGCTGAAGAAGTAAAGAACCAAATGAATAACTAATAAATTACACAATTTCCAGAAAGGTCGCTTAATTCATTTTGAATTAAACGACCTTTTCTTTGTATAAAGGGTTGTATCTGGGCAATTTTTATTTAAAAATAGTCTTTAGATAATTTTAGTGTTTCGAATATGTTAAAATATTTAATAGCAAAATTAAAGGAGAGTACTTATGCCTGATATCAAGTATAAAAGAATAATCTTAAAAGTTTCTGGTGAAGCTTTAGCCGGAAAAAAAGGTTTTGGAATTAATCCTCCAGTTATCAAGAAGATAGCTGAACAAATCAAGAGTGTCCACGATTTAGGCGTTGAAGTTGCTATCGTCTGTGGTGGTGGTAACATTTGGCGTGGTGAAACTGGTGCCGAAATGGGTATGGACCGCGCCCAGGCTGATTACATGGGTATGATGGCCACAGTTATGAATGGTCTTGCTTTACAAGATGGTCTTGAACACATCGGTGTACCTACACGTGTTCAAACTTCAATCGAAATGCGTCAAGTTGCTGAACCATACATCAGAAGAAAGGCCGTTAGACACCTTGAAAAGGGTCGTGTCGTGATCTTTGCTGGTGGTACTGGTAATCCTTACTTCTCAACTGATACTACTTCTGTCTTACGTGCAGCTGAAATCGAAGCTGATGTCATTTTGATGGCTAAAAACGACGTAGATGGTGTATACTCAGCTGATCCTAAGAAAGATCCAAATGCTAAGAAGTATTCAGAATTAACCCAACTTGATATTATCAATAAGAACCTCGGTGTAATGGATACAACTGCTTCATCATTGTCAATGGATAACAATATTCCATTGATCGTATTCAACTTGAACAAGCCAGAAAACATCAAGAAAGTTGTTCAAGGTGAAAATATCGGAACAATTATAAAGGGTGGTAATGATGACAAATAAAGCTATTTCTAAAGCAAAAGAAAATATGACTAAGTCAATTGACGTTTTGAAAAGAGAATTGAGCAATATTCGTGCCGGTAAGGCTAATGCTTCGATCCTTAACAACGTCAAGGTAGTTTACTACGGTAGTGAAGTACCATTGAATCAAGTTGCTTCAATCAACATTCCTGAAGCCCGTGTGCTTTTGATCACACCTTATGACAAATCATCACTAGATGACATCGAACACGCTATCAACTCATCAGACCTTGGTTTGAACCCAGCTAATGACGGTAACGTTATTCGTTTGGTCATTCCACAACTAACTGGTGAACGTAGAAAAGAAATTGCTAAACAAGTTGGTAAAGAAGCCGAAGGTGGCCGTATTGCAGTTAGAAACGTCCGTCGTGAAGCTATGGATGATTTGAAGAAGCAATTGAAAGCCAACGATATCACTGAAGACGAACAAAGAAAACTTGAAAAAGATGTTCAAAAGGTAACTGACGATGCGATTGCTTCGATCGATCAAGTAGCTGCTGATAAAGAAAAAGAAATTACTGAAGGGTAATAATCTGTATGACAGATGATATTAGGAAACGTTTAGATCCCGAAGCATCTATTCCTAAGCATGTGGCAATCATTATGGACGGCAATGGACGCTGGGCTAAGAAAAAGGGCCAACCCAGAATTGCTGGACACAAAGAGGGCATGAACAATGTCAAAACGATTGCTACTGCTGCCAGTCATTTAGGCGTGAAGGTGTTGAGCCTGTACGCCTTTTCAACTGAAAATTGGAGCCGCCCAAGTAAAGAAGTAAATTTCTTAATGCGCTTGCCGGTGGACTTTTTTGGAACCTTTATGCCGGATCTGATTAAAGAAAATATTAAAGTATTAGTAACTGGGTTTACTGATCATTTACCTGATAGAACTAGGAAAGTGGTTTTGAAAGCTGTTGAGGACACTAAGGGCAATACTGGCATGATCCTCAACTTTGCTTTTAATTACGGTGGCCGTGCGGAGATCGTCAATGCTGCCAAAAATTTGGCACTCAAAGCGGCTGATGGATCGATAGATCCTGTTAAGATCGATGATGCAATGTTTGCAGGTCAGTTATTGACTAATCAACTAGGAGATCTGGCAGATCCAGATCTTTTGATCAGAACAAGTGGAGAGGAACGAATCTCTAACTTTATGTTGTGGCAATTAGCTTATTCAGAAATGGTTTTTGATAAGACTTATTGGCCAGAATACTCAGTCGACAATTTGGTTGAGGACATTAAAGAATTCGATCGACGTGATCGTCGTTTTGGATCCATTTAGTTAGTTTGGGGGAAAATTATGAAACAACGTGTAATCACTGCCGTTATTGCATTGGCAATTTTTATTCCCATATTGCTTGCAGGTGGCATTTGGCTTGAAGTTGCAGCCGTAGCTTTATCTTTAGTTGGTGTATTTGAAATTTATATCATGCGTAAGCGAATCATCGTTTCCATAGACTTTTTGGTCACGATTTTAGGTACCGCAGCTTTGGTAGTACCAGATAGTTTTTATAACGGCTGGTTTCCAAAGAGTTTTACTAGACTAGACTTGTTCTACGTCTTTTCGGTCATCTTGTTAGTTATCACTGTATTGACAAAGAATAAATTTAATTTCCAAGATGTCGGTATTTCAGTTGTATCAATGCTTTATATTGGAACTGGATTCCACTATCTAGCTGCTGTAAGAAATTCAGCCGCTGGATTAGGCTTGTTGATGTACGCCTTGATCGTCGTTTGGTCAACGGATATCTTTGCTTATACGTTCGGTAGAAAGATCGGTCGTCACAAGTTATGGCCTGCTATTAGTCCTAATAAGACTTGGGAGGGAACCGTTGCCGGTATCGTTATGGCTTTGATCCTTTCCGGAGTTTACATGATCTTTGTACCACAAGAATATTCGATCGTAACGATGTTGATCATCGCTTTTGTTCTTTCAATCATGGGACAAATGGGCGATTTGATCGAATCAGCTTATAAGAGATTTTATGGCGTTAAAGATTCAGGAAATATCTTGCCGGGACACGGTGGGATCTTGGATCGCTTTGATAGCATGTTGATCGTGCTACCATTATTACATGTATTTGGTTTAGTTTAAGTAGCACCTGGAGGTTAAAATGACCGCGATAATTACATTTATAATCGTTTTTGGAATTTTGGTGATCGTGCACGAATTTGGACACTACTATGCCGCTAAAAAATCAGGAATCTTAGTCCGTGAGTTTTCAGTTGGAATGGGTCCTAAAATCGTGGCGTACAGAAAGAATCATACGACGTACACTTTGAGATTGTTGCCGTTAGGTGGCTATGTCAGAATGGCTGGCGCCCAAGAAGATGACTCTGAAATTCAACCAGGAACGATGGCATCTTTAGTTTTAAATGATGATAACAAAGTAACTAAGATAATAACTTCAAGTAAGGTTTATGATGCAAACGCGGTTCCAGTACAAATCTCTAAGGCTGATCTTGTAGATGATCTAGTAATCGAAGGATACGAAAACGGCGACGAGACCGTCACTAAAAAGTATTCCGTTGATCATGATGCGACAATCGTTGAAGAAGATGGCACGGAAGTTCAAATTGCACCCCGTGACGTTCAATTACAGTCAGTTTCAGTTTGGAAACGTATGATCACGAACTTTGCTGGACCATTTAATAATTTTATTCTAGCAATCGTAGCTGCCATTTTGGCTGCTTTCATGATGGGCTCAGTCGGAACTGGTACGAATCAACTTGGCCAGATTCAAAAGAACTCTGTGGCTCAAAAAGCTGGATTAAAAGCAAACGATAAGATTTTAAGTGTTAATAATGTTAAAACCAATTCTTGGACTGAATTGTCAGAACAAATTCAAAACAATCCAGGTAAAAAGCTAACTTTAAAAGTTCAATCCGCTAAGGAAACAAAACAAGTTAAAGTTACCCCTAAGACGGTGAAATCCTCAGGCCAAAAGTATGGCTTGATTGGTATCATGCCAAAGATGGATTCAAGCGCAATGGGCAAGATCAAGTATGGCTTTACATATAGCTGGAGTACGTCACTAACGATTTTCCACGCTCTAGGTAAAATGGTATCTGGTGGATTCAATATCAACCAGCTGTCAGGACCAGTGGGAATCTATTCAATGACTTCCAAAGTAGCATCAACTGGTATCATCAACATTATTTTCTTCACTTCGATGTTGTCAATGAACTTAGGAATCGTCAATTTGATTCCAATTCCAGCTCTAGATGGTGGGAAGATTCTTTTGAACATCGTTGAAGCAATTAGAAGAAAACCAATTCCAGAACAGTATGAAAATGTTATTACATTGATTGGTGTGGGGATTCTGGTATTATTGATGGTCGCTGTTACTTGGAACGATATCCAGCGCTTCTTTATAAAATAGGGGGACAAAGAACTTGAAACAATCAAAATTATATATTCCAACCTTGAAGCAAACTCCTTCAGACGCTGAGGCAGTCAGTCATCAGTTGATGTTAAGAGCCGGCTATATCAGACAAGTCGCTGCTGGTATGTACGCATACTTGCCATTGGCATGGTCAGTAATTCGTAAGATCGAAGCTGTCATGCGCAAAGAAATGGAAAAGGTTGACGCTGTTGAAATGCAAATGCCTGATATTTTGCCAGCTGATCTTTGGAAGGAAAGTGGTCGTTACGAAACTTATGGTGACAATCTCTTTAAATTAAAGGATCGTCATGACCGTGAGTTTATTCTTGGCCCTACGCACGAAGAAACTTTTACAAGTGTTGTAAAAGAAGGTTTGAATAGTTACAAGAAGTTGCCACTTGTCTTGTATCAAATGCAAGAAAAGTATCGTGATGAGGATCGTCCTAGAAATGGTCTATTGCGTGGCCGTGAGTTCTTGATGAAGGATGCATATTCATTTACAGCTAACAAAGAACAATTGGATGTCATCTTCAACCAAATGGAACAAGCTTATCGTAATATCTTTGATATTTGCGGTTTGAACTACCGGGCAATCATTGGTGATGCTGGTGCCATGGGTGGAACTGATTCTAAAGAATTTTCTGCCGTAGCTGATATCGGTGAAGATATAATTGCTTACTCAGATGACAGTGATTATTCTGCTAACCTAGAAATGGCTGCAAGTAAGATGGAAGAAAATCCTAAGGAAGATAAAAAGGAGCTTGAAGAAGTCGATACGCCAGATGTTCATACAATTGATACTTTGGCTGCTCTTCTAAAAGTTGAACCATCAAGAATCATGAAGGCTGTAGCTTATATGGCTGATGAGAAACCAGTAATGGTTATGATCCGTGGCGACTACGAAGCTAATGACGTTAAGATCAAGAACTACTTAGGCGTTGACTTCTTGCGTGAAGCTACTCCTGAAGAAGTAACGGATGTCTTCCACAGTGTACCTGGATTTATCGGTCCTAAGGGTATGGATGATGATGTCAAAGTTCTTTATGACAGTTCACTCGTCGGTTTGATGAACTTTGTTGTGGGACCTAACAAGAAGGATCGTCACTTTATTAACGCTAACTTTGAAGATATTACTGACGAAACACCTGAATTTAGAGATTTCCGTGTTATCAAAGAAGGCGAAGTTTCACCTGACGGACACGGTCACATCAAATTCACACGTGGAATCGAAATTGGTCATATTTTCAAGCTTGGTACTAAGTTCTCTAAAGCACTTGGTGCTAACTTCTTGGATGAAAATGGTAAGTCAAATCCATTGATCATGGGTTGTTATGGAATTGGTATTTCTAGATTGCTTTCAGCCATTATTGAGCAACACAGCGATGAAAATGGTTTGATCTGGCCTGTAAGTTTGGCTCCATATCAAGTGCACGTTGTGCCAATCAAGTACAACAATGATGTTCAAGGTAAATTGAGCGATGAGATCGTTGAATTGCTTCAAAACGAAGGCTATGATGTCTTGCTCGATGACCGTAAAGAACGTCCTGGTGTTAAGTTCGCCGATTCCGATTTGATCGGTATTCCAATTAGAATTACAGTTGGTAAAAAGGCTGCGGACGAAATTGTTGAACTTAAGATCAGAAGTACTGGTGAAACAATTGAAGTAAGTAAAGATGAATTAGTAAATTCAGTAAAAATATTGCTTAAGAATCAGTAAATGAGGCTTAGGCCTTTTTTTATTTTTTGAAAGGTAGAATATGGCAGATACAAAACAACTTTTTGAAATTCTAGTGAAACAGATCAAGTTAGACAAACTGTTGAACTCGAGTGCTTCCTTTGTTGATGGACAATTGAACAAACTGGAAGTCCATAAGAATAGTAAACGCTGGACTTTCTTTTTTGAATTTCCTAACGTTTTGCCATTTGATGAATTCTTGATTTTTGTCAAAGCTTTGAAAGCTAGTTTTGAAGGTATCGCTCAAGTAAATTTTGAGATCAAAACGACGAACACTGAATTGAGCGAAAAGCTCATCAAGGATTATTGGAATTATGTTTTAAATGACTGCAATGTCGATTCGCCAATGGTTTTGGACAAAATCAGTCAGACGCCACCACATATGGAAAACGGTCAAGTTTTCTTGGATGTCTCTAATGGTTTCATGGCTGACTTCGTTGATGGCAAATTAGTCAATGGCTTGCAGTCGGAATACAGCAGTTTAGGTTTTCCTGATTTTAAGATCAGAACCAATATTGATGAGAACAAATCTCAAGAAAAAGAGGCAGCCATGAAAGCTGCCAATGCCCAAAAGGCTAAGGAATTCCAAGCTAAGGCCAAAGAAGTCAGTGAGAAAAAGGCTGCCAAACCAGTCGGTAATGTTTCAAAAGTTGGCCGCAAGATTCCTAATGACCAAGAGATCACTCAGATGGTCGATATCATTGAAGAAGATCGTAACAAAGTCGTTGAAGGCTACATTTTCGACATGGAAGTGCGCAAGCTCAAGTCAGGGCGTTCACTGTTGATCATGCAAGTTACTGACTACACGTCATCGTTTAGTATTAAGAAGTTTTCTAACGGTGAAGAAGATGAGGCTTTCTTTGAATCCTTGGACAAAGGTGCTTGGATCCGGGTACGTGGAAATGTTCAAGAGGATAATTTCTCTCGTGAATTAGTCATCATGGCTAATGATATCAACGTTATCAAACACGAATCACGTAAAGATACCGCTGAAGAGGATAACAAACGAATTGAATTTCACGCGCACACTAATATGAGTCAAATGGACGCTATTCCCAGTGCAACTGATTTGATCAAGCGGGCTAGCGAATGGGGCCAACCAGCGATTGCAATCACTGATCATCACGCCTTGCAAGCCTTTCCAGAAGCTTATACAGCTGGACAAAAGTTTGGCGTTAAAATTGGCTATGGAGTCGAAGTTGATCTTGTCGATGAAGGCAATCCGATTGCTTATAATCTGCGTGACCAAAAACTCGAAGGCTCTGAATATGTCATTTTCGATACTGAAACGACTGGATTATCGGCTGTTTACGATTCGATCATTGAAATTGGTGCGACGAAGATGCTCAATGGCGAAGTGATCGACCGTTTCGATGAATTTATCAATCCTGGGCACCCACTGTCAGAAGTAACGACTAATTTAACAAGTATCACTAATGAAATGGTGGAGAATGCTCCGGATGAGACGGTGATAATTTCCAAATTCATGGACTTTATCGGCGACGATATTTTAGTTGGTCACAACGTAACTTTTGATATGGGCTTTATGAATGTCGCTTTGACACGAATGGGTCGGCCACGTTTGGCAATGCCGGTGATCGATACTTTGGAAATGTCACGTACGCTACACTCGGAATATCGGAACCACAAATTGGATTCCTTGGCTAAGCGTTACAACATTGTTTTGGAACACCACCACCGGGCTGATTCAGATGCCGAAACAACTGGTTATTTGATGTACAAGTTGTTCGTCGAATTGGAAGATAAGTTTGGCACTAATAACGTTTCCCAATTAAACGACAACATCGGTGGGGAAGAAGCATACAAACAAGCACGTCCGACACATGCAACTTTGATAGCTAAGACTCAAGATGGCTTGAAGAACCTTTTCAAAATCGTTTCTTATTCAATGACGCAATACTTCTATCGAACGGCTCGTGTTCCTAGAAGACTCTTGAATAAATATCGTGAAGGTATCTTAGTTGGTTCAGCTTGTGAGAATGGCGAAGTTTTCACTAGCATGATGCAAAAAGGTTATGACGATACGCGTGAAATGGCACAGTACTACGACTATTTGGAAGTTATGCCAAAGACGTTGTATCAACATCTGATCGACATCAAGATCATCAAAGATGAAAAAGCACTAGAAGAGATCCTAGAAAATATCATCAAGTTAGGTAAGGAATTGAATAAACCAGTCATCGCTACTGGGGATGTCCACTATCTAGATACGACCGATAAAGTTTATCGAGATATCGTTATCAAAGCGGTTAAGAGTAATGCTTTGGGTCGTCGTCCGGAATTGCCTGATGTTCAATTTAGAACTACTAATGAGATGTTCGATGAATTCAATTTCTTGGATCAACAGACGGCTCAAGAGATCATCGTTGACAATCCTAAAGCGTTGATGGATTCGATCGATGATATTTCTCCGGTCAAACACAAGCTCTATACGCCAAGAATGGAAGGTGCCGAAGAAGAAATGCGGACTTTGGCAACTGGCAAGGCGCATGAGTTGTATGGAGATCCGTTGCCAGAGTTAGTTCAACACCGTTTGGATCGAGAACTGAAAAGTATCATCGGTAATGGATTCTCTGTTATTTACTTGATTGCTCAACGATTGGTTTTCAAATCAAATAAAGATGGATACTTAGTTGGTTCCCGTGGTTCAGTTGGTTCCAGTTTTGCGGCCACGATGATCGGTATCACCGAATGTAATCCGTTGCCACCACATTATCGTTGTCCTAAGTGCAAGTATTCCGAATTCTATACTAAAGGTGAATACGGTTCAGGTTTTGATTTGCCTGACAAAGAATGTCCCAAGTGTGGTACAGAGCTAGAAAAAGATGGTCAAGATATTCCTTTCGAAACATTCTTAGGTTTCAAAGGTGATAAGGTTCCGGATATTGATTTGAACTTCTCGGGAGATTATCAACCGATCGCCCACAACTACACGAAAGTATTGTTTGGGGAAGACCACGTATTCCGGGCCGGAACTATCGGTACGATTGCTGATAGAACAGCCTTTGGTTACGTTAAGAATTACGAAGAAATGACTGGCCAAAATTTCCGCAACGCTGAAGAAACTCGCTTGGCTATGGGTTCAACTGGGGTCAAACGGACAACTGGTCAACACCCAGCTGGTATTATCGTTGTGCCAGATAATATGGATATCTTCGATTTTACGCCAATTCAATTCCCAGCTAATGATCAGACAGCTCTTTGGAAAACGACTCACTTTGATTTCCACTCGATCCACGATAATATCTTGAAACTGGATATTCTGGGACATGATGATCCGACAATGATCCGTATGCTCCAAGATTTGTCAGGCATCGATCCCCAGACTATTCCGGTCAAAGATCCTGGAGTCATGGAGTTGTTCCGGAGTACTGAATCTCTAGGAGTCAAGCCAGAACAGATCTTTTCTAAGACCGGTACTTTGGGTGTTCCCGAGTTTGGAACGCGTTTTGTTCGAGGCATGTTGGAGAAAACTCACCCAACGACCTTTGCCGAATTGTTGCAGATATCTGGTTTATCTCACGGAACAGATGTGTGGTTAGGTAATGCGGAAGAGTTGATCGATAAAGGTATCGTTACGCTGAAAGATGTTATTGGCTGTCGTGATAATATCATGATGGATTTGATTCACTATGGTATGGATTCACAGATGGCCTTCCAAATCATGGAACATGTTCGTAAGGGACGTGGTATTCCGGATGATTGGAAACAAGCGATGAAAGATGCTGATGTACCTGATTGGTACATTGATTCTTGTCTGAAGATCAAGTACATGTTCCCCCGGGCCCATGCGACAGCTTACATCATCATGGCATTGAGAATTGCGTACTTTAAAGTTCACTATCCACTTTATTATTACAGTGCTTACTTCACCGTTAGAGCTGACGACTTTGATTTAGTGGCGATGGCGACTGGTAAAGATGCTGTCAAAGCTTCGATGAAGGCTATCAATGATAAAGGGATGGACGCTTCAACGAAGGAAAAGAACCTCTTAACGGTTTTGGAATTAGCTAACGAATGTTTGGAACGTGGTTTCAAGATCAAGATGGTCGATATTGAAAAGTCAGAAGCTTTTGAATTTAAGATCATTGACGACCACACGTTACTAGCTCCCTTCAATGCGATTCCTGGTTTGGGTGATAACGTTGCTAAACAAATTATCGCTGCCCGTGAGGAACAACCATTCTTGTCAAAACAAGATCTAGGTACTCGTGGTAAAGTTTCTAAAACTGTTATCGAATACATGACAGAAAATCATGTTTTGGATGGCATGCCAGAAGAAAATCAGTTATCATTGTTCTAGGTATGGTTGTTATAAGTTGATTTAAGGGTAAATATATGTTAAATTAACTATTAGTTAATTATTGATTAATGAGTGAGCAGAGATGCTCACTCTTTTTATTGCCGATTACTTTGGAGGAATGTCCTTGGATACAAAAGTTGAAGAATTAAAAGCCATTTTACAGCCAATCTTGGATCAACACGATTTTTATCTCGTTGATTTGGAGTTCATTCACGAACGTGGAGATTGGTATTTGAGAGTTTACGCTGACAAGAAGGGCGGCATCACAATTGATGACTGTGCTATGATCAGTGAGGAATACGGAGAGAAATTAGATGAGTTGAATCCAATCGATCCTGCTTACTATCTAGAAGTTTCTTCTCCCGGCGCAGAACGTCCATTGAAGAACGATGAAAGTTTATTAGATAATGTTGACGATTATGTTCATGTTTCACTCTATCAAAAACAAGATGGTCAAAAAGCTTTTGAAGGAACTCTGACTGAAGTAACAGATACCAAGATAACTTTGATCGTTAAAGTTAAGAATTTAAAGAAACAAGTAGAAATTAGCCGTGACAACATTGCTAAGATTCGACTTGCAATCGAATTCTAAGGAGAAAATCATGAGTAAAGAAATGGTTGAGGCCCTTGATGCGCTTGAAAGCGAAAAGGGTATTAAAAAAGAATACGTCATTGAATCATTAGAGGCCGCTTTAGTTGCTGCTTATAAGAGAAATTACAATCAAGCCCAAAACGTTGATGTTGAATTTGATGCTAAAAAGGGTAATATACATGTTTATGCAGTCAAAGAAGTCGTTGATGAAGTTGTCGATGACCGTCTAGAAGTAAGTCTTGAAGATGCTCAACAAAAGAGTAAAGGTTATGAAGTCGGCGATCACATCAAAGATGAAGTAACGCCTAAAGATTTCGGTCGTATTGCCGCACAAACTGCTAAGCAAGTTATCATGCAACGTGTCCGTGAAGCTGAACGTGATATCATTTATAATGAATACAGTCAGTATGAACACGAAATCATTCAAGGAACCGTTGAACGTAGCGACAATCGTTATGTTTACATCACTTTTGGCAAGATCGAAACAGTTATGCCTAAGTCTGACCAAATGCCTGGAGAAACATACAACTCTCGTGATAGAATCAGAGTTTATGTGACAAAGGTCGAGAACGCTACTAAAGGTCCACAAGTCTTCGTTTCAAGAACTGATCCAGGTTTGGTAAAGCGTCTATTTGAACAAGAAGTTCCTGAAATTTATGATGGAACAGTTGAAATCGTCTCAATTGCCCGTGAAGCTGGTGACCGGACGAAGATTGCTGTTAAGTCAGACAACCCTGATGTTGATCCTGTCGGTACTTGTGTGGGACCAAAGGGTGCTCGTGTACAAGCAGTCGTTGACGAATTACACGGTGAAAATATTGACGTCGTACCTTACGTTGATGACCCAGTTGACTTCATTGCCAATGCTTTGAACCCAGCCGAAGTTATTGCAGTTCAATTTGACGAACGTGATAAGAAACAATGTATCGTTATTGTTCCTGACTATCACTTGTCACTTGCTATTGGTAAGAAGGGTCAAAATGCCCGCTTAGCTGCTAAATTGACTGGCTACAAGATTGATATCAAACCAGAATCACAAGTAGAATTCGTTGATGACAACGATCAAGATGTTGACATTGATGATATCGAAAGTGGCAAGATTGATATTGATAAAACAAGAGAAAACGCTGCTAATGCTGATGACGCTAAGAACCCAGCTGCAGACGATTCAACTGATGATACAGATACTGACTCAGATGATTCAACCGATTCAACTGATACAGAAAACTAAAAAGGGGTGATGGATTTGGCAACTCGTAAGATACCAATGCGTAAAGATATTTTGACAAATAAGATGTATCCAAAAAGAGAAATGGTAAGAATTGTCAAAGATAAAGAAGGCAATATTTCGATCGATCCAACCGGAAAGAAACCTGGCCGTGGTGCTTACGTTGGTCTGGATCCTGAAGCCATTAAAACTGCAAAATCTAAGAAGTCATTGGAAAAAGTATTTTCACATGCTGTACCAAGTGAATTCTATGATGAGTTGTTCGACTTTGTCGATCATCAAAAAGCAAGAATGGATCTTTTCGGAGATCTAGGTAAGAAACACTAATGAATGCTTTCTTAAACTTATTGGGGCTGGCAGTTAGAGCTCGTAAAGTAATTAGTGGAACTGAAATAACTATCAACGGCATCCGCAAAGGTGAAGTTAAATTAGTTGTCATGGCAAGCGATTGTAGTGACCGAACGAAAAAAGATTTGCACAATAAGGCAAGTTATTATAATGTACCTGTGGTAGATACGCTCGATAGTGAAGTATTAAAAACGGCTATTGGAAGAGACAGAAAAGTTATGGGAATAATAGATCTCGGATTTGCTAAAAGGTTAAAAGAAATTATGGACAATTAAGGAGAGTGATAGGATGGTCAAAAAGAGAATTTATACTATTGCAAAAGAAAATAGTGTTGAGAATCAAGTAGTACTCGATGCCGCCGCAAAATTAGGTATTGATGTTAAAAACCATATGTCATCAGTAGATGAAAGTGCTGAAAAGAAAATCGTAAGTAATTTAAAGGGTGGAAATAAACCAGCAACTAAACCAGCTGCTAAACCTGTTTCAAAACCTAGACCTACACAGCCAGCTAAGTCTGCCGAAGGCAAACACGAAGGTAGTAATCAAAATTCAGGTGACCACAAGACTAAGATTAAGATTACTGCTGTAAGAAGAGATGCTAATAAGGGTAAAGGTCACTTTGACCATCGCAACAACAATAATCACACATCCAACAGTAATCGTCCAAACAGCAATAATAATAATCACCGTCCTAACAATGGTACTGCCAACAACAATAACCGTAACAACGCTACTAACAATCGTAACAACGCTACTAACAATAGTAACAACAACAATCGTAACAACACACAATCACGTGATAACCGCAATCGTTCAAACGATAACCGCAACAATACGCAATCACGTGACAATCGTAACCGCAACAACAACCGACGCGACCGCATGACTCAAAGTCAAGCTCCACGTCCAAGACAAAGTGCTGGTAACAAGTATCTAGAACAATTTAAGACAAATATTCAAGATGCTTCACGTATTCCTAGTCATCCAACTAGAAACAACAATAACCACAAGAACAGCACTCGTCCAGGAAGCACTGACAATGCTCACAGAAATAACAATAATCACCGTCCTAATACAACGAATGGTGAAAATCGTTATAACAACAACCGTAACAACAATAATAACCACAGTACGAATAATCGTAACAACAATCACCAAAATAACAGACCTAATAACAACACTGCACGTCCAGCTGCTTCACACAATAACAAGGAAGCTGCTAAGACAACTCCAGTAGCAAACGTAAATGTTCCAAAGCCAGAATACAAAAAATCAAAGCCAACGAACAATACACGTGACTTTGGCCACAAGACAAATCTTGCTAACCCATTCGGTTCACGTAAGAAGAAGAAGGAACGTAAACGTCAACAACGTCAACGTACCGAACCTAAGAAACCAATGCCACAAAGAAAAGATCGTCCATTGCCAGAAACACTTACATACACAGTGGGTATGAACGCTCAAGATATTGGTAAGTTGATTCACAGAGAACCAGCTGAAATCGTTAAGAAGTTGTTCATGCTTGGTATTATGATCAACCAAAACAAGTCATTGGATAAAGATACCATTGAATTGTTAGCTGAAGATTACGGTATTAAGGCTGAAGAAAAGGTTCAAGAAGATGTTGCCGATATCGACAAGTACTTCGAAGCTGAAGCTAATACATCAGAAAACCTTGTTACACGTCCACCAGTTGTTACTATCATGGGACACGTTGATCATGGTAAGACAACCTTGCTTGATCACTTGAGACACACACACGTTACTGAAGGCGAAGCCGGTGGTATTACTCAACATATCGGTGCTTACCAAGTTCGTCTAAAGGACAGATTGATCACCTTCTTGGATACTCCAGGACACGCTGCCTTTACAAACATGCGTGCACGTGGTGCTGATATTACTGATATCGTTATCTTAGTTGTCGCAGCTGATGATGGTGTTATGCCACAGACAGTTGAAGCTATCAACCATGCTAAGGCCGCAAATGACCCTATCATCGTAGCTATCAACAAGATCGATAAGCCAGGTGCCAACCCACAACACGTTACTGAAGAACTTATGAAGTATGACCTTGTTCCTGAAGATTATGGTGGGGATACTATCTTTGTTAATATCTCAGCTAAAATGGGAACAAACATCGATGAATTGCTAGAAATGATCTTGCTTGAAGCTGATGTTTTGGAATTGAAAGCTAACCCTAAGCAAAAAGCTATCGGTACTGTTATCGAAGCTAAGTTGGATAAGGGTCGTGGACCAGTTGCCACTCTATTGGATCAACAAGGTACATTGCACGTCGGTGATCCAATCGTTGTTGGTAATACCTTCGGTCGTGTTAGAACTATGACAAACTACAAGGGTAAAGAAATCAAGAAAGCTTTACCTTCAGAACCAGTTGAGATTACAGGCCTAAACGATGTTCCTGAATCAGCCGACAAGTTCGTTGTCTTCGATGATGAAAAGACAGCTCGTGCTGCTGGTGAAGAACGTGCTAGTCGTGCTCTTCAAAAGGAACGTCAAAATACTAACCCTGTAACACTTGATAACTTGTTCGAAACAATGAAAGAAGGAGAACTTAAACAAGTCGACGTTATTATTAAAGCCGATGTTCAAGGTTCTGCTGAAGCCATTGCCGGAAGTTTGAGAAAGATCGATGTTGAAGGCGTTCGTGTCAATATCATTCACCAAGCCGTTGGTGCTATTACTGAAAGTGATGTTAACCTTGCTGCTGCAAGTAATGCTATCATCATTGGATTTAACGTTCGTCCAACTGCTCAAGCTAAAGTACAAGCTAAGGATGAAAATGTTGATATTCGTCTACACCGTGTTATTTACAAGGCTATCGATGAAGTTGAAGCAGCCATGAAGGGTATGCTTGAACCAGTCTACGAAGAAAAAGTTACTGGTAACTTGACTGTCCGTGAAACATACAATGTTTCTAAGATCGGTACTATCGCTGGTTGTTATGTAAATAGTGGTAAGATCCAACGTGACAGTGGCGTAAGACTTATCCGTGATGGCGTTGTTGTCATGGAAGGTAAACTTGCCTCACTCAAACGTTTCAAAGACGATGTTAAAGAAGTTGGTTCAGGCTTCGAATGTGGTATCACAATCGAAAACTACAACGATATTAAGATCGGCGATGAAGTTGAAGCTTACGTTATGGAAGAAGTTCCAGTTAAGTAGTAATTTAATGATTAAAAAGTACAACAAGTTAGATTTCGTAACTCGTTGCAAAAAACAGTTAGATCACAATTGGTCTAGCTGTTTTTTTATATCTCAAATTACGTTGTACAATAAGGGATTTGAAACGATATGTGATATAATCTAACAGTGATGATTAAAAAAGTGTCTTAATTAGGTTAATGAATAATTAACGAAAATTACCAAGTAGGAGGGTAAATATGGTCAAACATAGAATTGGTCGTGTCGAACAAGAAGTTCAAAAAGAAGTCAATGATATTCTTTTGAAACGTGTTCGTGACCCAAGAGTTCAAGGCGTTACCGTAACTGGTGTTGAGATGACAGGTGACTTGCAAGAAGCAACCATCTATTACAGCATTCTATCTGAGAAAGCTAGTGATGTTGAAAAGACTCAAGACGGATTAGATAAAGCTACCGGACTTATTAGAAGAGAATTAGGCAAGAAGCTAACT
This sequence comes from Companilactobacillus mindensis DSM 14500, assembly GCF_001434275.1. Taxonomy (GTDB): domain Bacteria; phylum Bacillota; class Bacilli; order Lactobacillales; family Lactobacillaceae; genus Companilactobacillus; species Companilactobacillus mindensis. The sequence goes on along the minus strand of NZ_AZEZ01000001.1, from coordinate 2,127 downwards.
TTGTACAAGGTTCCTGAACTTAAATTTAAGCAAGATGATTCAGTACGCTACGGCGAAAAGATCGATAAGTTGATTGCTAAGATGCACCAGGACGAAGCAAATCGTTAGAACAATTAAGAAGGTAGGTAAATCGGAATTTGATTTGCCTACCTTTTTCTTTGAATAGCTAGTAAAATTATTATGATATTACGATGAGATGAGGATTCATTATGGACGGAGTAATTCCATTAAATAAAGAAATTGGTCAAACAAGTTCGGACTATGTTTATAAATTACGAAAAGTTTTACATACTAGAAAAATTGGCCACACAGGGACATTAGATCCTTTGGTAGACGGTGTTTTACCTATCTGTGTGGGACAGGCCACTAAGCTAGTCAACACGCTCACAGGCTCTTCTAAACAATATGAAGGCGAGATCACATTGGGCCGCTCAACGACGACAGAAGACCGTGAAGGCGATACAGTTGAAGAGAAGAAGCTCACCAAAGCGTTCACGACTGAAGAACTCAATGAAACTTTCCAAAAGATGACCGGAGACTTGACGCAGATTCCACCGATGTTTTCTGCAGTAAAGGTCAATGGTAAAAAACTATACGAATATGCCCGAGCCGGACTCGAAGTAGAGCGTCCCGAAAGACATATCCATATTTATGATTTTCACATTATGGGTGAACCAGTTTTTGATGAGACAACGGGCTATCAAAAATTAAAATTCCACGTGCAATGTTCTAAAGGAACTTATGTCAGAACTCTAGCGGTTGAATTTGGCCACCTACTGGGTTATCCAGCCTTTATGTCACAGTTGACTCGAGTAGAAAGTGCTGGCTTTAAAATTGGCGAAACGTTTACTTTGGGGCAAATCGAAACGATGATGGAAAACAACGACCACAGTTTTATCAAAACGATCGATGATGTCTTGAAAGATGTGCCTTTCCATGAATTGACTGATGACGAGTGGGAAGTAAGAGTTTTGCACGGTGGTTTCTTAGAGGCAGTTGATGGAGCGGATAAGACTAAACAATTACGGGCAATGCGTAACGGTGTGACTAAAGCACTTTACAAGTATGATAAAGTAAGAGATATGTGGATACCTGATTTGATGCTATTGAATAATAAGTAAAAGAGATTAAAAATGCAGATTATAAATGTGAAACATCCGTTAGGTTCAGCGCAACGACCGGATGAAGAAATCGTCTTGATCATGGGCTTTTTCGATGGAGTACATCTGGGTCATCAAAAGGTGATCAAAACTGGCGTTAAATTGGCACATGAACACAATTTGAAGTCAGTTTTATTGACCTTTGACCGTTCGCCTCGAACTGTCTATCAACATGAAAAAAATTATAAATATTTATCAACTATGCAACGCAAAGCTGAATTGGTCGAAAAACTCGGTGTGGATGAATTGTATTTTGTTGAATTCAGTACTGATTTTGCTAGTTTGAAGCCCCAAGAATTCGTTGACCAGTATATGATCGCTTTGAAAGCTAAATATGTCGTGGCTGGATTTGATTATACTTATGGCAAAAAGGATATTGCGAACATGCAAACTCTGCCCCAATATGCAAAAGGTAAGTTTGAGACTGTGACGGTTCCTGAACAACTTATCGACGGTAAAAAAATTGGTTCCAGTGCGATCAAAGAATACATCTTGCACGATGAGATCGCCACAGCTAATAAATTCTTAGGCTACAATTATCAAAATCAAGGCATTGTGGTCCATGGCTTGCAACGAGGCAGAACATTAGGCTATCCGACAGCTAATCTGTCAGTCGATGGCGAGCAGTTGATCCCGGCCATTGGCGTTTATGCTACTCGAATCAAAGTCAACGACACGTGGCATGATTCGATGACCTCAGTCGGCTACAACGTCACTTTCAAAGAGAACACTGGCGTAACGATCGAAACTAATATCTTCGACTTTGATGAGGATATTTATGATCAACATGTAAAATTGGAGTGGGATGCTTATTTGCGTGGTGAAGTTAAATTTGACAGTGCTCAAGGTTTGATCAACCAACTAGAACTTGATAAAACGAATGCGTTAAAGATTTTAAAAAATAATAATAAATAAATCGAGTAGGAGGTAACTTTTAATTACCGACCTCTCACACCACCGTACGTAC
>NZ_AZEZ01000082.1:9102-9243 GCF_001434275.1 Companilactobacillus mindensis DSM 14500 | reverse complement strand
GATTATCAAATGAATTTATATTATTTCATATGACAACCACAAAGGGATTATCGCAATTAATTAAGAATTACGGTCTATTTTTGTACAATTTAAACTTTTACTTAAATATTCAATAAAGTTGCCTATATTAATATTTCAAAC
>NZ_AZEZ01000082.1:3107-9092 GCF_001434275.1 Companilactobacillus mindensis DSM 14500 | reverse complement strand
CTAGTCTGGAATGGAATTCTGGTGGATGCTCAGCCGTGGAAGTCTCTTAGCTGGCGACGAACCTCGCCAGGTTAGAGACAGACAAGCTTAGAGACAATTTGAACCGTAATTGGCTCTAAGTTGCTCTCACAGCGTTCCAGCAATCCACCAGAATTTCATGGAAGACGGCAGTGAACGCAAAAACAATCCAGTTATTCAACCGAATCAGACAATATCCAAGTCAAAGTACCAGTATATTGACCAGCCTGACTAGTACCTAATTGTTTCAACAACAAGCCAGTTTTGTTAGTCCAATCGTCAGAAATATCATCAGTAGTATCGGTATCGTAAGAATTTTTATTAGATTCGATCTGTGTAGGTGTGGAACTCAAAGTTTGATAACTAGCATCCGCATCTTTTTTATAAACCAAAGCCATGTTGTCGTTCAAAGTTGTACCGTCAAGATACATACCATCGGTAGAAACGTCCAGTTTCCAAGGACTTCTGAGACTCGTTACACTGAGATCAAAATTATTGCTTCTAGGAAGGTACTCAGTATCGTCAGTGTAATTGATATCTTTGAATTTCAAATTCTTGGAAACGGTCATGCTCAAAGTTTTGTTAGGTTTGGTATTGACGTTGTAAGTCAAAGTATTTGAAGTTAAACCGTTAGCTTGGTCGATAGCTTTTATTGTGACTTGGTTGGTCGAGTTCAAACTGAACAATTTCCAAAACGCTGTATCGTCATTGATCAAACTCTTCAAATCAATAGTCTGGTCGAAACTTGTGCCAGTAGCGCTAGAGCCAACCGTATAAGTTTTGCCACCAGCAGTGATTTCATAAATAATATCGGTACTGCTATTGGAATCACCGAAACTGTGGCTATCACTGTAAGTCAACTCTGTAGGTAGATTCAAAGCGGCATTGTCAGAATTGTATAAAAGATCGATGTCATTAGTAGTGTTTGTATCGGCTAATTTCAAAGTGTATTTCTTAGGGGCTAAGATGGTGAAGGCAGGTGAATTGGTAGTAGAAATTTCGTCGCTGCCTTTGAAAACAGCCGCAGCGGATTTGACGTCGATATCTTTGTCGGTCTCGTTGTTAGCTTTGGCAGAAATAGTTACCGTAGCTGAGGTTCCCCCCGAAGCATCAGCTTGAGTGCCGATTGCTTTGGCCAATGTGTGCTCTAGGGAACCATCAGAAACTTCACTGGAACTGATGGCTTCAGTTGAACCATCAGCGTAAGTGATATAAGCCACGTTGCCAGAAGAATCTGGATTCAAGGTGACATTAGTAGGAATTTCGATATCGGCAGCGATTTTTTGCCAAGCTACATCGCCACGAACGTACTTCAAGTTGTAGTTAAGTTGTAGATCGTCACCATTAGCGACAGTTTTATCGGTTGAAGTGTCAGTGATTTTTTTATTTCCTAGTGTCGTATCGACAATGTTGCCGTCAGCTGTGGCGTATAGCAAATTTGGCAATGAATCGAAGGCAACCAATTTGCTAGCAACGGAAGTTGAAGGACCGTTAGCACCAGTAAAGCCCCAACGGACTTTGCCAGAAGTTGTATTCAACTTGGAAGTGTCGACTTGGATCGAATCGGTAACTTTTTTGAAATTAGAATTGGTAGTATTAGTGTTCTTGGTACCGTCTTTATAAAGATCATTGTAATTATAAGTTAAAGTACCATCAGTACTGCCGGATTCGGGTGGTGTCCAGTCGATCGTAACATGGTGCCAATAAACAGGATTGCCACTAGAATCAGTATCGTTGATCAATTCAGGTGCTTGGTTAGGCTTGATGTGAACGAGAATGTACCCATTTGTAAAGGTACCTTGATAATTAGCCTTGGCGTAGTTGTTTAAGGTCAAGTCGAAAAGTTGATAACTTGCTTCAAGCCCCGGATAAGTAGCTGCAATGTGACCAAAAGTACCACCAGCACCATATTTAGCAGTAGAAGGAAAGCCTAGACTGCTGTCGAGAGTTTTACCATATTGAGTATCGTAACCGTTTAATGAATAGTAGGCCTTATAAGTAGGAAATTTTGTCCCATTATTATTAATGGGACCGTTAACTTTGGCAAAGAAATCGTTCAATGAGGAATCAAATTCTAGGGCAATACTGTTTTGAACAGCAGTACTCTTAATGTACGACTGAGTAGGTGCGGAACCAGCAACAAGATTAACTCTAGAGGCATCGTAACCATAGACGCCCATTCCCTCGAGTCCGGCACCGAGCGCAGCCACACCATTACTATCATTTTGCAGGACGAAAGCAATTCCTTCACTGTTGATGTCACTGGTATCGCCAGTTCCTGAACCAAAGTAAAGCCAAGCTGAAATAGTCTGTGGTTTATTGATGTCGAAGGTTTGATCAGTTGACCACATTGAACCATAAGTGTTGTGGGCACTGGCTAAAGAAATAACATTTCCGTCTGAAGTATTGTTACCGGAGTGATCGACGATTTGAGCTGAGTTGTTCGTATAAATATCGCCGCTTGCAGTAACGTTAGGTTACGCGTTGGACATGTATTTACTGATAGCAATACCATCCGGAGCGTCTTTTAAAACATTTAAATCTTCAGAATCAGTCAGTGCTGCTTGAACTGTCTGTTGATTAGTAGTAAGAATAAAAATGAAACTGAAGAGCAGTGAGATTAACCAAGCTCGTTGAGAAATTCTATTTTTCATAAATTAACCCCCCAAAAAAATAGAAAATAATTAATCAGATAATAATCCTTTTGATTAGATTATCATATGCCAAAAATAATAAAGTAAACTTAAAAAAGTAGAAATATTATTTAAGAAAAGAAATTTTTGTCATTAAATTCAGAATCTGATCAAGCTTGTTCCACTCTCTAAAACGAGTTCCACAAACCAACTTCTTGTGCTTTGCTACGTCTCCCAAATCACTCGCAAAAGCGGCGAGCAATTCGTGAGATTAGGCAAATGCTCAGAAGTTAACCAGGTTTGTTCCACACACTAAAATGAGTTCCACAAGCTAGATTCCTGTGCATTGCTACGACTTGAAAATCACCCACCAAAATCGGGTGGCTAATTTCCCAGTCTAGGCAATTGCTCAGAATCTGACCAAGCTTGTTCCACTCTCTCAAACTTGTTCCACTCTCTAAATGTTGTAAAATAACAACAGAGGCTATTATATGAAGAAACTGGCCTCCACTAATGAATTGAAATTTAGGAGGTCAGTACATGGAATTTACTAAAATAGATTTAAATACTTGGGATCGCAGTGAGGTTTTTGAGCACTTTCTAAAACAAGGAACTACTTATAGTATGACAAACGAGATTCCAATCGATGCAGCCTTGAAGTTTGTCAAAGCCAAGAATTATAAATTCTATCCACTTTTTATCTATTCAGTTTTGAAAGTTATCAATTCCAATTCGCTCTATCGAATGGCCTTTGATGAGAATGGTGATCTGGGTTATTTTGACAAGAGCGTGCCATTCTATTCGATTTTTGACAACGAGAAAGAACTATTTTCCAACATTACGACCGAAGATACGTATACTTTCGCAGAATTCCATCGTGACTATTTGGACGATGTTCAAAAGTATCAAGGAACTGGCAAATTGTTCCCTAAACAGCCAATTCCCCAAAATGTCGTTAATATTTCAATGATCCCTTGGGCTAGTTTCTCCGCTTTTAACTTGAATATTAAGAATAATGACAATTACTTATTGCCAATCGTCACTGCCAGCAAGTTTGAAAAACGTTCCGATGGTATCAAATTACCAGTGACGTTCCAGATTCATCATGCCGTTTGTGACGGTTATCAGACTGCTCAGTTCTTCAATAAGTTGGAGAACATTTTGGCTCATCCAGAAGAGTTGTAATTGTTGATTATTTGTATGATTTAATAAAGAAGTCTATACTTGAAAAATAAAGTAATTTTTTCAGTAAATGACAAGATATTATTTGAAAGTAAGACGTTGCACATCGTGTGAGTCTTATTTTTTATTGGAAATAATGGGGAAAGAAGTAGGGGCATGAGTCGAAATAGGAAAATTTTAGTGACTTTTGCATTAGTGCTGTCGAATATGATGGCCGGACTCGATGCGACAATAATTAATACTGCACTGCCAGCAATTATCAGTGACCTGCATGGTATTCAGTACATGGGTTGGATCGTAGCGATTTTCTTGTTAGGGATGGCCGTTTCAACACCGTTATGGAGCAAATTTGGTGAGAAAAAAGGTAACAAAGTTGCCTATATTACCGCTACGATCGTCTTCATGATTGGAGCTTTGTTCCAAGGATTAGCGCCAAATATTATCTGGTTCATCACCGCCAGAAGCGTCATGGGTATCGGTGCCGGTGGTATGAATACGATACCGTTTATTATCTATTCGCAAATATTTAAAAATATCAAACGGCGTTCGCAAGTTATCGGAATCGCTTCAGCTGGCTTCAGTGGAACCTCTATCGTCGGTCCGTTGATTGGTGGCTGGATCGTTGATACCTTCAGTTGGCATTGGGTTTTCTACATTAATTTGCCATTGGCATTGTTGTCAATTACGATCGTAGCAATCTTCTTCCGTATTAAAGAAAAACTCAATCAAGAAAAAGTCGATTATTACGGTGCAATCTTAATGGTATTAGGTTTGTCATCAATCTTAGTCGGAATCCAATTATTAGGAGTCGCTTCGATCTTTGCTACCATTGCCTTTATCGTAGTTGGTGCTGCCTTGATTTTCTGGATGTCTAGAGTTGAGAGTAAAGTTGACGATCCAATTGTTCCTAACCGACTATTCAAGAATGAAAAGTTAGTTATCGATTTGATTTTATTCGCATTATTGTGGGGTTCGTTCGTGGCCTTTAACATCTATATTCCAATGTGGGCCCAAGGTATTATGGGACTCAGTGCTTTGATCGGTGGGATGACGCAGATTCCCGGAGCCATTGCAAACTTTATCGGTTCAGAACTAGAGCCATTTTTACAACGTAGTATGAGCCGTTACATGATCATTGCGATTGGAACTTTGTCATTTTTGATCTCCTTTGCCGGTCTGTATTGGGCTAGTCAAAATGCAAGTTATACTTTCCTATTAATAATGGGAGTCTTTGAAGGTTTCGGAGTTGGTGTTTGCTTCAATGCTTTGCTGATTGCCGTACAATTTGACGTTGAGACCCGTGATGTACCGATCTCAACTTCCTTCGCTTACTTAGTCAGAATTTTGAGCCAAACATTCATGTCGTCGATTTATGGGGTTATTTTAAATCTAGCCTTGATTCGTGGTGTTCGTCAAAGTCATGGTCACATCACTATGAGTATGATGAATAAGTTGAGTAATGCGGCTGATGCCAAATACCTACCTAAGGCCTTTGTCCCTGAAATGAGACGTATTTTCTTCAGTGGAATTCATAATATTATGTTGACTGCTTTGATTTTGATTGTTTTGGTTATCTTGATATTGGGCTATCTCTTTAGACAAGAAGCTGTTAAGAAAACACAGATGAAAGCAGAATAATTAAGAGCCCCAATTTCTAATCAAACAATTAGAAATTGAGGCTCTTTTGATTTAAATTAATTGGCGGAATTCCCATGACTTTAGTCGTGGGATGGATAGCCTGTTTTTTTTGTGATTTTTGGTTGCTACAAGAACGTAAGTTCGTATATACTGATGCCGTAAAGGTGGTGAATGGTTTGAAATCGATGGCAGAACTTGACTATCATTATGGCATCAAGATGAGAATTTATCCAAGTAATAAACAAAAGGAAATCATCAAAATAAATTCCAATATCAGTCGGACTGTGTATAACAAACTGGTAGGTATCGATAAAGAAATATACCGATTAAAACAAATTGGGATAGGCCTTAAAATTATTCAAGATCGGATTTCAGAACTAATGGAGCGTAAAAATATTCGTGAATTATCTAATCATTATCAATATATGGAAGACAAAAAAATTGATAGCTTGGCTAAAGCCAACGCGAAAATGAGTTATTTGAAGGCTTGGGAAATGTTTAGAAAAGTTCATAC
>NZ_AZEZ01000082.1:0-3048 GCF_001434275.1 Companilactobacillus mindensis DSM 14500 | reverse complement strand
CAAACTTCCTGTCAGTATTCAAAGAAATCTAAAATGAATGTTTATACTGGGTCAGTCAGATTCCTAGATGATAAGCACATCAAGGTTCCTAAATTGGGAAAACTTAGAATCAAAGGATACAAGAAAGAAATTTTTCATGATAAACAGAATATACGTATTGGAACCGTAACTCTTTGTAAAGATCCATGTAACCGATATTTTATTTCACTTCAGCTTAGTTCTGATACACCATTTGTCGAGCGTAAAGTAAAAACTGGTAGTAATATTGGCATTGATTTGAATACTGAGAACTTCCTTACTACCAGTGATAATGTTGTAATCGATAATCCTAGATTCTATCGAAAAATGAAAAAGAGATTATCCAAAGAACGAAGAATTCTATCACGTCGTATGAACCGTGCTAAAAAAGAACACCGTAAATTAAGAGAATCAAAGAACTATCAGAAACAGAGACTTTTAGTTTCAAAACTGAATACCAAAATACGCAATCAACGTAATAACTTCTTGAATGTCTTATCTACTAAACTTATCAATAACCACGATTTGATAGTAGCTGAAGAGTTGAGAAGTTCAAATATGTTAAAAAATCATGTTTTGGAAATGTCAATCTCCGACGTTGGGTGGAGAACATTTCTAAACATGTTAGCTTATAAAGCTGATTTATATGGTAGAAAATTTTTGACTATAGATCCAAAAAACACCACCCAAACATGTTCTGATTGCGGACACATTTTGAGTGGTGCTGACAAATTGACTCTAACCGACAGACATTGGACTTGTCCAGTCTGTCATAAACATCACCTTAGAGATCATAATGCGGCTATTAATATCCTGAATAAAGGATTGACAAAACAATAGAAATATAAAGTCCGTTTGGCAACTTGCGGACTAAAAAGGCATTGGTAATTAGCGTGTAAGACATATCATCTTCGGATGACACGCAGTGCTGTATCTATGCAAATTGTAGCTAATAAACAGAGAGCTTGTTTATTACTTACAAGCCACGGACTTTAGTCCGTGGTAGTTGACTGATTATAAATTTTGCGCAAACCGTTGAGGTCGGCTTCAGATAATTTAGTGACGCCTTGATCGACTGGATACATGACCGAATTGGTGTAGGAACTGTGTGCCAATCCCAACGCATGACCAAGTTCGTGCATAGCGACGGAATTCTTGACTGACATATTGGGATAAGTCATATTCAAACCAGCTCGGCCACTGTTGATAGCGTAGTTATTGAGCTGCAAAGCTGACGGACCACCATTACCTAACTCGACAGTACTGGAAGCGATGTTGTTGATTTTTTTGTGATAGATGAAAAAAGTAATGTTATTTTGGTTGGGTTCTGATTTTTGGGGGATCAATCTGACAATACCGGTGTTATTATACGTATCGACAGCGTTTTGGAAGACTTGCTGAACGTTTTCGGGTACGTTGTTGTCAAAATGATAATAGTAAGTTTTGGCAGTGATCATGTTCTTCAGCGGTTCTTCAATGGGAGTAGAAACTTTACCAACTTGTTTCTCAGTTGTAGTTTTAGTAGTGCCGTTTAATTTACTCTCAATATTAGTTTTGATTAAATATAAATATGGTTGAACTTTGTCATTTGTTGCTTTAACTTGGCTTTCAACTTGCGGTACGACTTGGGGATGCAGTTCCACAACGACAAATGCACCGGCCAGCAATAATAGCCAAACAATCCATGAATTTTTCCTCATGAGTACTCCTTAAAAATTCATTTTACATCTAAATCATAATAGAGTTTCGATACGTTTTTGTCTACTTAAATGATTAGTATTTGTACTAACCGTCAATTATTTAGAGCATTAAAATGGTAATGGAGGTTTGAACAATGCAAACAAGAACAGATAACTTATCAGTTTCTGGACACAAATTCAAGGTTAAAAGCTACTGGCTCGATCAAGTGGCAGATTTTGGCAAAACTGTCGATTATCCGGTGATGATAATTTGTCCTGGTGGTGGCTTTACTTTCCATTCGCAGCGTGAAGAAGAACCAATAGCCTTACGATTCAATTCCTTGGGGCTGCACGTGGTCGTCTTGGAATATAAATTGATCGACGATGAACCAGTTTTTCCCTTGGCTTTACAAGAAATGGGCAAAACTATCGATTGGGTCAAACAACAAGCTAATTTGCGTCATATCGACAAAAGTAAAATTATTTTAACTGGTTTTTCCGCTGGTGGGCAAGTAGTAGCAGCTTACAACGGCATCGGAACCGACCCTAAATTACGCCACACATATAGTTTGGAACAATATGACGATGACTTTGCGGCAGTGATTTTAGGTTATCCGGTGATCGATATGACGGTTAAAAATAGTTTTCCCATTGATGAGAAAGTTATGTATCAGATCAGTACCGATAAAACTTTCTGGCAGACGCAAGCTTATTTGAATGAGCACTCTAAACCAACTTTTATTTGGCAAACGCGTACGGATGAACTGGTCAGTGTATCGAATTCCTTAATGTATGTCGATAAAATGGATCAGTTAGGATTGCCGGTCGAATATCACTTGTTTGGGTCGGGGATTCACGGATTGGCTTTGGGAACTTACGTGACTAAAAAACCGGGCAAAGATAAATATTTGAATGCTTGGTCAGCTGAATGGATCAATTTGGCCTTCAACTGGCTGGAAATGATGGGATATTTGGAATAATTATTTCGAGGTGTTAATTGAAAATTTGGTTCTTTTTCAAGTTTGGTTGTTCACTGCCGTCTTCCATGAAATCCCGGCGGATTTGGAATACTGTGAGAGCGACTTAGAACCAATTCTACGAATTGTTTTGAAGATCGTCTGTCTCTAACCTGGTAAAGTGCACCAGCCAAGAGACTACCACGTGAGAGTCCGCCGGGATTCCACTCCAGACTAAACGGTTTTTATTTGTTTTACATTAGTAGTATTAAAATTTTAGATCCAATGATTCGATACTTCATTTAAAGCGATACACTAATAGGCCATCCAGCTGATTTTTTTTTGGATGACCTATTAGTGTAGTGCGCCCGGCATGGGCGCTAACTTGGTGGCGA
>NZ_AZEZ01000022.1 GCF_001434275.1 Companilactobacillus mindensis DSM 14500 | reverse complement strand
TGCCTTAGCAGCTTAACAATATTTAATTTTGTCTAACTTTTGTGTTGCACTTTAGAGTAGTTTTTCAACTGCTCCTTTTTATTAGTTTCATTAGGGAACAATTTAACAGGCTTTTTGATACAGAAGTGGTATTCATTAGAAACCAACAGAATGTTGTCATTGTTGCCACGGCTACTTTTGAAAAGAGAAGATTTAAAGAAACAAAAAAGAACTGATATAAAAGAAAGCCAGTTATGTTAGCTTAAATTTATCAGTTCTTGTAAATGGTGAAACCGTTATTAAAATGATAGTAGCAGCTATCAAGTGGTTAATTAAAACATTGAAAGGTTGGGGTTAAACTCCTTCCTTTCGTATATGGTAACATAGGCGGTAAAATAAGAGCATGAATGAAAATTAGGAGTGCATGACATGAACAGTTATGAGAGAAGAATCGTTATATACAAAATCATTATTGCATTGAATTGTGTCGGTATCATATATGGATTAATTAGTTGGTTTAAATAAAAAATATCAGGGATATATGGCTATGAAAAAAATAACGGTTATAAAGTCTGATGTTATCCGTAAATTAAAATATTCGTAAAATGGAGTAGTTTTTATATACTCCTTTTTTATTTTTTTGTTAAGATGATATTGTGAACAAAAATCGGAGGTAATTATTATAATGGCAAAACCACAAATTGGTGTTATTGGTATGGCAGTCATGGGTAAGAATCTTGCCCTAAATATTGAAAGCCGTGGATATGAAGTTGCTATCTACAACCGTACAGGTTCAAAGACAAAAGCAGTTGTTGAAGAACATCCAGAAAAGAAATTAGTACCTAGTTATACAATTGAGGATTTTGTAGACTCACTTGAAAAACCACGTCGTATTATGATGATGGTCAAAGCTGGTGCAGGTACAGATGCTGTTATCAAGCAATTGTTGCCTTTACTAGACAAAGGTGACGTTTTGATCGATGGTGGTAACACATTCTTCGAAGACACAATGGAAAGAAATGCACGCCTCGATAAATCAGGTATCAACTTTATCGGTATGGGTGTTTCCGGTGGTGAACTTGGTGCTTTGCAAGGTCCTTCATTGATGCCCGGTGGTCAAAAAGAAGCTTATGACTTAGTTGCTCCTATTTTGGAACAAATTTCAGCTAAAGCTGACGAAGACGGTGCTCCATGTGTTACATATATCGGACCAAATGGTGCCGGTCACTATGTAAAGATGGTCCACAATGGTATCGAATATGGCGATATGGAACTTATTTCCGAAAGTTACAACTTGTTGAAGCACTTGTTCAACAATGACGTTAACAAGATTGCTGAAGTATTCCAAGACTGGAACAAGGGTGAACTTTCAAGTTACTTGATTGATATCACTTCACAAATTTTGACAAGAAAAGACGACGAAGGCACAGATGACTACATCGTCAACAAGATCATGGACAAGGCCGGTAACAAAGGTACTGGTAAGTGGAGTTCACAAAGTGCCCTAGAACTTGGTGTTCCACAATCATTGATCACAGAATCAGTTTACTCACGTTACGTTTCTGCTTATAAAGACGAACGTGTCAAAGCAAGCAAGGTCTTGCCAGCTCCAGAAACAAAGCCAGTTATCAAAGATGTTGACGAATTAGTTGCTAAGATCAGAAAGGCTTTGTACTTCAGTAAGATCATCAGTTATGCTCAAGGATTTGCTCAAATGAAGGCCGCTTCAGATCACTATGATTGGGATCTAAACTACGGTAAGATCGCTCAAATCTGGCGTGCTGGTTGTATCATTCGTGCTCAATTCCTACAAAACATCACTGATGCTTACGACAAGGATCCAAAACTAGACAACTTACTATTGGACGACTACTTCAAGGGTATCGTTAAGGAATATCAATCAGATGTTCGTGACGTTATCAGTTTTGCCGTTCAAGCAGGAATTCCTGTTTCAGGATTTATGGCTGCTATTTCTTACTACGATCAATATCGTTCAGAAACATTGCCAGCTAACTTGATCCAAGCTCAAAGAGATTACTTCGGTGCTCACACTTATGAGAGAAACGACAAACCAGGTACATATCACTATACTTGGTACGAAGAACAATAATCGCTTTGAAATTTCGGTTAAGTGCATTATCAGTTGATTTTAACTTTTAAGGATTAACCTAGAGGACCTCCATTTCACGGTCAGTGTGAAGTGGAGGTCCTTGTAGTTGATTTAAAAAAGTAATCAGAATCGACGTTAATATATGGTTAATTTGCTTGGAGTTTTAAAAAATAATAATCAATTTTTTGAGATTCTAAAAAAATAAAAATTAAAGCTTGTCTTCTTTTAATTTTTGCTATATGTTAAAATCATTAATGCATTGCCAAAAGCGTGACATATTTGAATTAATGATTAAGCTATAATTAAAGATAATTTAATATTTTATGTATAGGAGATACGTATGGCTAAAATACTTGTTATTGAAGACGAAGAGAATATGGCAAAATTCGTTCAACTCGAACTTCAACATGAGAACTATGAAGTGACTGTTGAACGTGATGGTAGAACTGGTCTCGACGCAGCGTTATCAGAAGATTGGGACTTGATCTTACTTGATTTGATGTTGCCCGAGTTGAACGGTATCGAAGTTTGCCGTCGTATTCGTCAAGAAAAGAACACACCAATTATTATGATGACAGCCCGTGACTCGATCATTGACCGTGTATCAGGATTGGACCACGGAGCTGACGACTATATCGTTAAGCCTTTTGCAATCGAAGAGTTGCTTGCTAGAATCCGGGCTTTGTTGAGACGAATCGACCTTGATATCGATGTTACTCGCAACAACGACCAAGTACTTAAATATAAAAACTTAGTGATCGACAAGACAACACAAACCTTGAAGCGCAATGGTGAAGTTATCGACTTAACTCGTCGTGAATATGACCTTTTGAGTGCTTTGATGGAAAACGTCGGGACTGTCTTGAGTCGTGATGACTTACTAGAACGTGTTTGGGGAACAGGTTCATCAACTGAGACTAACGTTGTCGATGTTTATATTAAATATCTTAGAAATAAGATCGACCGAGCCGGTGCACCAAGCTACATTTCAACCGTTCGTGGTAAAGGGTACGTGATGCGTCGATGAGGATCTCGATTAGATTCAAGTGGACGGTTTTGATTTCCATCGTGATCTTGTTGGCTTATATCTTTGTTGGAGTATTGGCCATGAGAACGGTTGGAAACGTGGCATCCGTTAACGAAATAAATACTTTCACAACTAAATTAGTCATCGGTGGTATTGTAGTATTTATTATCGGTGTCTTAGTCAGTTTTTATGCTGTAACTTTAGTTTTGAACGATTTGAAAAAAATCAACCGCACGATCGACGATCTGAATAAGAAACCGGATTCAGATTCGCGAATCAAGCTGCGGAAACGTAATGATGAAATTTATGACATGACTGTCAATATCAATAAGATGCTGGATAGGATGCAAGCCTATACGAACCAACAAAAGGAATTCGTAGAGGATGTTTCGCATGAGCTTAGAACGCCAGTGGCAGTGTTGGAAGGTCATTTGAGCATGCTGCAACGCTGGGGCAAGGATGACCCAGAAGTTTTGAACGACTCGATCAATTCATCGCTTCAAGAGTTGAAACGGATGCAGTCATTGATTCAAGAAATGTTGGATCTGACCCGTGTGGAACAGATCGACAGCGCTTATTTGGAACAAACAACTGAAGTGAAACCACTGTTTACGCAAGTTTATAATGATTTCAAAATGTTGCATCCAGACTTTGTGATCAATTTTGATGACGATATCAGAGAAGGCAGCAAAGTAAAAATCTACCGCAATCACTTGGAACAAGTATTAGTCATTCTTTTGGATAATGCTTTTAAGTATTCAGCTGATCGCAAAGAAATCAATTTGGCTGCTTCGACTAATTCCGCATTGTTGGAAGTTGTCGTGCAAGATTATGGCCTAGGAATCGCTAAAAACGACTTGAAACGCATTTTCAATAGATTTTATAGAGTTGACAAGGCTCGTTCTAGAAAGCGTGGAGGGAATGGTTTAGGCCTTTCTATCGCTAAACGTTTGATCGAGATCTATCACGGCAGTTTGGAAGTTGAAAGTGTCGTAGGATCCGGAACAGTCTTTAAGATTGAATTGCCATTAGTTCAAGAAGAACCAGAAGAAGAAGACACAACTGAAAATACTGAAAAAGAAAAGTAACTCTCAATTTTTGAGGGTTATTTTTTTCAAGTTTGGTTGTTTACTGCCGTCTTCCAACAATCCGCCGGGATTCCATTCCAGACTAAACGGTTTTTATTTGTTTTACATTACTAAAATGGGTCGTCCAGTTGATTTTTTGGATGACCTATTAATATATCTAAATAATTGTATGTAATCAAAGTTGAAAAAGAACCAAAATATAGTTGTTCCACAAGACTTTTTTCCGTATATAAGGAATTAATTTGCACATTTTACCCAAGAAAGGTATATTATTATACCAAGTTGTTAAGGGGGAAACACAATGCGAAAAAGGGGATTAATAGTTGCTATTTTGGGATTATTATTGTTTGTCGTTGGTTGTTCCAAAGTTACCACCAGTCAACCTACTAAAACGGTTCACAATACCGTCAAGTCAATTGATTATACGAATTTAGATCAGTCGCAAAAAGATGAAATGAGTTTTTCGTTCAAACGTTACGATGGTGGCGACACTTCATCGATCAATATGCACGTTGTCAATCGAACTAGCGAAGATGTTTTGTTCGATGGCACGAAGTTCGTTTTAGCGTACCAAAAGGGTCCTGATGTCTACTCGACTAAGGATGATACGATAACTATCAAGTCAAATAGTACTAAGACAGTGAAATTTTTATTCACCGGCGTTGATAATGACAATTTTAAAGCAGTCGGTTTGTTTTACTATAAAAATTCCAATTATAAATTGGCCTATTGTAAAAAAGACTCCAATGAATCCGAGTCTTCCAATTTGAAGGAAGCAGTTTTACAAAAAGAATATCAGGGGCAACCGCAAAAGAAAAAAGCAGCAATAGACAAGGATAAAAAGGATTCTCAAAAAAAATCTGATCAAGCTTCTGATGAAACTAAGAAGACTCAACAGCCGCAAAAACCAGCTCCACCCAAACCACCGATCGTCAACGCTGATCAAGCAATAACGTTAGTGGAGAGTCAATATGGCTTAGCTCCGAATGGCACAGCCTATACGCACATGGTCGACAATAGTTCGGGGATGGACTGTTCGATCAAAGGAAGCGATGGCCAGATGGTCTATTGGATCAGATTATTTAAGACTGATGTTGGTGGCAATAACGGTGGTCTAAATGATTGGACAGTTTATCAAAATGGTATTGTTGTCAATCAAGTACCTGAGATTATGTCTAACAAAGATACTAAAAATAATCCGCCAGTTGATGAACATAATGATCAATCGCAACAGTAAATATGCTTAAAGTAAATAATCCACATCAACAGATATGCGTTGATGTGGATTATTTTTATGGTTGGAGCTAGGCCGGTGCTTGGAATCATTACTCTCTATTTTAAGATTTGACCATCTTTTTGAGCTTGTTTGACTAATGAATCTGGGAAAGTGATGTTGAGTTTCTTAGCCATTTTTTCATTGAGCATCAAGTGACCTTTTGAAGCGACGGTTACTGGGGTAGTTGCAGGGTCTTTGTGGTGTTTGAGGACGTTGACTACTTGTTCGCCAGTTTTTTGACCTAATTCGTATTGACTGATACCGTCAGTGGCTAAACCACCATCTTTGACCATTGTTGTAGCAGCAGGGAAGACAGCGATGTTCTTTTTAGCAGCGATAGAAGATAATAACTTCATTCCAGAAGCAACGGTATTGTCGGTTGGTACGTAGATCGTTTGAACCTTGCCGGCTAAGGCAGTGGCTACTTGTTGTAAGTCGTTGACAGAACTAATACTTGAAACTTGCACATCGATACCTTCTTTTTGAGCGTAATTTTTCATTTGTTTCATCTGGTGTGCTGAAGGAGTGTCACTGGAAGTGTAGATGATACCTAAAGTTTTAAGATTAGGAATGACAGTTTGAATCAGTTTTAACTGACTTTTGATCGGTGCCTGACCAGCAACACCAGTAACGTTGCCACCAGGATGTTTTTCAGTTTTGACTAAGCCAGAACCAGCCGGATCAGTAATACCACCCATGATGATTGGCGTAGTTTTAGTTGCACTCATCAGTGATTGAATGGCTGGAGTAGCGATACCAACGGAAACATCGACATTGTCTTGAACAAATTTTTTGCTGATAGTTCTTAGATTACTTTGATCCCCTTGAGCGTTTTGGAATTCAATTTTGATGTTTTTGCCATCAATGTAGCCATTTTTTTTCAAAGTGTCATCGATTCCTTGATGGATCTGATCCAAAGCTGGGTGTGACATCAACTGCAATATTCCGACCTTAGGAATGGCTGCCTGTTTTTGTGCGTCAGCTCGTCCAGTATAAAAATAAGCCCCGATTAAAATTGCGCCTAAAGCGACTAGTGAAGCGATGGTTGTGTAAAGTTTTCTCGATTTTTTCATTGTAATATTCCCCTAAAATAAAAAGACAATCCCAAAATTTAGTGGGATTGTCCTTAATAAATAAAATACCCACATGGCTAAAATTAAAAATTTTTCCATGTGGGCTTTAAAATTATCATAGTTTAATAAGCCGACACGGATTCAATCCTTTTCAGACTGAATCCATCTCGGATTAGTCTGAGTTATCGGCTTTGCCAACGAATATTCACAATGTTTAGAGAGTATGTCTTTTTCATAATGTTTTCTCCTAACAAATTTGATGTCATAAATATATTTCAAACTTTTAATCTTGTCAACAATAATTTTAATTATTATTTGTTGGTAAATGTTGATTTATATCGCCTTATATGAAGAAAAGATTAAAAATATTATGAAAATAATCTTAAAATATTTTAATTTTTCGAATATCAGCTACAAAAAAAGACCTCTGATTCGATGTGAGAATCAGAGATCTTTTAAAATTAAACATATTTCATTATTTCTTCTTGTTACGTTGTTGCTTGCCTTGGTTCAATTCACGAAGTGTTTTGTGAAGTTGTTCTTCACTGGCAGAATCGGAACTAGAACTAGTATTGGAATTAGCAGTTGAAGTACTGTTATTAGAAGATCCATTGAGAATATCGTCGAGCATTTCTTGAGTTACAACGACTTTGACCGGATTCTTCTCAAGTTCTTCGTCAGTTCTCTTTCTGATCTTTGGCGTAATGACGTAGTTGGTGATGAGTTGTTGGATCAAAATTACGACACCACCGACTAAGAAGTAAAGTGCTAGAGCAGCAGTTGAGATCAATGAAATGAAGAAAGTCATCATCGGACTCATCAAAATCATCATCTGCATTTGTTTTCTCTGTTCAGGAGCCACGATTTGTAGTGACATCCAACCTTGGATCAAATAAAAGACGGTCGCAATGATGGCAATCAATATACTTGGCTTACCAAGTGGAATTGAAAGGAAAGTAGCGGCACCAATTTGTTTAGAATATTGTACGGCTTGATAAATACCGATCAAGATAGGCATTTGAAGTAGTAAAGGCAAACAACCGATACCACCAGTCAAACTCAAATTATTCTTTTTATAAACATCCATCATCAAAGCACTGATCTTTTGTTGTTGGTCAGGACCTTGAGCTTTCTTTTGAGCAACTTGGATCAATTTCAATTGTGGCTGTACGGCACGCATCTTTTCTTGTTGTGTCGTTGATTTGTATTGTTGATTCAATGAAAGTGGAACCAGAATCAAACGAACCACGAAGGAAATGATCACGATCCCCCAAGCATAGGCGTTAGTACCGCCGACAGCTTGAGCTGTCTTGAGGATCAATTTTTGGAACGGAATTCCCAGCCATTTATAGATAAATCCATAAGGCCCACTAGTTGGAGCGTGTAGGTTAGCGGCTGAACCCTGCGCTGCACACCCCGTCAAAACTAATGTCAGTACCAATACTAATGACAGTATCGATATATATTTGACGTATTTTTTATTCACTTAATAAACCACCCTTTTACTCGTATAGAAAGTAATATACGTTAACTCATTTGACGTTTCAACCAATTACAGTGAATTTCCTGTAATCTTGCAAGTCGTCAGAAAAAGTATAGTCCAATTTGGTTACTTTTCCAAAGGGTGAAGGGGAAGATTTTACTCGATTTAAAAAAATATAGAGTGTTTTTTCATCAGCTTCGGCTTCAATCGAAACTGAACCGTCGATATTGTTTTCGACCGTGCCAGTTACCCCTAGTTCGAGGGCCACTTGAAAGGTTGAGTATCTAAAACCGACACCTTGCACTAAACCATCGACATTAATAGAAAGATGTTTCACAACTAATCACCTCAAATCCTCGAATGTGTTAATATTTATATTATAGAACAAGAGGGATGGATCAATATGAAATATATCGAATCTAAGAAAAATGATGAAATCAAACAATTGAAAAAATTGTCAGCAACTAAAAATATTCGTAAGACTGGAACTTACCTGATCGAAGGTTTCCATCTAGTCCGTGAAGCCGATCAATACGACCAAAAATTCGAGAAGCTTTTCGTAACTGAGAACTACTCAGATGACCGTTTGGTTAAAAAGTACTACGATATTGCCACAACTATTTCCGAAGATGTTTCTGAAGAAATATCTGAAACAAAATCACCCCAAGGAATCTTTGCAGTTATTAAAGTTCAAGATGTTCCCGATATGCCAACTTTAGACGGCAAATGGGTCATTTTAGACGACGTACAAGATCCCGGCAATGTGGGAACTATTGTCAGAACAGCTGATGCTGCAGGTTACAACGGTGTCATTACCAGCTTGAACTCAGCTGATACATATCAACCAAAAGTACAACGCTCAATGCAAGGTAGCCAATTCCACTTACCAATTTACCGCATGGATATTCAAAAGGCTTTGAAGTTAGCCAAAGATTCATCATTGGAGATCTATGGTTCAGAAGTCAACAAGAGTGCTAAGCCTTATAATGAATTGCCTAAGACTGAAAACTTTGCTTTGATCATGGGTAATGAAGCCCACGGTGTCAGCAAAGATGTACTTGTAAACTGTGATGAAAATATTTATATTCCTATCTTAGGAAAAGCCGAATCGCTTAATGTAGCAGTAGCTGCCGGTGTTTTGATGTACGGTTTGCAATCACTTTAAAACTTGCGAAAGTTTTTAGTTTTTGTATAATCAACATATACAAAATAATAATTAAACTTTGACGAAAAATAGTAACCAATAAATTCATGACAGGAAGAGCCGATCGACTGAAAAAGGCTTGATGAATGAATTGGCGAATTCACTTTCTGAGTTTTTAGCTAGTTACTATATAACTACTTGAGTGCATGTCTATTTAACATGAACTAGGGTGGTACCGCGAGTCCTCGTCCCTTATTTTGGGATGGGGACTTTTTTTGCGTAATTTATTTAAAAGTGATTATGTCAAAATTATGATTCTTTCTTAAATTTCGGTTATATCTAATTATTTAAATATATAGGTCATCTGGAAAAATTGAATGGTTGTTTTAATGCAATTACATAATATAAAAAATATTTAGTCTGGAATGAAATTTTGTTAGATGCTCAGCCGTGGGAGGCTTTTAGCTGGCGTACTTTGCCAGGTTAGAGCCAGACAAGCTTTAAAACAATTCATAGAATTGGTTCAAAGTTGCTCTCACAGCGTTCCAGCATCTAACAAAATTTCATGGAAGACGGCAAGTAAAACAACCATAGAAAGAACCAAATTATAGTAATGAGTTTTTTGTCAACAAGTGAATCTTGTAAATCAAGGTCGATCATCAAGGAGGAAAACATGTCATTAAATGATACTTTAAAGAACCTGAGAGAAAACGGTATTGATGAAGCCAAACGTGCTGAAAGACTTCAAGAATTAAATGATCTAAGAGTTAATTTGTTAGGTAAGAAGGGTCCTATTACAAAGGCCTTGCGTGGAATGAAAGATGTTCCCGCTGAAGAACGTCCTGAGATCGGTACGTTAGCTAACAACGTTAAAAAAGATATTCAAGCTGCTATCGAAGAAAAAATGGTCGAATTGAATGAAAAGCTTGTTGCTAAAAAGCTTGAAGATGAAACTATCGATGTAACTTTGCCAGCTACTAAGCAAGTTCAAGGTACTAAACACATCTTGAATCAAACGATCGAAGATATTGAACAATTCTTCATTGGCTTGGGTTATGAAGTTGCTGGTGGCTATGAAGTTGAAGAAGATCACTACAACTTTGAAAGATTGAACATCCCTAAGGATCACCCTGCACGTGATATGCAAGATACTTTCTACTTGTCAGATGAGTTGTTGATGAGAACGCAAACTTCTGCTCAAGAAGGCCGTGACATGGAAGCTCATGACTTTACTAAGGGTCCTTTGAAAATGATCTCACCGGGTGTCGTTTACCGTCGTGATGATGATGACGCTACTCACTCACACCAATTCCACCAAATTGAAGGTCTAGTTGTTGATAAAAACATTTCTATGGCCGATCTAAAAGGTACTTTGGATGCTTTGTGCCGTCACGTCTTTGGACCTGACCGTGAGATCCGCTTCCGTCCAAGTTACTTCCCATTTACTGAACCATCCGTTGAAGTTGACGTTTCATGTTTCAACTGTGGCGGGCAAGGTTGCCGAATTTGTAAGTATACTGGCTGGATCGAAGTATTAGGTGCTGGTCTTACACATCCAAACGTTTTGAAGATGTCAGGCATCGACCCTAATGAATACAGTGGTATGGCTTTTGGTCTTGGACCAGAACGTTTTGCAATGCTTAAATACGGAGTTAACGATATTCGTGATTTCTACTTGAACGATGTTAGATTCCTAGAACAATTCAAAGGAGTAAATTAAAATAATGAAGATTTCTGTTAATTGGTTAAAAGAATATATTCCTGTCACACACACAGTTGAAGAAATGGCTGATAAGATCTCGTTAACTGGGATCGAATCTAGTCCAGTTAAATTGGGTGAAGAGTTGACGAACTTAGTTGTGGGACACATCACAAGTATCGCACCACATCCTGATTCAGATCACTTGAAAGTTTGCCAAGTCGATGTTGGCGAATCAGAAGATATTCAAATTGTCTGTGGCGCTCCAAACGCTGCAGCAGATCAATATGTGATCGTTGCTTTGCACGGCGCTCATTTGCCAAATGGCGTTAAGATCAAACGTGGAAAATTGCGTGGACAAGAATCTAACGGTATGATCTGTGGTTTGGATGAAGTCGGTGTTCCTGCTAAATATATGCCAGAAGAATTTGAAAATGGCATCTACGTCTTTGACGAACCTCAAAAACCAGGTCAAGCTGTCTATGACTTGTTAGGCCTAAAGGAACAAATGATCGATATCGATATCACACCTAATCGTGCTGATACTTTGGGTATGCGTGGAGCTGCTTGGGAAATCGGTGCTACTTATGATGAGAAACCAAGCTTTACCAAACCTGAACTAGACGATGCTAAGGTAACTTCTGATTCTGATATCACTGCGGATGTAGAAGAAAAGCAACTTGTTCCAGATTATTTGTTGCGTGAGATCAACGGTGTCAAAGTCGCTAAGAGTCCTTTGTGGATGCAAAGAAGACTTTGGAATCAAGGTATTCGTCCCGTCAACAGTGTTGTGGATGCAGCCAACTATACAATGATCGAATATGGTCAACCTATCCAAGCTTACGATGCTGATAAATTGGCTGCTAAGAAATTGGTCGTTAAGTTAGCTCACAATGGCGACAAATTGCATTTAGCTGACGAAGACAAGGTTCTCGATGCAAACGACTTGATTATCACTGCTGGTGACCAAATTTTAGGTCTAGCTGGTGTACAGACAAGTGACGTGGCTGCTGTTGATGAAAACACTAAGAATGTTATCTTGGAAGCGGGAGTATTCAACGGAGCTTCTGTCCGTAAAGCTGCTCAAAGACACGACCTTCGTGGCGACGACTCAAATCGTTTTGAAAAGGGCGTTGACAATGGTATCGTAACTGAAGCTTTGATGCGTGCAGCTCAATTGGTCGACCAAGATAGCGATGTTGCATCTATTTCAGAGACAATTACCGGTAACTTTACTAAAGCTGAACCAACCATCATCAAAGGGAGTATTTCACATATCAACCATTTGATGGGCTTACATCTTGCTACTGATGAGATCACAAAGATCTTGGATCGCTTAGGCTTTGACGTGGCTGTTGCAGGGGATGATATTACAGTAACTATCCCTACAAGACGTTGGGATATGGCTATTGAAGCTGACCTTGTGGAGGAAGTTAACCGTATCTACGGCTATGCTAACTTACCAAATACTTTGCCAGCTGGTATGGAAACTAAGGGTGGCTACAGTCCTAAACGTGAATTAGCTAATAAATTACGTGACATCTTACTTGGTGAAGGAATGGACGAAGTGATCAACTTCTCATTGTTGAGTAAACAAGAAGTTGAAGATTTCAATGTCATCGACAGTGAATACACTAAGTTGTTGCACCCAATGACTGAAGATCACGAATATCTAAGAAACAGTTTAGTTCCTGGTTTAGTTAGAAATGTTGCTTACAACCAAGCTCGTAAAAACGATGATCTACAAATTTTTGAACACGCCCGTATCTTCTCCAGAGCTACTGGCAAAGAACGTCCTGATGAGATCACTTATCTTTCCGGTGCCGTCAGCGGAAATGTTGTTGCTGACTCATGGAACACAACTGCTCAACCAGCAGATTTCTATTATGTAAAAGGTATTGTTGAAGAATTGCTTTCATTCGTCAATGCTGATGCTGAATTCACTTTTGAAGCTACTAAAGACTACAAGAACATGCACCCAGGCCAAACTGCAAAGATTTTGGCAAATGGCCAAGTGATCGGTTTCGTTGGTAAATTGCACCCTAATTATCAAAAAGCCCACAACGTCAGTGATACTTATGTCTTCGAACTCAACGTCGATCTTTTGTTCGACTTGAATAAGAAGAACGTCAAAGCACAAGCTGCACCTAAGTATCCAGCAATCAGCCGTGACCTTGCTATCTTGGTCGATAAAGATGTTGAAAATGGTCAAATCGTTAACGATATCTTTGCTAATGGTGGCAAGTACTTGAAGGATGTTAATATCTTTGATGTTTATCAAGGCAAGAACATCGCCGCCAATCACAAGTCACTCGGCTATCACTTAGTATTCTTGAACCCTAATGATACTTTGACAGATGAAGAAGTTGAAAAATCCTTCACTGTTGTTAAAGATAGTTTGGTCAAGAAATTCAATGTTGAAATTAGATAGAGAGTGTTTCAAACCGGTTAACTTTTGAGTATTTGCCTAATCGCACGAATTGATTGCCGATTTTGCAAGTGATTTGTGGGATGTAGCAAAACGCAGAAAGTTGGTTTGAGTAACTCGTTTTGAATAGAGAGTGTTTTAAACCGTTTAACCTTTAAACATGAACACTAATATGAGAAAACCCCTGATTCTTTATTTAGGATCAGAGGTTTTCTTAGTTAAACGAAAAAAATCAATCTTTCAAATTCACTTTTGAGATAAGTGGTCTGTGATAATATATAGATAGTAATTAGAAAATATAAAGTTTATCTAAATGGCCAAATAAGAACATTAGAACTGATAAAAAGAATCTAAAGATATTCAATAAAAGGATTGTTTCACAGTTGGTTATTATATTATTATTAAGTGTCATGATAATTTGGCAATGGAGTAAGATTGTTGAAACACTTGTTAGTAAAGTGTATTTATAAACTAAGTGTTGGGGTGTATAATATCGTGCATTGTGGCAAAGTATCAGAGGTTGCACTATAAATTTTTATAGTGTAACAATTGGTATGTCAAAGTTGTAAAGTCAACCTTAGTGTCATAACTGTATTTGTACCTTTATATCCTTGATATAAAGGTATTCCTATACAAATAAAAGAAATTAACTGATTACTTCAAAACTAATGGTATAATTCTAATAAATTAACTTGGGAGGCTGCATCTTGAGCCAAAAGGATGATAAAAAGGAAGCATTGCGTCAAGAATCAACTGGTAAAATGAGGAGTCGGGCTGAGGAGCGTTCCGTCGCAAATCATATTGCGTATTGGATCGTTGGTGTGATTGCTGTTTTAGCAGTTGTTGTGGCGGTTATTGGCTTCAATTATGTGAATAGTTCATTGCAACCATATAATGCAAATAATAAAGAAGATGTTGTTGTTAAGATTCCAATCGGTTCTTCTAGCAAGGATATCGCTAAAACGCTTGAAAAAGATAAGATCATCAAGAGTGCCAGCGTCTTTAATCTTTATATCAAAGCACAGAATTACAATGATTTCCAAGCCGGCTACTATACTTTTAAACAGTCAATGGACATGAGTTCTATTGTTAAACAGTTGCAAAAAGGCGGTAGTGCCGAGCCAAATACAAGTGGTACAGCAACTAACTCAGTATTAGTCCGTGAAGGTGTAACGATCGATCAGATTGGCGATCAAATTCAAAAGTCAACTAACTTTAAGAAATCTGATTTCTTGAAATTAATGAAGAATGAATCGTTCCTAAAGGGACTTCAAAAGAAGTATCCAGAATTACTCGATTCATCAATGGCTAAGAAGAATGTCAGATATCACTTGGAAGGTTATCTTTTCCCAGCTACTTACAGTGTTTACAAAGGTCTAACGCTCAAAGAGCTTGTAACACAAATGGTTGAAAAGGAAAATGAAGAATTGCAACCTTACTATTCTACGATCAAAGAAAAAGGCTACACTGTTCAACAAGTCTTAACATTGGCTTCATTGGTTGAACGTGAAGGTGTAACTAATACTGATCGTAAGAAGATTGCCGGCGTATTCTATAACCGGATTGCAATCAATATTCCGATTCAATCAGATATTTCCGTTATGTATGCTTTGAATACCCATAAGACACATCTTACAAACAAGGATACAGCGGTTAAGTCTCCTTATAACTTGTATAAGAATGCGGGTTATGGACCTGGACCATTCAACACACCAAGTTTGCAATCGATTGAAGCTACTTTGAATCCGAGCGATCGGGATCAAAATTATCTATACTTTGTTGCCAACTTGAAGACTGGTAAGGTATATTATTCACATACACTTGATGAACACGAAAATAAAAGTTCGTCACTTGGTCAATAATGTATAATTGTATATAGTTAATAAATGTCATCTAGTCAAACTTGATTAGATGACATTTTGAAATTAGAATAAATATTGAATTTTAAAAAGGAAGTTATAAAAATGGCAGATAGAAGTTATCCAATGACAGCAGCAGGTAAGAAGAAGCTGGAAGAAGAATTAGAACACTTGAAGAAAGTTGATCGTCCTGAAGTTATCAATCGTATCAAGATTGCAAGAAGCTACGGCGATCTTTCAGAAAATTCTGAATATACATCTGCTAAAGATGAACAAAGTGTAATCGAATCAAAAATTGCTAGTCATATTGAACAAATCCAATATGCTAAAGTTATCGATGCTGATGACGTTGCTGACGATGAAATTTCAATCGGTAAAAAAGTTACTGTTCAAGAAGATGGTGAGGAACCTGACGTATATACAATCGTTGGAGCTTCTGAATCAGATCCTGACAGCGGCAAGATTTCTAACGAGTCACCAATCGCTAAGGCATTGATCGGTAAACACACTGGCGACACTGTAACAATCGAAACACCAGTTGGCAGTTACGATGTAATCGTCAAAGACGTGGCAGTTGCTGAATAGTCATGTTTTCTGCTATGTTTATCTTAATTAAATAATTGAGGTGGGCGTCATGAAGATTGAATTGACTGAAAAAGCAGATCAATGGTTCAAAGAAGAGTTGGACTTAGTACCCGGTGATGGTGTACATTTTTATGGTAAGGTTTACGGAAAAACAATGGTTCATGAAGGCTTTTCAATTGCTATGCGTAAGGAAAAACCAGTTGATCCAGTGTCGAGTACGGTGATCGACGGCGTGACATATTATATTACTGACAGTGATACGTGGTTTTTTGCCAGATATGACTTGTTAGTTGAATATGATCCTGACCTCGACGGACCTAAGTATATTTTTAAATCGAATGAATAAGCGTTCGTTTTTTTGAAGGATAAATATGAGAAGAATACTGGATATAATAAAGAAAAGAACAGGTAGTCAAGCGAAGTCTACTATTCCATTTCGTCTAAACCTGCTTTTTTTTATTGTCTTTGTTCTATTCGCAATGTTAGTCGCTCAACTTGACTATTTACAGATCGTTTATGGCGGTAAGTTCCAAGCTGAAGTTGATCGAACAGATAAGACAGTAATGACAGGCAGTGTACCACGTGGGATGATCTATGATTCGAAGGGTAGACTTTTGGTTGGCAATTCGACTGCAAATGCCGTCACTTATACTAAGAGTGGCAGTGTGAAGTCGAGTGATATTTATACGATTGCAAATAGATTGACTAAATACATGAATGTTGAAGTGACAGATTTGACGAAGCGTGACCAAGCTGATTATATTTTGGCTGCGCCTAATAAGTCAGCTAAAGTTGCTAAGCAGATGCCTAAATCCTATCGTGTTGATTCTAATGGCGATGCGTTGTCCAGTGCGAAGATCTATACTAATGAGGTCAAATACGTTGAACAACAAGGAATTCATTTGAATCAAAAAGATTTGCAACGAGCTACTTTGTTTAAGAAAATGAGTGCAGCTTATTCACTCTCAACAGTCTTCTTGAAAGATAAAGACTTGACTGCTAGAGAAATTGCTGAAGTCAGTGAACATTTGACAGAGTTGCCAGGTATCAGTATCGGTAGCAACTGGAATCGTGACTATCCACAAGGAAAATCCATTGCAAGTATTATCGGTGGCGTTTCGACCGAGCAACAAGGTATTCCTGATGATGAGATCAATTCAATGTTAGCTTCAGGTTATTCACGTAATGACCGTGTGGGTACAAGTTATCTAGAGAAGAATTACGAATCGATCCTTTCTGGTACCAAGAGTCAACGCCAAGTACAAGTTGGTGCTAATAATCAGATCAAGAAGAGTACTATCCTTTATAAAGGTCAAAAGGGTGGCAATCTTAACTTAACAATTGACTCTGCGTTCCAAAAGAAAGTTCAAAGCGCTTTGGAAACACAATATAATTCTGCTAAAGCGGCCGGAATCACTCAATATTCCGATGGTGCATATGCAGTAGTTATGAATCCTAAGACTGGTGCAGTTTTGGCTATGGCCGGGATCCACAACAATCCTAAGACAGGTAAGACGACTGAAGATTCATTGGGCGTTATTAACCGGACCTTCGTTATGGGTTCTGCGGTTAAGGGTGCTACGGTTATGGGTGCCTTGATGGACGGTGTCATTACACCTGAAAACAATACTCAAGACGATACACCAATTTACTTGCCAGGTTCTCCAGTTAAGAAATCTGTTTATCCTGCTGGTACGTTCAGTAGTTTAGGCGCTGTTCAAGCTTTGCAGTTCTCATCTAATATTTATATGATGCGACTTGCTATGAAAGAAGGACACGCTAGTTACGTTCCTAGTGAATCAATGGTCATGAATCCTGACATTTTCCAAACTTTACGTGGTTACTTTAATCAATTTGGTTTGGGTGTTAAGACTGGTATCGATATTTCTGGTGAAACAACTGGTATTGAAGGTTCAACTAGAACAAGTACCGGAGCCTTGAAGACCGGTTCTGCACTGGATTTGTCATACGGAAACTACGATGCCTATACTTTGATCGAAATGGCTCAATACATTTCAACCATCGCTAATGGCGGATATCGTTTGAAGCCTTATGTTGTTCAATCGATTCAAAAGACAAAAGATGATGGGACTAAGGGCGCTTATACCTCAGTAACAAAACCTTCAGTCTTGAATGCGATCAATGCAACAAAGGATGAATTTGGCGTAGTTAAAAAGGGTATGTACGAAGCTGTTCACGGTAGTGGTTATTGGACGACAGCTACTAAGTTGGCCGATCTTTCACCAGCAGTTGCTGCTAAGACTGGTACCGCTCAGTCATTCTACTATGACCCTGATAATCCATCGACTGATCCTCCAGAAACGATTACAACCAGTTTAGTCAGTTTTGGACCTTATGATGATCCTAACGTGGCTATGGCGATTGTATTCCCTAATTTGACTAGTGAGACTGGTAGTTATCCTAACTTGCTAGCACATCAAATTTATACTGACTATTACAAGATGACAGGTCAAAAATAGAGAGTGCAGCAACTCCGGTTAACTTCTGAGTATTTGCCTAATCTTACGAATTGCTCGCCGATTTTGCGAGTGCTTTGGGAGATGTAGCAAAACGCAGGAAGTTGGGGTTGTGCAACTCGTTTAACTTTTGAATATTAATTTAAAATACCATCTGATTTCAAATGTGAATCAGGTGGTATTTTTTGAGTGATTATTTTAAATGTAAAGCCTGTATAACTGGCACCTGCGACTAATAAATGATAAGCTATTATACGTGAGAAATTTTGAAGTCTTTGAGACTGTTTTTTCTTATTTGTGATTGCCTTTGAGATTAAGAAAACATCATATCGATTAATAATGATGTTTTCAGGTGCTATAATGGTATCGAACTTAAAGAGTTGAATCTAATGCGAATTTGGCCTTTTAAATTATGCAAAAAAATGATATATTTAATTAGTTGAATTTAGTTAAGAATTATGAAAGGATATTCCAATATGAGAGTAAATATTACACTGGAATGTACTTCATGTCATGAACGTACATACCTAACAAACAAAAGCAAGCGTAACAATCCTGATCGCCTAGAACTTAAGAAATATTGTCCACGCGAACGCACTGTTACATTGCACCGCGAAACAAAATAAACAACAGGATAAAATCCCTGTTGTTTTTTTTTACTAAGGAGTGATTTAGTTGGATAAGGTAAGCTTTAGAAAAAAGCAGATCGACATCGTAAGTAAATTTATGAAATCCGATAAAGCTCAAAAGGAAATCAATGATCTTTATTTTCAACTATTTAATGATCCTGATTTTCAAAAAGCCGCTAGTGTTGGGATCACGTTGAGTATGAATGACGAGATTCCAACCTTCCCAATTATCAATCAGTGTTTTGAAATGGGAAAAGAAGTTTATATTCCTAAGACCTTTGCTGATTATTCGATGACTTTTGTTCGCTACACGAAGGATTCCGAATTGGAAGAGAATTCCTTTGGCGTCAGAGAACCCAAAGAGTACGACAATAATCTCTTAGATCCGCCAGAACTCATGATCGTTCCGGGACTAGCTTATTCGCAAGATAATAATCGTCTTGGCTTTGGAGCTGGGTATTTTGACCGCTATTTAGCTAAGTATCCAACCAAGACAATCTCCTTAGCATTATCTAAACAATACTACGAAGAAACGCCTTGGCCGGTATATGTGCTAGATAAGCCGATCGATAAGATCATCGTATCAAAGGAAGAACAAGATGCAGATAATCAATAGACAGAGTAAAGCGTATGTGACTTGGTCATTGTTGGCCGTTACGATTGGCGTTTTTCTAGTCGAAACGTTAATTGGCGGCTCGCAAAATATCAATGTTTTAGTTCGATTGGGTGCCAAAACCAATGAGTTGATCCAAATGGGTCAATGGTGGCGCTTGATTACACCAATATTTTTACACATTGGCATCTTCCATATTTTTATGAATGTGTTTACACTGTTATATGTTGGTCAAATATTGGAGCCAATGATTGGTCATTGGCGTTTTTTCATTATTTATATAGTAAGCGGTATTATGGGAAACTTAGCCAGCTTTGCCTTCGGGGCTAGTAGCGTGATTTCGGCTGGTGCTAGTACGTCATTGTTTGGGATGTTTGCGGCGTTTCTAGCTTTAGCTTTGATCTATCGTGAAAATCGCTTTTTGACGGAACTTGGCAAGAGTTTTCTAGGATTGATTGTTATTAATTTAATAATGGATCTGACCATGACTGGTATCGATATTTGGGGCCACTTAGGTGGTGCTGTTGGCGGACTATTGTTGGGATACGCTTTAGGAATTCCTAGAATCAGTCGTCCTAAAATGATGTTTCGCATACTGGCTCTAGTAATATTTGTCGTTATTTCATATTATATGTATGTAAAGGGTATGGTAGTTTATGGATAATATGATGAGCTTTAGAACCCTCTATGATGTACAGCAATTACTCAAAAGATATGGAACTTTTATTCACCTTGGTAAAAGGCTCTGGGATATTGAGTTGATGTTTATTGAAGTTAAGCGCTTGTACGAGGATAAGATGATCGACAAAAAGACTTTCATTAGTGCTCAAATGGTCTTAAAACGGGAGCACAGAATAGAAGAAAAGAAAGAAAAGGACAGATCAAAGTGACAGACAAAAAGTTAATCGGTGTTGACCTTGGTGGTACAACAATTAAATTTGCTATTCTTACTGAAGATGGTGAGATTCAACAAAAATGGAGTATTGAAACAAATATTCTATCTGATGGACAATTTATTATTCCTGATATTATTGATTCAATCAATCATCATATCGATATGTACGATATGACTGCAGACCAATTCGATGGAATCGGTTTAGGTTCACCTGGTACGATCAATCACGAAAAGGGAACAATCAAGGGTGCATACAACCTTAACTGGACTAACTCAGTTTACCCTGTTCGCGATATTGAAAAAGGTACAGGTCTTCCTGTTACAATTGAAAATGATGCTAACGTTGCTGCTCTTGGTGAAAGATGGCAAGGTGCTGGTAACAATGCCAACGATGTTGTCTTTGTTACATTAGGTACTGGTGTTGGTGGTGGTATCATCGCTAACGGTCAATTGCTACAAGGTCAAAATGGTGCTGCTGGTGAAATCGGACACGTTACGGTTGATCCTCACGGCTTCATGTGTACATGTGGCAAACGTGGCTGTCTAGAAACAATCGCTTCAGCTACTGGTATCGTTCGTGTTGCTCGTGATCGTGCCTCAGAATACGCTGGTACTTCAGAATTGAAGGCCATGCTTGATGATGGTCAAGATATCTCAGCTAAGGACGTTTTCGACCTAGCTAAGAAAGATGATGACCTTGCTATGATCGTTGCCGATTATGTTTGTGATTCACTTGGATTTGTTCTAGGTAACATCGCTAACACATTGAATCCTAAGTACGTTGTTATCGGTGGCGGTGTTTCAGCTGCTGGTGACTTCTTGCTCAACAAGGTTGATAAAGCAATGCGTAAGAACGAATTCGCTACTATCAAGGATTCAACAGAACTAAGACTTGCAAGTCTTGGTAATGGTGCGGGTGTTATTGGTGCTGCTTCATTGATTAAAGTTGATTAGGGGTTTTTATAGATGCAAGTTTTAAATGCTGTTTTGTACGTTATTGTAATTGGATTTTTGATCTACTGGGTTGGTACATGGCTTTATTACTGGCTCAAAGGTAGACAAATGGGCGGTGCAATGGACCAAAAGAGTTTTGAGGATACGATGCGAAAAGCTCAAATCGTTGATCTAAGAGAAAAGAATCAATTCGATTCTAAACATATTTTAGGTGCCAGAAGTCTTCCTTATTCCCAATTGAAGTATAATGAAGGCGAATTGAGACCTGATCTACCTGTATACTTATACAGCGACAACAAGAATATGTGCGTTCGTGCTGCTCTCAAGTTGCAAAAGAAGTGGGGCTTTACTGATGTTAAGTGGTTGGAAGACCGTTTTGTCGATTGGGAAGGCAAAACTAAGAAAACTACTAAAATCTAAAAAAATGCTGTGCAGAATAAATTCTGACACAGCATTTTTTGTATAATTAGAATGTTGATTAACCTTGGTGTGCTTGAAGGCTCTTACGGTTAGCACGTCTGCGGTTTGATTCGATACGATCGTTTTCTTCATTTTCAGGTTCGATGACAGTCTTCTTGAATGCGTGCAAAGCACCATAAACTGCTGTAGCTGTTGTTAATGAACCAACAAGGAATCCTTTAACAAAACGAAGATGTTTTTGTTTTTTTGCCATAATACTATTCCTCCTGTCTTTAATTCCCATTATGGTGTATTTCTTACAAAATATCTATAAAAAACTGTCCAAGAGAGGTGATTTTTTGATAAAAGTTGTTGCAATAGTAGGACCAACCGCTGTTGGCAAGAGTGCCCTCGGTTTGAAATTAGCTCAAAAGCTCAACGGCGAGATTATTTCTGGCGATTCGATGCAGATCTATAAAAAGTTAGATATCGGAACAGCCAAAGATAGTCCAGAAGAATTGAAACAAGTACCGCATCATTTAGTCGATATTTGTGAGGCAGATCAAAGATATACAGTCAAAGATTTTCAACAGAAGGCTAAAGCAATCATTACTGATTTGAGCGAACACAACAAATTGCCACTGGTTGTCGGTGGAACTGGGTTTTACTTGAGTTCGTTGATCAACAATTTGAATCTCGGTGGCAAGTCGACCGGAGACGATCAAGTTCGCCAAGAATTATTGACGCTAGAACAAGAAAAAGGCGTTTCAGGTTTACAAGAAATATTGCAGACTGAAGATCCTTTAGCTTTTGCCAAAATCGATATTGAGAACCCTAGGCGCTTGATTCGGGCAATCGAAGTCAAACGGACGACTGGAAGATCGATAACCGATCAAAACAATGGCCAACAGTGGGCTGAGTTTTATTTAGTAGGCTTGACGGATGAACGTCAAAAACTCTATGAAAGAATCAACCATCGAGTCGACAAAATGGTCGAGATGGGCTTATTAGACGAAGTCAAGTACGTTTATGACCATCGAGATGTCTTTCCCCAAGCTAAGAACGGCATTGGCTACAAGGAACTATTTCCTTATTTTGAAGGTCAACAGAGTTTAGATAGCTGCTTGGATGAAATCAAAAAGAATTCTCGTCACTTTGCCAAACGACAATTTACTTATTTCCGTAATCAAATGGACGTAGATTGGTATAATATTAGTGATGATAAAAATTATCAAAATATAGTTGAGGAAAATATCATTAAATTTGTAGGAGGGCAAAATGACTAAATGGGATGCAGCATTTCCAGAAAAATTGAAGGAAGTTATTAAGGAGACGGATGAACAAATTGCACCAAAACTTGCTGAGATCGATGAACAAGTTTTGGACAATCAAGATAAAGTTCTAAAAGCCTTTAGAAAAGAGAGTATCGACGAAGCTAGTTTGTTGGGAACGACTGGCTATGGTGATGATGACCGTGGCCGTGATCAACTAGAAGCAGTCTATGCGGATGTGTTTAAGACTGAAGCAGCTCTAGTTCGTCCACAGTTCGTTTCTGGTACCCATACATTAGCAACAGCCTTATTTGGATTATTACGTCCAGGAGACAACCTTTTGTACGTTACAGGGGAACCTTACGATACGATGCAAGAAGTTATCGGAACAGCTGGCAACAAAAAGGGTTCTTTGATCGATTACAAGATTGGCTTTGATTATGTCGAAATGGATGGCGACAAAGTTGATTTTGATCTGATGAAGAAAAAGATCAAAGAACAGAATCCTAAAGTTATTGCTATCCAACGTTCACGTGGTTATTCAACTAGAAAGAGTTTGACCGTCAAAGAAATCGCTGAGATCATTAAGAATGTTAAGGAAGTTACCGATGCAATTATTTTTGTTGATAACTGCTACGGTGAATTTTCCGAAACAATCGAACCTACTGAAGTAGGGGCTGATCTTATGGCCGGCTCATTGATCAAGAATGCTGGTGGTGGCTTGGCTAAAGTCGGTGGTTATATCGTCGGTAAAAAAGATCTAGTTGAATTAGCTAGCTACCGTTTGACCGCTCCTGGAATTGGGGCTTCTGAAGGGGCTACGATTGGCCGTCAAGCTGAAATGTTCCAAGGTTTCTTCCTGGCTCCAAGAGTGACCGGAAATGCTATCAAAGGGGCAATTTTTGAAGCTGCTATCTTTGAAAAGCTCGGTTTGAATGTTTCACCTAAGTGGAATGACGATCGCACCGATTTGATCCAAACGATTGAATTCAACGACCCCGACAAGATGGTCCAATTTGCTAATCTCGTGCAAAAGTTCTCACCAATCGATTCCAATGTTTCGCCGGAACCAAGTCCTATGTCAGGTTACGAAGATCAAGTAGTTATGGCAGCCGGAACTTTCGTCTCGGGTGCAAGTATTGAATTCTCATGTGATGGACCAATGCGTGCACCATATATTATTTATATTCAAGGTGGATTGACTTACGAGCATGTAAAGATCTATTCTTCTAAAAATTGCGCAAAAGTGTGGCCAGTGGCCATGCTTTTTTTGTTTTATGAAACAATTTCAAGCTGTTTTAGTGTAAAAATGGGTAATTTCCGAACCTTATTTATGAATTTGAAAATATTATAAATAAATGTATTTAAATATAATGATATATCTCGTTATGAAAAATTGATTACAAGTATATTACTGATTGATGACATTATTAAGGGTTGATGACAAAATGCCTACTTTAAAACTTCTAAGAGAAATAATTTAGCCGAGCCTAAAATAGTTGATAGGGTACACAATATATATATTTAACCGAGACTACTGGGAAACAGAAAAATATGCCAACGAACGATTATAAACAATAAAAATAAAATAGTTTGTTTCTATTGCATTTTTATTAAAAGCGTGTAGAATTAATAATCAAATAAAGAGGAGGTAGGCAATATGAGATATAAAGTGACTTTAGATAACAAGAGTCAATTGTTTACCGTATTTGATAAGAAAAACACTCGGGTTTCTGCATGCGGTAAGACAATTGAAGAAGCAATGAACAAACTATTGCAGTTGGGTCTGTAGAATAAAAATAATCATTTTTTCATGAGTTTGTAATTTAGAATACAGTTCCTTTACGTGTTCTTTAAATTGCTCAATGATTGAACTTAAAATGATATATTAAATGAGCAGCGAAGGCTGCATTCTATCCTCAACGATAAAAAAGGTCTCTTCCCGGTAAGGAAGAGGCTTTTTTGATGCCATTTGCAGGCAAGATGGTCTAAGATTGACTTTGAACCACATCAAAAGAAGGTAAGACTATGCAGGAACATCGGGAAGCTGAACAAGCGGTTTGGAAGAGGACACAGACTGAAGAATTACAAAAATTACACAGTGCCCAACATCATTTATGGTTCAATGTCGCAGCGTATTTGGTGATTTCAGTAGTTGAATTTTATTTAGCCATGATTGGACATTCGCAAACTTTGCGGGCCGATGCTTTGAATAACTTGTCAGGAATAATTTCAGCGGTTTTGTTGTTGATCGGTATTTTTATTGCCCGTGATATTGACGACGATGATCTGATGGGAGAGCCTTTACCAGAGGATTCTCAACAAAATGGACAGCGATTGCAGCTGACTAGATTTCATTACGAGACAGTCTTCACGCTGATCACTGGTTTGATCATGATCGCTATTTCGTTAAATATTATGTTTTCCGGCTTAAAAAGTCTTTTGAATCAGAATTCTCAGGCAGTGCCACAACCGATCACCATGCTAGGAGCAGGAGTTGCGATGGTCATTATGTTAGTGGTTTGGTATCAAAATCTTCGTGCTGGGCGAAAATTGCACAATGCGGCTTTGACGGCAGCAGCCCAAGATAGTTTGAGTGACGCCATGACCAGTTTAGGAACGCTAGTTGCTATCGGTGGGGCTCTCTGGTTTAAGATTGCTTGGTTAGACGGAGCGGCTAGTATCGTTGTAGGCCTCTTTATTCTGGTATCGGGTATCAAAATTTTTCGCGAAAGCAGTTTGAATCTGGCTGCTTAAATTGACCCTGAAGTTGAGGGTCAATTTAAGCAGTCGATCGAAGAGTTTCCTGAAGTCAAAGAAGTTGAAGAACTAAATGCTCATTACAATGGCAATGTCGTGACGTTGGATATTATTATCGGCGTCGATCCGCATATGGAAGTTAGAGATAGTTATTTGCTAGGAGAGCGGATCGAGTCCAAGATGCGCCGGCAATTTGGAATTGTTGATACAGATGTAATGGCTGTACCGGCAATGTAAAATAGTACAAAAAAAATACCACCAAACGTAAATTACGCTTAGCGGTATTTTTTATTATGTCACAGGTGAGATTCGAACTCACGACCTACGGTTTAGAAGACCGTTGCTCTATCCAACTGAGCCACTGTGACATCACTCGTACTATTATAGATAAAAGTTATTAAACATGCAACGCCTAAATTAAAAAATATTTTAATTAATTTAAAACAATAAAAAAAGTCGCTAGAGAAAAATCTCTAACGACTTAAAGGTATAAAAAAATGTCACAGGTGAGATTCGAACTCACGACCTACGGTTTAGAAGACCGTTGCTCTATCCAACTGAGCCACTGTGACATCACTTTTATTATTATAGTTAAACGTGATGGTTTCTGTCAATGTAAAATTTGATATATATTAAAAAAAATCTTAATTTAGGCAAAATAAAAGGTCCACTTATAAATAAGTGAACCACCCCTAATAATAATTTACTAAATAAATGACTTTACTTGCCATAAATGAAGGCTCTGTTCTCTCCTTCAAGTTCAGCAAGGATCTCTCTATCTTGTGTGGAAGAGTCAATTCTTTCGGTTTTAAATAATGATTTGATCCATTTGATTAATTTCATGATCTTCATCTCCGAAAAATGATACAGCTTTTAATGTCATCGTGATTTGGACATATTGCTTTAGATAAGGCTTCCTTTCCCCTTATCTAAAACGAATTATATCAGAAATATTACATTTGAAAAATAAATAAGTCTTATCTAAAAAATAAATTTTATTATTTCGATATTATTAGGGATAAAGTTAAGTAAATTACTGGGGTTGAATCAATTCCTTGCGACGATTGTTGATGATATCTTCAAGTTCTTGGAGGTCATCTAAAGTCGACTTTTTGCGAATGAAACTGCGTGCTGACGAGCGCATAGCAATATAGTTTGCGCGGTCGCGGTGGTTTTTGTGCCATTTTTCATTGGCACGTTTTTGTGCATCTGTTAATACCATGTATTTTTCTCCCTTAAAAACATATCTTTGAAATTATATACAATGTTATTTTGGTAGACAAGGAAAAATATGAATATTTTCATATAAGTTTCTAATAAAAATGGTTACATGAAATTCTTGTACATTAATATTATTAGTTTAGAATATTAACTAAATTGATATTTTGTTCATTGGGGTTTTATTTTTAAATGAAGAAGATAATGAAAACAACTACAGGCACGTATCATGGAATCGTGGATCATACGCACGTTGATTTTTTGGGTGTTCCTTACGGATACGGCCGTAGATTTAAACGAGCGGAAGAATTCTCAATTGCAAAATTTGGATCTAATGAAGTTAATAAATTGCACTATGCTGTTCATCATGGAATTCAGCCAATGCAAAACGGAGCGCTGGATCAACAAAATGAAAAAGTTGCTTTTGGTGAAAATTGTTTGAACTTGGACATTTGTACGCCGGATGTCGAAGGTAAGTATCCAATTGTGATTGAATTTTACGGTGGTGGATTCTTGAAGGGTGGAAATTATAGTAAACAGATGTCGTGGCTGGATCACGAATCGATCGTTCATGTCGTTCCTAACTACCGCTTAGGACTCTTTGGTTGGGGAAAGATTCAAGGCGGCGATACGAATGTCGGTCTCTCGGATCAGTTGATGGCCATTCAATGGGTGATCGACAATGCTCAAAGCTTTGGTGGCGATGTTGAAAACATTACCTTAGCTGGTTTATCGGCTGGAGCCAAATCGATTTCCGCTTTGATGGCGTCCAACTCGGCCATTTTGGATCGGATTCAAAAGGTCATCTTGTTTTCAGGCGGTGTCCAGACCATTCGGGATATGCAGACGGCTGAAAAAGTTGCGGCTCGAATTTGCCAAGACAATAACATCAAAGCAACGCAAGACTTGTTCAATTTGACTGATGATGGCTTGCAATTAGTGCAAGAACGCAGCTTGGATGACCATATTCCTACGAATTGGTTTGGTCCAGTGATCGACGACGATTTGATTTCCGCTGATTGGCAAGAAAAATTGCTTCAACGTGCTAAAAGAACGCATTTTAAATCGATCATCTCGGCTGCTAATAATGAGTTGGAAACTTTGAAGAGCAAAAATATCGGTGATTTAGAAGATACTGTGATGACGGATCTCTTCGGTGAAAATAGCCAGATTTTAAAGCAAACCTTATTGAACGATACGTACTCTAAAAACGATTTTGTTAAAATAATGGGTCTAGCAATGTACGTTCTACCAGCTAGAAGAATGGCGGAACTGCTTGCTAAAAATACCGATGCTGAAGTTTATTGCAATCTAAGTAATGTCTTGTCAGGTCGACACGGTGGAATCGTGGAATATTTAAATACGCCTGAAGAAGAATTGAACATCGATTATCGAAAAAATCGTCAGTATCTTTTGGAACTGTTACGTGAATTTATTGTCAGTGGTAAGCCTTATGTTGAAGAAATCAAATATGAGTGGACTTTGTTCGACGACGACCGTTTAGCTTTGGAATTGGATCCAGATGATCTCAAAAGTATTTCAGTCATAAATCAACGTTATCCCGATAATTTACCATGGCAAACATATAAATTATAAAAAAATAAATGTTGATGTATTAATGATTCTGGCATATAAAT
The DNA here is from genome assembly GCF_001434275.1 of Companilactobacillus mindensis DSM 14500. Taxonomy (GTDB): domain Bacteria; phylum Bacillota; class Bacilli; order Lactobacillales; family Lactobacillaceae; genus Companilactobacillus; species Companilactobacillus mindensis. The sequence goes on along the minus strand of NZ_AZEZ01000022.1, from coordinate 25,707 downwards.
AAAAAAACGTCTTGCAAAGAATATAAATTAAATTTACAATGTAGCCGTTGTGCTTAGAGTTTAAGCATTTTTTGTAATGCTTAGGATTTTAGAGGTGGACGATTTGAAAAGAAAGTTTGCGTTTGTTATTACAATTGCTTTCATTCTGATAGATGTTTTAGCGGCATTTTTGACGCAACAAGCAATCATTAGTAATCTGATGGGGATTTTAATCGGAGTCAGTCTAGTTATTGCTTTGATCTTAATAACGAGAATCTTTACGAAACTAAATCTTAGACAAGGCAAGATAGTTTTTGCCGCCGTCTTTTTCTTCTTAGTATTAGGACGATTAGTTATGACTACTTTAGCGTAGTAAAGTTGAATATATGAATATTATCAAAGGATTGTGCTGAAAACAGTTTGCACAATCCTTTTTTTAGTATAATTTAAAATGAGATTTTTTTTAAAAGGAGTTACCCATGTCGAATCGTTCATGGAAAGGGACCATTTTAGGGTCGATCTTTTTACTTTTAAGTGTTTTTTATACAGTTATGTTTTTTCAAAAAGCCGAATTCGGCGATACGATGATCTTCAATATTGCCCATTTGCAGAGTTTGACAAATGTTTTTACTTCGCCGATCAACTTTAATTATTGGAATCATTCGGGTAGTCAGATCAATTTGTTCAGTCCTTGGCTGACGATTTTGTCGGGAACGATTTTCGTAAATAGTAATGTGACTTATGGCTTCAGCATTTATTTAACGCTGATCACTTTCTTGACCTTTGTTAGTGCTTACGTTTATATGAACCGATTTTCTCACGATACGTTGGAGTCGTTACTTTTCTCATTGATCTACACATTGTCTTTGAATCGCTTTGTACAAGTTTTTCAAATCCAGCGTTTGGAAAATTACTTAGTATTGATTTTTTTACCGATGGTCTACTATGGAATTTATCAAATTTTGAAAAATCAGCGTTGGTACAATTTAGCTTGGGGGATGTCTTTGATCATCTGGACGTCGCCATATATGGCAGTGGGCGTGCTTTTGACTTTGGTACCGTGGATTATTTTGATGATCTTTAAAGGCATTTCGCACCACTGGAGCTATTGGGGCCGATTGTCATTGAGCTTATTGAAGACGTTTGGTTTAGTAGTTTTGACGACAATAGGATTTTTGGTTCCTTTAGGTACCAAGTTGTTGCAAGGTAAATTGCAACAAAATCCTAGAAATAATTTCAATTATGTAAAATGGTTTGATCAGTTGCACTTGTCTCAGATTCAACAAATTTTACTGATAGGGATTGCGGTTCTATCGGTGTTGGTTCTGATCGTTATTTTTATGAACAGTCAATTCAGCTACAAATTGATCATGTTGGAAATGATTCCGTTGACGATAAGCTTATTTGTAAAAACCGATAGTTTAGTGGTCGACTGGAGCCGGTTGGTTCCAGCATTTCAAAGTATCCTTGATCTATTTTTAGCAATCATTGTCAGTCGCATCGTTATCTTGATCTTCCAAGAGGGACCAGGAATATTAAAACTGCTCTTGATGGTCGCAACGATCGGTGGGATGAGCTTTTTGATCTATAACCAAGCTGATCAGATCCATGCGGAACAAAGAATAACTTCTGCTTCAAAGATCAATTATCAAAAGTATGTCATCAACTACCATGACCGGGCGGTTGAGGGTCAAAATCAATTCTTAGTCAATAATAAAAAAGCATCTGTTTCTTATTACACTAAAGCTAATGATTATTGGATCCAATATTACGATCCACAGTCGGCAACGATGGATATTCCCGTTCAAAAATACAGTGGCTATAAAATTCAGCTGAATAATGAAAACGTAAGGACAACAAAATCTAAACGTGGGACGATCGAGTTACAAACTAATCCAGGCAAAAGTATTGTCGAGATCCATACCCAATATGATTGGATCGGGATAATTTCATTATTGGCAAATTTATTTAGCTTTATATTATTAGGCTATCTTTCACTAACGAAAGTCGTTGGAAAAAACAAAAAAATTTCCAATAAGAGTTGAAAATAACTACAAAATTTGCTATATTTTATAAGTTGCAATCACTATTGCATCTACAACCGCTCAAAATTAGGTTTAAGCTTAGTGCACCTAATTGGCGAGTCTTAGAAGGGAGTGTACGCTTATGTACGCAATTATTAAAACTGGTGGTAAGCAATATAAAGTTGAAGAAAATGCTTCTATTTATATTGAAAAGCTTGATGTCAAAGAAGGGGACGCCGTTACATTTGACGATGTAATTTTAGTTTCTGATGGCAAGACTGTTAAGATTGGTAGCCCTGTTGTTGAAGGCGCTAGTGTTTCTGGTAAGGTTGAAAAGCAAGGTAAGGAAAAGAAAGTTGTTACTTACAAGTACAAACCTAAGAAGCATTCACACAAGAAGACAGGTCACCGTCAACCATATACAAAGGTACTTATCGATAGTATCAAAGGTTAATTATGATTAGGGCTAGTTTTCACCAAGATTCAGAGCAAAAGATCGATTCATTTCTGATCAAAGGACATGCCGACTCGGGACCTTACGGTCAAGATTTAGTTTGTGCCGCTGTTTCAGCAGTGACGATCGGAACGATCAATAATCTGGAGAAGCTTACTCAAGCCGTTCCCCAAGTCGTTATGGACGAGGTCAATGGTGGTCATTTAGGTTGCCAATTTGACAAAGCTATATCACATGATACTGCTTTGTTATTGGATAATCTCTTTTGGATATTGAAAGATATCGAAGGAAGTTATCCGAAAAACATTGAAGTTCAAGTACAAAAAAATAAGATAGATCTTGATTAGGAGGTAAACTTCATGCTTAAGATGAATTTACAATTTTTCTCTCACCATAAGGGTGGTGGATCAACAAGTAACGGCCGTAACTCAGCAGGTCGTAGATTAGGTGCTAAGCGTGCTGATGGCCAAGCTATCACTGCTGGCTCAATCATTTACAGACAACGTGGTACAAAGATTCACCCAGGTGCTAATGTTGGTCGCGGTGGCGACGATACATTGTTCGCACTTACAGACGGTGTTGTTAAGTTCGAAAGACTTGGCAGAGACAAGAGACAAGTTTCAGTATATTAATATATTGATAAAAAGGAGGACATTGTTCTTCTTTTTTTTTATTTAATTAAGTGTGAGTTATTGCCATTAGTACTAAAATATTGGTAAGATAATGTATAGTGTTCTATCGGCAAAATCTTACGAACTAAGGGAGAGTAAAATGTCAATTTCAGTAAATGATTTTAAAAATGGTTTAACAATCGAAGTAAAAGATGGTATCTGGCGTGTTGTAGAATTCCAGCACGTTAAGCCAGGTAAAGGTAGTGCCTTTGTTCGTTCAAAGTTAAAGAACTTGAGAACTGGTGCCGTTCAAGAAATGACTTTCAGATCAACTGCTAAAGTTGAAAAAGCTAACATCGAAAGTAAAAAGATGCAATATCTATATGCAGATGGTACAAACCACGTCTTCATGGATACAACAACTTACGAACAACTAACAATTCCTGCAAGTGAAATTGAAGAACAATTGAAATATTTGAAGGAAAACATGGAAGTTAGTGTCATGATGTACAATGGCGAAACTATCGGTGTTGATATTCCTAATACGGTTGATCTTAAAGTTACTGCAACTGAAGCATCAATCAAGGGTGATACACAATCAGGTGGTTCAAAACCAGCTACAATGGAAACAGGCCTAGTTGTGCAAGTACCATTCTTCGTTAACGAAGGCGACATGCTAACTATTAATACACAAGATGGTACTTACATTTCACGTGCTTAATTAATAACTGATTATGGAGATAAGAGTTTATGGCTGAACAAAAATATGTTTCTCTACAACAAGATAGTGGAAAAGTTGACGGTAATGTTGAAATCTCACATCAAGTTATTGAGATTCTTCTGGGAATTGCTACAAACCAAGTTGACGGTGTCTACGAAATGCGTGGAACTATTTCTAATCGAATGGATTCGCTGTTTGGAATCATCAACCATGGTAAGGGTGTCGATGTGTCATTTGCTGATGATAAAATATCTGCGGATGTTTACGTATATTTGAACTATGGCGTATCGATCCCTAAGGTATCTTTGGAAATCCAAAAATCAGCCATTGAACAACTGGAATTCATGACCGATTTAGATTTAAGTGAAATCAACGTGCATGTTGTAGGTTTAATCGCCAAGAAAGAAACTGGCGAAATAGAACGTGTAACAACAGACAAAAAGGAATAAAACTAGTGATAAATAGACATAAGATCAGAGAACTCGCAGTTCAATCACTATTTTCTATCGAAACTACCAAAGACACACCCGACGTCGCAATCGCATCTACCATGCAACTATGTGATTTAGGCGAAGAGGCTGTGCCTGATTATTTGAATTTTCTAGTTTCAGGTGCCGTTGAGCATCAAGATGACCTCGACAAAGAAATTGCCGAACATCTCAAAAACAAATGGACCGTTCAACGTCTATCACGGATTGATCGCTCAATTTTACGTATTGGCCTATTTGAAATGGAAAATAGTTTAGAAGTTCCAAAGAAAGTCGCCATCGATGAAGCAATCGAAATGGCTGGCGAATTTGGCGACAAGGACTCAAAGTCCTTCGTTAATGGTATTTTATCTAATTTTGTAGAAGGGTAAAGGCTGGTAAATTTACCAGCCTTTTTATGGTGATTAGTATGAAATTATTAGAAGGTAAAAAAGTAGCAGCAGCTTTAGATGTAACAATGACTAAGCGCGTAGCTGATTTGAAACAAAAAGGCGTGACTCCAGGACTTGCCGTGATTTTAGTCGGTGAGAACAGTGCCAGTGCCGTGTATGTTCGCAATAAGAAACGTCGTGCTGAAAAACTAGGAATCAAGTTTGACTTGATCCACTTTGATGCAACTGTTTCTGAAAAAGAATTGTTGGATAAAATCGACGAGTTGAATCACGATGAGACAATTGATGGCTTTATCGTGCAATTGCCAGTTCCAGATCATATTGACGAGGACAAGGTCATTGAAGCTATTGACCCTAAAAAAGATGTTGACGGATTTACTCCAGTCAGTGTCGGCAATCTCTGGATTGGAACACCATTAACCAAACCAGCCACCGCTTCAGGTATTTTGATGATGCTAGACCATTACAACGTTGACCTCGATGGTAAAAACGTTGTAATCGTTGGTCGTAGCAATATTGTTGGAAAACCAACTGCTGCTTTGATGTTGGATCGTAATGCCACTGTAACGATCACACATTCACATACTAAGAACTTAAAAGAAATTACACAAAAGGCTGATGTATTAGTTGTTGCCATTGGAAAGGCTAAGTTCATTACCAAAGATTACGTCAAAGACCAAGCAATCGTCGTTGATGTCGGTATGGACCGAGATGAAAATGGCAAGCTTTGTGGAGACGTTGATTTTGACGATGTCAAAGACAAAGCTGCAATGATGACGCCAGTACCTGGTGGTGTTGGTCCTATGACGATCACTGCTTTGGTAGACCAAGTGATCGAATTAGCCGAAGGCAGGGCAAATGGATAGTGAACAATATTTAACAGTTACCGCTTTGAGCCAATATTTAAAGAGAAAATTTGACGTGGACCCTTATTTGGGACACGTCTATTTGATGGGCGAAATTTCTAACTTTCGGATGCGTCCCCACGCACACCAATATTTTTCTTTAAAGGACGACAAAGCTAAGATTTCTGCAATCATGTTTCGAAGTAGCTTTGAAAAAATCAAGTTTCAACCTGAAGAAGGTATGAAAGTTCTCGTTCAAGGACGAATCTCTCTTTATGAGCCTTCAGGTTCGTATCAGATCTATATCGATTCGATGGAGCCAGCTGGATTAGGGGCTTTGTACGCTGCTTATGAACAGTTGAAAAAGAAACTTTCTGAACAAGGGATCTTTGATTTGCCTAAGAAAGAAATTCCCAAGTTCCCCAAACGGATCGCAGTCGTTACCAGTCAATCTGGAGCGGTCATTCATGATATTATGACCACCGTAGCCAGAAGATATCCTATCGTGCAATTAGTTTTGTATCCGGCTCAAGTTCAAGGACAAGAAGCTGCCAAAACAATTGTTGAACAGCTGAAACGGATCAATGAAGCTGGAAATTTTGATACGATCATCATTGGCCGTGGCGGTGGTTCGATCGAAGACTTGTGGCCTTTCAATGAGGAAATTGTCGCTGAGGCGATCGTCAACAGTAAGATCCCAGTGATCAGTTCAGTTGGTCATGAGACTGATACGACGATTGCTGACTTGGTAGCCGACCTTCGAGCTGCAACGCCGACAGCTGCAGCTGAATTAGCTACGCCGGTTTTGAGCGAAGTTTTGTTGCAGTTGCAAGGAGACGAAAAAAGGCTTTACAATGCACAAAATAACATCATAGGTAATTACAGGGACCGAGTGAATTCTTTGGCTCAGAACGTATTTTTGCAACATCCTGAGCGAATCTATGAAGTCTACTTACAAAAAGTTGATTATCTGCAAGATAAATTGAAGCAGAGCATCAATAATAATTTGAACCGTTCCAAGACAAATTTGATCCAATATGCCAATCGTTTAGTACGAGTTTCACCCCGTGATCAAATTTACAGCTATGGCAATCAAGTTAATCGCAATTATCAGATTTTGATCAATAACGTTAATAAAATTATCAATCGAAACCGTAATATATTTAACAGTCGCGTTGCTAGTTTGGATTCCTTGAGTCCGTTGAAGACCCTGAGTCGAGGCTATGCGATCCCAACGACTAAGACTGGTAAAGTTCTAAGAGATGTTTCCGATTACAAGGTCGATACAGAAGTTGATCTCCACGTCAAAAATGGTAACGTCAAGTTGATAACCAAAGAAATAAGCGAGGATAATAATGGCTGAAAAAAAGAAGACATTTGAAGAAAATCTAGCTGATTTAGAGGCAATCGTAACGAACCTTGAATCAGGCAACGTTCCATTGGAAGAAGCCATGGAAAAATTCAAAAAGGGTGTCACTTTGAGCAAGGATTTGGAAAAAACTCTCAGCGACGCTGAAGCAACTGTTACGAAGATCATGACTAAAGACGGTCAAGAGATCAATATGAAAAATGATGAGACTAAGGACCAAGATTAATTATGGAAATCAAAAAGTTTTCTGAATTTTGCGAACGAGTTTTACCCGATTTCAATCAATTTCTAGATGATCGTCTTAACGCAGAGATCAAGCAACCAACGCTTAGGGATGCAATGTTGTATTCACTGGATGCTGGTGGAAAACGAGTTCGTCCAATGTTGTTTTTTGCTGCAGCTTATTCTAGTGGCGTAAAGCTAGATGATCTGCCTAAGTATTACGATGTAGCTGGGGCAATTGAATTAGTTCACACGTATTCTTTGATCCACGATGATCTGCCCGAAATGGATGACAGCGATTATCGTCGAGGCAAACTGGCTAATCACAAGCAATTTGGCGTTGGTCCGGCAGTTTTGGCTGGCGATGGCTTGTTGACTCAGGCTTTCTATTGGATCGCTAAATCTAGTTTAGATACCGACAAACGGATGGCAGCCGTGAGAATTTTGGCTCATAATGCCGGCCCAATGGGCATGGTAGCTGGGCAAATGACTGACATCACGATGGAAGATAAAAAACTAGACGAAACTGAATTGACAACTTTACATAAACAAAAAACAGCCGACTTGATGACGGCTGCCGTAACGATTGGGGCTTTTTGTGCGGGACATAGTTTGTCGAAACACTTAGTTCAATACGCTGAAGATATTGGTTTAGCTTTTCAATTAAAAGATGATTTAGATGATTCAACTGATGGCGAGGATGTTGACAAGAACACCTTCCCTAATTTGATCGGCAAAAAAGCAACTGAAACTAAGTTGAATGATTTGGTCAAAGATGCTTTGAATGCGGTGCTAAAGGAAGAAAAATTCGATAAAAACTTATTGGTAAGCTTTTTGGATTATTTTAAAGAATAGGTGACATATATTGGCAAAAGAGAGAATTGATGTTTTATTAGTTCAACAAAATTTATTTGAATCGAGAGAACAGGCTAAACGTTCAGTTATGGCTGGTGAAGTCTATAATCAAGACAATTTACGTTTTGACAAGCCGGGGGAAAAGGTGCCTGTAGATACGGTCTTTCACTTGGCTAAGAACGCTCACAGTAAATACGTCAGTCGTGGTGGCTACAAGTTGGAAAAAGCTTTGAAGTCATTTGACATCGACTTGAAGGATCGAATCTGTTTGGATATCGGTTCTTCAACTGGCGGTTTTACGGACGTGGCTTTACAAAACGGTGCTACGAAAGTTTACGCTTTGGATGTGGGTTACAACCAATTGGCTTGGAAACTTCGTCAAGATAAACGAGTAGTCGTTATGGAGCGTGTCAACTTCCGTTACAGCAAGCCAGAAGATTTCAAAGAAGGTTTGCCAGGTTTTGCAATGACAGATGTTTCGTTCATCTCTTTGGAATTAATTTTGCCACCAATGTTCAATATTATTCTTCCTGGTTCCGACGCCGTTTGTTTGATCAAACCACAATTTGAAGCTGGTCCAGAGAATGTCGGCAAGCACGGAATTGTCAGAGATCACAAAGTGCATCAGATGGTTTTGGAAAAGATCACTAATTTTGCTAAAAACGCTGGTTTTATCGTATCCGGTTTGGACTTCTCACCAATCAAAGGTGGCGAAGGCAATATCGAATTCTTGATGCACATTCAAAAGCCAGAACACGAACAAGCTGGTGAGATCCTCGACAGTGTATCGGTTGAAAAGACTATGGAAGCAGCATACTCGGATCTTAATAAATAGGTGAAATAATGCTAAAAAAACTAATAATCAATAACTTTGCAATTATTAATAAATTGCAGATCGATTTTCATGCTGGAATGACGGCTTTGACTGGTGAAACTGGTGCTGGTAAGTCAATTATTATTGATGCTTTGGGATTATTGGTTGGAAGCAGGTCATCGATTGATTTTATTAGAACAGGGCAAGAGCAACTCAATGTGCAAGGACTATTTGAAGTAAAATCAAGTAGTCCTATTTTTGCTATTTTGGACGAATATGGAATCAGTCATGAAGATAATCAAATCATCATCAAACGCGAGATCAATCGCAAAGGTAGAAACGTCTGTCGGATCAATAATGAATTAGTTAAAACTAATGTTTTACGACAAGTTGGTCGCTTTCTAGTCGAGATCCACGGTCAAAATCAGCAGCAAGAGTTGTTGAATGAGGATAATCACATCAATATTCTGGATCGTTTTGCAGATGATAAGTTCCAAGCTGACTTGGCAAAATATCAAATCATGTTCAATGAATACTTGGAAAAACGCAGTCGTTTGCGAACGATTCAAAAGAATTCACAGAATTTAGTTCAAAGAATCGACATGTTGAAATTCCAAATCGAAGAAATCGACAGTGCTAAGGTAATTGCTGGCGAAGATGACAAATTAGAAGATGAGAAGAATCAATTGTCCAACTTCGAAAAGATCAGTTCTTCTCTGCAAGAGAGTTATCGTGGTTTGTCCGAAAATAATATTGGAGTCGTGGACGCTTTAGGCAATGTCCGGGACCAATTGGAAGATATTATGGACTACGATAAGTCGTATAAGGAATTATATGATTCGATCAACGGTGCTTACTACCAGTTGCAAGATAATGCGGCTACTATTTCTGATCAGTTGGAGAATCTCGACTTCGATGAGAATCGTCTGGATAATATTCAAAAGCGTTTGATTACTTTGGATGGCTTGAAGAAGAAATATGGTCCAACGCTGAATGAAGTGATCGAATTTGGCAAAAATGCTCATCATGAATTGTCCGAGATCGATATTGACGATAATACTGAGAAAAAACTGGAAAAAGAATTGATCGACTTACAAAATAAGTTGATCAGTTTAGGTAAGGAACTTTCCAAACAACGACACAAGACGGCAACAGCCTTAGAAAAATCGATCAATCATCAATTAAAAGATCTCTACATGCCTAATGCTAAATTTGGTGTTTCCTTTGAATCTTCAGCTGACGAGAGTCTGTCAGCCAACGGGATCGACCAAATCAGATTTGACTTGAAGACTAATGTTGGTGAAGATTTCAAACCGTTAGTCAAAGTTGCTTCAGGTGGTGAGTTGTCTCGAGTGATCTTAGCTTTTGAAGCAATCATTGCCGAGAAGATGAACGTCGAAACAATCGTCTTTGATGAAATCGATACTGGTGTCAGTGGGCGAGTTGCCCAGGCAATCGGAGATAAAATATATAAAGTTTCACAATTCCTGCAAGTTCTCTGTATTACTCATCTGCCACAAGTTGCTGCTATGAGTGATCGCCAATTCGAGATAGAAAAAGAGACCGTTAAAGACAAAACTGAAACGAAAGTTTCGTTGCTTAACGATCTCCAAAGAATTGAAGCGATATCCTTGATGTTAGCTGGGACCAAAGTGACTGATCTGACGAGAAAACATGCCCAGGAATTATTGGAATTAGCACAAGGCGAACAAAAGCGGTTAGATTAAGTTGATCGACTTGATTTGGCTTAAAGCTACAATGCTGAATAGTTTAGAATTTACTTTGAAAACGAATTTATTTTTATTAACTTGTGAAATAAATTTGCCTTGAAGTTGTTTGTCGTTTAACATTGTAATAACGACAGAATAATTTTTATGAAAACTCTGTTCTGAAAAAATCTGTAATTGTGTTAATGGCATTTGTTTGACCTGAGACACTGGTTTGAGTTCAAGATTGAAATCGAAATTATTGTTAATAAAGTTAGTGGTATTGTTGATTAGATTTGTAGTGAAACGATTGCGTAATTGTTTTGCTTGCATTTTTAAACCCCCGAACACTTGTTTGCATCTCCATTATACGAACCTGTGTTCGAAAGAGCAACTTTATTTTTCTATTTCTTAAAGAATTTTTAGTTTGACTAAGTGGCAAAGCTTGAAAAATGCGCGATTTTATTGCATTATAGATATCATATTATATAGATAGTAGGGATAATTTAATTATGTCAACAAGGGGAATGTTAATCGTTTTATCAGGTCCATCTGGAGTAGGTAAAGGAACTGTTAGAAAAGCTATGCTTAAGAATTCATCAATTAAGTTTGATTATTCTGTTTCGATGACTACTCGTCAAATGCGTCCTGGAGAAGTCGACGGAGTCGATTATTATTTCCGAACAAATGAAGAATTTGAAGAAGAAATAAAAAACGGCGGAATGTTAGAGTATGCTAAGTATGTTGATCATTACTACGGAACTCCTTTGAAGTACGTCAATCAAAAGCTTGATGCTGGGATCGATGTGTTGTTGGAGATCGAAGTCAATGGTGCCATGCAAGTCCGTGAAAAAATGCCGGATGGCGTCTTTATTTTCCTAACGCCACCTGATTTGACAAGTTTAAGAGATCGTATTACTCACCGTGGAACAGACGACGAGAAGACAATCGACAAACGTATGGAAAAGGCTAAAAAAGAAATCCAAATGATGACAAGCTATGACTATGCCGTCGTAAATGATAAAATACCTAATGCAGTTGAAAAAATTGAAGGTATAATTACAAGTGAACACTTGAGAGTGGCTCGTGTAATTGACAAATACAAAAAAATAATAGGAGATTAATAATTTATGATTATTTATCCATCAATTGATAAACTTTTAGACCGAGTAGATTCTCGTTATTCACTAGCAGTTCTTGCTGCTAAAAGAGCCCACCAACTTGAAAATGGTGATATCGAATTGTTAAATCACTATGAATCACCAAGAACTGTTGGCCGTGCACTTGAAGAGATCGCCGATGATAAGATTGAAATCGATCCTAATTCAATCCTTCTTGAAAAAGAAGCAGAAAAGATTGAAGAAGAGAAAAAAGAAGACAACGAATAAAAATTATTCCTTCACTGATTTTCGGATTGGTGGAGGATTTTTTATTCTAAACAAAAATATCATAGGTGGTTTTTATGTCAGTAGCAGAGATAATTGTAGATGTACCTACAATGCAAACCAACAGACCTTTTGAATATTTGATCCCGGATGCTTTATCCGATGTCGTAGTACCAGGGATGCGGGTAGAAGTACCCTTTGGCCGTGGCAAACGTAAGATTCAAGGATTTGTAATGAAAGTAAAGGATACCAGCGACTTCCAAGGCAAACTCAAACCGATCGTACGAGTGATCGATCTGAAGCCAGTTTTATCAAATGAGATGTTGAAACTGTCTTATTGGTTGGCTGATCGGACGTATTCATTTCAAATTTCCTGTCTTCAAACGATGTTGCCCAGTGTTATGCGGGCCAAATATAAACAATTTGTCGTTCCTATCGTGGAAAATGATCCTGAAGTAGTGGCTTTGTTGCAAGGTAAGCCAACTTTTGAGATCACTAATCAACTCGATGATGAAACGATCAAATTGATCAATAAATTACGTAAAAATAAAAAAGTCGACATTCAATATGTCGTCCAAAATCAAGCAGTACAAGTGAAACGTCAAGCAGTAACGACGGATTTGAATGTCATCCAATTGCACGAAGAAAAGAGCAAACTGCGCGCTAATGCCAAAGCTCAAATCAAACTTTTGGAATATCTAACAGCACATTTGCACGATCTGCCAGTGGAATTCAATGTTTTAGAAAAAGACTACGGAATCTCTCGAGCAGCAATCAAGACGGCTGAAAAGAATCATCTAGTCAAGATCACTGAAGTGACGAAACTCCGAAAGCCAGTCGGTATGACTCCAGAGAAGACGACTAAAATGTCTTTGACAGATGAGCAAAAACAAGCAGTCGACCAGATAGACGAAGCTATCACAGATGAAGATCCAAAGACCTTTTTGATTGAAGGAGTCACCGGCAGTGGCAAGACGGAAGTTTATTTGCAGTCGATCGACAAGGCTTTACAGCAAGGTAAAACCGCTCTGATGCTAGTACCTGAAATTTCTTTGACGCCTCAAATGGTCAATCGAGTCGTTGGCAGATTCGGAGATCAAGTAGCAGTTTTGCACAGTGGACTTTCTAATGGTGAACGTTACGATGAGTGGACGCGAATTGAGAATCACGAGGTTAAGGTAGTGGTTGGAGCCAGAAGTGCCATTTTTGCTCCCTTGGAGAATATTGGCCTGATCATCATTGATGAGGAACATGAGGCCAGTTATAAACAAGACGACAATCCCAGATACCATGCGCGTGATGTAGCTTTGTGGCGGGCTAAAGTCAACAAGAGCCCAGTAGTTTTGGGGAGCGCTACGCCATCTTTGGAATCACGAGCTAGAGCCGAAAAGGGCGTTTATCAGATGATTCGAATGAAGAAACGAGTCAATGAACAAAAATTGCCTCAAGTTCAAATCGTCGATATGCGGGATGCGGAAAATTCAGCCGTTAAAGGTGATTTTTCGCCAGTTTTGCAAGCTAGTCTGCAAGAAACTTTAAACAAACACGATCAAGCCATTATTTTGTTGAATCGGCGGGGTTATTCGTCGTTTATGATGTGTCGGGAATGCGGTTTTGTTTTAAAATGCCCTAATTGCGATGTTTCACTGACGTATCACAAGGATCTTGGCAAGATGAAGTGCCATTATTGCGGCCATGAGGAACCAATGCCCCAATTTTGCCCTAACTGTCGCAGTAAAAAGATCGGCTTTTATGGGACTGGAACGCAAAATATCGAACAGCAATTGAATGATTTGTTCCCACAAGCTAGAGTTTTGCGTATGGATGTCGATACGACTAGAAGAAAAGGGGCCCATGCAAAGATCTTGAGTCAATTTGGTCAGCACAAAGCCGATATTTTGTTGGGTACGCAAATGATCGCTAAAGGATTGGATTTTCCAGACGTAACTTTAGTTGGGGTCATTAACGCTGACACTACCTTGAGCTTGGCTGATTTTCGTGCTAGTGAACGGACTTTCCAATTGTTGACGCAAGTGAGTGGCCGAGCTGGTCGAGCCCAAAAGTCTGGGCATGTGGTGATCCAAACCTTTAATCCGGATCACTATGCTATCAAAGATGCGGCTAAACAAGATTACGAAACGTTCTTTAAACAAGAAATGTATATCAGACACCAGTCCAATTACACGCCTTATTACTTTACGACTTTGATCAGTGTAGCTAATCAAGATGAAGGTAAAACTTTAAAGCGGAGCTATTGGTTGAAGAAACAGCTTCAAACGGCTCTTTCTGATGATGCAATTTTATTGGGACCAAGTCCGACGATGATTTCACGTAAACAAAACAAATATTATTACCAAATTATTGTAAAATATAAGCATGAGCCAAAATTGCATCAACGATTGTTGGAAATTTTAAATGAGACACAAGCTGATGCTAAAAGTGGATTTACAGTTGCGATCGACAATGAGCCGCAACATATCGATTAAGTGAGGGTGATTGAATGACAAGAGTTATTTTTCTAGGAACACCAGAATTTTCAGCTACAGTTATGAAAGGTTTGATCAAAGAAGGCTACGATATCGTTGCTGCTGTGACACAACCAGACAAGCCAGTAGGAAGAAAGCAAAAATTACAAAAGAGTCCAGTTAAGTTGATTGCTGAGGATGAAAATATCAAGCTGTATCAACCGGCTAAGTTGCCAGGCAGCCCTGAGGTTGAAGAGTTAAAGAGTCTCAATGCAGATTTGATCATTACGGCAGCTTATGGACAATTTTTGCCTACCAGTTTTTTAAACTCAGCTAAAGTAGCAGCCATCAATGTTCACGGTTCATTGTTACCTAAGTATCGTGGTGGAGCTCCAATTCAGTGGTCGCTTCTAAATGGCGATAAAGAAACTGGGATTACGATCATGTACATGGTCAAAGGAATGGATGCCGGCGATATCATCAGTCAAGAAAAGATTGCAATCACTGATGACGATGACAATGGCAGTTTGTTTGAGAAGATGGCTGTTGTTGGACGAGAATTGTTGTTGGATACTGTACCAAAGATTTTGAGTGGCGATATAGCACCAGTAGCACAAGACCCTGATAAAGTCGTCTTTTCACCAAACATTTCTAAAGAACAAGAACACATCGACTTTACTAAGTCAGCGCAACAAGTTCACAATCAGATCAGAGCCTTGAGTCCTGATCCAGGTGCTTGGATGATGTTGAATGGTCAAAGAACGAAGCTTTATAAGACCAATGTTGAAGAGATAAATTCTGATCAAGCGGCCGGCACAGTTTATGATTTAGGTAAGAAACGCTTAGTCATCGTAGCTGGCGATGGTCAAGGCGTAGCAATCAAAAGAATTCAACCAGCCGGTAAAAAAGTTATGGATATTGCCAATTATATGAATGGTTTAGGCAAAAACTTAGAAAAAGGACAACAAGTCATTGATGAATAATAATCCACGTGCATTAGCTGTAGAAGCATTAACTAGAGTTTTCCAAAATAAGGCTTACTCGAATATTGAGATCAATAATATTTTGAAGAAAGCTGAAATGTCAGACGCCGACAGTCGTTTGATGACTAATATCGTTTACGGCGTCATTCAAAATAGATATGTTTTGGAATATCAACTAGAACCATATATCAAAGATAAAAAACTCGATCTTTGGTTGGATCTTTTATTGCAGACAGCCGTTTATCAATTAGCCTATTTGGATAAAATACCAGCTCATGCTGTTTTGAACGAATCGACGGAAGTCGCTAAACAACGTGCCAATCAAGGGGCTGCTAACTTAGTCAATGCTGTTTTGAGAAATTATCAACGCCACGGTTCCAGAATCATGCCAGGTTCTGATTCAATTTACGACATGAGTCGTTTGTACAGTGTTCCTCGCTGGTTAGTTGAGCTATTCGAAAACCAACAAGGCAAGAAGAAGACTAAGGAAATTTTGAAGTCGATCAATCAGCCTTCACATATTTCAATTCGTGTAAATACTAATAAGACGACAGTTGCTGACTTGATGGAAACGTTGAATGCTCAAGGATTCGACATGAAGCCAAGTAAAATCTCATCAGTTGGCTTAGTGTGTGAACATGGCAATCTAGTCAACACAGACGAATTTAGAAATGGTTTATATACTATTCAAGATGAAAGCTCAATGTTAGTTGCTCCAGCTTTGGACGTTCAACCTGACAGTCAAGTGCTCGATGCTTGTGCTGCTCCTGGTGGTAAGACGACTCACATCGCCAGCTACATCAAAGATGGTGCCGTTACAGCTTTGGATATTCACAAACACAAGACCAAGTTGATTCGTGAAAATAGTCAAAGAATGGGTTATAGCGATATTATAAGTACAGGTGCGATCGATGCTCGTAAAGCCAAGGACGTTTTGAATATGAACTTTGACCGTATTTTGGTCGATGCTCCATGTTCTGGACTAGGTTTGATGCGCAGAAAGCCTGAATTGAGATATTTCCGTCAAGAAGAAGATTTGATGAACTTGCAACGAGTTCAATTACAAATCCTTGACAGCTTGGTCGATCTTCTTAAAGTTAACGGTAAAATGGTCTTCAGTACATGTACCTTTGACGATCAAGAGAACGAACAAGTTGTTGAGAAATTCTTGGCAGCGCACAAGAACTTTGAACTTGAACCAGTTAAACATGAAGCAGCGATGGATAAATCCGTTAAAGATGGCATGCTTAAAGTTCTACCAAGCGATTACTTTACAGATGGATTCTTCATAGCTACTTTTGTTAGAAAAAACTAAAGAGGTAAGGTTTAAACTGATGGAATATGCGTTATTAACTGATGTTGGAAAACTCAGGGAAAACAATCAGGATTACGTGAATGTTTTCAAAAATAAAAAAGATATCGTCTTTGGGATCGTTGCCGACGGAATGGGTGGCCACCGTGGTGGGGATGTTGCCTCAGACATGGCTGTTTCTCATTTAGGACACAATTTTGAAGAATCGGATGTTGATAACATTGAAGAATTGCGTGAATGGATCATCCGTGAATTAAGCAAAGAAAACGATCGAATCGTTTCGGTCTCCAATCAATTCGATGATTTGAACGGAATGGGAACGACGATGGTCGGCGTCTTTTTCGTGGATCAAAAATTAATGGTCGTTAATGTCGGCGACTCCAGATGTTATATCTACACTGATGGAGAATTGAAGCAACTCAGCGTCGATCACTCTTTAGTGCACGAGTTACTAGAGACTGGTCAAATAAGCCCTGAGGAAGCTGAGAATCATCCTCAGAAGAACATCATTACGCAAACGTTGGGCGTTTCACAGACCGTTCAACCGCGGGTAAAGAATTTTGATCTAGTCGACAATGCCATTATTTTGTTATGTACCGATGGTTTGACGAATATGGTTCCCGAAAATGAAATTAAAGATATTTTGTCGAAACAGATGAGTTTAGAAACTAAGTGTCATCTGTTGATCGACAAAGCCAATGCCGCTGGTGGAAGGGATAATATTACCGCCTTGCTCTTTTCTACCAAAGATAACGGAGGTAATCACTAGATGGAGAAAGGTTACCTAGTAGGCGGTCGTTATGAGATCCTAGGTACACTTGGTGAAGGCGGAATGGCCAATGTCTATTTGGCCAATGACACACTTTTGAACCGTAAGGTTGCTGTTAAAGCGCTGCGGTACGATCTTCAAGATGACGAATCGGTTAAAAGGAGATTTGGGCGTGAAGCTAGGGCAACTAGTGGTCTCTCTAATCCCAATATCGTAAATGTCTTAGATGTCGGCAATGATGACGGCGTGCAATATATCGTCATCGAATACGTTGATGGTCCGAATCTAAAGAAGTACATTAGGACCCACTATCCGATCCCATATCGCGAAGTTGTCGATATTATGAAACAGATCTGTATGGCAGTAGCTGATGCTCATGAGCACAGAATTATCCATCGTGATCTTAAACCAGAAAATATTTTGGTAGATGAGAAAAAAGACCCTCTCCAAGTCAAAGTGTCTGATTTTGGGATTGCTTTGGCTTTGAGCGAACGGTCGATCACACGGACCAATTCGCTTTTGGGTTCAGTACACTACATGTCGCCTGAACAGATCAGAGGACGTTCAGCAACTGTACTATCCGATATTTATGCTTTGGGAATAATCTTATTCGAATTGTTGACTAAGCATGTACCATTTACCGGAGATACGGCTGTGACAGTGGCTTTGAAGCACTCTAAGGAAGATATGCCGGATCTACGTAAGATTGACCCAGACATTCCTCAACCACTGGAGAACGTAGTTTTGAAGGCCACAGCAAAGGACCCTGACCAACGTTACCAATCAGTCAGAGAGATGTGCGACGATTTAAATACGTGTCTGATGCCCGAACGTGGCGATGAACCTAAGTTTATCCCGACCCCTATAAATGATTTAGAAGAAACAAGAGTCATGGAGCCACTTGATAAAACAAGCGATAAATCCACGGCTCCAACTAAGAAACCTCAAAAACTCGATCGCAAGCGTAAGATTATTTTGATTGCTTCGATCGTGCCAGTTATTATTGTCTTGTTCCTGATTGCTATGGTGATCAAAAGCAACCAAGAGACCACAGTTCCGGACCTCTTTAACTTGACTATGAAACAAGCCAATGTGATGTTGAAGAGTTCCAATTTGACAGCTGGCGATATTTCTAAGGAAAACGACGACGATGTGGAAGCGGGACACGTGATCAAGTCGATTCCAGCCAAGGGTTTGAAGTTGAAAAATGGTGCCAAAGTCAATTTAGTTGTCAGCTTAGGTGCAACTTATTACAAAATGCCTAAATTAATTGGTAAGCAATATGAAGATGTTTCGAGTAATTTGAAACGTCGTGGCTTTAAAGTAAGAGTGAACTACAAAGCGACAAATGAATATGATGCCGGTACGATCATCAAACAAAGTATCCCTGGCGGCAAAAAAGTCGTTACTAAGAATAAGTCGTTGACCTTAACCTTAGCTAAGGCTAAGACTATCAAGCCTAAAGTTGTCAAAGTCCGTGATTTGACCGGCTACAACCTCAAGAGCATCCAAGATTATGCTACAGAAGTCGGTTTGACTTTGAATACTTCGTACGAGTATTCTGACGATGTTGAAGAAGGCCTTTTGGTCAGTCAAACGCCAAGTGCCAACAGTACGATCAATCAAGGTGGAACTTTGTCAGTCGTGATCTCTAAGGGACCTGATTCTGATAAGACCACTACGACCGACAAGGAAAGCGATGGCAACGGCACTAATAACACTAACAGCAATGGTTCTTCGTCAACAAGTACGGTGACAAAGGATATTACGATTCCTTACGATGCGGGTGGCAATAATAGTATTACGATCTATATTTCTGACGCCACGCACAGTATCAATACTGTTTATAAGACGATGAACATTACTGCTGATACACCAGTAACTTTGAGTTTTAATTTAAAAGATGGACAAACTGGATCCTACGTAGTCGAACGTGACAATAAGACTGTTCTTGGCGGTTCAGTAAATGGGTGATGTATGGAAAGAATTGGAAGAATTATAAAGTCGATCAGTGGATTTTATGATGTAATTGACGATGAAAGTGAAGAACTAATCAGAACTAGAGCTCGAGGCAATTTCCGCAAGCGTAAGATCAAACCACTAGTTGGCGACAAAGTTTCCTATGATGCGACCGGCGATCTAGGATATATTCTGGAGATTTTGCCACGAGAGAATAGTTTAGTTCGTCCACCGATAGCTAATATCGATCAAGCTATCGTGGTCACTTCAGCGGCGGAACCTAATTTTTCAAGCAATTTGTTGGATAAAATTTTGGTCAATATCGAGCATAATTCGATTGAACCAGTCGTTTATTTAACTAAATCAGATCTATTAACGACGGAAAAGTACCAAGAATTGCAAAAAATAATGCAAGGGTACCGTGAAGCTGGCTATCAAGTTTTTGACGATCAAGAAGCTTATAATGATGATCAACTGGATAGACTGGAAAAGACCTTTGCTGACAAAGTAACGGTCTTTACAGGTCAATCTGGGGCTGGAAAGTCGACTTTGCTGAACCATATCGATAAGGAACTTGGTTTGGCCACGGCTGAAATCTCTCAAGTGTTGAATCGTGGTAAGCATACGACTAGACAAGTGTCATTGTTCAATATTGCTGATGGCTTGGTAGCTGATACGCCAGGATTTTCATCGATCGATCTGATGGATATCACCCCAGAAGAATTGCCAACGCTTTTCCCAGAATTTTTGGAATACAGTGGCGAATGTCAATTCCGAGGCTGCCGTCATGTCAATGAACCCAACTGTAAAGTCAAAGAAGAGTTGGCTGAAGGTAAGATAATGCACAGTCGTTATGACGATTATTTATACTTTTTGAACGAAATTAATTCTTACAAAAAAAGATATTGAGGAGCTGAATCAAATGACAATAAAAATTGCACCTTCAATTTTATCTGCAGATATTATGAATCTAGAACGTGATGTTAGAGCAGCTGACAAAGCTGGTGCTGACGTCTTTCACATTGATTTAATGGATGGTAACTTTGTACCAAACATGTCCTTTAGCCCTAGTGTGGTCGAGGGGATGCGTCGAGTGACTGACAAACCGCTTGATATTCATATGATGATGCAAAATCCTGATGCTTATATCAAACCAATCGTTGATGCTGGTGCCAGTACGATTTTGATCCATGCCGAAAGTACACAGCACATTTATCGTTCGATTGAATTGGTAAAGAGCTACGGAGTCCGTGCTGGTGTCGTAGTCAATCCAGGTACACCTTTGGAAACTGTGAAAGAATTGTTCCCAATTATTGACCGGATCTTGGTTATGACAGTCAACCCTGGTTTTGGTGGTCAAAAATTCATTCCCGGTATGACTAAGAAGATCCAACGGTTGGACCAATTGCGTCAAACTGCTGCCGATGATAATTTTGATATCGAAGTTGACGGTGGGGTCAACCCTGAAACGATTCGTCAATGTGCTAAAGCCGGTGCTGATATTTTTGTAGCCGGATCATATCTTTTTGATGGCAACGATGCCGATCTAAAAGGTAGAATCGATAACCTTCGTTCCTTGGCAGCGGTTGAACAGTAATGAAACGAGTAAATATTCTTTTAGGCGGACCACAGAGCGAATATCCAAAGGAATTGAGCCAAAGTATCAAGGCTATTCCTGGACCTTGGGTGGGTGCTGATCGGGGAAGTTTGCACTTGCTGAAAAATGGCATCGTTCCGCAGATTGCCATTGGTGACTTTGATTCGATCGACAAGAAAGAACAAAAGTTATTACGGGATAATGTGCCAGTCTTCAAAAAATTTCCCCCCGAAAAAGATGATACTGATTCAGAGTTGTGCTTGTTAGCGGCTAGGGAAGCCTATAATGCGCAAGAATACTACGTTTATGGTGCAACTGGTGGGCGGATAGACCATTTTTTGGTCAATCTGTTCTTGCCATTTGATCCACGATTCTTGGACTTTTACGATAAACTGTATTACAAGTCGGCTACTAATACGATCAGGTTTTATCGTCCTGGTCGCTATACGATTTTTCACGAGAACGGAATGAAATATGTCGCTTTTGTCAATTTGGGCCCAGTAACGCACCTGAATCTGTTTGATGCTAAGTACAAATTGACCGATTTCAGTGCGGGACATCCAATCAGTTGGGCCAGCAATGAATTTGTCAAAGGGACGATCGATTTCAGTTTTGAAAGTGGAATAATTGCGGTTATTCAGAGTAAAGACAAAAAATAATAAAAATTTTTTATTTAATTAATTATAATTTTCTAAAATTTGGTATCCCTCAGCTGGATGCCTTTTTTTATGCCCTAGAAATGAATTTTTAAAACCATTGGTATAGTTAGTTATAGACGATATGCAAGCTAGAAATAGATATATTTTTTGAAAGTAATGTTGACAAGTTAATAATGCAAGAGTAAATTAATCACCAATCAAACAATTAAAACTTATTTAATCTAATTAGACGTTGAAGAGAAGAGTAAGTTAACGAGTAGTTTTGACAGTGACCGTCAGATAGTGAAAAGGCGGAACGAAAGTTTAACTGAAGATGAGCTTGGAGTCTTACCTAGGTGAAAGCCAAAGGTACGCAAGGATGCGATATCATCCCGGACATATAATATATGTGTCGTTGAGGTATTTTGTGCAAGCAAAATATAAATTAGGGTGGTACCACGTTTAGAGGCGTCCCTATATCAAAGCAATAGCTTTGGTATAGGGACGCCTTTTTTTATGGATTCTTAGTGGCTTTGCCACTTAGAATCCATTATCCGAACGTTCCGGTGGATCGTTCGGATTTGAGCTGACGAAGGTAAATTTTAGGACGAGATTCACAGCATAGTTTATATAAGTGGATCGTTCAGATCAAAGCTGACAAAGGTTAGATAAATACCACGATTTCTAATCGCATTAGAATTAAATTAAATAAGCAAATTCAACGGAGGAGGCATTGGATGTTTGATTTTTGGTTCGCACCAACTTAGAGAGTAACTTGTATTGGAATTATGAGGAGGAGAATGGAAATGAGAAAAGGGAAAAAGATATTTTTTACAGCATTGTTAGCTTTATCACTGGTTTTATTAGTCGGATGCGGAAAGAGTGCCAGTGCAGCCAAGAGCAATACCATAACTATTGGCTCACAAGGATCTGACTTGAACATCTGGGAACATATTGCCAAGAGTTCTCAAGCAAAGAAATTAGGTCTCAATATTAAAACCAAGGAAATCACCGACGGAGCGCAATTGAACACTGCCACAAGTTCAGGCCAAGTCGATGTCAATGCCTTTCAATCATGGTCTTACTACGAGGCTTATAACAAACAGAATCCTAAAGGTAAGTTATCAGCCTTAGGAACAACTTATTTGGAACCTTTGGGAATTTATTCCAAGAAGTACAAGAGCATCGAAGAGATTCCAGATGGTACTACCGTAGCGATTGCTAACAATCCTGCCAACACATCGCGTGATCTACTACTACTACAAAAAGCCGGTTTGATCACTTTGAAGAAAAACTTCAATGCCTTAGGCAATACCAAAGATATCACTTCAAATCCTAAGAATTTGAAATTCAAAGAAATCGACGATACTACCGGACCACGTGTTTTAAATGATGTGCCAGTCGTTCTCATTTCCAACACCGTAGCCTTGGAGGGCGGACTTCATGTTTTGACCGATTCAATCTATCACGAACAAGTTGATCAAAGTACTAAAGATAACGTCAATATCCTAGCTACAGCTGAAAAGAATAAGAACAATGCAAGTTACAAGAAACTTGTTAAGTTGTATCACAACAAAGAGATCCAAGCATATATCAAGAAAAAGTATTACGGAACTAAGATCGAAGTTAATAAACCATTAACATATTTGGAAAATAAATAATAAATAAACATTTTAAGGAGATATTTAATTATGGCTAAAGTTGAAAGTTTTACATTGGATCACACAAAGGTAAAGGCACCATATGTACGTTTGATCACTGAAGAACACGGAGCAAAGGGCGACACGATTTCAAATTACGATCTACGTTTGGTTCAACCAAATGAAAATGCTATTCCAACTGCTGGATTGCACACGATCGAACACTTGTTAGCTGGACTTTTGAGAGACCGTCTTGATGGCGTTATTGACTGTTCACCATTCGGTTGTCGAACAGGATTCCACTTGATCGTCTGGGGCGAACACTCAACTACTGAAGTTGCTACTGCTTTGAAGGGCGCCTTGGATGATATTGCTAATAAGATTGAATGGAAAGATGTTCAAGGAACTGACAAGTACAGTTGTGGTAACTATCGTGATCACTCATTGTTCTCAGCCAAAGAATGGTCCAAGAAGATTCTTGAAGAAGGAATTTCAAACGATCCATACGAACGTCACGTAATTTAATCAGAGTAAGGAAGGGTCAATCTATGAGTCTATTCACATCTTTAGAAAAGAAAATCGTGCTTGTAACTGGCGGTTATCAAGGTATTGGTCGCCAAGTAGTTGAGACTTTTCAGAATGAAAAAGCCATTGTCATTGCTGCCAATCTGGCATATCAAAATAAAACTTTACGACAAATAAATGATCAGGAATATCAGATCAACCTAGATGTCAGTGATGAAAAGAGTGTTTCTAATCTAGCTGACCAACTAAAAACTCAAAACTTAACTCCCAACATTTTAGTCAACGTTGCTGGTATTTCCACGATGGATTATTTGATTGAAAGCAAAACTTCCGATTTTGACAAGACGATTGCGGTGAATACGCGTGGTACGTATTTAGTCAGCAAATATATCGTCTCACTGATGGTCGCCGCCAAACGACC
This sequence comes from Companilactobacillus mindensis DSM 14500, assembly GCF_001434275.1. GTDB lineage: Bacteria > Bacillota > Bacilli > Lactobacillales > Lactobacillaceae > Companilactobacillus > Companilactobacillus mindensis. The sequence continues at coordinate 1,533 of NZ_AZEZ01000022.1, read as the reverse complement.
AGGCAAAGTAGTTCTGATTGCATCTCAAGCTGGCAAGAATGGCTATCGGGCCATGGCTGCATACGTAGCCTCCAAACATGCCGTACTTGGTTTGACCAAGACCTTGGCGATTGAAGTCGCCCATGACCAGATCAATGTCAATGCCGTTTGTCCTGGAATCATCGAAACTTCCATGAAGCATCGTGAGAGAAAAGATGGCGCCAAGATTCGCGGTTTAACGCCCGATGACATTGAAAAGGAAGATAATAGTCAAGTACCTTTGGGACGAACAGGAACTCCTGAAGATGTGGCCAATGTAGTATTGTTTCTCGCTAGTCCGTTGTCAGATTACATGACAGGTCAAGGAATCAATGTTACTGGTGGAATGACGATGAATTAAAGACATTGAAGAGAATAGTAAATTAAATTAGTAGTTTTGAAGAGTGACCACTGTCTAGTGAAAAGGTGGAACAAAAGTTTAATTGAATGAACTCTGAGTCTTATCTGCGGTGCAAGCCAAGGGTACGCAAGGATGCGATATCATCCCAGACATGTTAGTGTCGTCGAGGTATTTTGTGTAAACAAAGTACAAATTAGGGTGGTATCACGCAAAAAGCGTCCCTATATCAAAGGATTTACTTTGGTATAGGGACGCTTTTTTAATAATTTTTTAGGAGAAGGAGAACGAAAATGAGAAGGGGAAAAAATTTATTATTCGCATTAGCTTTATTCTTTACGGTCTTTCTATTGGCTGGTTGTGGCAAACAATCTCAAGCCGCTAAAACGGATACGGTCACAGTTGGCTCGCATACATCTGATCTAGATATTTGGCAACATATTGCTAAAAGCAAGCAGGCTAAGGAATTAGGTTTGACGATTAAAATCAAGCAACCAGCGATGGTCAAGTTGATGTTAATGCCTTTCAATCCTTATCGTATTTGGAAGCTTATAACAAGCAAAATCCTAAGGGAAAATTAGCCGTTTTAGGAACTACGTATTTAGAACCACTTGGGGTTTATTCAAAGAAGTATAAAAAAATCAGCCAGATCCCTGATGGAACTACCATCGCCATCGCCAATGATCCAGCTAATACTTCTCGTGGCTTGCTACTTTTGAAAAACGCCGGATTGATCACTCTAAAGAAGGATTTCAATGCCTTTAGTGACACTAAAGATATTGCCAGCAATCCACATCATTTCAAATTCAAGGAAATTGATGATACCACAGGCCCACGTGTTTTAGGTGATGTGCCAGTTGTTTTGATTGGTAACAGTATCGCTTTAGCCAGTGGATTGCACGTCCTGCAAGATTCAATCTATCACGAAAAAGTTGAACAAGATACTAAGAATAACGTCAATGTTTTAGCTACAGCTGAAAAGAATAAAGATAATGCCGCATACAAGAAATTAGTCAAGCTATACCACAACAAGGCTATTCAAAAATTCATCAATAAAAAGTATTACGGAACTAAAGTGGAAGTTAATAAACCACTCTCATACTTCCTACGATTAGTCAAGTGGATATATAGAAAATGAGAGTATTCTAAACAGTACT
>NZ_AZEZ01000081.1 GCF_001434275.1 Companilactobacillus mindensis DSM 14500 | reverse complement strand
AAGTTCTAAGTAAAGAGTTTAATCTTTACTTAGAACTAATCTTAGGTTGTTTCCTATTTTATCAAGTTATGTACATTCTCGATCAAGGCTTGGGAATCGGCAATTTGTTTATTAATTTCGGCAATCGTCGCTAAATATTTTTGCAAATCCGTCATCGATTGCGGATGAGTCTGAAAAGATTGATAATTCAGCTGCAAATCCAGCATCAATCCGTCCAACTTATCTCTCAAATTAATATGCTGTTGCCCGATAATTCGCTTCAACGATGGCCGCAACAGTTTTTTCATATCGTCGCTCAAACCACTCGTTTTATCGAAAGGATTGTATTGATAGGCTGTCACCACGATAAATTGTTCAACATCAAGGACCATCAAAACATCGTCCTTTTTGTAAACTTCTCGTTTTCCTCCTTCAGATTCATTGCAAGTCTGAAAGAAAGTGGCAGCTGTCAAAAATCGATTGACCCAAGTTTTGACTCTAGTTGGTACAATATTGAATCTAGTTCTAATGCGCATGGCCGCGTGTTTGCTGATCGTGTACTTTTGTGCGTTCGCGACTCCCATTTTTATCACTCCCATCATCGTATTTACGCGACTTTAGTGTATGGCATGACTTAATTCTTAGATATCGATTTTTAACGATTTTTATTTTTATCTTCCTCAATGATTTTCTTATATTGAGCTGCACTCTTTTGCAACAAAGTACCGACTTCAAGGGCAATATCATCGGGTTTCGTAATATGCATTAAGAAACAACCTAAGATTAGTTCTAAGTAAAGATTAAACTCTTTACTTAGAACTTTTT
>NZ_AZEZ01000080.1:6774-13755 GCF_001434275.1 Companilactobacillus mindensis DSM 14500 | reverse complement strand
TGCCTTAGCAGCTTAACAATATTTAATTTTGTCTAACTTTTGTGTTGCACTTTAAATGGATGACCTATTTTAGTATTACTGTAAATAAATATCGAATCATTAGAATCTAAAATTTTAACACTACCAATGTAAGACAAATAAAAAACCGTTTAGTCTGGAATGGAATCCCGGTGGATACTCAGCCGTGGTAGTCTCTTGGCTGGCGTACTTTGCCAGGTTAGAGACAGACGATCTTCAAAACAATTCGTAGAATTGGTTCGAAGTCGCTCTCACAGTATTCCAAATCCATCGGGATTTCATGGAAGACGGCAGTGAACAACCAAACTTGAAAAAGAGCCTTTAACAGCTATTAGATAATGCCTTTTAGTCTGAAGACAATCTATTACCGATCTTCCAAATAACCATGATTCAAACTTTGAAGATAATCTGAAAATTGTTCATCATCTTCAATATGGCCGCCCACTTTGCCTTTGTACCAATCCAATTTATCGTTCAAAATCATCCAGCTATCTTGCAACTGCTGATATTGAATTTCAAAATTGCGACGAACTTCTTCCAACAGTTCAATTCGCTGATTGATGGTCGAATCACCTTCAGCTCTTAACTTCACATAACGTTTGAGTTGCTCGATCGTCATACCGGTACTCTTCAAATGCAGCAAGAAGCGAACCCACTTGGCATCTTGCTCAGTGTAATAGCGGACGCCGCTCTCAGTTCGATTCGGTTTGATCAGGCCTTCTTTTTCGTAGTAACGAAGCGTAGGACTGTTTAGCCCCACGATCTCTGAAAAATCACCAATCTTGTATTTATTTTCAATTTCTGCAGGCATTATTTCACCTCTACTTAAAGTTGGCTTAAAGTATAACACCTTCTATAAATCCACACCACCGTCGACTTTCAAAACTTGGCCAGTGATAAAATCATTTTCCATTAAGTAAATATAAGCAGATGCTACTTCTTCAATTTTAGCCACTCGACCCAAAGGAACATTTTCAGAAACGTTATCCTTTTGTTGGGCCAACTGCTTTGAATTCATTTCTCGCCACAAACCGGTTGGCGTCCAAGTTGGCGAAACAGCATTGATGCGGTGATCCGGAGCCATTTCTACGGCCACTCCAGCTACCATCGTATTGATGGCTTGATTGCCGATAATTGCTCCAGAAGCATCATAAGGATGGCCACCTGAACCAGATGTCAAAATAATCGATCCATTGGGTCTGAGATGTTTGCTGGCAATTTGTACCAACTGTAAATTAGCAAAGAATTTATCTTCGACGGCTTGTCTTATTTCTGCTACTGGACTATCCAAAAAACCACCGCCCATAGCGCCACCTAGCATAGAAACAATGTGATCGAACGAACCATATTTATCGAAAAACTTCAGCAGCTGCGTTTTATCCTGTGCATCTAATGAACTTCCTTGAATATTTTCATCGTAACGTAATTTGTTCACCCGTTCTTGATCACGGCCAATGACGTAAACTTCGGCCTTCTTGTGCTGTGCCATTACAGCGACTTCTTTACCAAATCCGGAAGTTCCACCAATAACAAGCACTTTATCATTTTCAAGACTCATAATAATACCCTCAATCATTCATTAGATTTCAATGCACCGATCATATCGATATGCTGCAATTTTTTGTGTGTCACTAGCATAACAATAGCTGTGAAAATTATCATCAACAATGTTGCAATTAAATATCCGAACCAGCTGATCGTCAGTGGGAAAATAACTTGTTCCGTGGCCGCTTGATTCAAAATATACGCCGTCAGCAAGTTACCAACTCCATAGCCGACCACGATTCCTAAAATAGTCAAAATAATATTCTCGCGACTAATGTACATCGTGACTTCATTATTATAGAATCCTAACACTTTGATCGTCGATAATTCACGGATCCGTTCAGAGATATTGATGTTAGTTAAATTATAAAGCACGACGAACGAAAGCACGCCTGATAAGAGAACAAAAATCAAAATAATTGGTTTCAATGATGAAGACATCTTCGAAACAGTACTCAAGACATCGTGCGTATAACTCGTGCCCATCACTTCACCTGAGCTCAATAATTTATCAGCTAAGGATTTTCTTTGGACTTTAGTTTGACTCTTGAGATGCAACAATAATGTGTTAGTTTTAGCTGTTTGACCGAATTCTTTTTGATAAGTTGTCGGACTCAAATAAACAAAGTGGCCGATGAAGTTCTGAGCAATGGCACCAACTGTCAAAGTAACTTTCTTGTTATCCGTCGTAGTCAAATTAATTTGGTCACCAGTTTTAACTTTCAATAACTGAGCAGTTTTCTTAGTCAAAACAACATCTTTTTTATTCAGATCTGTTGACAGTTTGACGTACTTATTAAAAACTGATTCCGATTTAGGTGTATAAACATTGACGTCATTAACTTGTTGGCCGTGAGCTTTTAACTTAGCAGTCGTGGAATTGATCGTGGTACTGTTACGATACTGTTGATTTTGTTGCAAAATTTTATTAACTTTACTCAAATTGGCATCGTCATTCAGTTTGACTACCGCTTGATAATTAAAGATTTCTGAATATTGACGATCCCCACTCGCACCAATGGAATTCTGAATACCGAATCCCGTTAAAATCAAGGCCGTTCCACCAGCGATACCGATAATTGTCATCAACATTCTCGACTTGAAGCGGAAAAGATTTCGATAACTAACTTTGCTATTAAAGCTGAGGTGGTTCCACAATGGCTTGATCCGTTCCATCAAGATCTTCTTAGCCGATTTAGGAGCTTTCGGACGCATCAAGGCTGCTGGGCCTTCGACTAATTCCTTTCTAATAACAATCACGGCCGCTCCTAGAGTTGCCAATAATGAGAAAATAATTGCGATTAAAATTGTGAGCCACTGCAAACCTACGACCCAATCCAAGGAAATGTATTGTTTGTACAAAGCCAAAACTATCCGTGGCAAAGTTTCATTTCCAATCACAGCGCCCAAAATGGCTCCGATCAAACCAGCCGATATTGCATAGTAATAATAATTACGAGATATTTCCCACTTACGATATCCCAAAGCTTTAAACGTACCGATCTCACCACGAGCTTCCTCGACCATTCTGGTAATCGTAGTAAAAGTTATCAAAGCCGCAATTAAGAAGAAGAAGACTGGAAACACGTTGGCAATAGCTGCGATTCGGTCAGAACTTTCACCATAAGCCGCAAACCCAGCCAAATCTTGTCTCGTTTGCCATGTGTAAGTTGTTTTGGATTTTTTCAACAACTTAGATTTAGCCGAATTCAATTTGGTCTGCTGTTGACTGGCTGCCTGTGGATCAAGCAACTTAACTTGGTTGATTGCTTGTTGCTGAGAATCAAGTGTCTTCAAGTAGGGTCTGGTGATTTCTGATGTCCGTTGATCCGCTCGATTTTTAAACTCATGTTTCAAGAGAATCAGTTTGTCATCGACACTATCCTTATATTTTTTACCGAAGGTATTCTCATCTTTCAATGATTGAAAATGTAAATTAAGCATCGTTCCCACGGCCAAATTCAACTGTTCTTCTGGCACATAGGCAAAGAGCTGCACTTGACCATCGGAAATATTAGTCACCCCACGCGACTGATTGTCGATATATTGAGGCGAATCTGCAAAACCAACGATTTTATAAGTTCTTCGATGCAGGTCAGCATCTTTATCAAAAGTAAAATTCTGGCCAAGTTTGTACCCATACTTAGACTTAGCCCGTTGATCCAAAACTATTTCATCCTTATGCTTAGGCAAATGCCCCTCACGCATGATCAGATGATTTTGTCGGGCGGTTTTGGAATAACCGTACAAAGCTGTAGCTACTTTATTTTTGCCTCCGATAACATATTTGAATTTTGTCGCCTCAACTTGTGCCCCCGGGACTTTACGAGCCAATTTCAAATCGGTCTCATCAAATCCAGTGGTCGACAAAACTTGAATATCAGAAAGATTCTTATCAGCAACTGTCTTGTTCAAAGAATCATTCAAACTGGGACCGGCTGCTTTGACACCAACGAAAATCAAAACACCCAACATGATAATTAAAATAATAGCGATAAAACGTCCTTTGGATTTTTTGACATCACGCAACATATTTTTTGTTAAGGGATTCATCTAATCACCTACCATTCAATATCTTTAACTGGTGTAGGATGAGGATTATCCTCAATCGATTGCACTTTGGCATCGTGAATTCTGATCACTCGGTCCGCCATTTTGGCCAAAGCTGAATTGTGGGTGATGACGATAACTGTCTTATTATCGTTGTGGCTGGCATTTTGTAGCAAGGCTAAAACTTGTTTACCTGTCTCATAATCCAGGGCACCAGTTGGTTCGTCACACAACAGCAATTTAGGATTCTTAGCCAAAGCCCGAGCGATAGCCACACGTTGTTGTTCCCCACCAGATAATTGTGATGGAAAATTGTCGATACGGTCGCCTAAGCCAACAGCCTGCAAAGTTTTCGTAGCATCCAAAGCATCTTTAACGATAGCCGATGCTAATTCGACATTTTCTTTAGTAGTTAAATTAGGAATCAAATTGTAAAACTGAAAGATAAAACCAACATTATTGCGACGATACGTGGTTAATTCACGTTCAGAAAATTGGGCAATATCCGTTCCATCAATGATAACCTGACCCTCACTAGGTGTATCCATACCACCTAAAATATTCAAAACAGTTGATTTACCAGCCCCACTGGGACCCAAGATCACTGTCAATTTGCCTTGGTCAACATCAAAAGAAAGATTATTATTAGCAAAAATAGTCGCTTCTCCCATTTGATACTTTTTTGATTCATTTCGAACTTCGATATATGCCATTCTGTTCGCACCCTTCTTAGTTATCTTCTATTATATAAGAAAACGGATTCATGACAAAAGCAAACCATATTAAAAAAATCAGAAAATTCTGATTTAGAATTTTCTGATTTTTACTATTCTTACCAAATATTTACACGATCCTGTGGATCCAACCACATACCATCACCCTTTTTAACATCAAAGGCATCGTAGAATTCATCGAGATCTTGTGACATAACAGTCGCACGTAATGGTTGCGGTGCATGAACATCCGTAGCCAAAAGGTTCTCATTGTATTCCTGAGTTGCCTTGAAACGCCATGACTTGGCCCAGTAAATAAAGAATTGCTTAGGGTCATAATCGGGTTCCAACTTGGCAGCTTCAATGGCACAACGCAAACCGCCAACATCAGCAATATTTTCACTTACCACAAGCGTTCCGTTGACTTTGCCACCAGCGTAAGGAATGCCAGTAAATTGGTCGATCATCTTTTGGGTCAACTTCTGGAATTTACTGTAATCTTCCTTTGTCCACCAATTGTTCATATTACCGAATTCATCGAATTGAGCACCGTTGTTGTCAAAAGCGTGAGAAATTTCATGAGCAATCGTTGCCCCAATTCCACCGTAATTTTCACTGCTAGTCTGTTGCAAACTGTAAAATGGTGGCTGCAAAATTCCGGCTGGGAAAGTGACATCGTTTCTTGACGGATCGTAACAAGCATTGACCATGTGACCTGGCATCAACCATTTTGTTGGATCAACTGGTTTGGAATATTCTTCAATGTCATCTTGAATCGTTACTTTGGTTAAATTCAAAAGATTTTCATACAGTGAAAGATTTTCATCAATGTGATATTTCTTGAAACGTGCTTCGATTTTTTCAGGATAACCAACTTTGACCACGATCTTGTTCAATTTAACGATGGCCTTTTGTTTAGTTGCTTCACTCAACCAAGTGTTATCGGCCAAACGTTGCTTGTAGATACCAATCATCCGTTTGATCATCTCACCGACCTGAGCTTTGGCTTTTTCACCAAAATACTTCTTGCCATAATACCTGCCGACAACTTGGTCAAAGTTACCTTCAGCTAAGTGATAGGCAAACTTAACGCGACTTGGCAATTCAGCCGCACCACTCAAGGCCAACTGATATTCCCCCACAATTTGACGACTTTCTTCAGTTAAGAATTTGGCATTATCCATTAAATATTGGACCATCATCCAAGCTCTAATATTTTCGAAAGTATCATCATTGACCAATTCATCGAGCTTATTAAAGAACCTTGGTTGCACGATGATGACTTTCTCAGGTGTTGTGTTAATAGTGCCTTCAACCATTGATTGCAAATTGACGTTTTTAACTTTTTTAATCAACTCGGCAAAATTCATCGGATTATATATCTTCGTATAATCGGCCCATTCTTCCGAACTCTTGACGATTGGGACCAATAATTTGTCGAAAGCCAAAGCTTTTTTAACAATAGCTTGAGCATCAGATTCTGCATAATCAAGCATGATCAATAATTTTTCAGCCACTTCAGCGTACTTCTTCAGCAACTTTTGACCAGATTTATTATCCTTCTCGTAGTAACTCTTATCTGGCAAAATAAGGCCCGCACCATCGAGATAAATGACATTCTTAGCAGTATCTTTCATATCGGCATCAATCCAGAGACCGACTGGCGCAGAAATATTATTTTTGACCATATCAGCTAAATGTTGATTCAAATCAGCCAATGAATTGATTCCAGCAATCTTTTTGAGATCTTTCAAAAATGACTCCGTCGACAATTTATCAGTATCATTGGCCACTTGATACAACTTAACGGCTTCCAACAATTGTGGATCTGCAATCGTTGAAGTATCTTGGGCAAAATCATGGAATTCTTGCATCAACTTCTTTTCGATATCAATGTCCAATTCCATTGAAGCTCCAGCACTCGACTTATCAGAAGGAATTTGGGCCGTCTTTTGCCATTCCCCATTAACGGCCAAATATAAATTATCTTTATAGTCAGCAGGTTCGGGATCGATTCCGATATCCCCAGCGCCACCGACAACTTTTCTCATCAACATAGTTATTTACTCCTAAATTAGGTATTAACATTATAATACTCTAATATTATTAAAATAAAAATAACATTAGAATATATTGTTCAATGGTTCACTGGTTC
>NZ_AZEZ01000080.1:6412-6672 GCF_001434275.1 Companilactobacillus mindensis DSM 14500 | reverse complement strand
GCTAAGAGACTTCCACGGCTGAGCATCCACCAGAATTCCATTCCAGACTAGAGGGTCTAAGGATTTTGAGGTTTGAGATATTAATATAGGCAACTTTATAGGCAACTTTATTAAGTAGTAAATATTTATCAATAAAAATTTGAATTACACAAAAAGACCGTAATCCTTATGAATTTAGGAATTACGGTCTTCTTATATGTATATTTAAAACTACATTTTTTTACTCAAATATTATATATCCCAACTAAACAACGAAAAGA
>NZ_AZEZ01000080.1:0-6402 GCF_001434275.1 Companilactobacillus mindensis DSM 14500 | reverse complement strand
CCTGGAGAGCAAAAGCTGATGGGCTCAGTAGTGGTTTAATCTTAGCTAGCGTACTGGGCTGCTGGCTTAGATTACTGCCGAGCTTGAAGACAATTTCTAAATTGGCGAAAAGTCTCTCACTACGTTCCAGCCCAATCAGCTTTTGATCGGAAGGCGGCATCCTTTAATAGCCTTAGGATTTTTACCAGATATTTACACGTTTGTCTTTGTCTAACCACATACCATCTTTTTCTGTAACACCAAAAGCATCATAGAATTCGTCCATGTTTTGAGCCATAACGTTGGCACGCAATGGAGCTGGTGAGTGAACATCGATCGACAAGAACATTTCTGTCAATTGCTTAGTTGACTTGTTTCTCCAAACTTTAGCCCAGTTAGTAAAGAACTTCTTAGCATCAAAGTCGGAATCTTGTTTAGCAGCTTCAAGAGCACAACGTAAACCACCAACATCGGCAACATTTTCGCTGACGACCAAAGTTCCGTTGACCTTGGAACCGGCGTATGGAATACCGTCGAATTCGTCGATCATCTTTTGGGTCAAGGTCTTGAACTTAGCGTAGTCATCCTTAGTCCACCAATTGTTCATATTACCGTATTCATCAAATTGAGCCCCGTTGTTATCAAAGGCATGTGAAATTTCGTGGGCGATAACAGCACCGATACCACCGAAGTTTTCACTGTTTGTTTGTTCCAAACTGTAGAATGGAGCTTGCAAAATAGCAGCTGGGAATGTGATGTCGTTTCTTGATGGATCGTAACAAGCATTGACCATGTGGCCTGGCATCAACCATTTTGTACGGTCAACTGGCTTGTGGTATTGATCCAAAGCATCTTGGTTAATAATTTTCTTGATACGGGAAATATTATCGTATAGAGAATCATTTTCATTGATTTCAAATTTATTGTAAATGTCTTCGATCTTGTCTGGATAGCCGACTTTAATAACGATCTTATCCAATTTAACAATGGCTTTCTTCTTGGTATCTTCGCTCAACCAAGTGTTTTCTGAAAGTCTTTGTTCATAAATGGAAATCATTTTCTTGACCATGCTACGAACATCTTCTTTGGCCTTTTCGCCAAAGTATTTCTTTCCGTAGTAAGTACCAACAACTTCACTGAAAATACCTGCAGCTAAGTTGTAAGCATATTTAGTTCTGTTTTGGATCTCTTTAGCACCACTCTTAGCAAGTTGATACTCGCCGATTGTTTGACGGAATTCTTCATCAAGAACTGAAGCATTGCTTGTCAAGAAACGAACCATCATCCAAGCTTGGATATTTTCAAAAGTATCGTCGTTAACTAACTTGTCCAAATTATCCAAGTATCTTGGCTCAGTGATGATAACTTTTTCAGGCGTATCGTTGATAGAATCGACTGCCATGCTCTTGAGGTCAAGATTGTCTGACTTAGTAACGAATTCTTTGAAGTCCATTGGGTTGTAAACTTTAGTATAGTCAGCCCACTCTTCAGAACTCTTAACGATTGGAACCAATGACTTGTCAAAAGCCAAGGCCTTTTCAACGATAGTCTTGGCATCGTCCAACTTGTAGCCGATCATTGAAAGCAAACGACCAGCAACTTCAGCGTATTTAGCCAAAAGCTTCTTACCTGATTCATTCTTTTCGTCATAGTAAGATTTGTCAGGCAAAATCAAGTTAGCGCCACCAATGTAAAGTGCATTCTTAGCAGTGTCTTTCATATCAGCATCAACTTCGACACCGATTGGCAATGGAAAACCATCTTTACCGAGTTGAGCCAAATTGTCACTCAAATCCTTGAGAGAATTCAAATCGCTGATGCGTTGAATATCTTTCAAAATTGGTTGTTGGTGGAACTTGCTCAAATGGTCAACGTTGTTAGCCAAACGATAAAGTTTTACCGCTTGTAACATTAAATCATCGTTGATCTTCCCCTCATCGTTAGCAAATTCGTGGAAGTCTTCCATCAATTTCTTTTCAACCCCAAGGTCGAGGTCACTGAAACCACCAGTACGTGACTTGTCAGATGGAATCTCAGCCTTTTCTTGCCAAGCCCCATTGACAGCCAAATATAAATTATCTTTAACATCGGCTGGTTTAGCATCAAACATATCGCCTACGCCACCGATTACTTTATTAATTAACAATATCTTCACCGCCATGTTAGTTTTAGAAACTACTATATCACTTATTACAAATCATTAGAATAATTATGACTATTAAACAAAAAAGCAGACAAACCCAACGGTCGTCCACTATTTTTTATTTATTATTAATAACTTCAATATTTTACTATCTGATAACACTGACTGAGACACGCGAATTATTCACGATCTTAGCAGCTTGAGAACCGATAGTATTACGAGTCCGATTCTTTTCTTCAACCCCGACAATAACAAGATCGGGTTGGAACTTAGGAATAACCTCATCAACGATAGTCGTACCAGGATTACCTTCTGTAACCATCAAGTGAACATCTTTAACTCCAAAATCTTCGGCTTTATCGCCGTACAATGAAAGGAGTTCTTTGATCTGTTCACGACGTTCTTTTAATACATCAGGATCGAGTGATTGGAAAATATTCAAATCGCCGGTTTCTAAAACAGAAACTATTCCTAATTCAGCATCGTGATGTTTTGCTAGTGAGCAAGCATAGTTAAAAGCATTTTTCGATGATACAAAATCGTCCGAATCAACACAGATTAAAATCTTGGAATACTCCATTTTTCTAACTTTGTAGTGTTCTATTTCGTCCATCTATTCAAAACCTCCTAAATTATTTAAAATCGCGTCCCTTGTTCTCTTGGAAGTATTGGTCAAATCTCTTTACATAGTTGTGGAACATGTAAGTCAACAATAACCAACGTCTAAATGATTTATCTTTGTCATAGAAAACAGTTGTGCCAACACGATCTTGCTTGATCAATTCATCAGCATATTCAGTTGCATCGTTCTTAGCAGCGTACTTGTTGAAGACTTTGACCGGAACACCCAACCACAACTTGTGTTGAGCCTTGTTCTTATTAGCATAAACTGTTGGTTCTTTTTCTAGACTACCTTCAACATAATCTTCAACGACATATTTAGCAAGGTTATAGCCATTCAAAGTTACGAAGAAACTACTTCTACCTTGACGTAAATTGATTTCGAAGAATTTGAAAGTATCGTCACGTGAGTCATATTTCATATCAAAGTTAGCATAACCAGTGAATTCAATATCCTCAAGGAATTTTTGAACTCGGTCATAAACGTCTTGATTGAATTCTGGCACAATAGCAACGTAGTTACCGATTGATTGTGGTGTAGGGTCTTCCAAAATTGGGTGACCTAAACACATCATCTTCACATGGTGATCTTGATCGACATAAGCATTCAAGACACGCATGTTGGAATCATCTCCTGGGATAAAGTCTTGCAAAATAAGATCTGACTTATATCCGTTGTCGTAGATTTTACCAACGATTGACATATATTCTTCTTGTGAGTGGATAGTGAAGGCTTTCTTACGACCTTCGAAGTGAATATCCAACCATTCAACACTGTTAGCAGGTTTCAAAGCGACTGGGAAGTCGAATGGAACGTCCATATCAGTCTTGTTTTCGTACATGTTTTTAGTGATGATCTTTGTCAATGGGTGTGGCAAACCATGTTCATCAGCAACATGATAGAAACTCTCTTTATTGTTCAATGATTTCAACAAATCATAGTCGACATATGGGCAGACAAATGTCTTTGATAATTCATCTTTGTGTTTACTGATAAGTTCGGCATAACCATCGCCACAACCAATTAAAATAACTGGTTCGTCATGGTTTTGATATTCTTTAGCAATTTCACGCATTTTTTCAATAAAAACAGGGTCTTCAGAAAATCCTGGGTGAAGAGTTAAGCTTAAGATTTTTGTATATCTTGTAGGTGCCAATTGGATATCAGCATAGGCTTTAACAGTGCCCCCATAAAGTTCATGGAAAGCACGAGCCATTCCGTAAACATTCATATCACTACCTAATAAAATAGGTGTGAATTTTTTTCCTGATTCAGTTTCGATAAGGACCAACCTCTTACTATATTAATTCTATTTTTAATTTTTCACACATTTCAAACAAAATTATACCATACTCAATTTAGCACAACGAGTAGACTGAAAGTATTTAATGCTTCAGGTTTATCATTTTCTTAATTTATCCAAAGTAATCAGCTTAATATTGATAAATTTAATAGTTTTATTTTTTTGAAGTCTGTGTGAGCAAAATCAAATATAGCACAAAATAACAACGCCGTCATAACGCTTAGGCAAAATGTCCTATCTTTTTTGTGATTCAGCCTTGTAACATCAAGCTTTGATTAGCGTTATATTTTTAACCGTTATGACTCATTTCAATACCAAATAGAGCGTAGCAAACCGGTTAGATTCTGAGCAATTGCCTAGACCTGGGAATTGTCTGTCGGGTCTTGACAGATAATTTTCAGGCCGTAGCAATGCACAGGAATCTGGTTTGTGTAGCTTGTTTCAGAGTGTAACAGAACTCGGTTAACTTCCGAGCAATAATCGAAAACCCACAATATTCGCATTATGAATATTGTGGGTTTTGCTATTATGCGGAAGAAGTTGAGTTCTGTTGCACGTTTATGCCGCATATTTAATGAAAAATATAGTTGTGTCACAGCCTCTTCTATATAGCTTAACTATTAACGACATTGACCTCGTCGGAATCTACAAATTCATTAGTTGTAACTTGATAGTATTTGTGATTATTCAACAAAGCAATTTTGTCTGATTCCATTTTTTGCATGGCTACCAAAGCCCGATTGCCCACTAAATTTAGATGACTGTCGATCATTCTCGTGATTGGTTTGTCCTTAGTTTGAATGACGCTCTTAGTTTCTTTGTACAAGTAAACATCTTCTGCTTTAACCCATTCGTCATCGACAACATGATAATACTTTGTACCTTCAAGCATCATTTGTTTGTCGCTGTACTAACTGTGATTTCCTTGCAAAATTGGTACCAAAGCTTTTCCAGCGGAACTGTAAGTTTTGGCCACCGTCACATCCGGATGGATCGTCACGTAGTTCATAAAATCAGTAATCTTGCCTTTTACAAGTGGCTTTTCTTGAACCGCTGCAGCTGGTCTAGCAACTGGCGTTGGTTCGTCTGAAACTGTCATAGCTGGTTCTTCTACTTTAGTGTCAGTTTTAACTTCGGAGTAAATAACTTTATCTTCAGCTTCCAGACTGTCTTCCAAAGCGACTACCTTAACCGTTTTCTTATCGGTAATGTAATTGTCTTTAGTTGGAACAGCAACTTCAAATTTACTACCCACATATTCTGGTTGAATATCCTTGGGAACTGTAACGACAATATCTTCATCCAAATTATTGTTGATTTTAACCGTCATTGGACCGTGATATTCGTGGTCTGGTTTAACGATCCAGTTGCCCTTGTCAGCCATCGATACTAATTCAAGTGAATTAATACCTTTCTTGTTAGCTGGTTTAGGATTATCTTCTGTCCCAGTTCCGATGTCGATCCAGCTTTTATCGACCAACTTTAACTTTTTACGTTGCTCACTCGGAACGACGAATTTCTTGCCCAGCTTGATTGATTTCAAAGCATCAGATGATTCAAACATTTTATCCATGCTTTTGACATTAGTCGTATCAAAATTTGATAGATCTAATTTCTCCAAAGTCTCACAACCGGCAAACATCCCGTTCATATTAGTAACTTGACTGGTATTGAAATTGGAAATATCCAAAGTTCTCAAATCACTGCAACCATCAAACATTCGCGACATATCTTTCACTTGGCTAGTCGTAAAGCTCGATAAATCTAGCTCTTTCAATGATCAACAGTTCAGGAACATTTGACTCATATCTGTTACTTGTCTAGTATCCATATCCTTCCATTCCTTCAATCTTTATAAAATTAGCTAAATCAGCAATAGAACGGTAGAATTTGGATAAATATTACAATCTCCTATTATTCCACCCCTATTTGTTTCCCAAACCATTATTTTTCCATTAAGTAATTTATTCCCCGTAATTTAAAAATAATTAGCCAGTTTGGAAAATGACAAATTTACTATACCAAACTCAAGTAAGCGCTGTTTATTTTAAGAAATATATTTATTATTTCTTAAACACTTATAACGCTGAGGGAAGTTTTGTTTAAGTATCTGGGATAATGGTTCACTGCCGTCGTCCGTTCGGCAATATCGGGCTGGAACGCGATGGACATCGTTTGAAACCAATTTAAGGTTCAAAATTGTTTCCAAATCGAGTCTTAATCTAAGCTGGTAAAGTTCAACCAGCTTAGATTAATTGCACGGCTGAGCCCGAATTGCTCTCACTCCCGACTAAATAGTCATTAAACAACCTAAGATTAGTTCTAAGTAAAGATTAAACTCTTTACTTAGAACTT
>NZ_AZEZ01000079.1 GCF_001434275.1 Companilactobacillus mindensis DSM 14500 | reverse complement strand
TAATGTTGACCTACACAATTTTAGTGTTAAAACTTTGTTCAGTTTTCAAAGGTCTAGCAGTTGTTAGTTAATGCTAACAACTTAATAATAATATCATTTAATCAATATGATGTCAACACGAAATTTGATTTAACAACGTTTCTAGTCGAATCGTTGTTGCCAAGCGACAACTTTTAAATAATACCATTTCTTTATTGTCTCTGTCAACAACTAATTTAGATCATTCAAATCGGTCTAGTTGGTAACTTGCGAGACAACGTATATAAGAATACCAATCCACAATTGATCCGTCAATAAAAAAATGTAAATAAATAATGTTTTTTTCAAAAGGCAAATGTTATTTTAACAGAATTAAAAAATGATACGTAACAACCGTGCGTTCCCTTTAGATTGATTGTAAATCATACGGATTGTTTTCAGATCAATTTGCTTAGATATCTTGTAAATCTCTTGAATCTATAATTGCAATTCGAATTCCTAAGTACTTTTTACATATTTAATTCTTAGTTGAAACATCATTATCGACAAATTGAGAACATTCCCTTGAGGAAGAGAGTTATCAAAAATGCTATTTAATAGTATCCGATATATTATTCATCTTTAAATAGAAAATACTCAAACTCAAATGCCAGGATATTATCATATTATTGAACGATTAACCCAAAAATCAAACTTAAAATAATTTAATACGATTATTTTTAACCTTCTACTTACTCGAACCTTATCAATAAAGATAAAAGATCATACATAATAATTATTAATCTGCTTACCTCTAGTTACATAGGATCATCTTTATACATCATAATGAACCTATCATTGCAGACTCCGAACTCTCATTAGGCATACAAAAATTTCTACTTATAATACCAAAATAAGGGTTATTTGGTTGCACCGCGAGCCTTTTTAGCCAGGACGAATCATTTAATCAAGATCTCATCAGTGGATATTTTTTGGAGAACAGCACCAATTCCGACATTAAGAACCAACATTCTGTACTTTAGAGTTACTCCCATTGCCATGCACGCTTTTAATCTTAAAATAAGTTAGACCTCAGTTGATCCAATCATAAATTCAATTTGCTTTTTACCATTTCATTCAATAGTCTTAGCCATCTTTTTCTCAAATATATTGGATAAAAAAGATGAACAAGCACTCTTCAAATTTTACTGTTATATAATGCCAAAGAGTAAATGGAAGTTCAGTTCCCAAATATAATTCAATGACTGAAACTATTATTAATGGAACCTCAGTTAAGATACTCCAATCCAATATTAGTATTAATAACTGACAAAATCTTGTTTTATCAGTTCAAAAGGATTGTTAGATCAAAGAGGAACTCTAACATGATAGTGATGACATATGAACGTGTTGAATGCGTACTAATAATTACTCTGAATATATGATCACATGGACTAGTTATGCAATTAATTGCAGAGCACATCCTTTCAAAATTACCTTGTTTAATTCCAATATAAACTTTTGTTATCCAATTGACAGGTAAATAACTTCGACTCCTAGCAGAATTAATATAGACAGACAAAATCAAAAAGTAACCTATGTTATTGCACTTTTAAAAAGTATTCCACAACATTTGCACAATAAAAAGCCATTCCAATCCTTTAGGATTATGAATGGCTTCCTATATTATTGTTTTTTTGCACAAAAAACTATCTGAGGGGTCGCTCCGCTCTCCCTCGTAACCATGTAGTGAAA
>NZ_AZEZ01000078.1:1814-35597 GCF_001434275.1 Companilactobacillus mindensis DSM 14500 | reverse complement strand
AACCCCATATGAAGTATTTTTTGACAAACCGTTGCACTTAGTTTGACAATTCGCCCTAGAAAATAAAAAAAAGAACATCACTGTTCTCATGTTAAGATTTAAGCGACCAAACCCAATCAAACATGGAGAAAACAATAATGTCCCAAGACAATTCTATACTATGTGCACTTGATATAAAAGACAATAACATGAGAAACGTTTCAGTTAAGGACGCTACGATTAAAAATCGTGGCATTATAAAACATATAAAGATCGTAAGTGCTGATTTAACTTATAAACTGTACAGATGTCCACAATGTGGTTTAAATTCATTAGTCAAAAATGGAAAAAGAAAAACTAATGCCAGATTGGCCAGTTTTAACGGTATTGAATATCATTTGGTACTCAATAAACAGCGTTATCTTTGTAAGAACTGTGGCAGCACCTGCGGTGCCCACAGCGATTTACTAATCAAGAACCACACCATGACCAAACAAGTTCAAAATAGAATATTCGCTATGGCAAGAGAATCGTTTACGTTAACATCTATGGCTAAGATCATCGGAGTATCAGTAAATAGAACCTTATATGACAATATCAAATTACCAAATAGATGTAACGTTCTTCCTGAGAACCTGTGCTTTGATGAATTCCGCTCAGTTAACGGTATATTCACTTTCATAGCTATTGATGCGCAAACGCATCATCTAATTGAACTTATTCATGACCGATTGTCTAAAACAGTAACTGAACACTTTATAAATAACTATAGCTTGTCGGAACGACAAGCAGTAAAGACCGTTTCTATTGATTTAAATGCTAATTATCAGTCAGTTGTTCATAGAATCTTTCCTAATGCTCAAATAATAGTTGATAGGTTTCATATAGTTCAACTATGTAGCAGAGCTTTAGATCAGGTTAGAATCAGTTGTCTGAAAAAGATAAATGATAAACAATCACGCATATACAAAGCTCTCAAATCCAATTGGCGTCTCTATCATCTGCCTGAGGCAGATGTAGACGACAAGAAAGTAAAGTATATCTTTGGTATCAATGAATATACTACGACACAAAGCGTTATCGATATAGCCACTGATAGCTTACCGATTTTTAAAAATGCCTATGATGTTTATCAAGGTATTCAGAAGGCAATGCATGAGCACAACATATCACTGCTCGAAGAAACTATTTACGGGTATAAAAAGAACAATACCGCTATGGATACGTCTATTTCAACGTTACGTAAGAATTTAAATTACGTGAGAAACAGTTGTACAATGTCTTACTCCAATGGTCCCCTTGAAGGGACTATTGGAAAGATAAAAAAGCTCAAACATATCAGTTATGGTTTTAAAAATCTTGACCATTTTCTTAAGAGAATAAGACTCATTTGTGCATAAGAAAAGGCATCCTACGAGAGGATGCCTTTCATACAAAAACTATTCATCAATACGATTTGACAAAGAGCCCTTTTGGTTCGCACATCGGCTAGTACTTACAAATTATATTTGGCAGCCTACTTGTTTAATCAAAGACAAAACGGTGATTTCAGTTGGACGGCTGAAAATATTGATGGATTTGATCGAATGATCGTTAATAGCGACAATGATTTTTCCGAGAATCAAATTAATCTATATGGTGCCGATACTTTGAGTGCCTTTATGGAAAAACAAGGTTGGTACTCATCAGTATTCCAAACTGGTCAGGCCACTCAGACGACAAGTTATAGCTTGCAGCTGTTATTGAAAGATTTGGCAAAAGGTACTGGACCGTTCAAGAATAAATCCGATCGAACGAAACTTTTGAATTTGATGGGCAAGCAAAATTATCGGACTGGTATTCCAGTTGGAGCTGCAGAAGCCGACGCTGGCACGACGGTTCAAGATAAAGTTGGCTTTCTTGATGATGTTAATAACGATGCCGGTATTGTAACTTTGCCAAATGGACAGAGATATATTTTAGTTATCATGACTAATGGGCATAAACAAAGTAATCTTAGTGGATTCCCAAGAATTGCGACGATTACTAAAAATATTCAAAAGATCGTTTATGGTGCTGATGCCGGAACTAAAGTTATCGACTATTCTAAATAGAAAAATAATGAATAATAGTAAATATACAAAAAGCCACTAGTAGGAATACTTAGCGATTTTTTGTATTTATTAAACTTTTAAATAAATGAGAAGACTTACTTCTAAAACCCAAAATATAAAGGTGGTGGTTTTGATTCAGGTTCTTAAGTAATTGAGATGACTTACTTCTAAAACCCTTTCTTAGCTTTATAACCCAAGTATACAGGTTCTTAAGTAATTGAGATGACTTACTTCTAAAACTGGTAATGTTCAAGCATGGAACAAATACGCGGTTCTTAAGTAATTGAGATGACTTACTTCTAAAACCCTTTCTTAGCTTTATAACCCAAGTATACAGGTTCTTAAGTAATTGAGATGACTTACTTCTAAAACGTGGTGAACAGATAGAACAAGATAATAGCTGGTTCTTAGTAATTGAGATGACTTACTTCTAAAACGTCTATGGTTGCTGGATTACCACACCATGCGGTTCTTAGTAATTGAGATGACTTACTTCTAAAACGGTATAGCACGAAGTCCAGAAGACGCATTAGGTTCTTAGTAATTGAGATGACTTACTTCTAAAACGCCTTTAGCCATGAAATTGTCACCCCTCCTGGTTCTTAGTAATTGAGATGACTTACTTCTAAAACTCCTGACCTGTTTTTCCGTACTTTGATAAGGGTTCTTAGTAATTGAGATGACTTACTTCTAAAACTTTTACAGAAGAATCCAAAAAGGATTATCCGGTTCTTAGTAATTGAGATGACTTACTTCTAAAACTACATATAGCTCCTCAAGTGCGCCGTCTAAGGTTCTTAGTAATTGAGATGACTTACTTCTAAAACCAACAAGATACAACGAATGCAAACACCAAGGGTTCTTAGTAATTGAGATGACTTACTTCTAAAACAAGATCCAAAAAGCGCTTGATAAACAAATAGGTTCTTAGTAATTGAGATGACTTACTTCTAAAACAAAAACTATGATCAAAGCTATCGAAAAAGCGGTTCTTAGTAATTGAGATGACTTACTTCTAAAACAAAAACTATGATCAAAGCTATCGAAAAAGCGGTTCTTAGTAATTGAGATGACTTACTTCTAAAACAAAGGCTATATCTTCACCCCTGTTTGAATAGGTTCTTAGTAATTGAGATGACTTACTTCTAAAACTGGACAGACCAAGGTGGTAACATTATTACAGGTTCTTAGTAATTGAGATGACTTACTTCTAAAACATAAACACGGGTGGTTACACTGAACAGATGGGTTCTTAGTAATTGAGATGACTTACTTCTAAAACAGACTGTCTGCTGTCTGAATACTTATCACGGGTTCTTAGTAATTGAGATGACTTACTTCTAAAACTTGACATTGTAAGTTTTGGAGGAACAACGAGGTTCTTAGTAATTGAGATGACTTACTTCTAAAACTGCACGGGCTGAATTTTACACCAACTTTTAGGTTCTTAGTAATTGAGATGACTTACTTCTAAAACGTACCACCGTTTTTAATATATTCCGAGTACGGTTCTTAGTAATTGAGATGACTTACTTCTAAAACAGCCGTCCAATCTGGATTCTTGTTAGTAGCGGGTTCTTAGTAATTGAGATGACTTACTTCTAAAACTCGGCGGGGGAAACAAGTAATGCTATTAAAGGTTCTTAGTAATTGAGATGACTTACTTCTAAAACATATATGCAATAACTTTTTCAATTATTTTTTGGTTCTTAGTAATTGAGATGACTTACTTCTAAAACCGTCTTAAATTAGTTATCTTCTAATAATCAAATCTAACGTGGTCTTCATCAATGGAGTAAACCTTGATATCAAGGCCTTCTTCCTTCAACTCTAACGGATATGATTCTAAAGAGACAATAACTAAATCAACGGATTTTAGATAATCATTCAATTCGTTTAATTGATCAAAACTTAATAGCTTTTCAAGGTTATGAAATAGAAGTAATTTTTTACTAGTAAATTCGACATAGAAACTTACTATACTAATGATTTTATCACAATAATTTTCCCATTTACTACTGTCTAAACGAACATCTTTTACTTTGAGTAATTTTTCGAAATCAGAGTAGGGGTCAAATGTCAGAGAGGCAGTATAGTTCGTAACAGAGTCGAAAACAATATCATTGATTTGACTGTTTATGGACTCTAATTTGTCTTTAAAGAGAGCTGAGTCTTGGACAGCTTTCTGGAAAACGTATTTTAAGTTGGCAGTCGAATTTATCTCATACTGTGTCAAGTCACCAATAAAGGCAATGTCCTTTAGTTTTTCATCAAGGGGATTCTTCTCATCAGTATAGAAATGTACAATTCTGTCAGTATCGTCAATTAAGGTATCGTGTTTCTTTAATTTATTAATTCTAAAAATCAATTGTGAGAATTCTACTTTGTTTTGAAAATCTAAAAGAGTAATTCCTGAATCAAGTTCAAATGGTTCATAAGGAAAAATTGTCATAGATGCTGTCATATTACTGTCAACCTTTCAAACGTATTCTCGATAGTTTTTTCCGCCTTACCAGTTAGGAAATTCATTGAAGCAAATTGCTTTTCAGTAACGATCATTGATTGCACAAGTCCCTTTTTAGGAGAGTAGACGGAAATCTTCTTTTCCAAAAGGTGAGCAGATTGACTGTCAATAAGGATACAAGTGTAAATAGACTCCTGCATCATTGTAAAACCATCTTTTAATAAGTGTTTTCGGAATTGGCGATAATTTCTACGGTCAGTGGCGGTTAAAGTGGGTAAGTCGAACATGATCATTAATCTCATAACTCTATTCCTCATCTTTCATACCAACATTTCCAATACGGTCACGTTTTTCATCCATAAAACTAAAGCAATCGTGGATATATTGGGAGACGGCATTTTTAAGAATATAAGTCTTATTGTCATAACTAATCTCTTGATTGAGGACGTCAACTAACTCTAATTTGATATATTCATCGAAGTCATAATCGAGTTTGTCCATAATGGTTAAATCAACAAATTGTCGAAATGGTTCCATCAAATCACTAGATAAATTGAAATCGTTTCTGACACTGTGATGATGGATGCCTAGCTGAGTTAGATAACCTTGAGCCACGATTTCTTGATTGAAAGCCGAGAGCAAAATTGTGTATCCATAGTCAAGCATGGCATTGATCTTAGAATCGTCTCCCCGAGTAAAATTGGCTCCAAATAGTAGTGGAAAATACTTTCTAGCAATTACAGCTTCACGATTAGTCTCATCATTATCAACCATAGCTAACTGTTCAGACTCGATCTCAGTTGTATCAAGATTATATTTCTTTAGGACGGCTAATTGATTATTGATCTTGTTGTTAACAACATTCGTCCAGAGTTTTTGTTTATTGGGAATTGACCACGAAATTTGATTTTCCATATTTTGATTTCGATTGATATTATTATAATAACCGTTTAGTTCAGCACATGGATTATGGTCTTCCGAACAGAAAATAACTTTGATATTCTCTTCAATCAGTTTTGAAATCAAATAACCTGTTATAACGGATTGTGTCGTCGCCACAACGATGCAGTTTATCTGGTGAAAAGGAACCTGCTTAATATCCATGGTCGTTTGGATCAATAGATGGTTTGCCTTATAAGATAACTTCGATTTTTGTGTAATATAAATCGTTTCCCAGCCCATAACAATTCTCCTAATTTAATTGAAATATTTTTAGAAATGAAATATACTTAACTTGCTCTTAAGTAATTGAGATGACTTACTGAGTTAAAATAAACATTAAAGTTAAATGACCTTCTGGTCGGCTCCCGCGTGGGGGCTATTTTTTTTGCACTTTTTTAGTCTATGTGAATTCTTGATTCATATAAACCAGTGGCGGAAAAGCTTAGTAAATCAGTATTTTGAATATTTATACTATTTGGTTTTCTTCCTAATGAATTTTTCTTAACATTGTTAAATTCAATAGATGCAGTTGTTGAACTTGCGTGTAACAGTAACAACAATTGTTGTAATGTCTTAATCTTGTTAACATCCGGAGATTCTTTGAAGTTATCGATATTATCCGATAATGTTTTAAGCTCGCCAGAGTAGTAAGGATAGAAGTGTTTCATTTTATCAATGATAGCAACGAAGATATTATCCAAAATGCCATCGTCATAACAAGCTAGTACTTCATCATATTTGTTTTCGGGCATTTTCTGTAACAAAGTCAGAAGCGCAACATAACCATAAGGTAGAACTAGTTGTTGAGCATTAACAATTTCAGTATCAGATTTGAGTGCTAGATAACCATTCTTCTTACTATAAATGACTTGACCCAAAGGTATCTTAGTTTTGAGGACTTGGATGCCTTTTTTGTGTGGAACATTTTCTTCTAGCCAAGTTTGTAGATCAATTGTCTTATTATCAACTTGTTCAGCCAAACGAATAGGCATTTTAACTAGTTTATTTTTCTTATCATCGATTTTTACTAAAACAATGTAGGCAGGATTGTCACCAGAATATCCACCATATAATTTAGTATCCAGACCTTGTTTAAGCGAAATTAGCTTACGTTTTTCATTAGGGTCCTTCTTGTAGACAGTTTGATTGTAAAATTCACCATTAGCAGCTTCGGTACGTTTAGTGACGTTATATTGTTTGTATTGGAAAATACAGCTGACCATATCTTTTGTTTGTTGATCCCAAATAATTTGACCAGTTTCCTCGTCAACATACTTCTCTCCGTTGAACATTGAACCGATAATCCAACCATTTTTAACGTAATCAGGAAAATGATGTTTCTTGTCATAGATCTTCTTAGTATTGCTGAAGAATCTCTTATATTCTTTCTTCAACAGAATCATGTTATCGGTTGGATATTTCTTCATTTGGTATAAACCAAGTAAGCAGGCTAGGTAGGCATCCTGAGCATGGTGATAATCGTTGATATTACGATTTTTAACGAACTCTGGGTGTTGGAAGTGATAGTTATCATCTTCGTTGCTGAAGGCTTTTCTGAACTCTGTAGAGAGATGTGCTCTGGTTTCAACACATTGAGTGCCTTGGTCGCCATACATTGAATCAAGAATATTAGAGACATGCTTGATGATCTGTGATGTTTGAACTAACTGACGATTGATGAAATTGTTTTGATCACTGTCAGTAATTTGAATTCGTGTGAGATTCTTAAATTTCTTAGGACCCATTAAGCCAGCATCTTTCATGTAACGCCAACGAGCAATATTTTGATTAATAATTTCTGGCTTTAATAATAAATCACTAGACTTGTGTTGATTTTCAGAAGCTAATACTAAAGCACGATTTTCTAGAGAATTATCCTTGATATATGATTGTGGCAAAATATGATCGATTTGATATTCAGATAACCTGTTAATATCCAATGGTTGATTGGAATACAAACTCTTTCCCATCTGTAGGTAGTACAACATCAAACGGTCGTTGGATAGGTTATTCTTGTTAGCCTTGAGGGTAGCTTTAATATCACTAGAAGGCAACAAGGACTTCTTCAGCTCATCGTCTGTTTTTTTAGTATTCTTGGCGATGCGTGCATAAAGTTTATTGAGACGGCTGTCTCTGGATTTGGTTAAAGAACTAACGTCATCTTCACGAGTGAACTCTAGGAAGATATGTTCTGGAGCATGTCCCATGAATTTAACTAGTTCTTGAATGATGGTTACAGATTGGCGGATACCACGTTTGAGAGCAGGGGATGTCTGTAACTCGTCAATCATTGCTTGAGGAGTAGCGGCTTCGTTTTTATCGAGATTAAAAGTTTGAATCTTGTCTTCGAATTTATAAGTATCATTTTTTAAGACACTGATAAAGTTGCGATTGGTATTCCACATTAAATCAAGAATCGAGTAACTAGCTTGTTGATGGTTTTTACTTGTGACAGTAGTTGTCTTAATATCACAGAGTAGTTTCTTTGAAAGACGTCCCCAACCTTGATAACGCATTCCAGCAATTTTTTTAATTTGTTCAGGTGTGCAATTGAATTGAGAATCGTCCAATTTTATTTTTAGAATCTTTTTATCTTCAAAAATAGTTAGCCATTCTGCTAATTGTTCTAGTTGTGATTGGTTAGTTGGATCATTGACGAAATCTTCACCAAAAATTTTCTTGAAATCGTGATAAGTAGTTAATCCTGAATTGAATTTTTTAGAATCTGCCAGACCACTTATTTGGGGATTTTGGAAATAACTTTGATTGATCAACCACTTAGTTAGAAGTGCTTTTGAAACACTACGATGTTTGAGGAATAATTCGTTATAGATGGCTTGTTTTAAGTCGACTGATAACTTGTCACCAAGTGGATTATCCACTTCATCGGCATTGATACGAACATTGCTTAATTCATTAAGAACTTCATATTTTTGGTAAATAGGACTCTTTAGAGGTAAAACTGGTTCACCAATTAAGTAAGTATCGGTACTAGTCATTCGCCTAATAAAGTTATTTGATGATGCTTCACGGTCAACAATTTCATCGAAGTTCCAAGGACGAATTTTTCCTTGAGATTTCTTCTCCATCCAGGCGAACGGATTGTCTTTTTTCGATTGCAGAGGTCCGACATAGTAAGGGATTCTAAAACTGAGGATAGAAAGTAATTTATCCTTATTCTCGGCCAAAAATGGGTAGTATTTAGCTTGGTTATTGATGATCTCAATCATTTCGTTTTTATTGAGTTGGAATGGTATAACGCCGTTTTCATTGTTGCGTTGCTTTAATAGATAGCTCTTGTTGAGAATTTTTTCATTTGCCTCTTTGGCAAGTTCAACGGGAGTGGCAGTCTCTAAAAATTTACTCATATCTTTGTAAAAATCTTCGATTCCATACTTTCCAGAATGTAGATAGTCATCGTAAGCTTTTTTAGCTTTACCAACGGCTTTTCTATCTGGTGATTCACGCCACATAGTCTTTAATTTGGCTAAATCTTTTTTATGATCAGAATATTGTCTAGCTTTAGCGAAACTAAGATAAGTTTCACCGGACAAAATGTCATTAAGGACAATTGAACTATAAATAGAGTTTGCGAGCGTTATTATGTTAAATTGTTCATCTGACAAGGTTTCTTCTAAGTTTGATAGGTCTTGCTCGATGGAGTTGGATGAGAATTCAACAGTGATTTTATCGTCACTGTCGAGTGAGAATATTTTGACCAAATCAGCTTTATTACCAAGCAACATTTTCATAATATTTTTAGTTATCTGAAGTAGGTCTTTTTCAGGTTGAATCTGGTCGACTATCTCATCGATTTTTTGGGTAGGAGTCTTTTTTTCTAAAAGAATCGTACTCATTGATTCGAAGTTGGTTTCGTCAGGAAATGCGACTTCAAATGCTTGTAATTGCTGATTCAATTGATTTAGTAGTAAAGCTAGACCGGAATCCATGTGTGAAACGTCGAAATTTTGATGCTCGTAAGTGAAATTACCACGATATTTGATGATATTATGTAAGGCCAAATAAACCAATCTGATGTCGGCTTGAGATTTATCTTCAATTAATCGTTTTCTTAGATGAAAAATAGTTGGAAATTCACGATGATATTCCACATCTGTATAATCGGAATCCATAAATAAATTATATTGATCACGTTGTCTTATCTTATCCTTTTTGGAGACCCATGAGGAATTCATCCGAACTAAAAATGATTGATCTTTTTTAGCCAATTCATCTGCAAAGATTTCATTCAACCAATTGATCCGATTACGTCTTCTGCGATAACGACGTCTAGTAGATCGAAAAGTTCGACGACTAGCAGCTGTCTCTGCACCATCGAAGAGCCGTATTCCCCAAAGGTTCTTCTTTTTTGCGTGTAATAAATTGTAATTATTATCAGTAACGGCCCATCCGACGGAACCTGTACCGATGTCCAATCCAATATTGTATTTTTTATTTCGATCGTTCATTGTTTTCCCCTCCACTTAACTGATAATACGTTTTCATATTACCAAAATATTCAATAAAAAATCACTATTTTCCTGAATAAATTAATTATTCAAGGAAACCTATTAGTGATAGGTAATATATGGCGTTTATTTGTTGTCATGATTAATTATTTTTTTAATACCCGACAAATCTGCCCTTAATTTCATAATTAATAGAATTTAGCGTATAAAAAATAGGTTGTACGTTCAAGAGATTATTTATAATCTAAGCCCCGTTAATATACAAGGGGTATAGTGTGTAATCGTTGGTATGATAAGTGAACTAAGTCATACACGGCGTGTGTCAACGTCCTAAATATAATTAGAATTACTAATTCAATTGATTATATAAAACTAACAAAACTTACTTTAAATTATGCAAAAATAGACTAATTTAGAGCAACTTAATAAGGTTCTATAGTTCTTATCGACTAATGAACACAAATCTTAGCTGCCTTAGTATCAATGATTAATACATTCTAATAATGTCTATGTAATGTTACTTATACGTTAAAAGACGCTAAATATTTAATTTACGGAATTTTTTTAAAGCTCATGCCCACTATGCGAGCTGTCGCCCAGCAGACACTAGGCGGGGGGCTATAAAGAAATAGAGAGCATACAATTAAGCATACACTCTATTAGATCGTATCTATTTTACTTTGATGCTAATACATCTGTGAGTAATAACTATTTACTTTCTTCTTTCAATCGTTTCATCAAGTCTTCATATGATTCAGTATGTAAGTCAAACTTAGCACGTTCGTGATAACAACTATCAATAGTATCTTTATCATAGTAATTATTGGCAAAGTCTATAAGAGCATCGTCCCACAGGTCAATATAATCGCCACGATCTGAAAGGTTCATGACATCCATAATAATATACTCGGATGCACGATATTCATTAAAGTAAGTCAATGTAAGTATTTGCTTTTGTCGTTCATTCAATGGCTTAACCGCTTTATCAATCTTATTTATTTGTTCTTTGATTTCTAAATATCTAATTAGTTTGTTTTCTGTTCCATTATTATTACTGCTATTCGATACATGAGCTAGATCAATATGCATCCCTTGGATTGTTGCTAGTTCATTAGCTTTAATAGTCATATCTCGATAGTGTAACAGTTGTGTATTAGCTTTATTAATTAACTGCATCCAGTCTATTATTTCGTTGTAATCTCGTGTCATTGATACACCTCATTGTTATATTCGTGTGAATAATAAAGGGATGCCACTCATGACATCCCTTAGTAGTTCTATTCAATAGGTTGCGTGTACTTAATGATGATAGGGAAACTGTGAGCGTTCACTATATCTAATACATTGCAATCATTATCAGCTAATACGCTACATACACCATTTATATAGTCTTGCGTATTCTTAGCACGTTCAAACGGATCACTATTATAACCACCACCTACATCTCTAGCGGTTACATACTTCACTTGATACATTCTTTTAGTTTGTTTTGTCATTATTTACATCTCCATTAATTTCTATCATTGTTTGATTTCCTTTCTTAATAATTAATGTGTCCAACCATTATCCAGTAAGTGTCCATTTATTCATTCAATGCTGTGCGCTGTAAAACATTGATATACCGCACTTTTTTAGTAAAGTGTCCAGTGTGTCCAATGATATTCAATTACCCTTTATATATATACTTTTATTTTTTATTTATTTGACTTTATGACTTATAAACATATGGACAGTATGGACACTTTTCTTATAAAGATTGATATAACAACGTTTTGCATGTCCAATCATCTAAAAAACCATTGGACACTTTATAGACATATCACTGGACACTTTTAAAAGTTGACACCTTTTTTATCATTCATGGCTAAATGAATATAGCGCCAAACTCGGTCGCTTTTAATTTGTTTCTTTTTATGGACAATACCTTTAGTTTCTAAGTATTCCGTCAATGCTGATTGGCCACGTGGGTTATATCCTTGATTTGAACAATAGTCTTTATATTCTTTGTAAACACATGATGATGATTCGCCTTGCTCATTATCCAGATTAATGATGCACATATCAGAAACAAAAGTTGCTATATGATTATTCATTTCAAGCCATTTATTGGTCTGGTTTATCATTTCTGGTGTTTCTGATAACTTTTTACTTTTGTGTGCTTTCTCGAATGCAAGCATACATTTATAAGTAAAGGCTGGTATTTCATCTTCAATTTGTTTCATATCGTATCTGTTTGTAAAATCTGGTATAAAGTAAAAATTAACTAGGCCAATACGTCTGATAAAGCCTTTAGTAAAATCTGAAAAGGTTGGTAATTCATTAGCACTAAATAGGAGTTTGGCATAGTTCATAAAATCAAATGGATCTTTTCCTTTAAATTCTCCAGTTATGTAGTCATCACCAGTCAAAGCCTTAATGGTTGAACTATCTTCTAAATAGTTTTTTCCAATATCTGCAAAGTAATTTAATTCCTTTCCATAAAGATGAGAGGTATTAAATTTTGCGTTGTCTCCTGATAGTCCTTTTAAATCAACACTGGACGTATTACCTCCACCAATCATTTTTCTAACATAATTTAAGAAAGTAGATTTACCATCGCCACCAGACCCACGCAATATGACAAATTTTTGAAATGGCTTATACGATCTATAAAACATATAACCTATATACTCCATCATGAACTTGTCAGCATCTTGAAACGTTTCTCTAAACCAAGCATCAGTAATAGGGGTATCTGATTTCATATCTAAGTTATAATCGTGACCAGTTAGTATATAGTCGTTTGGATCGTTAGGCTTTAAAATATCCTCTTTAAAGTTATATGTACCATTTTTAAATACGACAAGGTTTGGATCGCTATGGTCAAAGAAATTAATTGAAGTATCTGAATATATCTGATTACTAATAAATAATTGTGTGGAATTAAAACTGTTAGGTTTCCAAAAACCAACGCTTTGTAATTTATCAGAAATCACTTTGCCTAAGTATTCTTTATATCCAATACGCCAGTGACCTAATTTCTCGTCATATCTATATCCGCTTTTAAACGAATCAAAAGTAACCATATAATTCTCCGAAAGAATTTCTTTTGATAGTCCTAAGACACCAACTACTTTTTTTCCGTTGTCATCTTTGTAGAACCATAAAGGGTGTACCTTGTCATCTTGTGTCTGGTTTGCTTCCTGTACCTGCGATAATTCCTTAATCTTATCTTGAAGTCTTTCTTCCATCACTTCACCTTCAATCTACGTAGTTCCCTTGAAACAACCGAACTGTAAATAGTGTCCAGCTCTTTCTGTGGTAAAGGTGGAGATATAAAATTTTGATTAATAACTGACAATAATTTATAAACGTTGCTGGCATCAGTTCCCACAGCAAGCATTGAACCCGCTATACTGGTGATGAAATTATTTCGATTATGATCGTCATAAGTTGTCCCTTTAACTATTTTATCTAGCAATGCACCCGTATATTTCTTAAGGCGTGGCACATTCAAACTAGGATTATTAGCTGATTTGTTTTGCACAAAAGAAAGTAACCAGGTGGGGGCTTGTTTTATATCGTCATAAGAACCAGACACGTGAGCGTAACTAGA
Organism: Companilactobacillus mindensis DSM 14500; assembly: GCF_001434275.1. GTDB lineage: Bacteria > Bacillota > Bacilli > Lactobacillales > Lactobacillaceae > Companilactobacillus > Companilactobacillus mindensis. Next base: position 22,055 of record NZ_AZEZ01000078.1, on the reverse strand, counting down.
TCCATCAATGGTACTAGGAGCAATAAGAATGTTATTGCACATTAGATCAATGCCAGACTGGTCAAAGAATGCACTTGTCTTACTCTTAACGTCTGTACCACCTGGTACTTTAAAGAAGTAATGTATTCCATTGTGCGGTGTTCGTTCTATTAACGTATCATCTGGTAACCGTCCATATGTTTGAAATACTTTCAGTAGGTTGTGTCTGCCGTTGCCATTGCCATGCATATCAACGTCTACCACCATTAAGCCCGACTTCTTTAAATTAATACCGATATTGTTATTAGTTTCTTGAAACCATTCCTGCGCCATAGAATCATCATTTACGGCATCGTTGAAACCATGAGTATCTTTCATACCCGACTTACTACCAGGTGCGGTAGGATAGTAATATATATTTCTTTTGGCTAGTTCTAAAGCCATTTCATAAGTGGTCAATTTCTCACTTCCTTATTATTGTTGCGTACACAAACAAATTTATTTGTCCTCATGTATTGCACCGTTAACTAGTTCTATTAATTTATCGTGATTGGCATTAGTACCACTCAATAACACATCACACAACGCCTGTAAGTGAGGTGTAACATGTTCTAACTCGTTTACTATCTCGCTATCGGTATATTTACCACTAAGGTTCTTATTGGATAGACTGTCTATATTTTCTGCTAATAGTTCTAGTAAATTTTTATCGTTATCCATGTGATAGGCAATATATTCAATGTCGTAAGGATCAACTACTTTAGTCATGTTTAATATCCTCCAATTTTCGTTTATAATTGAGTGTAAATATTGTTATGAATATTGTGGACTTATCCTTACTTTGGCGAGAGAGGATAGGTCTTTTTTTTATTTACACTCGATTTCATAATTATTTCGCTATTTCTGTATCGTAAATATGTAAGATTTCAGCTACTCGCAAAGAATCTTTAGCTAGTTTGGTAGCCAATTCAGTAGCATCATATGAAATGCTATTCTCAATAACCACGCTATCATTTTCGATAGCATCAAAATAAATATGCATTTCGTCATATAGTCCTAGTAGCTCGTTGTCTAATTTGTCATCTAATTCACTGTTGTATGGTGTCATATGTTGATTTCTCCAATTATCTTATTTGTATTAGTTAACGCCCCGCTAGACTTAAATTATTGTTCTAATACAAATTGTTTAATTTCATCTTTACTGTAAAGCGTGATACCTCTAACAACGTGGTAGGGCATGCCAATATCGAGAAACTTATCAAGCGTATTATTCGATACACCTAAATACATACAAGCCTCTTTCTTACGAAAAAAGTCTTTACTATTAATACTGGCATCCTTACGAGCCTTGCTAATAGAATCAGTAACCAACTTATAAATGTCATCCCCTAGGGATGCTTGTTGATCGTGTGATAATGTAATCTCCATTTCTATTTGTTCTCCTTATTTTTTTTGACTATAGCACTATTTAGAAAAGTAAAAATTTTTCCATTTTATATGGCACATTCTTCTTTACTTTTCTTTACTAAAAATCACAAAAATAAGTCATTTAAAGTGGTAATAATGCTATCGCTTTTAAATAGTTCCAAAATAATAGCCATTTCATTTTCTTTAAATGGAACTAACCCATTTTCTTTTTTGCCATAACTATTAGTAGAAATACCTATCTTTTTTGCAAGCTCACTCTGTGTAAGACCTAGTTCTTTTCTGTATTTAAGTAATGTCCAATGCATGATATCGCCTCTTTTCTTTACTTTTCAATACTAGCAGAAAATATTTTTATTTGCAAACTTTTCTTTACTTTTAACAACTTAACAGATATATTAATAACGATAGGGGAGTGAAATGGATGACTATAAGTAATTATTATTTAGGACAAAAAATTAGCTCCATAAGATTAAATTTGGGTTTGTCACAAGAACAATTTGCTGAAAAGGTTGGTTCTCTTACGGGAAGTAATACTATTTCAAAAGGGACTGTTAATAATTGGGAACATGGAAGAAATAAACCTAATAAGGCAAGGCAAGTAGCGATAGCAAAGTTGGGAGGTATAACCCGTGATGAATTAATCAATGATGAATACGGTTGGGAATTGTGGTCAAAGGCGACTGGTATTTCTGAAGAAAGAATAAAACAAGAATATGACAGAATGTATCAGGCTGGACGTGTCAAAAAAGAGGATGACATCCAAGATATTATAGGACAAGCTGTTGCAAACTTGTCAGGAGACGGTCAAACGGATGCTGGAGCAATTAATCAAATTGAATATGCAATATTAAATTTGGGATCAATGGTTGATAACTTTTATATTGATGATGAAAAAAAGAAAAAATATGCAGATAAATACGGACTTCTTAGTTTTGCCAATCTTGATGATATTTTTTATGATGATATGAACCCTGATGTTTATCATGAAATATTTAAAATACTTCAAAATACAAGAATGCAATTGGATGATCTAAAAGAAAAGTATCATCTACATTAACTAACCACCCACGAAACTAACACGCCCCGCTAGCGTTTAGGAGTAGGACAATGACAGAAATTAAAATGTATGAAAAAAAAGACGGTACGACCGCCTATATGTTTAGTGTTTATTTAGGAATGGATGAACTAACAGGCAAAGTAAAAACAACCACTCGTAGAGGTTTCCAGACACAAAAAGAAGCCCGCCTAGCAATGTCTAAACTACTATTAGACACTGACAAGCATGGCTTTCAGAAATTGGATAATAAACCATTTAAGGCTATTTATGAACAATGGTACGATCAATATAAATCAACGGTCAAAGAATCTACTTATACGAAAACCGATGAAAACTTTACACTTCATATTTTACCAGAAATAGGTAGCATCCCTATGAATAAACTTAAAACTATTCATATTCAAACGGCTGTTAATAAGTGGTTTAAGGATGGTTTAACTATGTATAAAAGATTTTACAACTATATTAATAGAGTGCTTACTTGGGCTTATAAGATGCAGATTATCAATGACAATCCCGCAAGTAGGGTTATTTTACCAGTTAACACAAGCCAATTTAAAACTATGAAAGATAACTATTATGATTTAAAAGAATTGAAACATTTTTTTGAATGTTTGAATGACTTGGATAATCCGCAAGCATACATGTATTTTAGACTATTAGCATTTACAGGGATGCGCAAAGGCGAAAGTTTGGCGTTGCTTTGGACTGATATAGACTTTAATAATAATCAGATAAGTATTACTAAAACGGAATCGCAAGGCGTTCATGGTCGCTTATTAGTTAATACACCTAAGACAGACGCTAGTGTAAGAGTAGTCAATGTTGATGATAAAACTATGTCAATGCTGAAAGAGTGGCGTAAAACGCAACGTAATGAGCTACTAATGTTAGGTTTTAATACAATTAATAAAGATCAACTTGTATTTTCCAATAATAGAAATACCATGCTTTTTCCTACTAAACCTAGAATATGGTTACAACGTGTTATTTCTCGTTTTGATTTAAAGAATGTAACTGTTCATGCATTTAGACGTACGTTTGCTACCCTTGCTATTGAGTCTGGCGCTTCACTAAAAGAGGTACAAGCGCAATTAGGACACTCAAGTTATAAAACGACTATGGATATTTACACTGAAGTTACTTCAAAGCAAAAAAAAGAAACCGCTCAAAAGTATGCTGATTATGTTAATTTTTAGAGGGTATATAGTCAAAATATAGTCAAAGGGTGTTATTTCACTAAATAAAAGGCTTTAAACGTTGGTATTACAGTATTTATTGGATGCCTATATTGTTCCTGATAAGAACGCTAACTTTCATACCATGTAACTGCCGGCTTTACTGGAAATACTTTTGAGTAGTATTGGACTTTGTCATGGGTAGCAAACTTATCCAGTGTTTCCAGCCTTATAGCCGATTTTTGTTCATCAGTTCAGTAATTTGCTTTGGGCTTCCTTCAGATTCCACCTCGCGGTGGACACCCTTGCCATTAGCTAGTGATTCCGACTACTACGGCTCACAGTGGACTTTCGCCACCAAGTTAGCGCCCATGCCGGGCGCACTACGCTAATAGGCCATTCAATTTTTTGGATGGCCTATTTTAGAATTATTTTAAATAAAATATCCGACTTCCAGTCATTCACCGAGATTTCATGGAAGGCGGCAGTGCCCAATCAAACTCCGGAAAAAGTCAATCTTTGGCTTATGAATCTGTTTTTTCGAGTTTTAACTGATGTGTATATTCTTGATCGATGGCTTTTTGAGCAGCTAAGTTGAGATAATTAAAGGGCTCATTAAAGTTGGGCGAGAAAAGCATGTCAATGTAAGCCAAATCATCAATAGTATTTTTATTTTGGATAATTACAGAAATGGTATTGGCTGATTGAGCTACTTCGTGCGGACTCATTAATTGAGCTCCTAAAACGCGTCTAGTTTTGCGGTCGTAAACTAATTCAATCGCAATGTGATCAGTCTCTGGCATAAAGTCAGGACGATAGTCTGCTTCAAAGAAGACACTTTGAGCATCGAAAGCAGTTTTTGAGGCCGCTTTTAACGTTAAACCAGTGCAGGCAACTGTTTGACCAAACAAAAGCATGCCGGTAGTAGCTTGGGTACCTAAAGATTTTACTCGATGACCAAACAAGTTCATGCCCGCTAAAGTGCCTTGACGGATAGCGTGGGAGGCTAAAGGAACGTAGATAGGATCGACCGTTAAATTATAGTTGTTTTCTGCAACATCGCCGGCAGCAAAAATATCGGGATCGGATGTTTCCATATATTCGTTCGTAATGATAGCGCCGTTCTTAGCTAGCTTTACTTGACCTTTTAAGAGATCGGATTGAGGTAAAACACCAGGACAAATTGCGACCATATCAACTTCGTAGTTCTTTCTATCAGTTGTTACTAATATTCTTTGATCCGCAGTGTCACTAAAACTCAAGACATTCGTACCAGCCGATACTACGATATGATGTTCGACTAATAATTGATGAATTTTGTCGGCAATGACTGGGTCGGTATATTCATTCAATAATTGTTTGTTTCTTTGGAAAAGAATTACTTCGTGGCCAGATTTAACAAAGCCTTCAGCCAATTCGACGCCAGCATATCCACCACCGAGGATGGCAATTTTATGATGTGATTGACCAGCTTCGTATAATTTATGGGCCTGTGAGAAGGTTTTGCAAAGCATAACTTTAGGATTCTCAATTCCTGCAATAACAGGGATCGAGGTACGTGAACCGGTCGCCATGATCAATTTATCATAATCATCATTGACGAATTTTTTAGTTTTAAGGTCTTGACTTAAAATAGTGTGTTCTTTCGCATCGATTTTGATGACATCGTATTGCATGCGCATCGTAACGTTTTGATCACGGAATTCTTGTGGGTCGGCATAGAGGACTTTATCTAAGTCATCAACAGTGCCGCCAATGTGAAGGTAAGTCGCACAGGACAGATATGAAATTTCACTACTGCGTTCATAGACAGTTATATCAGCATCAGGATAATATTTTAAACATTGTTTCATTGCGGAAATACCCGCGTGAGTACATCCAATTATGGCTACTTTCATTGATTAATCACTACTTTTCTAACTGAATCTGAGTCGATATTTTTCGTAAGCGTGCGGTCCTTTTAATTAAGAGTATACTAAAATTATATACGATATTTATAAAAATAGTAGTAAATTGGCATGTTAATTTTTATTTATAGGGGGAATAATTCTTGAAACCGGTATACAGATTTTTTGTTCAACCTCAAATCGATGTCGACACTCAAACGATTTATGGTTATGAATTATTGATCAAGCAATTAACCGCTGAAGGTTGGCGATTGCCAGAGTCGTTTACTGAACTCGACACGCATGAGATAGCTAAATTATTGATAGCTACGACAAAAATTTTAGGATCAAAAGTCGGTTATTGTTCTGTAAATATCAGCCGGGAACAATTAATGGACACTCAAATGGCAGAGGCTATCATTAAAAGTCAAATGCAGCTGTACCCAACTAAGCTAGTCGTAGAGTTGACTGAAGAAAAGGGTCCACATAAGTATTCTAATTATGCTTTGATCCCACAGCTACGCAATTTTATGGAGCACGGAATGCAGATATCCCTGGATGATGTCGGGACTGGCGACAATGGCTTAGAAAGCGTTCGAGATCTTTTGCCATTAGCTTCCGAGATGAAATTTGCTCTGCAGAATTTTCGCACCGGAATCAAGGACCCTAACATCCGAGAGAAGTTACGTCATTGGCAAGATATCAGTGAAAAGTATGGTCTGCGTTTGATCTTGGAAGGTATCGAAGATCAAGAAGATGCAAGTATGAGCGATAGTTTACAGATCAATTTGCGACAAGGATATTTTTATGGCAAACCGGCCTTGTTGCCTTTACCTGGAGACGAAAAGCAGAATTGAGTTCCTTTCTTTTGTGACGAATCGTCTTATCTTTTCTGAAAATTTACGGTATATTAATAAGTATTGTAAATCAATTGATGAGGATAAATAATTGAAAAAGAAAATTTTCTTCCTATTATTGTTGTCGCTTTTTTTGAGTGCTTGTAGTATGCAAACGAATGATTCGCAAAAAAATGCTACAACCGATAGTAAACTGACTACAGCTGAGCAAGTCAACCAGATGAAACAGTGGAGTTATCATTCGGGGGATGATCCCATCAAAGTCCTGAACCATGATCGGCCCACGACTATCAAAGCGACTGACTTTACCAAAGCTCAGATCAAATATGGCAAGCTCGATAGTTTGAATCGGACTAAAACGGCCACGGCTTACTTGACTAAGGAAAATTTGGGACATTCTAATACTAGAACTGAACAAGTTTGGCGACCAACTGGCTGGCACAATGAACCTAGATCAATCGCTGGCAAGAGAGTCATACCCCAAAACCGTGGTCATTTGATTGCCTATACGATGACGTTTAATTTGAATGATCAGGGCAAGAGCAACCCTGGACATTTGGGTAGTACCGATAACCCTTATAATCTTTTTACGCAGACATCGTTTTCCAATCAGAAGACTATGACTGAAGTGGAACAACTGGTTCGAAAGTCATTGGCTCAAAATAAAAAGGTTATTTATCAAGTGACGCCAATTTTTCGTGGTCAGGAATTAATGGCTCGTGGCGTCTGGGTTCAAGCTATATCAACGGATGGAACTTTAAAATTCAACCGTTACCTTTGGAATGTGCAGTCTAAGATCCAATATGACTATTCAACCGGTCGCTCAAGAGTTGATACTGAGATGCAAGTTCCTGGAGATGACGGTTTTACGCAAGTGATCAACAATTATCGGCATAATAATTACCAACGAAAAAAGTATTACCAAAAAAATTATTAAAATAGATAGAGAGTGGAGTAAGGTCATCTGAAAAAATTGGATGGCTTTTTTATTTGGCTGATTTTTTTAAATAATTATGTCTTTTTTATGGCAAAAATAGACGGTTTGTCCAATAATATGGGTTAGTAATGAGGACGAACACCTCTTTCATCGAGGGGATGAAAAGCAATGGATCGAATTTTAAATTATACAGTCAAGTTACGTCGATCACGGATGACTAAGATCGTTCGGAATACATTAACGATTCTTTTTCCAATCATGTTGATCGGTAGTTTTGCTGAAGTTTTGAAATTTACGTTTTTGACAAAAAATGGCTACATGGCACGAATGTTTGGTATTCCTTATTGGTTGCCATTTAATAATGAACTCAATTGGATCATGGGAGTCATCTTTCACTGTACGATCGATATGATTGCACTCTATGCGGCATACGGAGCGGCTTATTTTACGGCGAAAGAATACAAAAAGGATGCGGCTAGAGCCGGTGCAGTCGGCTTGATGGCTTTTTTGATTATCTCGTTTCAACCAAATAGTGCAGGAATGCCTGACTTCAGTCGCTTTTTGATGTCAGAAGGTATGTTGATCGCCTTGGTGGTTGGGTATTTGTGTAGTCGGATCTTAGTTATTTTTGGCAATTCACAATTGGACAGACGAAACCAAGTAATTTTGCCAGTTATTATAATTATTATTTTATCGTCATTATTGAACTTCTTAGGAATCGTCATGATCAAATTAGAGATTCCAACCTACGTGGCTAGCTTCGTCATGCAGCATACGCAGATCAATGCTCTATTCTATGTTTTGGGAATGGGGACTTTAACCGATCTGTTGAGCTGGATGGCAGTTGGTGGTCCATTTACCAATAGTCCAACTTTTACCGATACGCCATCGATGGCTAATTTGAGTGCGGCTTTAAAAGCCGGTTCGCCTTGGAAAGTTCCGTATAATTTCACCGATACGACACTGTTTCACAGTTTTGCCAACTTTGGTGGGACGGGGGTTACTTTGGCATTGATTATTGCCATCTTGATTTTTTCTAAAAAACCACGTAATCGAAATGTTTCTAAATGGGCTATTTTTCCAGCTATTTTCAACAACGACTATCCTATGATGCTAGGGATTCCAGTCTTGTTCAATCCCATTTATTTAATTCCCTTTGTAGTTGCACCGTTAATTAATATGATAATTGCGGCCCTCTTTATCACTTTGCGCTTGATACCGGCGGCCGTTTATCCAGTGCCAGTGGGAACGCCAGGGCCTTTGATCGGTTTCATTGGGACTAATGGGAATTGGCTGACCTTGGTATTAGGAATATTTTTGATAATCCTAGATGTTTTGATCTATATGCCTTTTGTCAGATTGTCTGATCAAATTTCTACGAGAGCGGGTCAGATCAATGAAGAAGATTAAAGTATGGTTTTGGATAATTATAAGTGTGATTTTGTCCGTGACGATGGTCAGTATTTCACTGAATTGGTCACGGGCCAGCGTCACTGATCTGACTAAATTGCACAATTCTCGTTTGTCTCCAGTGATCATGATTCCCGGCAGTTCTGCTTCGGTTGACCGATTCGATACTTTGGTGAAAAAGTTAAACAAGAATAATCGTAATCCCCACAGTCTGATCAAAGTAAGAGTGACGACTGATGACAAATTACATTTCTCCGGCCGTTTGCGTCAAGGGGATAATGAACCGATCATTGTTGTCGGTTTCCAAAATAATCACGATGGCTACGATAATATAAAAAAACAAGCTCGTTGGTTCAATTTAGCGTTCAAGAGTTTAACGAAACAGTATGCCTTCAACAACTTTAAAGTAATCGGTCACTCCAATGGTGGGCTTATATATACGACTTTTTTGGAAAAATACTATGCTAGTTATTCAAGTCAGATCAAACTCAAACAGTTGATGACGATCGGCTCGCCATATAATTTCAATGAGAAATCAGTCCGTCACAAGACCCAGATGCTATCGGATTTTATTAAGAATCGCGACAAAATTCCTAGCAGTTTGAGTGTCTATTCAGTTGCCGGAACAGAAACTTATAACTCCGATGGGTTGGTACCTTTAGGCAGCGTTATGGCTGGAAAATACATCTATCAAGGCCGAGTTAAGCACTTTACGACGATCTCTGTTTCGGGTTCGGATGCGCAACATTCAGATCTTCCACAAAATGATCAGATAATCGATTTGATCAATCGTTATATTTTAGATCCTAAACAGCTGCCGAAAAATCTTCAGAATACAAATAACCTAGATAATTCGCCAAAATTGAAATAATATTTGCACCCCATGGAAATAGTCCGTATAATGCTTGCTAGACTACAACGAAGAAATGAGGATTATATATTTGATTACTGTTAGTGATGTAAGTTTGCACTATGCCGACCGCAAATTGTTTGAAGATGTAAACATCAAGTTTGCACCAGGTAACTGTTATGGTTTGATCGGGGCAAATGGTGCCGGTAAATCAACCTTTTTGAAAGTTTTATCTGGCGAGATCAAGCCATCAACTGGTTCTGTTAAATTAGGACCCAATGAACGTTTAGCAACCCTAAAACAAAATCACTTTGACTACGATGATTACACAGTGATGGAAACCGTTTTGATGGGACACGCGGATCTTTACAAGATCATGCAAGAAAAAGATGCTATTTACATGAAACCCGACTTCAATGAAGAAGACGGTCTCAAAGCTGCCGATTTAGAAGCTAAGTTTGGTGAAATGGGTGGCTGGGAAGCTGAAAGTGAAGCTTCCCAAATGTTGCAAGGTTTGAATATTCCTGAAAAATTCCATCAAGAAAAAATGGCTACTTTGACAGCCGGTCAAAAGATCAAAGTTTTACTAGCTCAGGCTTTGTTCGGTCAACCAGATGTCTTGCTATTGGATGAGCCAACTAATGGTCTGGATGTTGATTCGATCGATTGGTTGGAAGAATTCTTGATCAACTTTGAAAATACCGTCATTGTCGTATCCCATGACCGTTACTTCTTGAACAAAGTATGTACTCACATGGCTGATCTTGATTACGGTAAGATTCAGCTTTACGTTGGTAACTACGATTTCTGGCAAGAATCTTCCCAATTAGCTCAAAAGTTAATTCAAGATCAAAACGCTAAAAAAGAAGAAAAAATCAAAGAATTACAAGATTTCGTGGCTCGTTTCTCAGCCAATGCTTCCAAGTCCAAGCAGGCTACGTCACGTAAAAAGATGTTGGACAAGATCACTTTGGATGATATTCAACCAAGTTCAAGACGTTATCCATTTATTAAATTCGTTCCTAACCGTGAGATTGGAAATGATTTACTGAAAGTCGACAATTTGACTGTTTCGATCGACGGCAAAAAGGTACTTGATAACATCAGTTTCATCTTGAACAAGGATGATAAAGTTGCTTTCTTAGCTAAAAACGACATGGTAACAACCGCCTTATTCAGAGTTCTTGCCGGTGATTTGACGCCAGATTCTGGTTCGATCACTTGGGGTGTAACGACTAGCCAAGCATACTTGCCAAAGGATTTCACTGCCATGTTTGACGAAGAGACACCAATTATCGATTGGTTGCGTCAATTTGCTGAAAAGGGCGAAGATGATGATACCTTCCTTCGTGGATTCTTAGGAAGAATGTTGTTCTCAGGTGACGATGTTACTAAATCAGTCAACGTGCTTTCTGGTGGTGAAAAAGTTCGGGTCATGCTTTCAAAGATGATGCTATTAAAAGCCAACGTCTTATTGCTAGATGACCCTACGAACCATTTGGATCTGGAATCTATTACAGCCTTGAATGATAGTTTGATCGATTATAAGAGTTCAATTCTCTTTGCCTCGCATGATCACCAGTTCATTCAAACTATTGCCAACCGTTTGATTTACTTGACAGCCAATGGGGTAGTTGATCGAGCTGACACGACCTATGATGAATTCCGTAGCAATGAACAAGTTGAAAAACAAATTGCTGAATTAGATGCTGAATAAAGTATAAATAGAAAAATCGATAACTCATATTTGGGGTTGTCGATTTTTTGCTTGGAAGGATAAATATTGAACTTATGACAGGTATAATATTAGATATGACAATAATTATATAAAGTGAGGGAAATAGCTTGAGTTGGATTCTTATAATGATCTTAGCTGCAACGATGGCTGGTTTTGTCCAAGGCGTGACTGGATTTGGTTCGGGAATCGTCATGATGATCTTCTTGCCGTATCTTTTACCAATCAATCAAAGTGCTGGAGTATCAACTTTAACGATGTTGATTGCTAATGCGATGGTCGTTTGGCGGTATCGGAAGTATTTGAAGTGGCAAAAATTGGCAATACCTTTTGGAATATATATCGTGACGGCAATTTGTTCACTCTTCTTGAGTCAATCACTAGCTTCGAACCATCTTAAATTGCTGTTGGGGATTTTGTTAGTCGTCTTGTCGCTATATTATTCATTGATGAATATTCGCTCGATCACTGTCAAAAATATTCCCATTTATGTGATGATAATTTTTTCTTTGATCTCAGGCTTCTTCAACGGAATGTTTGGAATCGGTGGGCCTTTGATGGCACTGTATTTCTTGACCATTTCTGATTCTAAGGAAAATTATTTAGCCAGTATTCAAACGTTTTTCTTAGTCGATACTTTTATCATGACGACCTTGCGTTTTTCCAGTGGCATCCTTGATTTAAGCAGTATTAAATTCGTGTTAGTAGGTATTATTGGGGCAATTATTGGAACGATACTGGCCAATCGCTTGGTCCAACATTTGAATATTAAATTTATGACATTATTTATTTATGTTTTTATCGGCGTCAGTGGTTTGTATTATTTACTGACGGCACTCTAATGTACTGAATGGCTACATATCAAATGTATTTGCCTTCCAGGAAATGATTATAATTTAAAGTAGTTCCAACAAGAAGGTAATATAATGCTGAGAAAGATTTTGGTAGCTTTAAATGGTGGACCGACATCTTACGATGCTTTGAATACAGCGATTGAATTGACTCAAAAGGATCACGGTGAACTTATCTTGATGTCAGTAGTCAATACGGTTAATTTGCCAGTGAATTTTGGGGTCTCATTCAATCCCGATTTAGCGGATGATTTGCAAAATGATTCTGAGATGAACTTGATGTTGGCCAAGAAAATTTTAAAAAATAAACATTTGGACTATCATACATGTCTGTTGTATGGTGATCCAGCTGTGGAGATCCTGACTTATTCGCGGAGTAGACATGTCGATTTGATCGTTATGGGTAAACCGATGATGCATGGAATTGCAAAAATGTTTTCTGATTCGGTCGCAAAGTACGTTTCAGAACACACTGATATCAATACATTAATGGTGGGATAAATAAAAGACTCAATTTCTAATTATTAGAAATTGGGCCTTTTTTAAGGTTGCTTAAATAAAACTAGCGTATGGTTTTAAATATCAACTTAATTAAATTAAAAATAAGGAGTGATTGTTATGCGTTGGATACCTTTAGCGTTGATCTTATTTGTAGCAACTATCAGTGGTTTGTATATCGTCGAGACAGTCACTAATTTTGAAAAACGACGTTTTGATTTGACCGCTGTAGCTTATCTGACCTTTTTAGGCATGATTCTTTTTTCACCAATTTCTTTTGACGGTTCATCGACTTACGTGATGCCGTTAGGAATCGGTAGTGTTAATTTACATCAGTTAGATATTTTGGATGTTGGTTTTGCGGAAAATATTATCTTGACCGTACCGTTAGGCTTTTTGATCAAAAAAACTTTTTCCCACATGTCACTTAGTTCGATAGCCTTTTTGGGATTTACGATCGGTGGTGGAATTGAGACGACACAATATTTCTTATCGCATTTGGTTTTGATAAATAGAACTAGCGATATCAACGATGTGATTTCAAATGCCATTGGAATCGTGATCGGAGCGGTATTGATGATGACTTACAACTACTTGTTGAGAAATAAATTTGGTATATACTAATAAGTTTTACATTCTAGGAAATAAAATTGTCATGCGTTATAATAAGACGATGCAAGTAAATATTTGTTATAACAAATATTTTTTGATAGAGTGATTTTCTGGAGGCTATATATGAAAGAGGCGCCAAAGTATGTGGTTGTGGCAAATCATCTGAGACAACAGATTTTAGAAAAAGAATATAACATAAATGAACAGTTACCACAGGAAACAGCGATTGCTAAAGCTTTGAATGTCAGTCGTATCACCGTTCGTAAGGCATTGGATATTTTAGTCAATGAGGGTTTGATCTATCGGATCCAAGGGTCCGGAACTTTTGTAAAAGATAATCAGCCTGGAGAAAATGTTGAGAATAACAATTCCTTAGAAATTTTTGATTTCAATAAATACCAAGTCAAATTATTGAATTTTGGTGTTAGTAAACCTGATCAAGAAGTTATGGATCAAATGAATATCAATCAATTTGACCTTACTTATGAGATCGAACGCCTGATTATGAACGGCGATAAGACAGTAGCTCTGCAAAATATTTTTATGCCGGTGAAGATAATTCAAGGTATGCAGATGAACTCTTTGATGGGATCGATTTACGATTTTATCGATAAGGACTTGGACTTAACGGTCGATAATGCATCAGAACAATCTCCTGTGAGATCTCGAATGAGGAAACAACGAAAATATTGTCATTGAAGCAACCGGAACCGTTATTGACGATTGAGCAACGCTCATTTTTGGATAATGGTCAAATTTTTGAATATGCTTATACATATATTCGTTCGTCACAATTTTCACTGCATGAATCGGTCTAAATGACTAACCTATCAACGATATCGTTGATAGGTATTTTTTTGCCCTAAAATTCAAGTTTTAAATTGGTTATAACAAATTAATAAAAGGTATTGACTTTAAAAGTATATACTTTTATACTGAAAGCGTTAACAAATGAAGGGGGGTTCATTATGAAACAATTAAAGATCGCTATTTTCTGTAGTGGAGGATTTTCAACTAGTTTAGTTGGATCCAAGATGCAAAAGGTTTATGACGCTGAAGGTAAGGACGTCAAAGTTGATGCCTATGACTTCGGAATGGTTGATGAAGTCGGTGACAGTGTCGATGTTATTCTGTTAGCTCCACAAATTGGTTGGGCTTTTGATCAAACTAAAGCAGCTTATCCAAATACCAAAGTTATACTTTTGACTATGCAACAATTCGGAAGCATGGATGGTCAAGTACTTGTCGATGCACTAAAAGAGGAAGGAATCGATTAAGATGAGTAAACAAGAGGGAAAAGGAATGCAAAATTTTCAAGCTAATTTCACTAGAATAGCCGGAAAAATTGCTGCCAATAAGTTATTACTTACTTTGCGTGATTCCTTCATCATTGTTGCTGCCACTTCAATGATTGCCGGTTTTGCGATTATGATCCAAAACGTTTTCGTCGATCCAACTAATGGACTGATCTTTGGTAAACAAGGTTTGCAGTTGGGTCGTTTGATCAGTGGTTCTTGGGCTGCTTGGCAAACTTCAGGTTTGTTCAATGGCTTGACTACAACTGGTAACTTGATTGGACTAGTTTCAAATGGTTCATTAAATACATTTGCGGTATTATTAGTAGTTATTTTCTCACATACATTTTCACGTAAGTACTTCCCAAAGAGTAAGGAACACATGACATCTGTTCTTTATGCTCTCGGTGCATTCTTTATCTGTATGCCTTGGAAATTCCAATACACACCAGATGGCGCTAAAAAGCCAATCGATGTTTTGAATTACATGGATACAACTTTCTTTGGTACTAAAGGTGTTTTCGCCGCTTTACTAATCAGTGGCTTCGCTGTATGGATCTACAACAAGATTCTTGAAAAGAACATCACTATCAAGATGCCTGATTCAGTTCCACCTGCTGTTGCTCGTTCATTCGAATCATTGATCCCTGGCGTTATCACCATGGGTGTCTTCATTGCTTTGACAGGTATCAGTACAACCTTGACTGGTGAAACAATGCCAGAACTACTTTTGACAGCTCTACAAAAACCAGCTTTAGCTATTTCTGGTACTGGATTATTCGCCTTTGTCTCACAAACTACTTGGAGTTTGCTTCAATGGTTCGGTATTCACCCAACATCAATTTGGGGACCTATCTACGGACTAACATGGAATATCAATGATACTCAAAACATGCTTGGTCAAGCACACCACATTTACTCAACACTATTCATGAACTTCTCAACTGTTGCTGCCGGTTCATGTTCAGTTTCACCAGTGCTTGCTCTGATCTTGTTCTCAAAGAGAGCCGCTGCTAAGAAGGTGTCAAAGATTGCTTTGATGCCTGCTATCTTTAATATTTCTGAACCTGTAACTTTCGGTCTTCCTATTATCTTGAATCCTTTGTACTTCATTCCTTGGGTAGTTGCTCAACCATTAGCATTCTACATTGGATTATTCTTTACAAAGATCGGATTCATCGGACCTATCGTCAATAATGTTCCTTGGACAGTTCCAACTTTGCTTTCAGGTTTGCTATACACAGGTTCGATCAATGGTTTGATCGTTCAAGCTGTAATCGTAATTATTACAACTGCAATTTACTACCCATTTGTCAGAATGGACAACAAGTTGAACCCTGATGTTGCTTCTAAGGATGCCGATATGGAATCTGCTCACGAAGCTTCAGCTAAAAATGTTCAACCAGCATAAAGGAGTTAAGAATTTTGGATGAAAAACAATTAGAACGTGCTATGCAACTTATCTCAGTTGCGGGTACTGCTAAATCAAAGGCCATCGAAGCTATGACTGCTGCCGAACAAGGCGACATTGAAAAAGCTGAAACAACTTTGAAAGAAGCTCGTAAAACTTTACACGAAGCTCATAATATTCAGACTAAATGGATGACTGATGAGATGAATGGTGAAAAAGTTGAGAAATCAATCATGCTGATCCACTCACAAGATCACTTCATGTCAGCTGATATTATGATGACTGTGGCTGAAAAAGTTATTAATTTACACAAAGAAATCAGTAGTTTAAAGGCAGAAAAGGTCAATGACTAGTTTAAAAGTAGATGATATCTACACTGATAAAATGGTAGTTCCCGCCAACAAAGCTTTCACGATTGCGGGACAAGCAGTTGCCAAAGCTAGGGTGGATATCGAACTAATTGATCGATTGGTTTCAACTCAAGCCGATGCCACAGGCGCTTGGGTAGCTGAAATTGCTCCTTTACCAGAAAAAATCACTACCACGATCACTATCAAGAGTTTAGAGGAAACTTTGACGCTCAAAGAAGTTAGAACGGGAACAGTTTTGCTCTTGACGGGGCAGTCAAATATTGAATTTAAATTCCGAGATGACAGTGAATATCAAGATCAGATCGACCATTTAGATTTACAAAATGTGTACTTCTACAATGTTCCTCAACTTGAATATCGCAATCAAGAACATGTTTTACCAAACGACTTGAAAAAATCAAACTGGCAAATTGCCGACGAAAAGACGCTTTGGGAAATGTCTGATATTGGTTATTGGATGGCTAAACGACTGCACGAGCTCGATTCGACAATGATTGTTGGTATCATCGACTGTTATAAAGGTGGAACTTCGGCTTCATCTTGGGTCCCAAAAGAAGTTTTGCAAAGTGATCCAGAACTGATCAATCGTTATATCAAGCCATTTAAAAAGGCAACGACTGGCAAGACTAAAGTCGACTATGATCGAGAGTTCAAATCCTACAATGCTTTGGTTGAAAAACACAATACAGATTTAGCTAAATTTATGAAGGAAAATCCTAAGGTCTCGCTCAGTGATGCCAAAGGTACAGTAGGGCACACACCATGGCCACCTCCTATGACGCCGACATCGTATTTACGTCCCAATGGTTTGTATCATACGATGATCGAACAAGTCCAACATTTCACTTTTGATAAAGTTATTTGGTATCAAGGTGAAAACGACGCGGACAATCCGGATGTTTATGGCAAGTTGTTGCGAGGCTTGATCCTCAGTTGGCGAAAATTGTTCAATGACCGGGCCTTACCATTTTATATCGTTCAATTACCAGGCTATTTTGATGAACCCAAAGACGCTTGGCCAACGATTCGTCAAAATCAATTGCAAGTTTCGCAAACTGTTAATGATGTTCACTTGATTTCGATCGCTGATACTGGTGAAACGCACAATATTCATCCCACGCACAAACGGATTGCTGGCACAAGAATTGGAACGATCGTGTCAGGAGTTAGTTATGATGGTACGCCAGTTGTTTATCGCTATGAAATTGTCGGTAAAAAGTTGATTCTTTTTGTAGCTAAAGTAAGCGCTTTAATAGGACGCGGTAAAATCGAATTTATGTTGGAACGTGATGGCAAGTGGGTATCTCAAGAGGTCCAAATAGTCGGATCAACGATTGTGATCAATCAGATTCAAAATGTCAAAAAGATTCGCTATGAATTCAAAAATGATCCAAATTGTACGATTTTTAATGAAATTGGTGCACCATTAGCACCGTTTGAAATGGAGATAGGGTGAAGATGAGTAATTTAGGTTTAATCGGTATTGGTGGAACATCAATCAAATTTGCTGTGATGGGAAATAATCAACTGAAAAAGCTGGATCCAGTAAAGACTCCCAAAACTTTAGACGAGTTTTATACCGAACTCACTGAGAAAATAACTGAAATGAAAACAGATTTTGCCATTACTGGTGTAGGTATTAGTTCTCCTGGCGCCGTAAACAAGCAGACCGGAGTTGTTGAAGGAGCCTCAGCCATTCCTTATATCCATAACTTTCCAATTCAACAGGCATTGGAAGAACGTTTTGGATTACCAGTAAGTATGGAGAACGATGCCAACTGTGCAGCTTTGGCAGAAGTAGATTCAGGTGCTGGTAAAGACGTTGACAGTCTATTGTTCTTAATTATTGGCACTGGCGTTGGCGGTTCAGTTATTATCAATCATAAGATTTGGCATGGAGCTCATCTGTTTGGTGGTGAATTTGGCTACACTTTAGTTGATGATGAAAATACACTCAGCAATCTAGCAACTTCGGTTGGCATTGCTCAAAGATACAATATCGCATCAAAACCTGTCACTGATTACTCGGGTAAAGAAGTCTTTGACCTAGCTGAAAAAGGCGATTTTCGTGCCCAAAAGGAAGTTCAAACGATGTATTATTCCTTAGCTAAGGGAATTTACAATTTACAATATAGTTTTGATCCAGAATTGATTGTTCTCGGGGGAGCAGTTTCCAATAATCCACACTTGATTCCAGAAGTGGACAAAGAAATTGAAAAGATTCGCAAAGTAGTTAAAATCGCCTCGATCAAACCCCAGATAGTATCATGTGAGTACACTGATGAGGCCAATTTAAGAGGCGCTGCGGTCGACTTTGATCAAACATATCCAAAGGAGAAATAAATAATGCTAGAATTTCCAAAAGATTTTGCATGGGGCGCCGCAACTTCAGGACCTCAATCAGAAGGAAACTTCCACAAGGCCAATCAAAATGTCTTTGATTACTGGTTTGAAAAGGATCCGAAAGCCTTTTATGATGGCGTAGGGCCTGACACAGCTTCTAATTTTTACAATGATTATCAAACTGATCTGCCCTTGATGGCTCAAGCCGGTATTAAGGCTTTGCGGACATCGATCCAATGGACACGTTTGATCAAAGATTTGGATACGGGTGAAGTCGATCCAACCGGAGTAGAATTTTATAACAACGTCATCGACTGCATGTTGCAAAATGGCATCACGCCATATATCAACTTGTTCCACTTTGATCTGCCAATTAAGTTGTATCAAGAGTTTGGTGGTTGGGAATCGAAGCATGTGACCGACTTATTCGCCGATTTTGCCGAAAAGTGTTTTGAATTATTCGGAGATCGAGTAAAGAATTGGTTTACCTTCAATGAACCTAAGGTCATTTTGGACGGAGAGTATCTCTATCAATTCCACTATCCACTAAAGGTCGATGGACCAGCAGCGGTGCAAGTAGCCTATAATTTGAATCTGGCTTCAGCCAAGGCCATCAAGAAATTCAAAGCTTGGAAGAAAGCTAACGATTCAGACGCTAAGATTGGAACGATTTTGAATTTGACGCCAGCTTATCCAGCTACGGACGATCCAGAAGATAAAAAGGCTGCTAAATTTGCAACAATGTGGGATGATAATTTGTTCCTAGATCCAGCTGTATTAGGTCATTTTCCCGCTGAATTAGTCAAAATTTTGGATGAGGCAGGGGTCCTTTGGGAAAGCACTCCCGAAGAACTTGAATTGATCAAAGATAATACAGTCGATGTTTTGGGAGTAAACTTCTATCACCCTGAACGTGTGCAACGTCCTAGCGTTTCGCCTAAGAGTTTGCAAGATTGGATGCCGGATATTTATTTCGACAATTATGAAATGCCCGGTCGAGTAATGAACGTGGATAAGGGCTGGGAAATTTATCCTAAGACGCTTTACGATATTGCCATCAATCTGCGTGATAATTATGGCAATCTACCATGGTTCGTTTCCGAAAATGGGATGGGTGTCTCACGTGAAGAACGCTTTATGAAAGACGGCGAGGTTCAAGATGATTATCGAATTAAGTTTATTCAAGATCATCTAGTACAATTACACAAAGGAATTGAGGCTGGTTCAAACTGTCACGGTTACTTTGTCTGGACCGCCATCGATTGTTGGTCTTGGAAGAATGCCTACCGTAACCGTTATGGTTTGATTCGGGATGATATTCATACCCAAACTAAGACATTAAAGAAATCAGGTCGCTGGTATAAAAAGATCAGTGACGACAATGGTTTTGAAGAAGATTAACAAATAAGGTTCAGAAATCAATTTGATTTCTGAACCTTATTTGCTTATTCTCAAGCGACGTTCATTTTTATCTCCTATTTTATAATTGAGATATGAAAAAAATTGTTTTTACGTATTTATCATGGTCCTTTTTCAAGTTTGG
>NZ_AZEZ01000078.1:0-1772 GCF_001434275.1 Companilactobacillus mindensis DSM 14500 | reverse complement strand
AGAGCCAATTACAGTTCAAATTGTCTCTAAGCTTGTCTGTCTCTAATCTGGCAAAGTACGCCAGCCAAGAGACTACCACGGCTGAGCATCCACCGGGATTCCATTCCAGACTAAACGGTTTTCTATTTGTTTTACATTAGTAGTATTAATATTATAGATTCTAATGATTCGATATTTTATTTAAAACAATACTAAAAAGGCCATCCAGTTGATTTTTTTGGATGACCTTTTAGTATATCTAAATAATTGTATGTAACCAAAGTTGAAAAAGAACCTTTATTATAGTCAAAACAAAGATATTTCTATATTGAAAAGGTTTATTAATTAATGGGAAAATTAGTGACTAAAAAATATTTGTGCTATGATTAAATGATAATTTTTTAAAGGAGGTCATCACATGGCCATAAAATTAGTTGCTTTTGACATGGATGGAACATTTCTCAATGATCAAAACACTTATAATCACCAACGTTTTGGTGAAATACTACAAGGTTTACGAGCAAAGGGTATCCGTGTGGTAGCCGCCAGTGGTTCACAATATCAACGTTTGCAAGATCAATTTGACGAATTCAAAAATGAAATGGACTTTGTTTCCCAAAATGGGGCCGCCGTTTATAGTGAAGGACAACCTTTGTTGATCAAAGCAATGCCAGAAGCAGCGGTAACAGCGACTTTAGATACGATTCATCAACAATTTTCTGCCAACGATATTGCTGAACATTTGGTAGTGGGGGTGAAATCAGCCTATGTTGATCAGAAAATTTCCCAAGCTGCTTATGATTTAACATATCATTATTACAATCATCTTCAACGGGTGAGTGACTTGGCAACCGTCACGCCACAGCGTTTGCAAGATCAGATCACCAGTATCGGAATAACTTTCGCTCCCCATGTTGATTTTGCCCAAGCTTTAGTTGGTTTAAAAAGGGCTTTACCAGTTGGTTTAGCTAGTCAAACTTCTGGATATAATACTGAATTGATCAGTGAAAACTCGGTCAATAAGGCGGAAGGTTTGAAAACTTTGCAAGATCGTTATGACATTGCCAATGATGAGATCATGGCCTTTGGTGATAATGAAAATGATTTGAGTATGTTGAAATTAACACCGTTTGGCTATGCAGTTGATAATGCCGTTCCAAAGATCAAAGACCAAGTTACACATTATACTGATTCCAACAATGATGAGGGTGTCTTGAATATTTTGGAACAGTTAGTTTAATTAAATATCATTATATTTGTTCAACAAATAAAAACATCGATAGCCGTATTGATTGAGATTAATAATTCATCCGCCGATAATAAGTTTGGTTCAATAATTCTGTAATCAAAAAATATTTAGGGGAGAATATTGATGAATAAAACGGCAGAGAAAAGAACAGTAGAGAAAATCGATCGGGAAATGTTACAAAAATTAGAGGATACTTACAACAATCCCGATATGGAAAAACGTCCTGATTTGAAGAAAATTATTCAAACGGCTTTGAAAGAATTTCAACAAACGGAAAATGTCGATCAAGTGGTACCAAAACTATTTCGACAAATTGCCAATAACTATATCGAAGATCCCAAAAATTTTCCTGAGTCATTGATCGAACTTTATTATCAGTGCCGAATGTTAGTGGTTAAATATGATGGGGTTGAATGGAGCGATGTCCAAGCCGGTTTGACCTGGTTTGAATAAGAGTGGCGCAACTCGTTTTTGAATTTGATATAAGCCTGCGTTGGCACCTGTCAAGTTGACGTTTGAAATAATATAAATTTGAATAGTGTTT
>NZ_AZEZ01000077.1 GCF_001434275.1 Companilactobacillus mindensis DSM 14500 | reverse complement strand
TAGTCGATAAACAGACAAAATGTAGTCGATAAACAGACAAAATGTAGTCGATAAACTTCTATACTCATTGGGAGAGTAAGGGGGAAAGAGGGTCTAAAAGAGGTTTAAAAGAGGTTTATAAAAGAGGTATATAAGAGGCACCACTGTACGAGATCAAAACCTAGAAGCAAAAAATACAAAGGAGTGAGCGGAAAACCATGCTCACATTAAACTCCACTCGTTCCACGCCTTGCTCGTCCGCTACCATTGACAGCAAACAGTTAGTTTTTCTAAAATCTGATAAAGGTTTAACTGCTATGTCCCTTTTTAAGGGCCTTATTTTTTGTTATCAGCAATTTTAAGACTATTTATATATATTTATACCAAAGCAAAAATAAAAAGCCCTCAGTGAGCTTTTAGAGGGTTAGATGACGGGGCCTGGGCAATTACTAATATCTTCTTGCCTTTTTTGCAAAATATAAGTATCCAGGGAATCATACA
>NZ_AZEZ01000021.1 GCF_001434275.1 Companilactobacillus mindensis DSM 14500 | reverse complement strand
ACCCGGTATGGGTTTATTTTTTTACTTTGTGTTGCATTTCAATTGTAAATTCGCCAGAGACAAAAAAACCGGTATTGATTATTCATCAATACCAGAAAGTATAGAACCAAATAAATGAGATGTGGGGCGCTTTTATTATGTCCGCAATTAATTACATTAATTAATAATAACGGGGCTTATATGCCCGTATATTAAAACAAAAATAGGGATGTTTTAACATCCCTCAGATATAGCCCGTTTAAGACGGTAGCCGTATTAACTTATATTAAATAGAACTAATAACCGTAAACTCCGCTAAAGTTTAGACGGTTATTTTTTTTGATTAAATTTGCAATCTACCATTTTAACGTTTTGACTATATTTTTTTATTTTCATAATATCCCTAAGTACAAAAAAAGACCGCTAGTCTAATGACTAACGATCTACACGCCCCGATAGTATATTTGTTTTTTGACTATATTTTGACTATATAGTTATGAAATTGATTGATAATTTTTAAAACTGTAATCCGTAAAACGTTTATTTATCAAGGCTTATAACACCTTATACACTTTGTGAAACTCTCAATATTGGACTTACCCGGGGAGGTCTGTATCGTAAGTTTGGCAAGGAAACGGAATGTATCCTACA
>NZ_AZEZ01000076.1 GCF_001434275.1 Companilactobacillus mindensis DSM 14500 | reverse complement strand
ACCCCATATGAAGTATTTTTTGACAAACCGTTGCACTTAGTTTGACAATTCGCCATATTCAAAAAAGAGGTTCGAAGGCTTTGGGTTCAGAAGCGCCTAAGGTAAAGATGGACGAAGGACTAGAGGAGAAAACGGAAACTTTTCTCAAGAAAGACAAGCAAGAATGGCAAATTGAATCTAAATTTAATGGCAGTAAGTTGTATGGCTGGTTTACCGATAATGAATCGGCGGTCACAGTAATTATGGTCCACGGATTCGGAGTCGATCACAATTCGTTGAACGTTCATGCACAGCTTTTCGACAACCTGGGATGTAATGTTTTACAAATCGATGACCAGGCGGCCGGTAAGAGTGAAGGCAAGTACTTGGGGTTTGGCTATATTGAGAACTTAGACACGCTCGATTGGATCCACAAGTTATTAACAGAACGTCCTGATGATAAAATTGTTCTCTTTGGAGCTTCAATGGGAGCAGCAACTGTTATGTTGACATCAGGGTATGATTTACCAAAAAATGTTAAACTGATAATTGAAGATTCAGGCTATACGAGTGCAGCGGACATCTTGAGCTACCATTGCCAAAAGAGATTCCATATCAAAGGCAAATGGTTGATCAAAGGTATCTCAATGGTCTCGAAAATTAGGGCTGGCTTTTCATATAAGCAAACTGACTGCAAACAGGCGTTAGCTAAGAATAAATTGCCAGTTTTGTTTATGCATGGTAAAAATGATTTTACTGTGCCATTTGAAATGAGAGACGAGTTATCCACAGGTGGAAAATTCGAAAAAACAGTCTATGAAAGCCTTGGTGTTCACATTCGCAGCTACTACATAGACTCGAAAAAATATCAGCAGGTTGTGGAAAACTTTTAAAAAAATACCTCTAGGAGAAGAGCATGAAAATTAAAATTACAGATTTTATCGGAAACATTCAGGAAGAAAATTTTAATCAAACTAAGATCGATATTAGTAAGGACGATTTACTTAAAGAAGATCTTTGGTCAGTGAATACTGCCAAGGAACAAATTGAAAAGGATATTAAAGCTGGTAAACTTTCACAAGTCATCATGCACGTTGCTGATGCTGAATTCCCAATTGATTTTTATTTGGAAACCGGCGTGATCAATTTACCATTCGCTGATGCCAAGAAGGTAACGCACTTCTTCGATGACGATGCCGAAGTTGAAACCAAGATTTACTTATCGACTGCATGTGATTATTTGAATGCCTCAAAATTTCATATTGATTTAATTTCAGAAAATGTCTTAAAAAATGCTGAAATTAAACACACAATGGATATAATGAAAAGTAACTATGAAACTTCTGTAGAAAACTTTTCTAATAAGGAAGATGACGTAGAGAAAGAGGAAAAATAATGAATTCAATGCTACTACTCCTAGTAATGGGTGTTGGAGCTGGAATTCTTGGTGCAATCTTGGGGATCGGTGGCGGAATGATTATTACTCCGGTGCTGACTATCATGATGGGGTTAGATATCAAGTATGCGATTGGTGCTAGTATCATCTCCGTTATTGCAACGAGTTCTGGCTCAACCATTGCTTACTTAAAAGACGATATGCTTAATTTGCGTGTCGCGATGTTTTTGGAAATTGCAACGACTGTGGGTGCCATAATGGGTGCGCTATTAGTTGGAGTATTTTCAAGTAGTTTCTTATATGTCTTATTTGGATTCTTCTTATTATATTCAACATATAATATGATTCGTAAATTATTCGATAAAAAGGGTGAGTCAGTTTTCACTGGTTCCGATCCAATTGTCGATAAATTTAAACTTGCTAGTACGTATTATGATAAAGCTGAACAAAAGCAAGTTGATTACTCAATGAAAAACGTTCCTGGTGGGTTCATAATGATGTGGGCAGCCGGATTAGCTTCTGGATTGCTTGGTATTGGTAGTGGTGCCTTCAAAGTTATCGCCATGGATACAATTATGAAAATGCCTTTAAAACCATCTAGTGCCACAAGTAATTTGATGATGGGTGTTACAGCTGCTGCTAGTGCGACAGTGTACTTCTTCAATGGATCGATTCGCCCTGATATCGCTGCTCCTTTGGCAATCGGTGTTTTAGCTGGTGCCACGATTGGTGCCCGTTTGATGCAAGTTTTGAAACCAAGAGTTATCAGAATGATCTTTATCCCAATTATTTTATACATGGGTGTTCAAATGGCTCTTAAAGGATTCGGGGTGAACATCTAATGCAAACACATGAAGAAACGCGTAAAGTCGAAGTCATTATCGGTAAGATCTTACGTATCGGTGTTATCACTTCGGCCATTGTTATTTTGATCGGTATGGGATTGTATTTTATGAACGGTGCCGGATATCCGACGGTTGTCAAAGATGGTCAATCAATGGTCAGTTTTCCAAGAACTTTTAGTGCAATCTTTTCGGGAATAGCTTCAGGAAAGTCATATGCAGTTATTATGTTAGGCGTCTTTTTATTGATTTTGACACCCGTATTGCGGGTTGTTGTTTCAATCTATGCCTTTTATAAAGAGCACGATACGTTATATGTCGTGATTACAACGATTGTTTTAGTTATCTTGATGTTTGCCATGTTTATGGGATATCGAAGTTAAGCTAATAAAAATAAATTATTTTGGAACAAACGTAAAAAGCACTGATTCTGTGATTAGAATCAGTGCTTTTTTAGTTAGGAGAAAATCTTATATGGCGTCGACTAAGGACCAAAAAATATTACCGGTGTATTTGCCGACATTGCTTTGTTTGTCCATCGATAAAAGGATGCCGTTGGTAGTATCCCATTCATCGGTGATATTTTTGATCTGCAATTTATCATTATCTTTAATATGGTGAGAAATGGGAGTCGGATTTGTTAGGGGATGATCATTTCCATTGGCGTCGCGAAAGAAGATATTACCATTGAAGAGTTCATTATTATCAGACATCAAATTTGTAGCTTTAGCTTTAACGGTCCAGTGACTGTCTTTTTTACGATTGTCAGATACTTCAACTAGCCACTTGCCAGAGCGGGGAATTATTTTATTGGGATTGTAAGTGGCAATTGGCTGGAAGGAGACATTTTCGGAAATATTTTTAAATTGCAATAATCCGGCAACGGAAATCTCGCGGTCGATGGTGTTACTTTTATTTTGGAAATCTTGGGCATAGAAAGTTAATTTATCGAGGCCCTTGAGTTGATCGGCTTTGATGGTGAACTTAAAAGTGCCGTCTTTTTGGACGATATTTCCTAAATTTATCGGTTGTTTGTCGTCCAGTTTTTGAAAAATAGTAACCATATTGAAATTAGGATTCTTAATATTGTAAATTACTTTTCCATTGATGGTTACATCTTTGCCAGAATCGACTTTTATTGGGTTAGGAGTATCACTTTCGATACTTAGGATTCGTTGTTTGATATTAAAAGCTGAAGCATCAGTATCGGTGATCAAGGTACTACCTTGGAAGGTGGCATGAAGAGCGGAAACTTGGGATTGCACATTGACATCGACATCATGTTTGACTTTACCCTTTAGTTCAATAACTGCTTTACGATTATCTGAATCTAAACCTTCAGGTAAATTGAAATTGAGCTTTTTAGTGCTGAATTTATCGGACGGATCAGTTTCGATATTTTGTAATTCAATTGGCTGTGGATCTTTGTCGCTGGCAGCGTTTGGATAAGAAATAGTTGCACTGGTCAGCTGGATATTTGAGGCCTTTTCGCCAGGAAAAATTATTTGTGATTTGATATTATTCCAAGGTTTATCCCAACCATTATAATTCAGGGTGAATTTATATCTAATTTCATCGTTGGTATAAGCATAATTTTGGGAAGATAATTGTTGAGTGCTATCCATAGTGTCATCGTAAACTTCAGCGTTGGCAGATGCGTCAGCGTATGAAGGAATGGATTCGAAGGCGATTAAATTATTTTCAGTATATTTACCAGTTGCACCGGTAAACCCCCAGTACAACTTATGATTGCCATTTAAATTGAAATTCTTTAATGGTATTTTTATTGAACCAGGAGTCCCTAAATAAGTCTCGTCTGAAGAAAAGGTCGTTTTATTTTGGGGTACAGGAGTTCCATCAGCATTTTTATCATTGTAAACATAGGATAGATAGCCATTTTCAGGGTCTATCGGAGTATTAGGATCAGAATCTTTTTTTCGAGACCATTTGATTGTGAGATGGTGCCATTTTCCGTCAACTAAGTTTACTTCTTTTTCATGTTTGTGATGCATTCTAAAAAAGTATTTTCTATCATTACTATTATCACGTTGAGCGGATCTGGCAAGATAGGTTTCTGGTAAAGCTGGAAAATCAAGGTCTATGTGTTGTTTATTAGAAGCTCCTGCGTCGAACGATACTCCTTCACCAGAAATCTCTTCGTACTTCTCTAAATTGTCAGAAAAGGTATCAAATTCAATGGCCAAACTGTTTTGAATAGCCGTTTTTGCGATATCTTGGGGACTTATTTGTTTATCGTTGATCCAATCGGTTCCCCAGACGCCAAGAGTTTCACCATCACCAGGTGAGAGTTGGCCTTTTTTTAGACCATAGGAGTGAGCGTTGGTACCATTAGGATCGTTGTGAAGGACGAAAGCCATACCATCGGCAGGATGATATTCGGGCAAATTAGCAGTATTGGGTCCAAAATAGAGCCACATTGAGGCCGTTTGATCGTGATTGATATCAAAATAGTTATCTTTGTTGATGTTGCTCCAGATTCCACCGACTTGATGAATGCCATTGGTAACTTTGATAACGCTAGTCTTGTGTTCTTTATCGAGTCCAAAAACACTTTGAATAGTAGCAGCATTATCATTGAAACTATCCGTTTGAAAAATATCGTTGTTATCCAAAAGTAGCCCTCTAGGAACTGTCTGTAGGGCTTTTTGATAATCCTTTTTAGCGATGTCATTATCTATGTCTTCTTGAGACAACGTTGGGGATGATGTTTGGTGACCCTTATCATTTCTTCTAGCCATAACAGCCTGATTCTCTGAAAATAATGGGAGGACAAATAGTAAAATACATAGTATTCGTAGATATTTTTTGTATTTACTCATGAAGGATTCCCCCGATTATTTGATTTACTTTTTAGTAAAAAAAGCATATCAAATAATTGAAAATCTAGTTTGAAAATGAGAACGAAAGTTTCAACAAATATATATTATTTTTGGTAATTAAATTATCCGTCAAAAATCGACAGACAATTCTCAGTCCTAAGCAATTGCTCAGAATCTAACCGGTTTGTTTTTTAGGTAGTTGAATCGATCAAAGACCAAGAAATTTTTCCTTGGTACGTTCCGACGGGATTGCCTTTTTGCATCGACAGAAGAATACCGTCAGTGTTAGTCCAAGCATCGGTAATATTCTTGGTTTGAGTTCCATCGATATCTTTCATATGGGTTGCGACATTGACGGGATTATTTAAGAGATTATTTTTACCAGCACTGTCACGGAAAAATAAGTTCCCGTCCAATTTTTGTTGGGTCGTTTCATTGACCAAATCAGAAGCAGTTGCTTGAACGGTCCAAGTGCTACCCTTATCACGACTGTCGACGACATCGATCTGCCATTTATTTAAGCGAGGGATGACTTGATTGGTAAAAGATCCATTGATGGGTTTGAAATGAACATTTTCTTGAATGTTGCCAAATTCCAGTAGACCACCGAAGACGATCTGTCGAGAAATGGAATTACTAGTGTTGCCATCGTTATCCGTTACGTAAAAATTGAGCGTATTGATTTCATTCAAAAGATTGCCGTCGATATTCAATGTAAATTTTCCGTATTGATCGATAGCATTTTTTATTTCAGTCGTAGTGCCATTTAATGTTTGATGTACAACCATACTGCTGTAATCGGGATTAGCATTGTTGGTGCCAACGTAAGTGACTTGACCAGGAACATCGACACTTTTATGAGGAGGTGTCTTGATGGGATTGGGTGAACTGCTTTCAAGACTGAGATTTCGAGCTCTAATTTTGAATGGATCGGTGACAGTACCGGTAATAAGATTATCACCGTCAAATGAAGCGTATGTTGAAGGAACATCCAGTGTGGATGTGGCAATCTTTTCAGTTTTACCATTCAACGTGATGATGGCGTTGCGACTTTCGTGATCGAGTGCTTCTGGCAATACGAAGTCAATAGAACCGTCATGAAAGGCCGAGGGAGAAATTTGATAAGGTTCTTTATTTTGAGAATCAGGGAACGTGATAGTACCACTGTTGAAATAAACGTGTTTAGGGATTTTGATGGAGGCATTAATGTCGTGCCAGCCTTTGGACCAACCTTTGTAGGATAAAGAATATTCATATTTGATATCGTTGTTTGGATCAACTGTATCGTTGGCGTTAACTAATTTATTGCCTTGAGTTACATCGTATATTTTGGATGATGAATGGACATCAACGAAAGAAGGGATGGATTCAAAAACCATCAAATTGTTTTCTGAATTCCTACCGGTCGAACCAGTGAATCCCCAATAGAGTTGTTTGTTGCTGCCGGATAGGCCTAATTTTTTAAGATCTAGTTCAAAAGAGACGTGGTTATAAGAATTAGTAGTATTGAGCGGCATGCCAGTATCAGGATCTTTGTCATCGTAAGCGTATGAAAGAATACCTAAATTATCATCGTCCTTATTTGGTTCCCATTTGATCGTTACATGATGCCACTTGCTGTCGACTAAGTTTGGTTGTTGGCGAAAATGTTCATGTTTCATTGTGTAATAATATGGATAACCGACTCCGAATTGATAAGTGTCACTTTGGGCTGGATAATTACCAGCAATGTGGGACCAACTTGAATTAATGTTTTCGGAAATAGCACTGTCAAAGGAATTTCCTTCACCGGTAATATTAACTCGTTCCATGTTGACGAAAGTATCAAATTCCAAAGCCCAACTGTTTCGAATAGCAGTTTGAGCCAAACGTTCGGGATGATTTTCATTCTCGATGTCCCAATCGGATCCCCAGACACCTAAGGATTGACCGTTGACAGGGATGCCCGACGGAGAGAGTGCAATAGCATTTTCTTTGTTATTATCGTTTTGTAGAACAAAGGCCATACCGTTTCCGGGTAAAGCTGAAGTGTTATCAGAGCGTCCGAAATAAAGCCACATCGAAGCAATCTGTTCGTGACTCATGTCAAAGAAATTTTTTTGATCCGGATTGCTCCAAACAGCTCCAGTTTGCCAATTATTATTAGTCATTTTGATAACACTGGTATTAGGTGAATTTGGATTTAGGGATTTAACGATTTCAGCATTGTTGACCATACTAGAGTGGTGATTGATAGAAGAAGTTGGTCGGTAATTTGTTGAGAGTCCACTTTTTTGATCTTCGGCTTTTCTTTGCGCCGCGGCTTTTTCAAAATCAGCAATGACAAAGGCGTGATTATCCCAGTTCAAACCTTTGGGTGTTGTCTTCAAAGCATTTAGATAGTCAGCGTTGTTGTCATCAGCTTTAACACTTTGTGAAACTCCCAGAAGCGTCACAAGCGCCAATATGCCGACTAACCCTAGGGATAGTAGTATTTTCTTAAAGATATGATGTGTATTCATGGAAAATCCGTCCCCTCGCTACAAACTATTTCACAAAGTGAGTGTAGCAAAGACACGATGTATACGCATGGTATAGGTACTCAAAATCCATTGTATTTTTATATAAAAAATATAAACAAATATGATAATAAAATAACAATATTTCTTATTAAATGTTTAGAGAAGTATTTTGTTTTCTACTAAATTGTACAAAATCAAATAATTTACAATCTTCTTGAATAAGCATAGAATGTGGGTAAGTAATTACTAGGAGGAGGCATTTAAATGTTTATAGATACGAGTAAACCAATAGCGTTAGACGATCATTTGTGTTTTTCCCTCTATGCAACATCACGTGCAATTCAGAAGTTATATCACGATGGTTTGAGCAAGAACAACTTAACTTATCCGCAATATTTAGTCATTGTAGCTTTGTACGAATATAAACAGGTAACGGTCAAAGAATTAGGTAAATTATTGTCGCTTGATTCAGGAACTTTGACACCGCTTTTGAAGCGGTTGGAGAATGAAGGCTTAGTTGTTCGCAAACGCAGCCAAGAGGACGAACGTGTCGTAAACGTCCATTTAACTGACCAAGGGATTGAAAAGCGTGAGTCGATCAACAAACTACCAGAAATTCTAGTTGAGAAGAGTGGCTTCACGGAAGATGAATGGAATACGTTAGAGAATCTATCTAAAAAGTTATTCACTAATATAACAAAGTAAAATTAGTTTTAGAACGCAAAAAGACCTCTGATTTTTTAATCAGAGGTCTTTTTTTTAAATTTATTTTAGTCGTTTTACTTTGCCGAATAACGAATCGTCATCGGGAGTTTTGTTGTCGCCAGTTCGACCGATATCATAATCGGAATCCTTCATAGCTTCAACTTTACCCATCAAGTAACCATTACCAACTTGAGAGAAGAAATCGTGGTTGCTTGTCCCGGTTGAGATACCGTTCATAACGATAGGATTGACGTCTTCAGCGTTGCCGTCTGGGAAGAGTGGCTCTTGTCCGAGGTTCATCAAGGCTTTGTTAGCGTTATAACGAAGGAAGACAAGTACTTCGTCGACCCAGCCAACTTCTTTGTACAATTCTTTGGTGTATTTTTCTTCATTATCGTAAAGGGTATAAAGCAGATCGTACATCCAATCTTTTAATTCAGCTTTTTCGTCATCGCTCAATTCGTTGAAACCTAATTGGAATTTGTAGCCAATATAAGTACCGTGAACTGATTCATCACGGATGATCAATTTGATGATTTCGGCGACGTTAGCTAACTTGTTATTGCCTAAGTAGTAGAGCGGTGTGTAGAAACCGGAGTAGAACAAGAAACTTTCTAGGAAAACACTGGCAACCTTCTTTTGCAGAGGTTTGCCGTTTTGATAAATATCGTTGATAAATTTGGCTTTCTTTTGAAGATATTCGTTGTGGTCAGTCCAATCGAAGATTTCTTCGATTTCTTCGGCCGTGTTCAAAGTACTGAAGATCGAAGAATAACTTTTGGCGTGAACTGATTCCATGAATTCAATATTGTTGAAAACAGCCGTTTCTGCTTGAGTACGAGTGTCTTTGAGCATGGCTTGAATACCATCTTGTGATTGCAATGTATCAAGCAATGTCAAACCGCCGAAAACATGTCCAACAACAGTCTGTTCAGCGGGGCTCAAAGTACGCCAATCATCTAAGTCGTTTGAAAGTGGAATACGTGTATCCAACCAAAATTGTGAAGTTAACTTTTCCCAAGTTTCCTTGTCGATTTGGTCTTCCAATTTATTCCAGTTCATTGATTTGTAATATGTATCAACCATTATAAAAATTTCCTCCTAGATTGAGCAGCTTTCGCACTCGTTACTGCCGATTTCATCGTTATTCTCAGTAAAGGTTCTGACGTAGTAAAGGGACTTGATGCCCTTGTAGTAGGCGTAGTTACGTAAAATACTTAGATCACGGGTAGTTTGTTTAGTATCATCAGCGGCTTTCCAATCGTAAAGGCCCGCAGGGATCTCAGAACGCATGAAGAGAGTCAAACTCATACCTTGATCGATGTGTTCCTGTGCTGAAGCATAAGTGTCGATAACTTTACGCATGTCAGTGTCATAAGCTGACTTGTAATACTTGATTGTATCGTTGCTCAAGAAAGGAGCTGGGAAGTACAACTTACCGTTTTTCTTTTCTTGACGTTCTTCAACGAGACGCGTTACAGGTTGCAAACTAGCACTGGTGTTGTTGATATAAGAGATTGATCCAGTAGGGGCAACGGCCATCCGATAAGCGTTATACAAACCATCACGCATAACTTTTGTCTTTAATTCGCCCCAATCTTTAGTTTCAGGGATAAAGATATCCTTGAACAAAGTTTTGACCAACTCTGACTTAGGAGCGTAGCTGTGTGTAATATATTTATCGAAATAAGTTCCATCGGCATATTTAGATTTGTCGAAGTTAGCAAATGATTCGTGGCGTTCTTTAGCAATGTTGTTGCTTTCTACCAGAGTCCAGTAGTTCAACAGCATGAAGTAAACGTTGATGAATTCCAAGGCTTCAGGAGAGCCATATTCAAGATGATTGCATGCTAAGAAAGTATGCAGACCCATAGCACCCAAACCGATGGCATGGCTCATTTTATTACCGTTAGCAACTGGTGGAACAGCGGTGATGTTGGAAGCGTCACTGACAAATGTCAAAGCCCTTGTCATTGAACGGATCGATTTGCCAAAGTCAGGACTCTTCATCATGTTCAAAATATTAGTAGAACCCAAGTTACAACTGACGTCAGTACCTAATTTGGTGTATTCTTGAGCGTCATTTAATTCTGAAGGGATTTGGACTTGTTGAATCTCAGTACAGAGATTACTCATGATGATTTTACCGTCAATTGGATTGTCACGGTTGACAGTATCGATATTTAATACGTAAGGATAACCAGATTCTTGTTGCAACTTACTGATTTCATCTTCGAGTTCACGGGCGTTGATCTTGTACTTTTTAATACGGTCGTCAGCGACCATCTTGTCATATTCTTTAGTGATATCGATGTATGAGAAAGGTTTGCCGTAAACTTTTTCGACTGAATAAGGGCTGAATAAATACATATCTTCGTTGTTACGAACTAATTCGTAATACTTGTCAGGAACAATGACTCCAAGGGACAAAGTTTTTACTCGAATCTTTTCGTCGGCGTTTTCTTTTTTAGCAGAAAGGAAGTCGATGATGTCAGGATGGAAAACGTTCAAGTAAACGGCACCGGCACCTTGTCTTTGACCGAGTTGGTTACTGTAACTGAAACTGTCTTCCAATAGCTTCATGACTGGCAAAACACCAGATGAGGAATTTTCGACACCTTTGATTGGGGAACCTGATTCACGTAAGTTAGATAATGTGATACCGACCCCACCACCAATACGAGATAGTTGCAAGGCACTGTTGATAGTTCTACCGATACTGTTCATGTCGTCAGTAACTTGGAGTAGGAAACAAGAAACGTATTCTCCACGGCGCTTACGGCCAGCATTTAAGAATGAAGGTGTAGCGGGTTGATAACGCTGAGCAATCATTTCAGTTGCTAAACTCTTAGCTAATTCTTGATCGCCATGCGCAAATAAAAGGGCATTAAAAAGAATTCTCATCTCATAATTTTCGAGATAAAGGTCGCCATCATTAGTCTTTAGAGCATATTGGTTATAAAACTTGTAGGCAGCCATGAATGATTGAAATTGAAAGTGTTGATTCAGTAAATCTTGATACAAACTCTCGATAAATGAATGTGGATATTCGTCGATAACCGACTTTTCAATGTAGTCGCCCTGAATCAGGTAGTCAATATGGTCTTTGAATGAATCAAATTTTTTAGTATTTGGTTTTACGTTCTCGGAGAAAAAGGCTGCAACAGCTTCCTTGTCTTTGTTTAAAGGAATCTTGTCATCGACAGGAATGTTGATTTCGTTATTCAGTTTGAAGTAACTGAGTTTAGTTACGTCTAGATTATTTAATCCCAATTTCATTCACTACTTTCTTAAAGTTTTCGACATCTTTTTGCGTACCGTTGAATTCGAATTCGAAGACAACAGGAACATCTAATCCTTTGGCAATGTCTTTGGCCGTGTGGTTATAAAGGGTGTTGAAATTACGGTTGCCACCGCCAGCTACACCGACACAATTTTTAGCATTATCTTTGTATTGTAGAAAATCAATCACGGGGTCCATCATATCGTCATCGTAAGAAGGTACTATAAGAATAAAGGGCCGACCCATTTCGTAGAACGGATCGGCGTCGGTTATTTCATATCCATCTATACCCAGCTTATTAACAAACCGTTTGGTTTGACCTGTGATTGAGTAATAAGCTATTTCCTTCATGATTAGTCGACAAGTTCTCTTAGACTATCTGGACGGAAACCGACGATGGGATCGATTGCATCATTCATGACAACAGGAACGCTTTGGAAACCTTGTTGTTTCAAAGTATCAAGATATTGTGGCTCTTGATTGATGTTTCTTTCTTCAAAGGATACATTGTGTTCCTTCAAGAATCTCTTAGTCATTTTGCATTGCATGCAGTTGTTTTTGCTATAAACGATTACGTTGTTCATAAGTATTACTTCCTCTCAAAGTGCTATTCTAAATCAGTATAATCATTTGATGGTATTAACACAATATATTGTGTCTGGTATAACGATTAATACACGATATAGCGCGGTTATACTGTCATTATAAAAAATCGGCAAACGTATGTACCCACACATTTTTGACCGTTTTACATCACAATTTCAAATAATTTTTCGATTCGTGGTAAAATTAGCGTAATGACTATTATAGAGTTATGGAGCATTTAAGACAATTAATTTTAGTTGGGAGAAAACTATGAATTCTTGGAATTTTGTGGGAATTATTGCGTGGATCATTGTGATTGCGCTATTAATCTTTGTGGTATTTAATATTAGAAATCGTCATTTAAAAATTCTTGTTGAACAAAAAAAGAAGATTACCTGGACCACTATTGTAACTGACCTAGTAGAAATTTTAGTCGTTATTTTAGCTGTCAGCGGTCTATTATATACAAGTTTATTTACGAAAGTTGATTTAACTGATAAGAATGAAGTTGCTGTGTCATACAAATACGATCCGATGATCGTGCAAACAACTGATGATGGCCAAGGCTATTACGTTAAGATCAATAAAAAGGAATCCAATTCAACGACTGAGGTTTATCAATATTGGTTGAATAATTCAACTTATACTGTTTCCAGCCACAACGCGACAATCTCTGATGCAACATTGCCATTCACTGTATCGGGCATTCGTTTAGATTGGCCAGTTAAAAAAATTAAGAAATTGGATTCAAAATATCAATATGCTTACGTTATTACCGTTCAAGCCAAATTCAAGAACAACTTTAGAAATGGCCTAGGTTTACGCGCTGGTCGTTATGCGATGGAGTATCGAGTCCTAAGAGTTCCTGCACGTTCATTTATTAACGTTGCTAAATAGAGAGAGCAGCAAACCGGTTAACTTTTGAGTACTAACAAAAATAATCTTCGATTCGAAAGGATCAAAGATTATTTTTTTGGTATTTTTATAAATCGATATTATTTCTCAATATGAATGATTATTTGAGTATCTTAGGATAATTGCTTCATGCTAAGCTATTTGAAAAGTTCAATTGAGGAGAATTTTGTGAAAACAATAACGGGTATTTTGGGAATCATATTAGTAATATTTTCGCTGGCAGGTTGCAAGTCACAAACTCACCAACCTAAAGTAACTCCAAAAACACATACTATTAAAAAGGGTCCAGTATTTGTTACAGGAATTCCCCAAAGATTGCAAGGAAAATATTATTATGCCAAAGTTACTCAAAATAGCATAATGAATGATGAATTTTGGGAATTGAAGATTCAGGCTGGGAAACTTTCTTTGAATTGTTTGAATGATGATTATAATGGCTTCGAATGGCGAAATGTCAAAACTAGCAAGGTCAGTGATGATATTTACATTCTCAAGGGGGATGACCGTTATATAAAAATCGTGCTTTTAGCGGATCATAAACTGAGCATTTCCTCAGAAACACAATTTGACTTTAAGACAGCTCGTTCGGACAAAGAATTGATGACTTTATCGCCTCAGAAACCAACCGGTTATTTTGGGACAGTGACGAAAAAACTGATAGGAAAATTTTATGTTTCAGAACGAGGCATCGAACGATACTATGCTTTCCAAGAATTCCCAATGGGAAATCAGCTGCGGCAAGTCGATCCTTCGGGAAAGCTGCAAGTGTTGGCTAATTATCAAACATTACATGGTAAAATTAATGGCTATACTTTGGGTAATATGGACAATGATAATGATAAATTATTAGTGCCAATATCCGATTCACAATTACAAGATGCCCAAACTGGGGAGATTTTTACACATTATCCCAAAAGTGAATATGAATTGAATAAAGCTATTCGCCAAAAATTTGGTTTGGGACCAGAAGTTGTTCCAGGCAGTTCCTATGAAAATGAAACAACTAATGAACAACCGCAGACAACTGATGAATACCCAAAGACATTTGATTTTGCAGATGACAAAGATGACGATTATTACGATACTTACGACGATTTTGGTCTAAATGATGGAGACTAGCAACTAAAAAAGCAGGACTCCCTAAGGGAATCCTGCTTTGATTCAGCAATTATTTAGCTTTTTTGATCTTCTTGATACTAACAACGATCTTGTTGTTCAATTCAGTTTTGTTAGCATTATCTTTAGGATCATTTTTAACAATTTCCATCAAAGCTGAGTGTTCATAAACCTTCTCAACTTTTCCTTGGAATGGGTAATCCATATCTTCATCAACGGAGCAATCGTAAACTTTACCAACTTCTAAATCTTCAATTTTCATATGTCAATTCTCCTCGGATTAATTACTTAACAGACTAGTATAATAATATAGTAGAAGAAATATTTCAAATATAGGAGTTCCATAATGGATAAAAAAATTATTGTTATCACCGGAGCTAGCGGTACCGGCAAAACAACGATTAGCAAATATTTACAAGATACCTATCATATACCGAGTGTTATAACTCACACCACTAGATTACCACGTGACGGCGAAAAAAACGGCGTGGACTATTATTTTGAGACAAAAGATAGCTTTTTGAAGAATCATTACCTTGAAAAAGTCGAATACAGTGGAAATTGGTACGGATCTTCTGAAGAAAGTCTCAATAAAACTTGGGCAAAATACGATGCTGCTAGTATTGTCGTCGATACTAAAGGAGCAGTCTCTTACAAAGAGAAGTATGGCGACCAAGCAGTGGTGATCTTTTTGGAAGTCGATCTCGATACGGTAACAAAACGACTCGCAGATCGTGGGGATGATAAAAAGCGCCTCCAAGCCCGAATTACCAGTGATGAATTCCTTCGAGACCTACAAATTCCGACCGAATTAGCGGGCAAATGCTATAAAATTATTAATAATAGTATAAAAGCAACTCAAGAAAGCGTTAACAATATACTAAAAATCGAAAAAATCAAATAATAATAACTTTCACAATAAGGTCTAGAGCATTGTTAAATCAATGATCTAGACCTTATTATTTTGTGAATAACAAAGTGTAACATTCTTATACAATTACTGTAACAATTCTGCAATATTCGGGGAGTAATATAGTCATCGTTGAGTGATAAGAAATTAATAATTAATAAAAACTTAAAAAATAAAAAACAAACCAATTACGGGGGATTTAAATTTTGAATACTAACGTTAAAAAGATTCTTATTTCATTTACAGCTGCTGCAGCATTAGCAGTTACAGGTTTAGGTTTATCAAACGCTTCAACTACTAAAGCCGCAACACAATTGACAGATGTTCCTGCAGCTGTTCACACAAAGAAAATGGCTATTT
Organism: Companilactobacillus mindensis DSM 14500; assembly: GCF_001434275.1. Taxonomy (GTDB): domain Bacteria; phylum Bacillota; class Bacilli; order Lactobacillales; family Lactobacillaceae; genus Companilactobacillus; species Companilactobacillus mindensis. Next base: position 29,693 of record NZ_AZEZ01000076.1, on the reverse strand, counting down.
TAAAGACTGCTCCTTCATCATCAGCTGATAACTCAGGTCGTGCACTTTCATCAAACACTTCATGGGCTGTTGGTAAAGCTGTTCAAGACGATAGTGGTATCACATGGTACTACGTTGCTACAAACGAATGGGTAAGTTCAGAAGACGTAACAACAGAAGCAGCTGTTACAGAAGCTGCTGCAGATACTTCAACTGCTACTGCTGATAGTGTTATCAGTACTGCTAAACAATACATTGGTACACCATACGTATGGGGTGGTAAGACACCTTCAGGTTTCGACTGTTCAGGTTTCACATCATATGTTTATCAACAAGCAACAGGTAAGAGCATCGGTGGTTATACAGTAGCTCAAGAAAGTGCCGGTACACAAGAAGCTGTTTCTCAAGCATCTGCTGGTGATCTATTGTTCTGGGGTAGCAAGGGTTCAACTTACCACGTAGGTATCTACTTAGGTAACAACCAATACATCGCTGCACCACAACCAGGCGAATCAGTTAAGATTTCAACAATCTCAGGTTACTTCATGCCTTCATTCGCTGTTAAAGTTCTATAATTTTAATATTCAAAATTCAAATCATTCTACAATAAACAACTTAGACTGCCGATTGGCGGTCTTTTTTTATGTTTTCGATAAATTCAATAAATCTTCATAATTTGTTATAAATTTATTCGTATTTAATCGTTATTATTTAAGCATAGTCAAAAGCAAACGAGGTGACCGGATGATCAGATAACTCTTTAATAGAGAGAACCCTTCAATCTTAAATAGATAATTATTGAAAACAATGAATAGAAATAACCCCTTTAAAAACAAAAAACTCTTTTTTATTTAATCCCCTATAAAAAACACAGATGAAAAACTTTAAATATCTCCCCCCTAAAGATAATAAAGTTAATTAAAACTAGCTATTCCCCGTAGCTTAGTTTAAAAAGAAAGAAGTTGGTATTTATCATACTTATAAATATCATGGCAGCCTGCTTATTAGCAGGCTTTTTTGCTGTTCAAAATTTGATAGAATAGAAACAGAGGTAAACACCTATGCAAAATATTATTGATATCATCTATAACAAATTGCCCCATATGTCAGTGACTGACAAGAAGATTGCTGAAGTAGTTTTAAAACAACCCCAACAAGTGATCGACTATACAATTTCACAGTTGGCCAAACAATCTGGCGTCAGTGATGCTTCAGTATCGCGTTTTTGTAAAAATTTGAATATTGATGGTTTTCATCAGTTGAAGACACGTCTGGCTCAAGTTTCTGACGACGCCAATGTTTCAGTAACGATCGATGATGATATTCAAAAATCATTGAAGAACATTAGCACTAACAAGAGCATTGAAATTACTAATACATTAAAGAATTTGTCGACAAAACAAATTACAGAGGTTCTAAAATTGATCAAGAACGCCCGCTTGATTCAAATAGTAGCTGAAGGAAATACTTATCCAGTCGCAATTGATGCGGTTTACAAATTCAATCAAATTGGGATCCTTGCTTTTAGCGATGCCGCTTTTGAGACCTCGATCGCTCAAACTTTGAATATGGTCAAACAAGATATTCTGATCATTATTTCCAATTCTGGGGAATCCAAATCATTGATGAAACAATTACAAGTGGCTCAAGAAAAAAATATCAAAGTAATTGCTATTACTAATCGAAATGATTCGCCGATTGCTCAAAAAGCCGATTTCCATTTGAAGACATACGTACGTGAACAGATTTTTCAATCCGAATATTATTTCTCAAGAATAGCTGCCTCCACGATGATCGAAGCGATATTCTTACTGTTAGTTGGCCAAGATAAAGAGACTTTGAAAAAAATCTCCCACCATGAGGAATTGATTGCTGATCGTAAAATTTAATATCCTGCTTGACAGGATATTTTTTATGTCTTATCATGAAAATAAATTTCGAATATAAAATAAATATGAAAATATATTTCTTGAAGAGGTAATTATATGGAGCCATTAATTGCAGCAGCACTCAAAATGATCAAGCCACAAATGACCGTGAGTTTCGGTGGCGGTCGTACAGTTGGCCGATTGATCAGAGCTATTAAAGAACCCACAATCAAAATTGCTAGTCCCTCCGAACAGACACGTCAACTTTGTTTAGAGTTGGGAATTCCGGTAGTTTCTTTGCCACAAGTGAAGAAGTTCGACTTAGCTTTTGACGGATGTGACAGTTTAGATGAGAATTTGAACGCCTTAAAGAGCAACGGTGGCATTCATACGTTTGAGAAATTATACGCACAATTAGCCGACCGCTATATCATCATGGCGCCGATTGAACGATTCAAAGAGGAATTGAATCCAGACGTTCAGTTGACCTTAGAAGTTTTGGATTTAGCGATTCCGCAAGTGATCACTGAAGTTGAAAAGTTAGGCGGGTCAGCCAAAATTCGTCAAGCAAGTGAGATGGCTGGCATGTTCAGAACACCGAATGGCAATGGATTGGTCGATATTCACTTTGAAAATTGGACCAATATTTCTGAGATCAACCGACAGCTAGCGCAAACGACCGGCGTAATGGGTACTTCATATTTTGAAAATATTGTAACGGATGCGTTATTAGCAACTGATAAAGACGTAAAACATATCAAGAAAGAAGATTTGTAATTATGACAAAATATAATTGGGGAATGATAGGAACAGGTTGGATCGCACACGAAATGGCTGATGCGTTGAATGCTGTTAACGGTGAGATCTATGGCGTTAGTGATATGAATGCCGAACAGATGGCTAAATTTGCCGCTGAAAAAAAGATTCAACATCAATTCAAGAATCCTACTGACATGATCAATGACCCTAATATTGACGTAATTTACATTGCTACGCCACACACATATCACTATCAATACATCAAGGAAGCCCTCAATGCCGGTAAGAATTTTTTCTGTGAAAAAGCTATTACTGTCAATGCTGAACAATTTGACGAAGTTCAAAAGTTAGCAGCAGACAGGCATTTGATTTTGACTGAAGGCTTTACGTTGCTGCACATGCCACTCTATAAGCAAGTTAAACAATTGATTGCTGACGGCAAGATTGGTCAAGTTAAATTGGTTCAAGTCAACTTTGGCAGTTTGAAAGATTATGATCCTAAGAATCGTTTCTTCAATAAAGAATTAGCTGGTGGAGCTTTGCTAGATATCGGTGGTTACGCCACTGCTTTTGCGAGAAGTTTCTTAGCTAAACAACCTACTAATATCTTAACGACAGTCAAATACTTCGAAACTGGCGTTGACGAACAATCAGGAATTATTTTGAAAAATGACGATGAACAAATGGCAGTTATGGCCTTATCAATGCGCGCCAAACAACCAAAGCGGGGCGTGATCTCTGGGACAAAAGGTTACGTCGAAATCAGCAATTATCCACGTGCTACCGAAGCTGACATTACTTATACTGCGGACGCACATACGCAAACAACAGATAAAATCGTTGCTGGCGACGATACGAAAGCACTTCAATATGAAGTAGCCGATATGCAAAAGTACATCGACAACGGCCATGATGACGGTCAATTAGCTTTGTCACGTGATGTGGCACATATTTTGAATGATGTGAGAAATGATTGGGGAATGAAATATCCTTTTGAATGATGATTTAAGCTTAATTTTGAAAAATAATATTCATTTGGCATATTTCTTATAAAAATAAATTTATTTTTCAAAAAACAACAAATGATTTTATATAAAATGATTGACGAACATTCCTGAAATAATAGATAATATTGTCACAAAAAATCTTTAGAGAGATGGTATCAAATTTATGACAATTAAAAAGGGAAAGAAGTGGGCGTTATCGTTTTTAGCTGTTAGTGCAACAGCTTTAGTTGGAATGAATACAGTGATCATTGTAAAAGCAGATGAATTATCGGAAAAAAAAGCTATCCAAGCACAGGCAAAAATTTCTGATAATGAAATCAAAGATGGGGGCAATGTTGAAACGGATTTTCCCAATTACCAACAAAATGAATTGGGATATGCAGCTCATTTTCATATCTTTGCAAACGAGGCACATTTGAATACACATACTAATGGAAATGTAGCCACAGGAGTTTTATATGGAAATGTTAATTTTGGAACGAATATCATTAATAACTTAGTTACTGATGATATTTCTTATATTGAGGATGCTAAAAAAATAGCAGCAAGTTCCTTTGTTTCCAGTGGTGATATTCGAAAAAATAAGGTTATCTTTGGAATCAATAATGAAATTGATTTCAGCGATATTAAGTGTCCAACGGTTAACTTGGTTAGATTGGGGAATTTACTAAAAGAAGAAACTTATCAAGATAAAGGTACTAATAAATACATTGATTTTGAGAAGTCCTTCCAAGAATTGGCCAGTAAATCGCAAGAATTGATCCAAAGAAAAAGGCACGCTGAAATTACTTCAGAAAATTTTGTGGATCCAAATAACAGAACAATCGATATAAGAGATTATCAACCTAATGATCATAATCAGATTGTTTTGAAATTATCTTCCGATGTGTTGAATTCAGGAACACCGTTGAAAATTAAAGGGTTGTCTGCTGATGCTGGTGGCACCAATGTAGTGATTAACGTTGATACATCTGGGGTAAGTGAATACGTAATGAATTCTCAAATTGAATTATATTACGACAATGGCGAAGAATTAGGAACTGATAATCAACGTGAGCCACAGGAAACTGAACTTTTTGATGATAACCATCTACTTTGGAATTTTTACGATAGTACGAGTGCTGATCAGTTGTTCAGAGGGAAAGTACTTTTTGACAGAGTTTTTATGGGAAGCGTTCTGAGTCCAAAAGCCGAGTTGGAAGTGAAGCATAATTTGGATGGTAATATCATTGCCAATAAGATAAATGTTAATGGTGGCGAAACTCATCGTTGGGATTATCAAAATGAAACTCCAGAACCTGAGAGTATTCCCAATCCAGAACCAGATCCAGAACCAAATCCGGACCCAGAACCAACCCCAACACCAGATCCAGACTTAAACATAGACCCAGATTTGGTAAAAGTAGAAGGTAGCAGCGAATATACTGACACTGAAAGCGAAAAATTACCAGCAAATGTTATCGAAACAACCCAAATGAAATCAGCTTTACCGGTTGATGAAACAGAGCCAATGAGTACCAATAGCAAATTGCCTTCAACAGGAGTAAAGTCTGGTATTCTTGCGCCAATTGTAGGTTTTATGTTATTAGCAGTTACTTTGATAAATAGAAAAGAAAGAAAAAAATGATGGGTTAGAAGTATGAACGTCTTAGTTCGTACTATCCAGTTAATCAAAATAAGGACGATAAACTCCAAAACGGGTTTATCGTCCTTATTTTCATTTATTTAGAATCGTTGTCATGTTGTTGATGCCATTGATTAATATATTCCAAACGTTGTTTGAAGAGCCGTTCTTTTCCTTGCTCAGTAGGAACGTAATATTTAGTGCCTTTGATTTCCGGTGGTACGGTCTGCATATCGGTCAGCTTGTCTTTACTATCGTGCGCTAATTGATAATTCTTACCGTAGCCGAGATCCTTCATCAACTTAGTAGGAGCGTTGCGGATCTGTAAAGGAACTGGTAAATTACCGTACTTCTTGACATCTTTTTGGGCGTGAAGCAAGGCTTTGTAAGATGCGTTAGACTTTGGCGCAACAGATAAGTAGATAACGCATTCGACTAAGTGGACGTTACATTCAGGCATGCCTAGGAATTGGCAAGCTTGAAAGGTATTGATGGCGACGTTTAAAGCGTTGGTGTCAGCCAAACCAATGTCTTCACTGGCAAAACGAACTAATCTTCTGGCAATATAAAGCGGGTCCTCGCCACCGTCGAGCATGCGGGTCACCCAATAAATGGCCGCATCGGTATCGCTGTTGCGCATGGATTTGTGCAGAGCCGAAATGATATTGTAGTGTTCTTCGCCGTTCTTGTCGTAGCGCAATGATTTGGTGTTCAACAGTTGACGAACGTCTTCCAAATTAACCTTAGCAACTTTATCGGTCGTTTCTGAATTGATGACAGCCATTTCCAAAGTATTCAAAGCGCTTCTAGCGTCACCATTAGCGTACGCTGCAATGAATTCCAAAGTGTCGGGAGCAATTTTGACGGTCAAATCGGGAAAACTCTTGGGATTAGCAAGGACTTTCTTGAGTAGTTCGATCAAGTCATCCTTAGTCAGCGACTTGAGAACAAAGACTTTACAACGGGAAAGCAAAGCCGAGTTGATTTCAAACGAAGGATTCTCAGTCGTAGCACCAATCAAGGTGATGCTGCCTTTTTCAACAAAAGGTAAGAACGCATCTTGTTGAGCTTTATTGAAACGATGGATCTCATCGATGAAGACAATCGTCTTTTGACCCATTTCTCGATTCATTTCAGCTTCCTTCATCACTTTCTTGATGTCATTGATGCCACTGGTGACGGCACTGAAAGTGATGAAATTAGCCTTAGTTTTCTTGGCAATTATTTCGGCCAGCGTAGTTTTACCGACCCCTGGGGGACCCCAAAAAATCAACGAAGGGATTTTGTCTTGATCGATAATGTCACGTAAAATTTTTCCAGCACCGATCAAGTGCTGTTGACCGACAAAATCCTCTAGTGTCGTTGGGCGGACCCGATTGGCTAGAGGAGTATTGTCGTCGTTGTTCTGATTTGCGAAAAGCGATTCTTGTTGCATATTGAACCTTCTTTATTTGATAGCGGCATTGATTTTGTTCTCATTGTAACCTAACAAGATCAAAAACATGATTAGGTAAAGAGCCAAAGGAATCAATGCGTAATTTAAATTGATGGCGGAAATAGTTTGCGCAGTCTGCGTCCGATTAGAAACGTAACCGGAAATTTGGAGCGATTCAGCGGTGATCAGACCACCGAGGCCAAGGCCTAAGTTGACTCCGAAGTCATCCGTTGATGCCAATACGCCCTCGGCTTGGATTCCCATTGACGTACCGTAGCGGATCGTATCAGCAATCATGATCGAAACTAATCCGATGATAAAACCGCCACCGATACAGTTGATGAAAATGCCACTGAATAGTATTGGTAAATTCTTCATGTAAGTGGCGAAAGTAATAACTATTTGACCGACAAAAGCTGTGGCGATACCGAGTAGCATCGTGCGTTTCTTGCCTAGTTTAGCTGAGACAAAGTAAATAGCAACGACCCCGATCAAAGCCGTCAGCGTGAAACTATTGGCCAATGAGACTAAGTTTTCATCGTGCATGACGTATTTGAAGTAGTAAATAGTCGTTTGATTCTTAATTGCTGTCGTCAGCCAGTACAAGAAGATGACGATCGAAATAATGATCCACGGTTTATTTTTGCGCAACATACGCCAGACTTCAGCGAATGGTTGGTGATTGATCTCTTTGTTAGTGAATCGTTCTCTAACGTGAAAGAATGTGTTGAGAATCAAGATCAAGGAAATCAAGCCAAAGAGCATGATCGTACCTAAGAACCCTTTTTGCTGATCGCCTTTGCCAAATAATTCGACGAGCGGAATGGTAAAGACGGCCACAATGATTTGCACGGAACTACCAAAAAATTGTCTAATAACGCCTAAAAGCGTGGTCTCTTGTTCATTGTTAGTCATAGTAGGCAGGATCGAAGTAATTGGTAAGTTGACAGCAGTGTAGAAGAATCCGAGTCCTAAGTATGTGACATAAGCCCAGATCAATTTCCCAGAATGTGGTAGGAAATTAGGCGTAACGAAAGTTAAAACAGCGAAGATAACGTAAGGAAATGAGTACCACAAGAAGAATGGCCGACTTTTACCCCATTTGGAGTGGGTGTTGTCGATCATGACACCGATAATAAAGCTTTCAAAAACGTCCGCAGTTCGTGCAACGACAAAGAGAATTGCGACCTCACTGGCAGTCAGTCCGAAAACATCGGTATAAAAGAATAATAGATAAGTGGTCATCATTTGGAAAACTAAATTATCTGCCGCATCACTTAGTCCATAGCTGATCCGTTCAGTTAGGGATGTTTTCCATTTGCCCAAAAATAACGCCTATTTTTGCGCCGTTAAACGACGATAAAGTTCACGACCGACGATATCGTTTGTCCACATCCAAGCAATGTGACCGAGAGCTTCAGAAATATGTTCTTCAGTTGGTTGATCCTTTGGAGAAGGAACAGTCTTCATCATGGGCATGATACCAATATGGAAGGCGACCCAGATAGCTAAGCCAAAGATGGCACCGGAACCTTTTCTGATGAATGGTTGATATTGAGCCAAAACTTCATAGATGATAGCGAATGAAGTTGAGAAGCCAAAGTGCATCAAAAAACTGGCCCAAGGCATTTGGTGATCAGAATAAGTATATGTTCCCCGGGTAATGCTCTTAGGAAGTCCAGCTTGTTCCATCAAGGTTTGGGGAGGATTTACGGCATCACGTGCTGGTGTACGTGGGGGCAAGACGTTCTCCCAACCTAATTTGACGAAGCCAGAGAAAATACCAGCTGCTGTACCGGCAATAATGGCGGCCTTCAAGTCGACTTTTTGATCTTTGTTTAAATGCATAACAAATCCCTCGATTCTATAATTATTTCAATTAAATTAAGTATAAATCAGACTGATAACGATTTCAGCTAATAAGTCTCAAGTGCAATAGAATGAGACGTTTTGAACTAAAACTTGATTGTGGTCACAATTTCTTCATAAATTGTTATAAATTAATTCGTACTTTGGAAATTGTTAATTCATATTTACCCGTTATTATTTAAGCATAGTCAAATAACAAAGGAACAAGAGGTGACCGGATGAACAAACAATCCCTTATCACAGCACAACCTTTTAAATAGATAATTATTAAAAATATGAATTAACCCTTAAAAATAAAAATATATCTCCCCCCTAAAAGATATTAAGTTAATTTCCTAATACAAATTTGGTATTTGTTCCCCGCAAATATCACAAAAATAAAAAACTGCCTTCCCCGGCAGTTTTTTTGTTGGTTGATAATCAAATCAAATAAAGAAGTATACACTGTAAATAAATACGTGATTAAGGAAGAGTGGGGATTGAAGATGGATACAAATGATAACAAAAAACCAGTTGTCGACCGAATAGTAGTTTCAAAAAATGAATATGTTCAAGGACAATTGGAATTGACTAGGTCGATGTATGATAAAAATTCTTTGCCAATATCTAAAGGACCGATTCCAGCAGGATATCGTTTTGTTGATAATATTTGGGACGAAGAATCTGGAGTTATCGTAGTTTCTATGGAAGGGGCTTTTGACGCGGCCCTAACTAAGGCTTATAAAGTTATTGTTAATACGTTGCGTCAAGGTTCCCTAGATGGAGCCTTCAACTTAGATATCCAACAACAAGTAGAAATGGGTGCAGCCAATAGAATGGATATATTTGTTTACTGTGATGCTTGTAAGAGAATTATTTAGTTAGTGCTAGCTTTGGCAAAGACAATATCCGCAAGTTTGTGATCTTGATTGGCGTAAATAAAGTAACTGCCATCGATGAAGGATTTTTCGTTAACTTTTGTCATTAGTTTATTGATTGTTTTAGTCTGACCGGCTTTCAAAATTAAAATACCGGTCTTGTTAGCCTTGACGATTTTCTTTTGAGAAGTATAGATACCAAATTTAGCTAAATCGAAGTGGACTGACTTTTTAGTCCGGTTAGTAATCGTAAGATTGATGTTGTAATTTAAAGTACCATCGGCGCTAGATTTGATTTTGATGGGGTCGAATTTGAATTGAAGTTGTTTTTGACTAGCTTTATTTAATTTCTGATATGGTGTGCCAGAAACTTTAGTTGTTGTGGAAGAACTGGAAGTGTTTTTTTGCGAAGTGGCACTTGTGCAACCAGATATAATCAGAGTTAATACGACGACAGGGATAAGCAAGAATTTTTTCATAATAGATCCTCCTAGTATTCAAGATAATTATACCGCGGGTGATATTCAGGATATGTAAAAGGCTCATTTGGGATGTTGTTTGCAGCTATTTTTAAATAATCGTTATATTATACGTATGGAAATTAATCGAGAGGGGTATTGATTATGGGTGAAAAATGGTTTGCTAGTGGCGTTGAGCGTGGGGATGAAGCAGTTAGAATTATTGCAAAATTATTGACTGAACTGAGTGGTGATCCAACTAAGGCACCTTTAGAGAAAGTCCTCCTCAGTTACAAAGTTGAACTTGAGAAAAAAGAGTCTTCGATACCATATATTTTGAGTCGGATGAACATTGCCGTTTCTAATGCGATGATTCAAAATCACATCACTTTATCACAAGATCAATCCGATGAATTGAAAAAAATTATGCAGCAATCACATATCTGGTATGGGTATTAATTAAGTTGATGGAGATGAGGCTGTGACACAACTATGTTTTTCGTAAAATATGCAGCATAAACGTGCAACAGAACTCAACTTCTTCCGCATAATAGCAAAACCCTCAATATTCATAATGCGAATATTGAGGGTTTTCGATTATTGCTCGGAAGTTAACCGAGTTCTGTCACACTCTTATTTTTTTATATGTAAGTTCATCAATTTTTCTTCATATTTAAGTACTATTTTTTTCTTACTTTCCCAACGTTGTGTTCATATTTAGCCGTTATTATATAAGCATAGTCAAGAAACGAAGAGATGACTTTCAAGACTATATTAAATAGATAATAACTTATAAAACTAAAAATCCTATGAATTAATCTTTTTTATATCCTCCCCCAAAAAGAAGAAACTAATAGAATTTTCAAATATATATCCTCCCCAGATATAGCAGAATTCAAAAATGAAAGAAGAAGATGCCCATGAAAAATAATACAAATACAAAAAGAGCTAGCCAAACGGCTAGCTCTTTTACTTTGTAAAATAATATTTTTGGTATTGGATTTGAACGTACTTTATAGGATTTGAACTGTCAAATGCAAGTCAGCGGTATCTGCACTTACCATTGAATCACATTATTTTTGATACTTCTTAGCTTCCTCGTCGCTGCAATAGAGGAAGTGGCCAGGAAGTACTTCTTGAAGTCTTTGGTTATCTTTGAAAGGACTCTTGTGGTCAAAGTCGATTCTTGTACGTTTCTTCTCGATTTCTGGATCAGGAACGGGAATAGCGGACAAGAGACTTTGAGTGTAGGCGTGTAATGGATTTTGATAAATCTCATTAGAACTTGCTAATTCAACGATCTTACCACGATACATAACAGCGATACGGTCACTGATGTATTTAACCATTGAAAGGTCATGGGCGATGAATAAGTAAGTTAGGCCTTGTTTCTTTTGAATATCTTGCATCAAGTTAACAACTTGGGCTTGGATGGAAACATCAAGAGCTGAGATAGGTTCATCGGCGATGATGAATTGAGGATCAACGGCCAAAGCACGGGCAATACCGATACGTTGACGCTGACCACCGGAAAATTCGTAAGGGTAACGTGTCATGTGTTCAGGGTTCAAGTTAACCATGTCGAGCAATTCACGAACCTTTTGGTCACGTTCTTGATCATTCTTAACTAAACCGTGGACATCGAGACCTTCGGCGATAATATCCTTAACTTTCATACGAGGGTTCAATGAAGCGTAAGGATCTTGGAAGATCATCTGCATTTCACGACGGAATTCCTTCATCTTAGGACCGTGACTCTTGATTTTACTGATGTCTTGGCCATTGAAGAAGATGTGGCCATCAGTTGGATCGTAAAGTCTGATGATACTACGTCCAGTAGTACTCTTACCAGAACCAGATTCACCAACAAGTCCAAAGGTTTCACCTTTATAGATGTCAAAGGATACATCATCGACAGCTTTAACCATGTTAGGTTTGCCAATGTTGAAATATTGTTTGAGATTTTTAACGGATACGATTACTTCTCTTTCATCTGCCATTATTTAGCATTGCCTCCTAACTTTTGGAATTTCTCATAACGTTTGAGAATAGCTGCGGGTGGAGTAACTTTGGGTGCATCTGGATGTAATAACCAAGTAGCTGCAAAGTGGTTTTTAGAAACTTTGAAGAATGGTGGTTGCTCTTCTTCATCGATTTGCATTGCGTAAGCATTACGTGGGGCAAAAGCGTCACCCTTTGGTGGATTCAAAAGATTTGGTGGAGTACCAGGAATTGAGTTCAAACGAGCTTCTTCGTTGGTATCTAGGGTAGGCATTGAATCCAATAGTCCCCATGTGTATGGGTGTTGAGGATTGTAGAAAATATCATCAACCGAACCATATTCCACGAAACGACCAGCGTACATAACGGCCACACGGTCAGCGATACCAGCCACGACACCAAGATCATGGGTGATAAAGATGATTGAAGTACCGATTTTTTGTTGCAATTCTTTTAATAGATCGATGATCTGTGCTTGAACCGTAACATCAAGGGCAGTTGTAGGTTCATCGGCGATTAGGATTTCTGGGTAATCAACGATGGCAATTGCGATAACGATACGTTGACGTTGCCCACCGGAGAATTGGTGAGGGTAGTCATTCATTCTGGCTGCTGGGTTAGGAATACCAACCAAGCGGAGAACTTCTTCAGTACGTTTTAAAGCATCTTTTTTGGAAACATTGTTGTGGATCAAGAGTGGTTCAGCAACTTGTTTTCCGATTGTCATAGTAGGGTCGAGTGAAGTCATGGGATCTTGGAAGATCATGGAAATTTTGTTTCCACGAATCTTATCCATTTCCTTGTCACTCTTTTGTAGGAGATCGTCTCCGTGATAGAGAACTTCTCCTTTTGAAATTGTGGCATTTGAAGCCAACAATTGTAGAACTGAACGAACTGTGATGGACTTACCAGAACCAGATTCACCAACAATAGCTAAGGTTTCACCGGCGTTTAAATGGAAGTTGACACCACGAATCGCATGAACGACACCATTATAGGTGTCAAAATCTACATGTAAATCTTTTACTTCTAGAATTTTATCCATTTCGATTTCTCCTTAGTTAGTGTTCTGATGATTGAGGGTCAAAGGCATCACGTAAACCATCACCAAGAAGGTTAGTAGCAATCATGATGATACTCAAGATAATAGCTGGAGCCCACATTTGATATGGTAAGAATCTGAAGGCTTTTTGACCATCGGATAAAAGTGTACCTAATGAAGCGTTTGGTGCGGGAATACCAATACCAATGAAACTTAGGAAAGCTTCGAAGAAGATGGCATTGGGAATTGTAAACATTGTTTGAATGATGATTGTTGATGAAAGGTTAGGAATCAAGTGTTTTGTAGCAATCTTAGTTGATGATTCGCCAAGGGTTCTAGCGGCTAAGATATATTCTTGTTCCTTCAATTGGAAGGTTTGCGCACGGACCAGACGGGCCATGGTTACCCAACCAGTGATAGCAATCGCAATAACGATTGATGTCAAACCTGGTTTTAGAATGATCATCATCAAGATAACAACGATCAAGTTAGGAACAGAAGATACGATTTCAACGATACGTTGCATAACAGTATCTGTTCTGCCGCCTTTCCAACCAGAAACGATACCATAAGGTACCCCGATTAGAAGGTCAACTAATGTAGCAAGTACGGCAACGACTAATGAAAGTCTAGTACCGTAGATAATTCTTGAGAGAAGGTCACGTCCAAGGTAATCAGTACCAAGGATGAAGGAAGTTCCCTTAGGGGCACCGGCTTGCTTATAAGCATCGACCATTTTGCCACCCATGTTTTGGTAACCATTCATACCAGGGATATTTAGATTACCTAATTTAGGAGGGAGGTTAGATAAAGTAACGTTTTGAACATTTGGTTGGTGCGGTGCAATGATTGGGGCAAAGACTGAAATTAAAACAATGATTGATAGAAGTGTCAAACATACGACCGCAACCTTGTTTTGGAACAAACGACGACGAACATCTTGCATATATGTTAATGAAGGAGTACCGATTTTTTCTTGTTCGGTATTGTTCTCGTCATGAACTAATTTAAATTTTTCCTTGGGAATTTGTGGAATTTGTTCCATTATTCTTTACCTCCATTTCCTAGTCTAATTCTTGGATCAATCAATCCGTAAAGGATATCGACGATCAAGTAAACGATAATCAATAAGAATGAGTAGAAGATTGTAAGTCCCATGATAGTTGGATAATCGTTTGTTGTGATCGACTTAACGAATTGTTCACCAATACCAGGAATTGAGAAGATGTTCTCAACAACCATTGAACCAGTCATAACTGAAACAGCCATTGGACCGATAATTGTAACAACTGGGATCAATGAGTTACGTAGCGCATGCTTTGTAACAACTTTCCAGTTTGAATTACCCTTAGATTTAGCTAACTCGATGTAATCACTACTCATAACATCGACCATCTCGGTTCTCATAAACCGGGCGACAGTACCTAACGGTAAGGCTGCCAAAGCTAAAGTTGGTAGAATACTTGATTGGAAGTTATCCCAGAGAGCAACAGGGAAGATTCTCCATTTGTAAGCTAGGTAGAACTGAAGTAGTACGGCTAAAACGAAAGAAGGAATTGATAGGCCTAAGATTGATACGAAAGTTGCCAATGTATCAGCCCATGTGTTCTTACGAATAGCAGCAACGGCACCAAGTAGGATACCGAGAACAGTACCAACGATCATAGCTTGAGCACCAATTTGCATTGATGGAGCAAGTCTTTGACCGATTAAAGAAGTAACAGGTTCATTATTGAATTGGAAGGATGTTCCAAGGTTACCATGTAATAATCCCACCATATAACGGACGTATTGAACTCCTACCGATTGATCCAAGCCATATTGAGCTTTAACGATCTTCAGTTGATCCGGTGACATACGGTTCTGGTTAGAGAACGGAGTACCAGGAAGCATCTTCATTAGGAAGAAAGTTAAAGAGGCAATAATGAACAAGGTTATAAAGAGGTAAAAGATTCGTTTGAGAATATATTTAGTCATTATTTAATCTCCCTCACCTTTGATTATTTTTTGTAAGTATTAACAAGGTTATAACTACCATTTGGTGTAATTGTGTAGTTCTTAACGTTGGTTCTAGTTAAGTTAGCTTGACTGGATTGATACAAAGGAATTGCTCCTTGTTCTTCAGTTAAGATCTTAGTTGCTTGTAACATATCTTGCCATCTAGCGTTTTCATCGTTGGCATCGGTAGTACTTGATTTTTCAATCAAATTATCAAATTCTTTGTTTGACCACTTACCATTATTTTGAGGATTACCAGTTGTGAATAGACCTAAGAATGTGTATGGGTCAGGGTAATCGGCATTCCAGGCAGTGACAACCATGTCGAATTGACCGGATGAAGATTTGTCCAAACGTGACTTAAATGGAACGTTTGATAAAGTAACCTTGATACCAGGGAGATTCTTTTCCATTTCCCCTTGTAAGTATTCATTTTGCTTCTTAGAACCATCGGAATCATCACCTAGAAGGGTGAAGTTCAAGTTCTTTTGACCAGTTTCAGCCAATCCTTCTTTCCAAAGTTTAGTTGCTTCGGTTGGATTGTATTCAGAATATTTATTAGCAGAATCTAAAGCCTTTTCCTTAGTGAAATCGACCTTAGTCTTAGGATTGTAAGACATTGATGCAGGTACGATCGTGTCATCAACACTACCAGTCTTACCAAGTACGTTGTTGGCTAATTGATCACGATTGATTGACATTGAAATAGCTTGTCTGATCTTTTTGTTTTGGAAGAATTTGTATTTCTTTTGGTTAAGTTCGATATAGAATGTAGCGGCTTGCTTATCAATTGAGAAAGTCTTGTAGTTGGCAACTTGACGAGCAGTATCACCACTGATTTTTTCTAGACGGTTGATACGGTTAGCATCGTAAAGGTTAAGACCAGTGTTGGCATCCTTAACAACGTAGTATTCAACTTTGTGCAACTTAACTGCTTTGGCATTCCAGTACTTGTCGTTCTTAACTTCAGTCCAACTGTTGTTGGAAACAGTCCAATTAACAAGTTTGAAAGGTCCGTTGAAGACCATGCCCTTACTCTTTAGACCATATTGCTTACCAGCTTTTTCTACTGCTGGTTTGTATTGAGGATAGAATGTTGAACTGGCCATCAAAGTGTTGAAATATGGGATAGGATCTTCAAGAGTAACTTGAAGTTTGTATTTACCTAAAGCTTTAATTCCCAAAGAATCTACTGGTTTTTTACCTGTACTGATCTTGTCAGCGTTTAAAATACCTTCATAAATGTAGGCATATTGTGAGGCTGTCTTTGGATCAACAGTTCTGCGCCATGCGTAAACGAAATCGTTAGCTGTAACGGGCTTACCATTTGACCATTTAGTGTGTTTCAATTCAAATGTGTAAGTTTTACCGCCGTTAGTAGGTTTAACGACTTTTTTGGCTATAGCAGGTTTTAAAGTTTTACCATCAAAACGGTAAAGACCTTCCATAGTGTTAGTAATATTTTGAGCACCGATAACATCAGTGTTCATTGATGAATCCATTGTAGCAATGACATCACTAGAACTGATTGACAGTGTGTTCTTATCATCTTTTTCAGTTGAAGAACCACAGCCACTTAGAACTAATGCAAATAGAAATATCGGTAACAATGCAAGTAAATATTTCTTAAATTTCATTGTTCATCCTCCCTAAATAATTATTCTTAGAATACACTAATGAATATTAAAAGTGAATACCCTTAATTAGAAAAATTCTAATGTTTATAAAATAATAATACAAATAGGGACAAATTGCAAAGAAAAACAGAGATATCTGTTTAATTAGACATCTCTGTTTGGATATATTTATTAAATTTTTCTAATTCGTTAGGACTTAGATTAGCCGTAATCAAGGAACCATCATTTGTGAACTCTTTTTTGATCACTTGCGAATTACGTAAAATTTCTTCCGCAACTTTTTGTTCGTTGTAAGGAATCAATAAAGTGGTCTCTTTAAAATTATTGAAGACTTTTATTTTGATCAAGTCGACTAATTTTTCAATTGAATCTTTGTCGATAGCGGAGTAGTAAATATTGTCGCCTTCGATAGTAGGGAATTGTTGGCCTGGTTTCAAGTCAGCTTTATTAAAAGCGTAAATCATCGGTTTGTCGACAACACCGACTTCCTTCAGGGTCTTTTCGGTAACTTCGATCATGTTACGCCAATGTTCATCGGAAACATCAATTACTTGAATTAGTAGGTCAGCGTTTTGAGCTTCTTGCAAAGTCGTCTTGAATGATTCAACCAAATTGTGAGGTAACTTGCTGACAAATCCAACGGTATCAGATAGTAGGAAACTTGAATTATCCGCCAGATCAATTCTTCTAACACTGGTATCAAGAGTAGCGAAGAGCATATTCTTTTCGAAAACCTTGCGGTCTTGAGAATCTTCTTTGTTGAAATTCAAGATACCATTCATTGTCGTTGACTTCCCAGCGTTAGTGTAACCAACTAATGAAACTAATGGTAGAGAAGTATTGGTACGACGTTTGCTTTGAACATCGACAGTTTGATCAACCGTCTTTAACTCATTGCGTAAAGCAGTGATCCGTTTTCTAATTACCCGGCGATCCAATTCTAGTTTTGATTCACCGGCACCACGGTTAGCTAAACCACCGGAAGCAGATTGTTGATCAAGTGGGTTACCTGATGGGTGAATTCTTGGTAGTTGATACTGCATTTTAGCAATTTCAACTTGAAGCTTAGCTTGTTTAGTTTGAGCTCGGTTAGAAAAGACTTGTAGAATCAATTCAGTTCGATCCATGAAACTCAATTTGGTTTCCTTTTCGAGATTTCTAATCTGTGAAGGTGTCAATTCATCGTTTAAAACAATGATTTGAACATCGTCGGCGTTGGCGATTTCTTTGATCTCGGTAACTTTACCAGAACCAAAGTAAGTAGCTCCACTGACGGTATTGGCGTTTTGAATAATAGTATCAGCCACTTCCATATTATTGGCTTCGACTAGGGCGGCGAGTTCTTGCATTGTGTATTCAAAGTCAGGCTGTAGGTGGCTAACTCCGGCAACAATGACACGTGTTTTTTCAAATGTTAATTTTGAATCTTTCATAAATCCTCCTGGTGGCACTCATTACCCCAGGGTAATAATGCCGTTTTATTATTTGTATGAAATGATATTGATCTTTAAGCGCATGATAACAAATACCATCCTTTCATAAATTGAAAAAAATAGAGTAGGAATGACTCGAGTGATTAATTCGCCATTCGCAACTCATTTCAGAATAAATAATAACATGGAAGTGATTGAAACACCATATAATAGGTAGAAAGCGATTTCTTTTCACGCTGAAGATGTAAAAATAGCTGGTTTAAGATGTTTTTGAACGCCTAGAACGAGTAATGATAAAGTTAAGCTATCAAGTAACGGGGAGCTTAATAATGAAAACAAAAGAATTAATGGATCTGATCGATCAAACAGCTCAAGATCCAGAAGTAAAAAAAGACGCTGATTTAGAGCAAGGATTGCTTTTGGCATACAAGGATCTAGCTAATGGCAAGGACATGAAGGGCGTGGCCTTGAAACTGGATAATTCGATATCAATGTACTTAATGACTCACGAATATAAGGCCCCACAAGCTGTTATTGATTTGGTCAAAGCAATGAAAAATGATGCTAACAGTTTTTGGAAAGGAACCGGAATATCGAAACTATTTTGGTAGAAAAAAAGATCGGTCCTACAAAAGTGGATTCCGATCTTCTTCAGTTTTCTTAGGTTTAGGTTTGCGGAACAAAGCTAAGAGAAAGAAAACAATGGCAGAAATAATAAAAATGGCATCAACTAAAATCCAAGTAGATTTTACGGAATGATCGATGAAGATGAGTCCAACGACAAGCATAGTTACGCCGTACCAAAAATTGATTGTTTTATAAAATTGTTTATTCATAGATTAATCTCCAAGTATATCATTTTAAAAATGTATACGTTTTATTATACACCATACAATAAGCTGAAAAAGTGTATCTATTATTCTAAAAATCAGTTATATTAGTTTATGGGTGAAATGACAAATGGAATATTCTAAACAGAAACTATTATTAGCATTATTAGTGAAATTCGAAATTTCGTTTAATAAACAAATCAATGAGTCCGTCGTTAATCAAGAGGTCGGGCAATATTTGAAGACTTCCGTGGATGAACTTGTTCAAAAACAATATTGTGGATCACTTTTCGACAAAAAAATCGAAGAACTTATTTCACGGATCGATTCAGAAAGATTAGATAACAAATTAGTTTTGAATGATTATAGCAGCCGCCTGTGGACCGCTATTTTGGAGATCATCAAGCGGACAACAAGTTTTGAAACAGCTTATTCACTAATTGATATTTTAGGTGAAAAAAATACTTCTCTTAAATTATAAGAGAAGTATTTTTTTTGAGTTATGACTGCCGTCTTCCATGAAATTCGTTCCAGACTAAACAGCTTTTTACTCATTTAGAACTAGAGAGGCGAATTTTTTACGTTGGCTATAAGTCATCTTATCCGTTGATAATAGATCAGCATCGACTTCGAACCAACTGTTGCCGTTGTTACAGTCCCATTGAACGTCAGGCTCTGTGATGAGATTCTCGTGCAGACCGATGGGTTTGAAGATTTCAATTGTTGATCCAATCTTGCGAACTTCTTCATCGGAAACCTTACCATCTAGCCAATCTTTAGCTAATTGTAAAAGCGTTGTTTTTGCCATTGTCGTTACCTCATTTGTTAGGATAAATCTATTATAAATAAGTTAATAGTCGTAATGTGTCATATTAAGATAATGAAAAAAGCGTTGAAATATGCCGCCTTTCGATCAAAAGATGAAAAAGCTGAGGTAGAAGAAGGATACCGCCTTCCGATCAAAAGATGAAAAAGCTGAGGTAGAAGAAGGATACCGCCTTCCGATCAAAAGCTGATTGGGCTGGAACGTAGTGAGCACGACTTGGAGCCAATTTAAAAATTGTCTTCAAGCTCGGCAGTAATCTAAGCCGGCTGAAAAACGCCGACTAAGATTAAACCACTACTGAGCCCACCAGCTTTTGCTCTCCAGGCTAGGGTTTTCGTTGTTTGGTTGGTATGCATATTATTCGAGTAAAAGTTATTAATTATATAAATATAATTTTAAATATAGAAAAGCCGTAATTCCTAAGTTAATTAAGAATTACGGCTTTTCTTGTGTAATTTAAATTTTTATTGATAAATATTCAATACTTAATAAAACTACCTATATTAATATTCCAAGGCCCAAAATACTTAAACCCTCTAGTCTGGAATGGAAGACGGCAGTGAACCGCCGTTATAACGATGGTTTTCTTTCCAATGAACTCAGTTGAGTTGGAGCGGTGATCTTAGGCATGTCACCTTCGACACCATAAGCATGTAAATCTTTAAATAGTTGATTCAATTTTTTGATAGTATCTTTACGGCTGTATACGAAATCACGGCTAATATCCAAATCAATCGTCTCGTCATTTTTCAAAGTGAGTCTGACAACGTGCTGGTTATTGATCAGAGCAACCCCTGAGGAGAATATGCCCATGGAAGTGTTGAAAGGAATCATTGAAGGAGTACTGTAAACCTTATTCAGGTCACCTTTAACGGTTATTTCAGCAATGTCACGTTTCTTGATTGTTGTGAGTCGAGCTGCGGGAGGAACTAGCATGGCCCAGATGCGGTCATTCCAATTGTTAAGATCGGAATATTGAATGCTGTCGTCAGTAGTCCGCCAGTATTTGAATTCTAGGGGCAAATTCATATAGTAATGGACTAGCAAAATGAGTAGGAACCCGGCGATACCAGACAAAACGGTTAGGAATGTGTTGTGAAAAATGTTGAAAAACGATACGACAAGCAGTGCGAATAAGAGACTAACTAGTAATGGTCGGTAATTAACTTTTTTTCCAAATTCGAGCATGAGCTTCGCCTTCTTTAATTAACGTTAATCATACTCTAGCACTGTTTTATGGAAAACGGTTACAAATATCCTGAATGAAGAATATTTTGTCCTGAAACAAATTAAATAGTCGTTAAGTGGATTTTGGAATTCTTGCGGTCAACCACAGGAATATCATCGAGGCTATTGATAAATTGATTCAATTTCTTTATGGTCTCTTTTTTATTGTAGGCATAATCTCTGGAGACGTTTAATTCGATTGATTGACCATCGTTCATTTGGAAAGTTAAAGTGACAGGATTTTTGATTATTGAAATAGCCGGCGTCATGATGGCATAGGGAACGCTGTATGGCAGAGCGAAAGATGCTTGTTCAACTGGTTTTTCTAAACCATCAATGGTGATAGATGTTATATCTTTTATGTGGATCGTAAGTAGTTGATTTTTGAATGGAAACAAGATGGCAAGCAAACGACGTGATAATTTGTGCAAGTCATTATACTGAATATCTTCGGCATCGACTTGCCAATAACTAAAGATCAAAGGCAAGTTTGGCAGATAATAAACGCAAATAATGAATAGAAAAACGGCTGCACCGATTTCCAAGCCAAGATTTGAACTGGCAAATGCGAATGCAACAGTAGGAATGAGTGCAAAGGCTAAGGCAACTAATAGTGGTCTATAAGTAACTTTTTTTCCGAATTTTAACATAATAAAAACCTTCTTTTAGAATGAATTTTATCGGACGTCCAAAATATCTTTACGACTAAAGTATGGTGCGAGGCCGGCTATAAAGCACGCACTTAAAGGTTGCAAATGTGAAGAAAAAAAGATCACCGTTATAACGATGATCTTTAAAGGGGTGCTTGAATGATGTTTTTAAGTTTTTTGGATTTGCCGATAGAGAACTTTCTCGTTGATCCGTCCGCAAAACCAACTTCTCGAATTGAAAAATCGACGTGTTGAATATTTTCCGGATTGATCAGACATGATCGACTGATACGAAATAAGAAGGGATATTTATCCTCAAGTTCGGTCAATTTACCGTAGAATTCAAACTTTCCATTAGTGGATTCCAAATTTAAGCGGTGGGGAATATCGGAAGCCTCAACGAAAATGACTTCTGACTTATCGAGATTATATACTTGCGTACCGACTTCAAACGAGAAGCCTTTCTTTTGAACCGTGCGAGTCTCATCGATGATTTTTTTGGCGTAGTCGAGCGTGTCGTATATTTCTTGGCGATAGTCATCTAAGGGCTGATCCTTGGCAATGAAGTCTAGAGCTGCTACTTTGCGCTTGAGCGTCAGTGGGGCCAACTCGTCGTGAGTCGTTACGAAAATAATTTCGGCTTGAACATCTTTTTGACGGATTATTTCGGCTAATTGAATCCCATCTATGTCGGCTTGCAGATCGATATCTAAAAAATAAATGCCATTTTGCGGTTCGCAGTCGTCTAGATAGTTAACAACTTGTTGTGGCTGACTGGCTTGTAGTTCAACTTTGAAGAGGTCGCTGTGAAAGAGAATATAATTTTCGACTAAAGTGTCTAATTGTTGTAATTGGATGCGATTGTCCTCGCACATAATGATTGGGTACATGAGTTACGCTCCTTTAGTAATTAACGTGATGTGGAATCTGAACCACTTAGTGTTTTTACTGTATTGGATAAAAATATTGGAATACTTCTTCTTTAAATCTTTGATATGCAATAGATCCAAACCGTCGGTTTCTTTTTTTGTAGTCGGAACTTTGGAGACGGTATTGTTGATGATAAAAGCTAATCGCTGATTTTCTTGAGTGATAGCCAGTTGAATTTCGCTGTGTTCTTGGCTTTTCGTATATTCGACGGCATTATCGATGGCTTGATTGAGTAGTTTGACCAAATCAAAAATATTGATGGGCGTTTCAGTCAATTCTTTGCGACAGTGGAAGTGACAAATAATATTGTTTTGATTGATGACGTTCAACTTGTTGATAAAGAGACTTTTGAGATAAGGATTCTTGACGTTATTTAAATCTTTATATAATTCCATGGATAAATTATTGAGATAATCATCAGAATAATTTTCTAGATTATCCAAGGCTTGATTCATGGCATCGTAATCTTGTTCATCGGCAACCGTTTTTAGGCTGAAAAGCAAGTTTTTATAATCGTGTTTAAAGTGACGTAATTTTAATTGGTCTTTTTCCAGCTGATCGGTGTAAATCTTTAGGTTTTTGACTTGTTCCTCAGAAAATTTATCTTGGTAAACACGATCTCTGAGGTGTCGTTGACGAACGAAAATGAAAATAATAAAAATACACTGGATCAAAACAAAAACCAAAATTCCGGTCACCAAATTTATATAAGTTCTGAATTGGCGAACGAACAACATTGTGGCGTACAAAACGATATAAAAGTAGCCTAATAAAACGCTAGTCATTGCTGAATCTTGATATTTGAATTGGCGGTCAAGATTGAAAAATTTGTAAAGATAAATGAATAGAAATGAACCTAAAAATTGGAAGAATAAGATAACTAAAATAAAGTAATACGAATGTATTTCGGAAGAATCAAAGAATGGGGCAAGTAGTCGAGTGGGAATGATCACAGAGAGAAATTTTAACAGGAAGCTTAACAGGACGGTATTGAGCAAATAATAATTGATTTGACGGCCAGTTTGGAAACTTCCATAAATAAGCAAAAGAATTGGCAAGTACGAGTAGCCATGTAAGAGAATGTTCAAAATGACGGAGATAAAATACAGACTGATCATGGTGATCGATTTACGTTGCAAAGAGATGGTGTCTGGTTGATAGATCAAATTCAAAACGTAATAAAAAATCAGCCAGGTGAGAATTATCCGCATGAGAAATGGCCCTGAATTTGCCAATGTTGTGATGCCCCCTAATTATTTGATGATGACGATATTGAGATTGAACCACTTGTCATTTTTACGATATTGAACGAAGAGATTGGGATATTTGCGTTTGATGTCTTGAACATTGACCATTCCCCAACCGGTGTGATGTTGCTTGGTAGTGAAACCTTCTTGCATCATTTCGTTGATATCGGTTTTTTCAGAAGTCG
The DNA here is from genome assembly GCF_001434275.1 of Companilactobacillus mindensis DSM 14500. GTDB lineage: Bacteria > Bacillota > Bacilli > Lactobacillales > Lactobacillaceae > Companilactobacillus > Companilactobacillus mindensis. The sequence goes on along the minus strand of NZ_AZEZ01000076.1, from coordinate 5,831 downwards.
TATTGTTGATGATGATCGACAGTTGAGTAGTTTCTTGGACTAAAGCAATTTGAATTTGCCCGTTCTTTTGGCCTTTGGTAGCTTCGATGGCATTGTCGATCGAGATTCCCAACAATCTAACTAAGTCAAAAATATTGATGGCAATTTCGTTTACCACATCACGACATTCAAAGTGGCAGTCGATTTTATTTTGATTAATCAAGGTTAATTTACTGATCAATAAGCTTTTGAGATAAGGATTCACCACGTTATTGAGATCTTTGAACAATTGCATAGAGATATTGTCGAAGTAACTATTGGAATAATCTTCCAATGTCCCCAAGGAAGTTTTCATTTTGGCGTAATCTTTTGCCTGAGCAATGGAACGTAATTTCTTGATAGTACCTTTATAATTTTGTTCAAAACTGCGTAATTTGATTTGGTCGTGTTCGAGTTGGTCGGTGTACATTTTGAGGTTATTCAACTGTTCCCGAGTTAACTCACGTGTGTAAGTTTCTTTTTGCGTCTGGTTACCCTTTAAAAAGACAATCATGATGAAAGTACATTGAATCAAAATAAAGAGCAAGATACCGGAAATTAAGTCCGAGTAAGCTTTATAGTGTTGAACGATATTCATAAAGGCGTAGATGACGACGAATAAATAACCGATCAACAGACTGAAAAGCGATGATGTTTGGATGTTGAATTTTTCCCCGAGATCGAAGTATTTATAACAAAAAATGAATAATAACGAAATGATCAATTTAATAAAGAAATTACTGCCAACGAAGAGAACACCGCCCAAAATGTTTCCAGTATTGATGTGATAGTTATAGAAGAAAATAATCAAAGTGTTGGCAACGATGCCAATGATGAGTTTTATCAATAAGGTCAAAATAATACTGTTTAATAAATATAAATTTAGTTTTTTTTGACGGTTAAAAATTAAATAAAGAGTCAAAGCAATGATTGGATAGGAAAAGTCGCCGGCAAAAAAATCGGCTAAGTTAGCGATTATCAGCATGATTCCTAATAAACCAAATTTATGAGTCTTATAAATCATTTGGAAGATATAAAAGGTTAGAATCCAGGCCAAAAATTGACCAACAGCGTAGATTCCCAAACCAACAGTAACCATTTTTATCCCCCCAGATTTAAATTGTTTCGATATATTAATTATTACATATATTGAAATAATAAAAAAAGGATGTCATGAAACTAGCAGAATTTTATCTTGAAGTGTCGATTCAAGAATAAAAAAGTCGCGTTTCAAGATATCCTTTCAAAAACTGTTTTAAAGAGGATTACGCTTTAAGTGTTAGAAAACTTATTAGTTGGAGGTATTGAGTTATGAAAAAGAATGCCGAAAAAGTTCAAGAGATGATGGACCTATTGTCCAAAGCATATGCGGATCCTGCAATCAATAAACGTCCTGATTTGAAACAGATGATTTTGAAATGTGCAACGGATCTGCAAAAGAGTGGAGATGTCGATCTTTTGTCATCACGCCTGTGCAAGGAAATCACACTGAAGTATTTAGCAAATAAAACTGATTTTCCTAAGTCAGTTATGGATCTGTATTACTTATCTAAGGGCAAAGAAGCTAAGTATGACGGGATTGCTTTGGCATCCATGCTCGGTGGTACGGTTTGGTTCTAATGATTCAGGAATGAAAAATAGCCATTCAAGATATCTTGAATCTAGTCATCTAGGAAGATGCTATCTTAAAGTCAGGATATTGAAAGGGAGCGTTTAGCATGAAATGGGAAATTCTTATTGGTGTTTTAGCGGTTCTATTTGGAATATATCAAATGGTAAATTCATATAAATATGTCAAAGTGATCCAGCATCACGGTAACAAAACGACGTCTAGTTTTTCTGCTTTGACAGTTTGGTACAGTTTTGCCTTTGGATTAGGAATGTTGATTTTAGGCATATTGGCTATGTTTATGAAGATTTAAGGAGAGATAAGTATGGATATCGAATTAACAAAACAATACATTCACGATTTATATAATGAATTGATGCAACAATCAAATAAAAACTCAGCTTTGTTGGATATTACTGATGTTTTGGTACAAGTTTATTCAAAAATCGATCAAACTAAGAATAAAGAAGCTTTGTTGAACCGAATGGTAAATTATATTTACATCGTAGGATTTAGTAATATCAATTTGTCGAAAAAAGCCGAAAATGATTTGATCGAATTGGGCGATATTGCTAAACGTGCCGGATGGAACGGTATTTATCGTGGAAACTCAGTCGATAAATCGCAATTTTACGGGATGTTTGAAAATATGCCAGTTAGATAAAAGGGGTTGTTGAAGGATGCCGCCTTCCGATCAAAAGCTGATTGGGCTGGAACGTAGTGAGCACGACTTGGAGCCAATTTAAAAATTGTCTTCAAGCTCGGCAGTAATCTAAGCCAGCAAGGTACGCTGACTAAGATTAAACCACTACTGAGCCCATCAGCTTTTGCTCTCCAGGCTAGGGTTTTCGTTGTTTAGTTGGGATATATAATATTTGAGTAAAGATTATTAGTAATATAAATGTAGTTTTAAATATACATATAAGAAGACCGTAATTCCTAAGTTAATTAAGAGTTACGGTCTTTCTTGTGTAATTTAAATTTTTACTGATAAATATTCAATAAAATTGTTGATATTAATATCTAAAAACCCAAAATCCCAAAATCCTTAAACCATCTAGTCTGGAATGGAATTCTGGTGGATGCTCAGCCGTGGAGTCTCTTAGCTGGCGTTTCTCTGCCAGTTAGAGACAGACAAGCTTGAAGACAATTCACAGAATTGGCTCCAAGTTGCTCTCACAGCGTTCCAGCAATCCACCAGAATTTCATGGAAGACGGCAGTGAACAGTAAACAAATAAACAAACAAATACTCAACAACCCTTAATTTAGAGTGTTATCTTTAAATTAAATGAAAGAAGTTGATACGATGAATTTGATTTTTGGACTTGGACTGATTGTAATAGGAATCTTACAAATCAATACGGCTCGAGTGATGAATAATAATATCAAAAAAAACGTTAAAAATCCGCAACCATATGTCTTTGTTGGTGTTTATATATCCTTGATCATAGGTATTATTTTGTTAGTGTGGGGTGCTTGGTTATTGAAGTAACCGTTATATAACGTTGCAACTGATAAGTGCGTGCAAAAATATCGGCTTAGTACTTATAATTTAAGTAGTTAAGAGGGGATGAAACTTATGAATTTGGCCGATAATATTGTTAAATATCGTAGAAAGAATAATTTATCACAAGAACAACTAGCAACAGCTTTGAACATCTCGCGGCAGTCGATTTCCAAATGGGAAACTGGTGAGAATTTGCCAAGTATCGATAATTTGATTTCTTTGAGTGGCTTGTTGGATATTTCTTTGGATGAGTTGATCACTGGGGAGCCGTACTTACATTTTCCATTCAACTATGGCAAGCCGCAGAGCAAGGCAGCCGCAATTATTTTAGGATTCTTTGTCTTGTTGGGTTTGACGGTCGGATTCTTAGGTAGATTTTGGTATGGATTGATAGCAGCACTGCTCATGTATATGGCTATTGTTAACTTTTATCCATTCGATTATAAACGGTATTATAATTACTGGACCTTGGAAAAGACGGGAATCAGATATGTGCCTAATAGTCAAAAGGTTTACGGATTCATTGGTAATATGTACTTGCCACTGTTGGCACTCTTTCGTATGCGTAAGACTGAATTCGTGACGTATAAAGAGATTAAAAAAATTGAAATTAAAGTGGATCTATTTGAATACCAACCTAGTAAATCTTTATCCTTGGGTCCTAATTCGGGGAATGCTGCTCAAATGATAGTGGAACCATTTTACTTTCAAATTACTACTGTGGATGACAAAATGATTTATTTGAATTTGAAGGATTTTTATTGGCACAAAACGCTTGAACGTCAAATGTTGCCAACGATTATCCTCTTTCTAAAACGAAAAAACTTAGAATTTATTGACCAACAAGGTATCACCCAATTGGTTATGGATCGAGATATTAAATTAGTCAATCGTCTTTATGAGTTAAGGGATGAAAAAAATTTGCAAGTACCAAAGCAGTCTTAATTCGATGAAAGCGCTACAATTATATTGATAATAAATCGAAAATCTAAGGATAGTGATTGATATGGATTTGAAATTTGGTAAAAAGATTAATGCGATGCCTTTGGTGATCAGTCTGGTGATTGGTGGAGCCATTGGTTATTGTTTCTTACTATTATTCAATCAAATTGGCGTTAGTATTTTGTTCGGGGTGCTCGGATTTATAGTCAGCGTCATGTTTTACTCGATCAATCTGAATGGAACTCACGGTTATTGGCAAATCACTGATGAAGGAATCAGTTACTATGATTACAGCTCAACGGCAAAAAAGATCAAGGCAATTTTGTTACCTTGGGGATTGAAACCAACGACGATTGATTTTTCAAAAATAAAACTGGCCGCAATCGTTGTGGGTAAAGGAATGACTTTACCGGCAGGTATCGGTCCTGAAGGTGCTATCGATGCAGGGTATTATTTGGTTGACCAAGCAATTGATCGAATGGACAGTATGTACAGTGTAGAATTGCAATTAACTGATCAAAAAACAATTGATTTGGATATTTCTAACGATATGCAAAATGCGATTAAAGTCGATCAGATGATTGAATTGTTGGAAAATAAGACTCAGAATAAAATGAAACTATTCAAACAAAAAGTATAAAAATGAAAGGCACCAGTTCATGATAAATGGGATGGATGCCTTTTTTTGTAGGATTTAAAAAATTGTTTTTTATTTCTGACCAGCCTACACTTTTAATGGAATCCAATCAATTAGGAGTTGATAAAATGGATGTGTACTTTATCCGTAATGGAGAAACATACTTTAACCAACTTGGCAGAATGCAGGGCTGGTCTGATACTCCTCTAACCAAAGCTGGTCACGAAGAAGCTTACAAAATGGGGAGAACTTTAGGCAATCTAGGCGAAGTCGCTCCGACGATTTATAGCAGCGACATGAATAGCTCGATCCAGACGGTCACTGAATTGAACAATGGTATGAAAGCTGCCGGTGGCAAGACGTTTAAAATGGTCACGATGCCCGAATTGCGGGAACAATTTTACGGCAGCTTTGAAGGCCAATCTAAGAAGGAAACATATAAGAAAATTTCTGGCAAGTCGGTTGAAGAAACGCTTCAGGAAATGAATTTTGACGATATGCAGGACAAATTAGCTAAACTTGATCCAACGCATTTGGCGGAAACAAGCAAACAGTTCTGGGATCGGTTCGCTAGTGGTATTGAGAAAATCAAACAAGTAGAGACTAAACCGGTGATAATCGTGACCCACAGTGCCATTTTGACGGCATTGGTCAACATTTATGCACCATTTTTACTTAATCAGATTGAACCTAATAATCTGTCTTTGACTAAGGTTCACTTTGATGGTGATAAGTTTAGTCCTAAGATTGTTTATTACAACGAAACAGTGGAACAAAATATTTAAAATTGTTTATTGGTATGTTGGTGTTGGTTCACTGCCGTCTTCCATGAAATTCTGGTGGACGCTGGAACGCAGTGAGAGCAACTTGGAGCCAATTTAAAAATTGTCTCTAAGCTTGTCTGTCTCTAAACTGGCAAGATACGCCAGCTAAGAGACTACCACGGCTGAGCATCCACCAGAATTCCATTCCAGACTAATGGGTTTAAGTATTTTGGGCTTTTGAGAAATTAATATAGGCAGCTTTCTTTATTAAATATCAGTAAATATGATTTGGTTATGGGTTCACTGCCGTCTTCCATGAAATTCTGGTGGACGCTGGAACGCAGTGAGAGCAA
>NZ_AZEZ01000020.1 GCF_001434275.1 Companilactobacillus mindensis DSM 14500 | reverse complement strand
AGTTCATATTCAAATAAATATAATTGTGCTTATTCTTAATTAGAGAGTATAAGCATTTGAGTGTCTTGTTCATGCAAGCCACTACTGCAACCTTGTCCCTTTTAGGGACGGGTTGCTTTTTTAATCTGTAGTAATAATCAACTATGTGATTTGGTGCAGAAGCCTGCTGTTTGAGCATATTGCGTACAGCTAAAAACAGAATTCCTCGTGCTATTGGATTTCCCCGTTTATTTATATGATCTCCTCTAATATAATTTCCTGACTGGTATCTAATCAAATCGATTCCAAAGTATGCATTCAATTGATTTGCATTATCAAATCTAGTAAAATCTCCAACTTCACCAATCAGCTGTGCAGCGGTCATCTTACCGATGCCCGGCATCGAAGAAATGATTTCTAACTCAGGTAACTGTTCTCCAAGATTGATCATTTGTTTTATAAGATTTTCTTTTTCAATCGTTATATCTATCAAATGACGTGAATAATATTTCACTTCTTGGACTTGAGTGTCATTTAAATGTGCGGCGGGACGACTATTGTGAGCATAATTTATCAACTTCTCGGCGTACTTTAGAGCTTTATTTTTTGAAATACATTTATCAGTCTTTCCAAGCAATATATTTTTTAACTTAGTTCTTGAAATACCCGATACTAAATCAGGATGTGGGAAAAGCTCAACTATATTTAAGGCCAATTTTGATGTTCTACTAGAAAAAAGTTGTTCTATTTCTGGAAAGGTCTGTTGTAATTCAGTATGTAAATAAACTTGGTTCAACTTACGAGAATCTTCGATTCTCTCGTAGAACCTGTTTAATTCTCTAATTTTCGCATATATTGGTTTTTGATAAGTCATCAGCCTGTAATGATTTGCATAAGCACTGATGGCGATTTTATGAGCATCATCAGTATCAGTTTTTAAACGCCTTAAATTCTCTGTTTTAAGATGTAATTCAAGAGGATTTAATAACGCATAAGGTATTTTATTGTCTCTGCAATATCTTTCAATTGGGCGTGAATAAATTCCAGTAGCTTCAAAATAAAAAATTGGATTCTTAGCACACTTTACGGTTGCATCGAGTCTGCTAAAACCAATCTTATTGTGCTTGAAATCAAACTCGGTAACACAGTTACCGTCGTTGTAATAGACACAGTAACTGTGTCCCTTAGAAACATCTAAAGCAATAATATCTGACATAATTTTCCTTTCTAAAGCTATCCATATCAACATTTCGAATCTCATTTCCTATACACGGACACGAAGTCCC
>NZ_AZEZ01000019.1 GCF_001434275.1 Companilactobacillus mindensis DSM 14500 | reverse complement strand
ACACTATTCAAATTTATATTATTTCAAACGTCAACTTGACAGGTGCCAACGCATTACTATTAGACTTGGTCTTTTTCGCCTATTATGTCAGTTTATTTGGCATGTATATCTTGTCTATGCCTTACGCCGAAGCTATCATGTTGGACGGCTTTGAGCGATACATGGCTAGTACCGTGATTTTAAACTTATTCATCGCCGCAATCTGTTTAGTACGTGTCATCGATCAGCAACAATTTGAACAGAATTTTCAAAAACGTGATACTTTAGCCTTCAAGAGTGCTTTGACAAAAAACATTTATCAAATCTCTACATTGGTAGTAGCGTTCTTTTCGATCACGATGATGTATTCCGAAATCACTGGTACAAAATTCACTAACGAAATGAACCACAATACGCTTCCTTTACAGATGAAACGAATCTCTCGACCATGGGATCATTTGAATCACAAAAAAGTTTTGATTGTGGATCCAGAAGCCGTCGATGTAAATAACTATTATGCCGGTTATGTCGGCCGTTATTACTATTTTACTGATCAAGCCGTCGGCCAAGAGAACTTCATGATGACACCGGAAGTCTTTAAGAAAACTGTTGAAAGCTATCAGTATGTCGCTATTCCTGAAACGCACCGTACTTTCACGGTCCTTACTCAGAAAGTCTTCCATCAACACGTAGTAACGGGACTTTTTAAAGTAACGAAGAACGGTTTAGTTCGTATGCATTAACAAAACGAAAGTTGGATATTATTTTGGAAATACTTGGATTTATTTTCTTTGTTTTATCATTGATCGGTTACAGCAGTACCTTACGTTTACTCAATGTAAATAAATACTTTACATGGATAAGTGGCATCTTTATTCAAATTATGTTGCTTTACAGTTTTGCCATGCTAAATCTGCTTCGAGTCGGCATTTGGGCTGTGACAGCGCTAGGCGTCTTGCTTTGGGGTGGTCGTTTAATATTAGGTTACATGGGCAAAGTCAGCATTCACCACGAAGGGATTCATTTATACGATGTCTGGATGCTATTTCTCGGTTCAGTGATGGCACTTGTTTTATTGCACAGTCCCCTGATTCATTATGATAATTTTTCACATTGGGCTACGATCGTAAAATTTTTGAATTATACAGGCCATTTACCTGGGGCTAAAGATACTATCATCTCATTTACCTCCTATCCCCCAGCAACTGCCTTGTTCATCACACAATTTGTGACCTTTACTGGCTTTCACGAAGGAACCATGCTAGTAGCTCAGTTCATCATGATCTGGGCTGCTAGTTATACGATTTTTGCCACGCTCCGTGATCGGACCCGAGGGTTGAATTCGATGTTGCTTTGCTTGACGATTGCTATTTCTTACGTCTTCAATATCAATATCAGATTGAACAACCTCTTAGTCGATTACGTCTTAGCCATCATCACTGTAGCAGCTTTAGTTGGAATTTATATTTATCAAAATCGTCCCAAAATGTTGGCTGCTCATGTTGCGCTATTCAGTGGAACTTTACTTTTGATCAAAAACTCAGCGACTTTCTTCGTAATAATAATTGCCTGTTACTATTTATACACACTCATTAAAACGACTAACGCCACAACAAAAATCAACCAGTTCTTAATGATAATTGGTAAATTCATCGGAACCTTTGCAGTCACTGTTCTGCCTTTCATCTGGTGGGAATTACACGTCCATGTAACTTTCACCAGTTCCAAACACGAAATCAGTGCTTCAGCTTATCAAAGCCAACTAGCACACGACGGTATGAAGGGCTTTTTAAGTATCGGACAAGCCTTCTTACATCAAATATTTAATCTAACTTCGCTTTCGACGCAAGGCTTTATCCTAATCAACGTTGGATTACTAATATCCTGGGCAGTCATCAAGTATCTCTTTCATCATCCCAATAATTTAATTAAAATTCTAGGAATATTAGATTTAATAACGCTTCTGTATTATTTCAGTTTACTAGGTATGTACGTACTGTCCATGCCGTTTACTGAAGCAATTACGTTGGATGGTTTTGAACGATATATGTCAACCATAGTGGTTTTAAATCTATTTATTGGCATGATGTTTTTAGTCTATACGATCGATGAAACATACTATGAACAAAATATTAACGAGCGCAGTCCCCGCAATTACGAATCTATTTGGTCAAAAAATGGCTATCAGTTGGCAACCTTCTTAGTTATGTTTTTTGCCGTGATCATGATGTATTCCGAGATCAACGGAACAACTTTCACTAATAATTATAATCGGCGTTCCTTGCCAGTTTTACTGACAAAAGTTGCTAAACCTTGGAACAAAGAGAACGACCAAAAGATTTTGATCGTCGATCCACAAAAGGTTGAAGTGGTGACCTACTACTCAGGATATCTAGCTAATTACTACTTCTTTACTAACAACGCTACTGGCCAAGCTGTCTTCAGCAAGTCAGAACATAATTTCAAAAACAATCTCTGTAAATATAAATACGTAGTTGTTCCAAAATACGACAAGAGTTTTTCTAAAGGTATGAAAAAATTCTACCACCAAAAAATCACGACTGGATTCTATCGGGTCCACTCCAATCAATTGGAAAAGATTAACAAATAACAGTTCTTTCATATTAAAACGCAAAAAGTGGTGCTAACTGAAAAAGAGCTAAATCTATTCAGCTGGTACCACTTTTTTTATTCGAAAATTTTAATTTAAAGCATCTAAGCTACCGGCTAAATCAGCAATCAAATCTTTAGGATCTTCGATACCAACTGACAGACGGACTAATTGATGCGTGATACCGGCTTTCAACTGCTCCTCAGGCGACAATTCAGCGTGAGTCATCCGATAAGGCAATTCGATCAAGCTCTCCACAGCACCCAAGCTGACCGCTAATTGAATCAATTTAGTTCCTTCAACGAATTTAGTTGAATCTAACCCTTCGGCCAATTCAAACGACACGATGCCGCCGAAACCATCAGCTTCCTTTTCGGCAATCTCATGATCTTTGGTACCTGGGATACTTGGATAATAGATCTTAGCAATTTCAGAGCGACTTTGTAAAAATTCAACGATCTTTTGGGCATTGCTCAAATGACGGTCCATTCTAACAGCTAAGGTTTGAATGCCTCGACGAACTAAATTAGAGTCTTCAGGCGATAATGTGGAACCGATCGAATTTTGGTTAAAGTAAATGCGTTGAGCAATTTCTGGCTCTTTTGCAACGGCAATTCCGGCGATCACATCGGAGTGTCCACTGAGGTATTTAGTAGCTGAATGAACCACAATATCAGCACCTAAGTTCAAAGGTCTTTGCAAATATGGTGACAAGAAAGTATTGTCGACAATAGTCAAAAGTTGGTGCTTTTTAGCAATTTCAGAAGTCTTCTTTATGCTAGTTACATGTAAAAGTGGATTAGTAAAACTCTCGAAATAAATTGCTTTAGTATTTGGTTTAATAGCTGCTTCAATTTCCTCAGGATTTTGCGTATCGACAGCTGTGAATTCCAAGTTCCAACGTTTGAAAAATTCGTTGATAATTCTAAAAGTGCCCCCATAAATTTCTTTACCAATGATCAAATGGTCTCCTGGTTTGAAAATGGCCAAGACGGCGTGAATCGCTGCTGATCCAGAAGAAAAGGCAAAGCCTTGATAACCATTCTCTAATTCTGCTACTTGTTGCTCTAAATAATTTCTAGTCGGATTACCTGAACGAGCGTAGTCATATTTCACTTTAGCATCAACTGATGGATAAATATAAGTCGATGAGTTATAAACCGGTACATTCACGGCTCCAGTATTATTATCATTTTGTGGTTTTCCATGCACTAATTTAGTATCGAATTCAGTCATAATTATTTAGCCCCTCTTAATTTATTAAATATAAATATTTTCATTGATTCAATGACAACCAGTTTACCACTCGTTTTCTATTCGTTATAGTAGTCGATCAAAGATTCAAGTCAAAGTATTCAATGTCTTTACGCTTAGCAAAACCTTGATGCTTCCAAAAATCTTTGCCATTCTGATTGTCATTCATAATGAAGACACCGATTTTTTGAATGCCCTGTATTTTAAGCTTTTGTTTCACTAATTCTATCAACTGCTTTGAGATGTGTTGACCTTGATAATTTTTTGAAACCGCAACGTGATACAAATAACCTTTGCGCCCATCAGTCACACCAAGGATCGTTCCCACAATTTTTTTATCTACGATTGCGACAAAACATAAGCCGGGATTCTTTTGTAACAACTTAGCGATACCTGTCTGAGAGTTATCCAAAGTATTCAAGCCCATCCCAGGAACTGACTCCCACAAAAGATATGCTTCGTCATAATCCGAAATTTTCATCTCACGTATTTGAACCATTACTCAAGACTCCTTATCAAAATAACTTAATAAACTTTGCGTACTACTAATAAAATAATCAATTGCCGGTGAGATCGTCTCATCCAGTCCAACGTACTTGGCATCATGGACATCAGCTGCTTTTTTGTTTCCGTTTGAACCGATAAATGCAAAAGTCCCAGGTATTTTGGTCTCAAAAGTAGCAAAATCCTCGCCTGTCATTGTCAGTGTTGGTTCAGAGACATCCTTTAAACCTGCTTTAACCACCGAAGTGATAAGTGGATCATTATTGATTGGAAAAGCCCCTGTGACCCATTCGATCTCAACTGTTTGCCCGTATGCCTTCGCAATATTTTCGACCAATTCATAAAAACGTTGCTTGACCAATTGGGTATCTTTATCATTGAAGGTCCTGACCGTTCCAACTAGCGTAGCTGTGTCTGGCAAAACATTCCAAGTTGTTCCCGCTGTTACCTTAGTAATACTGACGACTACTGCATGAAACGGATCGTTGTTGCGGCTGACGATCGTTTGCAGCTGCGTGATTATCGCGGCTTGAGTAACAATTACGTCGCTGCCTTCTTCTGGTCGTGCACCGTGGGAACCTTGTCCATGGATAACTACCTTGATGTGGTAACATCCCGCCATCAATGGACCTTGTTGTAGGGCAATTTTTCCGACCGGCAATTTAGGATTATTGTGAAAACCAACAATTGCTTGTACACCGTCTAAGACATGTTTTTCTAAAACTTGATCTCCACCATGACCTGCTTCCTCGGCTGGTTGAAATAACAATCTGACGGTCCCATGAAGTTGATCTTTAATGCCATTCAATACGTAAGCAGCACCTAATAGGCTTGAAAAATGTAAATCATGACCACAAGCATGCATAACGCCAATATTTTTTGATTTAAATTCTAAATCAGTTTCTTCTTTAATTGGCAATGCATCAATATCGGCACGTAAAGCTATCGTTTTACCAGGATAGTGGCCTTTTATTTCGGCTAATAGACCTGTATCCAAGTCGTTGGTACTATGGTGATCCCCCAGCCTGTCAGGATCTGTTTGATTTTTTTGGTAGTTTGAAATTCCTGATTCGACAATTCAGGATTTTGATGAAATTGGTGTCGTAATTCAATGATCCGTGGTAGTATTTCATCTTTTAACGATTCGATTTGACTCATTTGCGACACCTTCTATTTAAACAACCTAAGATTAGTTCTAAGTAAAGATTAAACTCTTTACTTAGAACTTT
>NZ_AZEZ01000075.1 GCF_001434275.1 Companilactobacillus mindensis DSM 14500 | reverse complement strand
CCGACCAGTTTGTTATAGACAGTCCTACTGATATTGGAATTTACCTTGATAATTTCTTTTTGCTTATTACTTGGATAAATTCTCATCTTGATGCCGTAATGATATTTGAGTTCTGTCATGGATTTCAAACCACTCACCACCATTTCAACATCAGTATATACGAACTTGTGTTCTTGTAGCAACAAAAAAATCATAAAAAAAACAAGCTATCCATCCCACGACTAAAGTCATGGGAATTCCGCCAATTATTTTAAAAAATTCAATTTTCCTAATTTCTTTGTAACAAACCTGTAACGGTCTCTACCAATCCGATGTGATACTCTTATTACTGGGTTTATAAGGGGGATATTATGATCAAAGGGAAAAGGTTATTCCTAATTTCATTTTTTGTTTTGCTATTTTCATTAATTACAAATATAAACACTATTAAGGCTGATTCTATCAATGACTATATTATTGCCAACAAGATTCAACCAGCTGGCATCACTTACCAAGAAGGTACTTTTTCACATTGGACTGGTTACCGTTATGGGGTCGGTCAACCGGAAGGCGTTATCGTTCATGAAACTTCTGAAGCTAACGTTTCAGCTCAACAATTTGCTGACCGTTTCAATGCGCAATGGCCTACTTTGCAAACTTACGTCCATGCTTTCGTTGACGACAAGCAAGTTCTAAATATTCACAATACAGACTACACAGTTTGGGGAGCTGGTCCTACTGCTAATTCTCGTTTTATCCAAGTTGAATTGTGTCGGGTAAATACACGAGAAGAATTTGCTCACTCATTAGTCAACGATGCCAATTACATCGCTAGCAAATTGATTCAATACAACTTGCCTGACGTAGCTGGAGAAACTGTTTTATCACATCAACAGACTAGCTTGTTGTGGCACCAAACCAAACACACTGACCCAGTCTACTACTTCAGTACTTGGGGTTACGATATGAATCAATTCAACGATTTGATTTCATATTATTACAACAATCAAAAAGGCTACGGCAACATCTACGGATCTGACCACGTTATCCGGGTTAAGAATAATAATGCTTCTTATGTGCCTTTAGTTTCGTTCAATGCCGACGGTTCACTCTCCAAAGAAGAAACTCGTGCCTTGTCAAACGACACTTCATGGTACACTGATAAATCTCGCAACTATGACGGTATGACATACCACCGTGTCGCTACCAACGAATGGGTTGCCGATACTTACAAGCTTTAAAAGCTGGTAAAAAGTCTGCTAATTTCTCACTCAGATTCTTTTTGAACTTTGATGATATACAATCATTTAGAATCGAGTAGGAGGTAACTTTTAATTACCGACCTCTCACACCACCGTACG
>NZ_AZEZ01000074.1 GCF_001434275.1 Companilactobacillus mindensis DSM 14500 | reverse complement strand
GTAAATTTGTTCCTGATGACGGACAAGTCGATCCTGCTTCAGTTGTTTATAAAGGTAACAAGACTCCGGCTGTTACCGAGCCTACTTTCAATGTCCCTGATTCTTCAACTCCTACTGCCGGTACCTTGACAGATGCAGATGGCAAGACTATCGCCGCTGGCGATTCTGCCCACACCGGTGATAAGGTTACTCTTACCGTTCCTACTTCTGATAAAGGTTATACTGCTACAGATCCTGCTACTGGTAATAAGGTGACATCTATCACTGGTACTTTGGATAAAGATGGTAAATTTGTTCCTGATGACGGACAAGTCGATCCTGCTTCAGTTGTTTATAAAGGTGACAAGACTCCAGCTGTTACCGAGCCTACTTTCAATGTCCCTGATTCTTCGACTCCTACTGCTGGTACTTTGACAGATGCAGATGGCAAGACTATCGCCGCTGGCGATTCTGCCCACACTGGTGATAAGGTCACTCTTACTGTTCCTGAATCTAAGACTGGTTATACTGCTACTGATCCTGCTACTGGTAATAAGGTGACATCTATCACTGGTACTTTGGATAAAGATGGTAAATTCGTTCCTGATAACGGACAAGTCGACCCTGCTTCAGTTGTTTATAAAGGTGACAAGACTCCGGCTGTCACCGAACCTACTTTCAATGTTCCTGATTCTTCAACTCCTACTGCCGGTACTTTGACAGATGCAGATGGCAAGACTATCGCCGCTGGCGATTCTGCCCACACCGGTGATAAGGTTACTCTTACTGTTCCTGAATCTAAGACTGGTTATACTGCTACCGACCCTGCTACTGGTAACAAGGTGACATCTATCACTGGTACTTTGGATAAAGATGGTAAATTTGTTCCTGATGACGGACAAGTCGATCCTGCTTCAGTTGTTTATAAAGGTGACAAGACTCCAGCTGTTACCGAGCCTACTTTCAATGTCCCTGATTCTTCGACTCCTACTGCTGGTACTTTGACAGATGCGGATGGCAAGACTATCGCCGCTGGCGATTCTGCCCACACTGGTGACAAAGTTATTCTGACTTTGCCTGCTCCTAATGGATATACTCCTTCTGATAAGAATGACGCTACTCATACTCCTGTTGCTTCTATCACTGGTACGTTAGATAAAGATGGTAATTTCGTTCCCGATAGTGATCAACCCAACCCTAAGGATATCGTCTACAACGGTAATAAAGTTGATCCTTCATCAAGTACAGTTTCAACAAACAAGGGATCACAACCTATCAATATTCCTGCTGGTCAAGTTGGAACAACTTCTGATCCTATTACGCTTCCAAAGGTTGCCGGTTATGATCCTCTAACAGTTGTTGTTGACTACACACCAGATGGTCCCGTAATTAAAAATATTGATGGTTCAGCTGTAACAGATAAAGAGCCTGCTAAATATGTCGGTGTTAAAAACCCAGGTACAACCATTCAAGTCACAAATCCTGATGGCACAACTTCAAATATCACAATTCCAGAAGGCCACTACGGTGATGACCCTGTAACTGTAACTGCCGATGACAAACCTGGTTACAAAGCTCCTTCAGTTGTAGTAACA
Organism: Companilactobacillus mindensis DSM 14500; assembly: GCF_001434275.1. Lineage (GTDB taxonomy): Bacteria > Bacillota > Bacilli > Lactobacillales > Lactobacillaceae > Companilactobacillus > Companilactobacillus mindensis. The sequence goes on along the minus strand of NZ_AZEZ01000074.1, from coordinate 5,247 downwards.
TTTGGTGCCGATGGAAAACCCGTCTTCACTGATGCATCTGATCCAACTAAGGAAATTAATCCAACTGATGTTCTAACATACAAGCGCATCAGTTCCGGCAGTTCCAACCATGTAGTTGTTCCTGATGGCGTTGGTACAATTGAAAAGAAGCAACAAACCGTTGCAACCTTCTCTGACAAGCCTGACGTTGAAGTTTACGCACTCGATGATAACAACAAGATGTCAGTCGTAAATGACCGCATCCTACCTCACCAAACAAACTGGATGAGTGACGAATCGATCACTATTGATGGCGTAACTTATTATCGTGTTGCTACTAACGAATGGGCCAAAGCTGATCAAGTTTACGCTTATGACGCTGGTAACTTCTTCATTAGAACTTACGATGATTCTGTCAAATTGCTTTACGCTGCTGAAGGAAACATCGTTCAAAACAGATCTCTTGCTAGAAGTTCTAGTTGGATGTCAGACCGCACTGCTTACATTATCGACGGTCAAAAGTACTATCGTGTCGCTACTAACGAATTCGTCAGTGCCGAAGATGCTTACGTATACACGCCAGTTAAACTAAATGTCAGAACTACTGGTGGTTCATACAAGAATCTTTACACTGCCAAAGGTGTTCAAATTCAAGGTAGATATATCAACGCTCACGTAGCATTGAAAGTCGACAGTATTACTTACATCAACGGAGATAAATATTATCGTGTCGCTACTAACGAATTTATCAAAGCTGAAGACGTTGAAACTTATTAATCGTTAAAAAGAAAAGCTCAATTCCCGATAAAGGAATTGAGCTTTTTTAGTATCTATATAAAATTATTTCTATAAGAATGAACGTAAAATTTCTTTCATTGGTGGCAATGCTGGCATCGAACCTTTGTCCAATACGTGACCGAAACCAAACTTTGCGTAACCGTGCGCTTCGTCCATCATGATTTTACCAGGGAGTGGTGCTTCATCCGTTACAGCAACGTCTAACAAAACTGGTTTGTCAGGGTGACGATATTTCTTGATAGCGTCCGCAAATTCTTCATCTGTCGTAATGCGCTCACCAATTCCACCGCAAGCTTCAGCAACTTTGGCAAAATCAATTTCTGGCAAACTGATACCGTAATTTTGTTGACCGGCTGACTGTTGTTCGTATTCAATAAAGGCCAACAACTTGTTATTCAGCACGACGTATAACATTGGCAAATTATATCTTACCGCTGTGGCAAAGTCTTGCATGACCATGGCCGTTGCTCCATCACCAGCGATTGCATAAACCGGACGGTCTGGGAAAGCATTCTTAGCGGCAATGGCTCCTGGCAATGCGCATCCCATAGTTCCTAGCCAAGCGGAGATCGTATACATCTGGCTATCTTTAGCGGTTAAGAAACGAGCTCCAAAAGCGGTCGATGTCCCTACGTCGATTGACCAAATCGTATCGCTAGGTGCGCTCTTAGAAATATTATGGAACATCAATGATGGCAATACGCCAGTGTGTTTCTTCGTGTAGACGTCATGCATCCAACTGTGCCATTGACCGATTTTTGAAACGGCCTCATCCAAGAATGGACGTGATTCTACCGGTTCGCCCAACGCATTCAAACGACTCAAGACTTCTTTGGCGTCCGCTTGAATGGCAAGATTGACATGACGACGCTTGCCCAATCTGTCAGCGTTAATATCGATTTGAATAGCGTCAGCTTTTTGATTCAAGTATGGTGAGTATGGATAATCCGTACCGATCATAATGACCAAGTCGGCTTTTTGCATCATTTCAAATGATGGTTTAGTACCTAATTTACCTAATTGACCCAAGTTATATGGATGATCATCGTCAACTAATCCCTTAGCGGGCATTGTCAAAATAATTGGCAATTTGTATTTTTCGATGAACTCTTTAGTTTCTTTTTTAGCATGTTTGATACCGACACCGGCCAAAACGATTGGTCTTGCGTGATCTTCCAACATACTCAAAGCAGCTTTGATCTGGTCATCATCAACGTGATATTGTTCAGGTTTGAAATTGTCGACATTAGGGACGAAATTATCTTTGATCATGTGCGCAGGAATGTCATCAGGAATCGTCAACACGGCCACACCTTTCTTGGCGTACGCCGTTCTGATAGCTTCGTCAGCGATTCTTGGTAAAGATTGCGGATCCATGATGATCTTGTTATAAACTGCTACATCATCAAAGAGCACGTGCGTATCGACTTCTTGGAAGAAATCGGTGTTCAATAATTTTGACTGAACTTGCCCGAGAATTGCCAAAACTGGTACATGGTCCATCTTGGCGTCATAGAGTCCGTTCAACAAGTGAATTGCGCCCGGTCCGCCGATCGATAGACAAACGCCTAATTTTCCTGTTAATTTAGCGTGAGCTGCGGCTGACAAAGCGGCCACCTCTTCATGTAGAACGTGAGTAAATTTAATTTTATCTTGTGCACGATACAGCGCATCAATCGTCGTATCGACCGAGTCCCCGGGTAATCCGTAGATATTATCTACGCCCCATTTTGCTAAAACATCAACCATTTTATCGGATGCACGAACAGTCATAATTATCCCTCCTAGTATCATTTACCTATAACGTACCACATTAGTTTCACAATGAAAGTAATATGCTTTTACTGTTAAAGCACGTCGCTTATATAATGATAAATAAGTTTGTGAAAGGCTTTCTTACCGCTCGTTTAATTTTGAAAATTTTCTGTTATGATATGAATATAGGTTTATTTAGGGGGTATTTTCATATGGTCAGACAGTTCCAACTGTACCGTTGGTTAAGATTTATTTTCTTACTAACGGCGGGGATCTTGATCGTTATTGCACCAATCAAAAGTTTCGATATCATCATCTACATCGTTTCATCTTACATTGCAATTTACGGAATTCTTTCCATCATCGACGGCTTATCCATTCGACGAACCACTGGTGAAAACAACATCGCTATCGGTTTAGGGATCGGGGCTTTATTTTTAGCTTTAGGGGTCTTATTATTCGCTCGTTTCTTCGTACCATTAGTGCCACCAGTACTGGGAATCATTCTGATCGTCAACGGCATCAACCAATATCGTGATTCCCATGAGATGACAAAAAAAGCTCAGATAACACCCTACTTGGACTATTTTTATTCAGCCCTTCTGATACTTGCAGGAATCGTGTTTATTCTGAACCCTTCTAAAACAATCATTTTTATCTACCAATTATTTGGTTTAAGTTTAATAATTTTAGCCTTTTTCGAAATTATCAATTCCAGAATCTACCACAGTTAGATTTGGATTTTTTTTAACGTTATTGTGCTCAAACTATTAGTTATTGCGCTCTTATCGTAATGCGTCGTAGCCTGCCACGTCTGCACGTTGTTGCCGCTGCGAATGGAGATTGCTTCTACGATCAACTTGCCTATTTTGAGCGTATTCAAGTTATGCAACGACACGCTCAACAAAGCTGCCGATGCGCCTTTTTCCACATTAAGGTTAGCGCCGATACTGGCGGCTGTTTCACACAACATGGCGTTGATACTACCGGCTTTTTTAGCTTCCATTTGAAGATGTTCTTCATTTAATTCCATTTGTAAAACAACTTTATGTTTTCCCTGTTCAACTAATTCGATCCCTAAATCATCCAACAAACTCATTTTGTACCTCAATTTTTTTCAATAATTAACTCAATTCTATGGTGTAAATGTTTTACAATCAAGTTATAGTAATTTAATCGTATCAAAATTTCAAAGGAAAGGAGGTCATATTTTGGAAAATTGGTTAGTCAAACGTGCCAAACTAGATCCGGACAAAATTGCCTTAATTTTGGAACACGCTGATTTTACCTTTGGCGAACTCAATTCCACCGTGCAATTATTTGCCAGTAAATTATTCAGCAGTGGCATCCGTAAAAATGATCCTGTCGCTTTATTCTCTGACAATTGTTTCAATGGTTATATTGCCATTTTAGCACTTCAACAAGTTGGAGCGAGAACGATTTTCCTGGATACCAAATTACCGGCCACCACTCTGAAATATCAACTCGACGATTCCAAACCCAAAACCATTTTGGTCAGTGATTCTGTCGATGCGGTCGAAATTTCAAAGCTCGATCATAAATTGACTTTGTTATCCGATATTTTGAGTCTAGAGCCGAATACCAAATATCAACCGATTTCTGAATTCGACGACAATCAAGTGGCCTCGATTTTCTATACGCCCAACGTTGACGACCATGATATTGGCGTCGTGTTGTCATACGGCAACTACTTTTTCTCAGCCATCGGAACCGGTTTGAACCTTGGTATCAATAAACAGGACGCTTGGGTATTGACCTTGCCGATCTTCAATATACCTGGATTTATCATCATCATGCGCTCACTTATTTACGGCATCAGCGTTTACTTGATGGATGGCTTTGACACTGGACATATCAACAAGATTTTGATCAACGAACACGCAACGATCATTTCTTTGACGCCGCCATTGTTGCGCAAACTATTGAATGCTTTGCCTAAAGGTAAACAATACAATAATAAGTTTCGTTGCGTCTTCTTAGGTACTGGTCTGATCGACAATTGGACGTTATTACGTTGCAATATGCTAGGTATCCCGGTACTGCAATCTTATGGCATGACTGAGACAACTTCCAACATTTCAGCTCTCAATTTCAACGACGCTGAGATCAAAGCCGGTTCTTGCAGTCAGCCGTACTTCACTGAACAAGTGCGCATCACTAATATCAATCAAGACGATATTGGGCGCATCGAAATCAAATCACCAACTGTTGCCGTCGGTTATCTCAACAAACAAGCACTGTATCATTCACGCTTTACTGAAGATGGTTTCTTTAAAACTGGTGATGTCGGTTATTTGGATGAAGATAACTTTCTCTATCTCAAAGGCCGTCTAACTGATTTGATCTATTCTGGCGACAAAACTATCTATCCGGAAGAAGTCGAGAATATTTATCGTAGCGTCAATGGTATCGATGATATTTGTGTAGTTGGTACTACTGAAGGCGATAAACAAGTTCCAGTCGCGTATTTGACGTTAAGGGAGAACGCCTTTTTGACTGGCAACGATCTACATGAGTTTGGTCAACATAATCTGATAAATTATCAAGTTCCTCGAGAATACCGCTTGATCTCTGAATTTCCTAAGACAACGAGTGGAAAAATTCTCCGCAATAGGTTGCAACATCTGTCTTATACTACTATTTAGAATCGAGTAGGAGGTAACTTTTAATTACCGACCTCTCACACCACCGTAC
>NZ_AZEZ01000018.1 GCF_001434275.1 Companilactobacillus mindensis DSM 14500 | reverse complement strand
CCATTTCGTGTCTCACAATCTATTTAAGTTAGATATGTTCATTAGAACTGTCTAAATTAAACCCTATAACAGAGAATAATAGTGGCACAGTCTAAAATACATGATGTGTTTGAGAAAAACTTTCAAATAAGCTTTGTCCCTATATTAGGGACTATAATCTCCAAATCGCCCCTCGAAAGTCCTGCTAAAATAACCCCCAATATCTATAATGTGGATATTGGGGGTTATTTATTATAATATTTGATTTATGATGCATGTTAAGTTGCTAGTTTTTTCTGGAATTAGATTTACCACTCATTTCAAGACCACCACTTTCATAATGGGCCCAACATGAATAGATTTCGACTATTCTAGTTACTTTATCAATGGTATAAACGACGCGATGCTGTCCATTTATCCTTCGAGAATAGTAACCAGCCGCAGGTGGTGTTAATTTTTCAAATGACTGTATTGGTTTATATGGATCAGATTCCAATACATTTTGTATTTCTTCAAATGACTGACGTAATGGGCTTCTTAAAACTTTTTTTAAATCACCTTTAGCTGATGATTTTATTTTTACTTTCCAACGATTACTCATGATCAATTTCTTTGATCATTTCGTCTAAATCAACTGATTCATCATCTTTACGGCTGAAGGTGGCTTGAATCTGACCATTCATCATTAAGTTCATGGTTTCCTGTAATGCATCATAGTCTTTTTTTCCAATCAAAACGGCACTACGGCTGTCATTAGATCCTGCAATAATAACAGGTTGGGAGTCCCGATTAGCGTTTTTGATAAGTGAAAATAGGTTTGTTCGTGCTGTAGTTGGATTAATAATTTTTTCCATATGTTTTGCCTCCTCAACTTATCTAATATTATAAGCGTACATGATAACGTACGTCAATTATAAACTATTATATCGTCAAAGGAGATTATGACTTATGTAACAAGTTGTCTTACCCATTAAAGATTCAAACGTACTTAAAGAGGTTCAAGATACTTTACTCAATAACTTTAAAGCCGGTCGGCGTAACTATACGATTTTTCAAGTTGGCAAAGCTACACTGCTGAGAGTGAGTGACGTTATGAGGTTAAAACAGACCGATATTTTTAATCCAGACGGTTCTATTAAACAAAACGTGTTCATTCACGATCGAAAAACGGGTAAACCTAATACCTTGTACCAGTTCAAACAGAGCTCTTATCGTACCGTCAATGGCTGCTTGATCATAAGCTAGATTCTGAATGGCTTTTTTCTTCCATTCAGCACCCCGAGCGACATATCACGGAAAAACAGTTCTACAAAATCATGAGCAAGGTTGGCGATCTGTTAGGAATTGATTATCTAGGTCCCCATACCATGAGCAAAACCGGGGCTTATCGCGTCTACACGCAATCAAATTATAATATTGGCTTAGTCGTGAATTTCCTCAATCATTCCAGTGAGGCGATGACTTTAGCTTATTTAGGCTGAGACCAGGCTAGTACTGAAACGATGCTGGATCACATTGATTTTGGGTAGAAGGCTGGCTTTATGGATTTAGATTTTGAAACCAACAAGCATGATCTTTTTGATGATTGGCATCAAAACTAAACAAGCCTTTACGCACAAGTTACAGCAACAAGCTCAAATTAAAAAAACACAATTGATTCTTATTTGTTGTTTTAATTTGAAAATTTAAATATTAATAGCTAAATAGTGAAGGCCTATGTACAATTGCTGAACTAGTTTTGCAATGTTTACTTGTATATAATTCGATTTAAAGTTTAAGCGTGTTATTATAAATACTGTTTATTAATGTAGCTTAATTAGCGATGGGAATGTGGCACGTTTTTTAGATACTTTCGTGCGAAAGATAGGCCCAATTTGGAGGATATTAGTAGTTTCTATTCTAATTGAAAAGACCCGATAGCCTTAATAAACCGGGATTTTAATGACAACATTTTATCTAAAAAAGTGAGAAAGGTAGTTTCTTTTATGTTAAGGAATAATTATTTTGGAGAGACTAAAACGCATTATAAATTATATAAATGCGGTAAGAATTGGGCTGCCATGGGGATTTCATTATTTTCGCTGGGATTAGGGATGCTAGTTACCAGCCGGCCAGTGTCAGCTGATGTGACAGCCACCAGCACCTCAAGCAGTGCAGTGAGGACCGATGCAATCAGTGCAAGTAGTAGCAGTGCAGTGAAGGCCGAAACGACTAGTGCTAAAACACGCCAAACTGTAACTAAGATATCTTACAACACATTATTGCAACAATTACGTACAAGTAAGGCTTTGGCGACTGATAAAGAAGTTCTAACACATGTTACTAAGGATAATTTTCTTGCTTACTTTTCATTAAACGGATCAGCCACTTATGATCAAAATACTGGTATTGTGACTATTACACCAGATGAATATAATAAAGTTGAAAATTTCTCTCTCAAGAGTAAAATTGATATGAATACTAGTTTTACTTTAACTGGTAAGGTTAATTTAGGATCCAATCCTAATGGAGCTGACGGTATTGGCTTTGCTTTTCATAACGGTAATACCACAGATATTGGTAATGCTGGTGGCAACTTGGGTATTGGTGGCTTACGAAATGCTCTGGGATTTAAGCTTGATACATGGTCAAATGGTTATCAAGCTCCACAGTCTGATAAAGATGGTAGCCAAATCGATTCAACTAACTCTAATGATTTTGGTTGGAATGGGATTCTATGAATGCTCCATATGGCACATTTGTTGATACTGAAAATGAAGAAGTTGCTACTAAGGATGGAATAAAAGTTCAAAGATGGTGGGCTAAAGATGTGGATGGAACTTCCCAAGCGTTAAGTGAGTCTGACGTAAACGGCCAATTTCATGATTTTACAGTTGATTATGATGGAGATACAAGAACATTAACAATCAAGTATACTCAAACAAGCGGTAAGATATTAACTTGGACTACGACTGTCTCGAATTCTAATCAAGCAATGGCAATGATTGTCAGTGCATCAACTGGTGGTGCTAAGAATTTACAGCAATTTGAAATAATGAGTTTTGATTTTAAGCAAGCAGCGACAGTTAATGTTAAGTATGTTGATACAAAAGGTAATCAAATTGCTCAAGGTGAGGTTACTTATCCAAATGGCGCTAATGTTAATGGTACTTATACTACAGGACAATTAGAAATTCCCAATTATAAGTTTGTAAGAATGGATGATGGTACTGCCACTGGAGCAAAAAGTTTGCCAGCGACGGGTACTCTAACAAAAGCTGGAGATAATGGGACGGTTATTTATGTCTATGCACCAGCGTACACACAAACAAGCAAAACAATTAGTGAAACCATTAAGTATATTGACCAAGATGGTAAAGAAGTAGCAATAGGATATACGGCAGATCCAATTACATTTGTGACAGTAACTAATCCAGTTGATAACACAACAACAACGTATTACTCAACTAAAGCAAAGACTGCAACGCTGGATGATAATGGTGTGCCAACAGAAGCTGGATGGACAAAAGCAGACAGTACCGATTTCGCAGAAGTAGTTAATCCAGAAGTTGATGGCTATAAGGTAATCAGTAATGATGCCCCAAACTCTGATTTGACAAGCGTTGCAGTTCAAACTGTCTACACTAATTCTAGTGATCTTGACTTCACGGTGGTTTATGCCAAGAATGCGCCAACAAAGCCGGTTGACCCAAGTCAACCAACGACGCCAATAAAGCCGATTAACCCAAGCCAATCAACGACACCTGCTAAGCCGGTTCAGGCTGGTCAAGCAGCGGCTACTAATTTTGTGGATCAACGGTTGCCTCAAACTGATGAAACTGATCAACGACACATGACACTGAGTGGTTTATTACTATTAGCCATGAGTAGTTTGTTAGGACTCTTCGGAATGACTAAGCGGCAGCGCAAAGAATAGGATGATATTATATGCTAAATCAGCAGCAAATTAAGAACCAGTTTGAGAGCTTAGCAACCCTGCAAGCTATTCAGAAACAGGCATACCAGATGTTAGTGCAAGGGCTGGCCACAACTGGGTTCTCAATGCGTGAGTGGGAAATATTAGTCTATCTTGAACAACACGGACAAGCTACTGCTAGTGAATTAGCTGATGCGTTCATGGTTACGCGCACACTAATTTCCAGGAATACCTGGCGACTGATTCAAGATGATTTAATTCAATCACAAGTAAATCAAACTGATCGACGAATTGTGTGGCTGACTTTGACTATTAATGGCCAAGAAACTGTCCAAAAAAGCGTTCGGCAAGTGCAAGCAAACCTAAAAGATTCCAACCAAAGTTACAATCTGAATAAATTGACTAAACAAGTGGAAACTTTGTCACAACAACTGGCTAAGATAAATTAAAAGTTTTTCAAAGTAAGTAAAGATGCCTTAATGTAAATAAAGATCGGTCTGTTAAAACCCTTGGGCTTGAGCAGGCCGGTCTTTTATTGAATTGAAGCAAATTTAAACGTTAAGATTATTTTTGGCTCGTGACAATAATTATTTTGTATACCCAAGTAATTAATCGAGCGCTGCAAGTATCAAAGTGTCTCCCCGTTAAAGGGCTTAGATATATTAGATGCAATTTTTGGGGCGTCTTGAATATATAATGAGTAAAGTGTTTAGATAGAACAAGTCAGGTCACAACTTAACAGTTGTGGCCTCTTTTTTGATACTGTATAATTAAAGGGTTAGAACCGTGTCATTACTTAATGACATAAGTAAGGAGATAAAAAGATGAAATATGGCTATGCGCGGGTCAGTACCACTGATCAAAAATTAGCAAATCAAATTGAGTTACTAAAATTGGCAGGAGCAGAAAAAATCTTCCAGGAAAAGTTTACTGGCACAACTACTGAACGACCGGAGTTTCAAAAACTGTTGCGCGTTCTAAAAACAGGCGATACTTTGATTGTCACTAAGTTGGATCGGTTTGCACGGAACACGCGCGAGGCATTAGCCATTATCCAAGAGTTGTTTAAAGAAAATGTCAAAGTTAATATTTTGAACATGGGCTTAATTGATAATACGCCGACTGGCCAATTAGTCTTTACAATATTTAGCGCCTTTGCGCAGTTTGAACGCGACATGATTGTCACGCGCACACAAGAAGGTAAATTGTATGCCAAGCAACATGATCCGTTGTTTCGGGAAGGACGACCGAAAACGTATTCTGATGAACAGATCAGATTTGCTTATGAGTTACGACAACAGGGGATGACTTATAAGATGATTGAACGAAAGACGGGGATTAGTAAACGCACGCAGCAGCGACGGTTTAAGTTGATTTAAAAATAGGTGTTTTAAGAATTGAATGTTTAATTAATCATGTACGACGGGGATTGTCGCTTTATTAAACAGTTGTGAGAGAAATTTATTTAGGAGTTTTAGGCACTATTTATACCTGTTGTGCTATTGAGGTTAGTTGTGATTAAGGATTAATTTGGTACTACCAAAGGCCTACTCAATTGTTAGTTGAGCAGGCCCTTTGTGGGTATTTTGATTAGGGATCTCCCAGTTTAAACCACTTAGTGAGACCAACTATATTATAATACAGCATGTTTGCAGCAATCACATAGTCTTAAATCAAACGTTTGCTTTCGTTATTTACAATTATAGGATCGATTATTTGTTGCTCTTACATAGCTTAAGAAAAGCAATCTTGCCACATACTGAGAGGCCAAAATAAATAGAAACTATAATCCAGAAGACTTACAAGCCATAAACGTTATTAGACCGCTTATCAACATGGCTAAGTAGTATATTAGCAACAACCATTTACGAAAAGTTATTTTGCTCCCGTTTAGAACCAAATCAGTTACATAATAAATAAGCATGATACTGAAATTAACTATTACCGTAACCGCATAGGCTTCCGTAACAGGATTAGGTATAGGTAAATATTTGTCATTGTCATGTAGAATAGTCGATATCAAATAGTATACTGGGACTAACAACATCAGAACATTAATTGCTACTTTGTAAATGTGGCTCTTTATGTATAATCTCATATTTGTTGTTTCTCTTTTCTAATCTAAACACCAATATTTATCAAATTCAGATAGATTGCAAATTTAATCCGAAGTTTTTGACAAATTGATCAGCATGACTTGGTAAGGTTTTTGCCAGTTAAGTACTTTAAACGGTCTTGGGTTAATTTGGAGTAACGTAGTTGTTAAATCTTGAGCACGGTAAGACTATTCACAGGACTCTTAAAAGTTGTTAGAAACTTATTATAAATCGATTTAGTGGCTAGTTTTAGTTCATGAGCAATTACTTCTGGTGACCAGCTTAGCTGTAAATGGTTTAGAATGGTTTGCTTTAATTTAGCATTCAGTTTAGTCTTACGGCCACATCGTGCCCACTTATATTCAGCATCTGCTTGGGCCAATTTAGCCTGATAAGGTTGACATCTGACAATTCATAGAAATGGTGGCTGGTGATCGATTTAACCGATCAGCTATTTGGCTATTGGGCAGACCTAGCTCACAAGAAGTTTCGATTTTAATTCGTTCCAAATAGGTTATACTAGACAAAAGATCAGTTCCTAAACATGGGTTTATGGTAAACCCCATTTTAAAGGAAGCTGGTCTTTTTTGTCCGAACAGCGTTCGGATTAATTTAAACTAGCTACTAAATCTATTTATAATTGGCTAAATCAGGGGAGAATTGGTTTCTCCTTGAATGATCTACCTGAACATGGCGTACGCCAACGGCGTAACGTTGACCAACGTTCTAAATATAATCAATCATTAGGACGGTCAATTGAACAACGACCCATCGTGATTAATCGACGTAATTGCATCGGTGATTTTGAATTAGATACAGTCGTTGGCCCTCGTGGACATAGTAAGGCAGTTTTATTAATTCTACTTGATCGTAAATTTGGATACTGTTACTAGTATACCCATAAATTGTGATGAAATTATAGTGAATCGTCTTTTTTTAGCCATAAATTAATTATTTGCAAGATTTGTCGTATGAAAATACAATGCGAGGTCGGGATAAACAAAGATGGTGTGAGAAAAATCTAGTAAGCCATTATTCTTATAATAGTTACAAGAATCCAAGGCCAAGTGAGTTGCGCCCTGTGCCAAATTCATTAGTTCGGCCTCTTCCTTGTTAAGATTGGTGAGTGAAAGATAATCATCACTGTTAGCAATCCCGATGCCGTAAGCTTCGTTGATGAAGTCCCAAATTGACGTATTGACAGCTTCGGTCGATAGATAGGGGACGACAGAGCGTAAGTAGTAGGCCTTTTCCAAACAATACAGTTGGTCGTGCCAGTAGCGGAGGCGAATGATACGATACAGTTCTTCGTCGACGGGAATGTTGAGTTTGCGGCTCAGGGCACTATCGCCGTGGATCGTATCAAAAGTCAGAATCTTCGAAGTTAAAGTCCGTGGGTGGACATGACTATTGAAGAGTGAGCGTGCTGACAGATTCACTACCGTTTTATGTTGAAGCTGAATATTAGTAATATAATAGCCACTGCCTTGAACCCGACGCAGGAGCCCCTGCTGGTACACCAAGTCAATCGCTTTGCGAATGGTGTTGCGGCTAGCTTGGTAACGTTCCATTAATTGGGCTTCCGTGGGGAGTTTGACGGTAAAAATGCCGTCTTGAATGGCGGCAACGAGTTTGGTTGCAATGTCACGATACATGGTGTTCACTTCTTTCGAATATTAAGTTGTTATTTAATAATTTGTGGGTACAAATCAAATAAATTGCAGATATCTGATTAATAAGGCTTGTCAAATTTGTACCCATGACTTATAATTCTAATTGTAATGAAAGCGGTTTATTAAAGCAACCGCTGTAACATATAAATTTAAAACAATCTAGGAGCGTGTTTATTATGGCTGAAAGAACAATTATGTTGGTATGTGCCGCTGGGATGTCAACGTCATTATTAGTCTCAAAGATGCAAAAGGCTGCGGAAGCAGAAGGCATTGATGCAGATATTTTTGCAACCGCTGCCAGTGATGCTGATGCGAAGTTAGCTGAAAAGAATCCTGACATTTTAATGCTTGGACCACAAGTTCGTTATATGTTAAGTGATTTCCAAAAGCGCGTTGATATTCCAGTTGAAGTTATCAACATGCAAGACTACGGCATGATGAACGGCGAAAAAGTTTTAAAGGAAGCCGAAGCATCAATTGCAAAAGCAAACTAATCATTAAATTGTAAGTGCTACCAGCCCACGGTAGATCAATCGCGGCCGGTGGCATTTTGATTGTGATGCACACGAATAAATGCTAAAAGGATGAGGGTAAATGGCAGAAGAACAAACAAAAGAAGTTGAAGCAAGTCTCGAAACCATTATGGGTTTGATCGTTAATGGTGGTAATGCAAAGAGTTCCGCTTTCGAAGCAATTAAAGCTGCTAAGGAAGGCGACTTTGAAACCGCTGATGCCAAGTTAAAGGAAGCAGATAACTTTCTAACCGAAGCACACAATTCACAAACCTCAATGTTAACGGCGGAAGCACAAGGGGAACATACCCACGTGTCATTGTTATTAGTACATTCACAAGATCACATCATGAATGCCATCACCTTCCGCGACTTAGCTGGTGAAGTTGTAGACGTTTATCGGCGTTTAGTTGCCGATGAGGCGAAGTAGTTAATTAATTTGAGCCTAGGCAAATACCTGCTGGTGTTGGTCTGGGCTTGTTTTTTCATTCATGCCGTGGTCGCTTATAATGGCAGACAGCTTAACAACGGTGACGTGGCGGTTACACGCTTTTCGTTAGTTAAGGTAACAAAGACTGTAACTCAGGGATAGCCTGAGCAGCATTAATGGAGGGAATTAGTTCATGACAAAAGGATACAAAATGCCCAAAGATTTTCTGTGGGGTGGCGCGGTCGCGGCCCATCAATTAGAAGGCGCTTGGGATGTTGATGGCAAGGGCGTTAGCATTGCCGATGTAATGACAGCCGGACGTAACGGGGTTCCCCGTAAAGTCACGGATGGCGTCAAAGATGGTGAAATCTATCCTAATCACTGGGGCAATGATTTTTATCATCGCTATCCAGAAGATGATCGATTATTTGAAGAAATGGGCTTTAAGTGTTTCCGGACGTCAATCGCGTGGACCCGGATTTTCCCGAATGGTGACGAGAGCGAGCCTAACGAAGCTGGTTTGAAGTTTTACGATGACTTATTCGATGATTTATTATCGCATGGCATCCAACCCGTTGTGACCCTGTCACACTTTGAAATTCCATACCACTTAGTGAAGGTTTATGGTGGTTTCAGCAACCGTAAGATGATCGACTTCTTTGTTCATTTTGCGAAGACTGTCTTCAAGCGCTATCAGGATAAGGTCAAGTATTGGATGACCTTCAACGAAATCAATAACCAAACAGCTTGGAGTGATCCGCACCCATTGTTACAAAATTCCGGCCTACAACTTAGCAAGGATGACAATTGGGAACAGGCGATGTATCAAGCAGCTCATTATGAATTAGTAGCGAGTGCCCTAGCTGTGCAAGCGGGCCACGCAATCAATCCTGATTTTCAAATCGGCTGTATGGTCGCGATGTGTCCAATCTATCCGTTAACAGCTAAACCAGCGGATGTGATGATGGCAGAACGGGCCATGCAAAAACGGTATTGGTTCGGGGATGTCCACTGTCTCGGTGAATATCCAAAGTGGTTACCGAAGTACTTTGAACGCAAGGGCTTCGATATGGATATTACCGCTGCTGACTTGGCAACTTTAAAGGCTGGTACGGTGGATTACGTTGGTTTCAGTTATTACATGTCATTTGTTACAAAGGGTCGTGACGGTGACAGTGATTACGATTTCAAGGAACCCGATGACTTTGTTGAGAACCCCTACGTTGAGAAGTCTGATTGGGGCTGGCAAATTGATCCAACTGGGTTGCGCTATGCGATGAACTGGATGCAAGATCGGTGGCACTTACCACAATTCATTGTTGAAAATGGCTTTGGTGCTTACGATAAGAAGGAAGCCGACGGGAGTGTACATGACGACTACCGGATCAGTTACTTCCGTGATCACATCTTGGCGATGGAACAAGCGGTCGTATTAGATGGTGTTGATCTGATTGGCTATACACCGTGGGGCTGTATTGATTTGGTCTCAGCAAGTACTGGTGAAATGGCGAAACGGTATGGATTCATTTATGTTGACGCCGATGATAATGGTCAAGGCAGTTTTGACCGTTCTAAGAAAGACTCCTTTAACTGGTTCCAACAAGTTATTGCGAGTGATGGTAAAGATTTATAGTGAAAGGATGATAATGCATGGCAACAACGAGTGGTTTACGATCTGATTTCTTATGGGGTGGGGCGGTCGCAGCCCATCAACTAGAAGGCGGCTGGCAAGCTGGTGGCAAAGGGGTCAGTGTGGCTGATGTCATGACTGCCGGTGCCAACGGTGTTCCTCGTGAAATCACGGATGGTGTGATTGCGGGTAAGAATTACCCGAACCATGAAGGCATCGACTTTTATGGTCACTATAAGGAAGATATCAAGCTATTTGCTGAGATGGGCTTCAAGTGTTTTCGGACATCGATCGCCTGGACGCGGATTTTTCCAAATGGTGATGAAGAAGAACCCAATGAAGCGGGTTTGAAGTTCTATGATGATATGTTCGATACTTGCCGGCAATATGGTATCGAACCAGTGATCACGCTGGCCCACTTTGAAATGCCGTACCACTTAGTTAAGGAATATGGTGGCTGGCGTTCGCGGAAAGTTATTGACTTTTTTGTGCACTATGCTGAAACGGTCTTCAAGCGCTATAAGAACAAGGTTAAGTACTGGATGACCTTCAATGAAATTAATAATCAGACGACTTATACGAACCAATTCCTGATGGCGACGGATTCTGGTTTAGTGTTGAAGCCCGATGATCCTGACGCTGAAGCGTTGATGTATCAAGCTGCTCATTATGAAGTCGTTGCCAGTGCGCTAGCCGTTAAGATTGGCCATGCCATTAATCCCGACTTCCAGATTGGCAATATGATCAACATGACACCGATTTATCCTGCAACTGCTAAGCCACAAGATATCATGCAAGCTGAAAAGGCTATGCAGCGGCGTTATTGGTTTGCAGACGT
Source organism: Companilactobacillus mindensis DSM 14500 (assembly GCF_001434275.1). Lineage (GTDB taxonomy): Bacteria > Bacillota > Bacilli > Lactobacillales > Lactobacillaceae > Companilactobacillus > Companilactobacillus mindensis. The sequence goes on along the minus strand of NZ_AZEZ01000018.1, from coordinate 16,641 downwards.
ACAGTCATGGGGTTATTATCCAAATAATATGGAAGCTTACTTCAAACAGACTGGTTTCCGCCCTGATATCACGGCCGAAGACCGCCAAGTCTTGAAGGAAGGCACCGTTGATTATATTGGCTTTAGTTACTATAATTCCAACACGGTCGCCGCTCAGGATGATAACCCAAGCTACCACTTTGTTGGGACCGAAGCCGTTGATAATCCATACTTGAAGACGAGCGAATGGGACTGGCCAATCGATCCAGAAGGTTTGCGGTATTCTTTGAATTGGTTACAAGACCGCTATCACAAGCCAATGATGATTGTTGAGAATGGGTTGGGTGCCCGCGACAAAGTCGAAGCCGATGGTAGTATTCATGATCCTTACCGGATTGACTATTTACGCGCTCATATCAGTGAAATGATCAAGGCCGTCACCGAAGATGGGGTCGACTTGATTGGCTATACGCCGTGGGGTTGTATCGATTTGGTCTCAGCTGGAACTGGTCAGATGTCGAAACGTTACGGTTTTATCTACGTCGACAAGGACGATGAAGGTAACGGGACACTAGAGCGCTCGAGGAAGGATTCGTTCTACTGGTATCAAAAAGTGATTCGGACGAATGGGGCCGATTTGAAGTAGGAAACTCGTTGTGCTAGAAGACTACTGAATGATTATGCAGTTCGAACGACGATTATTAGTCAATTAATAACTACTAATTGAAGACGACGTTCAAAGTGAGTGAACTTTGAACGTCGTTTTTCGATTGCCTTATTAGCTTGTTTGATTGGCCAATCAACAATTATTGAACGCGACGATAACCGTAGGTTAGACGTCCGCGATATCTTCCGCTTTCGGCAATTTTTAGTATCTCTACTTTTACATCTTCATACTTATCTACATAATTTTTGATACGTTTACGTTCATCATGATAAGTCGCTTTCTTAAGTCCAATGGTCTTAAGAATATCGCCGACTTTATACCGGTTAGATTTCGGAAGAGACTCTTGTTCGACCCTGATCTGATCAACTATTTGTGTTTTCTTTCGTCCTTTGAGGTTCCGAACAGGGTCATTGATTTTTTTAAGATTTCGTTCTCCAATTTTGCATCATATAATTCTTGATTCTTTTTCGTCAATTCTTCACGAAGTTGATCGATTTCGTTCTTGTTTACTAACTTACGTAATTTCTTCTTATTATGTTTCACTTTGGTTTTTCTGCCTTTCGGATGAGGCTTCAAGGCTTCTATACCATACTGATTGAAGGCTGTCCTCCAAAGACTGATTTGACAAGAATTAACATCAAATTTTGCGGATACTTCGGCTAAAGTTTCATCATGAGTTTGATAGTATTTTATCACATCAACTTTAAACTCAACTGAGAAACTTCGTTTAACTCTTCTTCGTTTAAGAGCGTCTGCGCCGCTCAAACGAAAGTTTTGTATCCATCTACCTACTTGTATTCGAGGCAAGTTACGTTTCTTTGAAAGAAGACTGATACTAATGTCACCTTGAAGATATTCACTAACGACTTCTGCTTTTAATTCTGAACTATATTTGACCATAGAAAAAGTGCTCCATAACTGTTAGATTTCTTGTCTAACAATTATGGAGCACTTTAATTGAAGCGACGGTTCATTTTACTTTGGATTAGAAACTTAAGTACTAAAAAATGCTTTCGATGATTTTTCATCGAAAGCATTTTTAATTGCAAGACAAGATAAACATTGTACTTTACTGAGTAGTGGAAACGAGCTGCGCAGGTGCTTTGCCTGACTTCACAAACTGCTTGCTACGCAGTCAATTCGCAAAGTCCTGCAAATGCTCAGAATCTAAACGGGCCTGCTACGCTCTCTATGCAGCTGCTTCTGCTTCTTGTTCTTGTTTTAGTAGTCTGTTGTCGTAATGTTTGATAAATGGGAACCAAACTAGGAATGCAACAAGGGCACAGACGATTGAAAGGACAGCACCTCTCCAACTAGCAGTGCCGATAAATCCACTCAAACCAACTGGTGTAGGCCATGGTTGTTGTGTAATGATCTTAGGAACTAGTTTTGATGTGACTGCGAAGTAACTGACAAGTCCTGAAACTAATGGAGCACCCAAGAATGGGATAAATAGATCAACGTTATAAACGATAGGTAAACCGAATATTATAGGTTCATTGATATTGAAGATAGCTGGAACAATTTCAACTTTACCAATTTCCTTTAGTTGAGCTGATCTAGAGAAGAATGCTAACCAAATGGCAACACCTAAAGTAGCACCAGAACCACCGATGGTAATAAAGGCGTTAATTGGATCACCGGCAAAGAAATTGTCGGCACCTTTAACATTAGCAGCCAGGTTAGCCAAAATAATTGGTGTGTAGAATGAACTCACGATTGTAGCACCGTGAATACCGAACCACCATAGGAAGTGGATAAGGAAGATGATAATCAAGAATCCCCACCATGTATTTGTAATGTCACTGATAAATGAAAATGGAATGTATAATACCTTGAAAATATCTGTTCCGGCAAGAACTAGAGCTAAGTTAAGAACACTGACAACGATAGCAACACAGGCACCAGGAATCAATGAACTGAATGAGTTAGAAACACCAGCTGGAACTGATTCTGGCATCTTGATTTGCCAGTTGTGTTTAACAGTGAAACGATAAACTTGAACTGTGATCCAACCAACAACTAAACCTGTAAAAATACCCACAGCAGCAATTCTTGTGATACCACCAGTAGATACGGCGTAGCCACCACCGATAATGTTATCTGGTTTTAGAGATTGTTGAAATTGAATAACACCGTTTTTCCAAATTAATTGGGGAACGGTAATGAAGAATGCCATTAAAAACATGAATAAAGCATTTAGTGGAACTAGATTCAAATTCTCTTCTTTTGCATAAATTTTAGTATAAGAGAATGTGAATTGACCAGCGAAGATCAAAGCCAAAATACCCATTGTGGCATTATAGCCAGCTTGGAATAAGTTCGAAAAACGGCCCAAACTATTTGCATATACAGCTGCAAATCCAGGAATTGGAAAAGCTTGGGGTAGAACGTTCAAAATAAGGAAAATAGAACCAATAATGGTGAATGGAATAACACTGTAACCGGCATCCATGATGGCTCTAACAAATCTAGTAGCCGCAAATTTACCAGCAAGGTTCATCATTCGGTTCTTAAAAGAACCTGTACTCTCACTTGACATAAAAATCCCCCCTTCAAAAAGTTACATTCATTCTAATGCGAACGGTTTCAGATGTAAACCAGTTTTTGGAATAAATTCAACAAAAAAGTCCTCGTACTCCAATTGTATCAAGATGTCAAGACTCGTTCGAATCTCTTTCTAATTGAGATTGGTATACCTCTAGAGATTGAAACTTCATGGTAGATTGCAAATTTAATCCGAATTTTTGGACAAATTTGTCAGCATAACCTGATACGGTGTTTGTGGATGTAAGCTGATTCCTGAGACAACTTTTAAGAGCGCGTATAATGAATAAATCGTCTCTCAAAAGGAAGGAATTTTTACATGCCAACTCGTTACGACAAAGAATTCAAACAAAACATTATCAACCTATATAAGCAAGGCGAATCAGCTGCTCAACTGGCCAGAGAATATGGCATTGGCTATTCAACAGTTCATAAGTGGATCCAGGGCTAGGCCAAAACTCAATCCGGTAAATCGCCAGACGAAATCAAAGCGATGGAAAAGCGACTGGCTTCGCTGTCTGAGGAGAACGAAATCCTAAAAAAGCCCTGGGCTTCCTTGCGCAGAAGTAACCAATATTTTTGATTACATTCACCAAGAAAGCCATCACCACCAGGTAACCAAGATGTGCCGAATCCTCGGTGTTTCCAGAGCTCAGTATTATCGTTATCGATCCCCCAAACCTTCAAAACGCCGGGCCGAAGATGCGGACTTGAAACAACGAATTCTGCGGATCTTTGCGGAATTTAAGCAGCGATACGGTGTTATGAAGATCCACCATGAATTGAATCTGGAACTTCAACCACTGCAGCTTCGGTGCAGTCCACGACGGATTTCCCGGCTCATGAAGGAACTGGATATCCACTCCGTTACCGTCAATAAGTGGAAAGCAGCTTCGGCTTCCAAAACCAAGGTTGAACAGCGTCCCAACTTGCTTAAGCAAGATTTCTCGACCACTGGTTTAAATCAAAAATGGACCGCTGATATGACCTATATTCAAACGAAGCGTAATGGCTGGCGTTACTTATCAACCATCATGGACCTGCACTCACGACGGATTATCGGCTATTCGTTCTCAAAAAAGATGGCTACTGATTTAGTCTTAAAGACCCTTGAAAGCGCGGTTAAAAATCGAACCATTACTGGGGACCTGATTATCCATACGGATTTAGGATCACAGTATACCAGCGATGATTACAATCAACGTTTAACTGAACTACATATCCGCCACTCATACAGCCGTAAGGGTTGTCCGTATGATAATGCGCCAATGGAATCCTTTCACGCTTCCCTCAAAAAGGAATGTGTTTATCCAGTGCCGGTCTTTGAAGATTATGAAACTGCCGCTGCCGTCCTTTTTGAATATGTGCATGCTTTCTACAATAGGAAGAGAATTCATAGTTCACTGGGCTACCAGACCCTCTTACAAGTTGAAATTGCAACACTTACGAACCAAATGGCCGCCTGACTTAATGCTTTCCAGGGTTCAAATAAGTTATTAATCGCGATTAATGATTTATTTGAGCTGTGGAAGGTAAACGCGGTTCTGAATGTCTCTTAAAATCTGTCTCAAATATTGACTTCAATCCACTGTAAGCCTCAAGACGATCCCCTGCTTGTAGCAATACAAACAGGAGTGTATAACGTCGATGTGACCCGAAACACTGGTATTAAGCGGGCAACCTTTATAAGATACTGAAAGCAATTTAGTGTTAAAAGATAATGAACTTAGCTAGTCTCTACAAGGTATTTATTAATACATACTATATGTATTAATTGTACATATAGTTATTATGTGTTATTATGTTTATAACGATATTCATTAAGCATACTTAGTATATATGAGGAGGAGTACTAATGGAAATTATCACATTTTCAGCTATAAAAGGCGGCGTTGGTAAAACTACCCTAGCTTTTAATTATGGTGAGTGGTTAGCAAAAAATGGCAAGCATGTTTTATTTATTGACTTAGACCACCAAAGTAATTTAACCCAGACTTACAACATTTACGACAATCAAGACACCGTTGGCAACATTTTCTTAGATCGAGGGAAAGTCAAAATACATGAAATAAGTGCTTATATTAGTATAATTGCCGGAGATATGCACCTTGACGATATTGAGCGTACCATTGAAAATAAGACTAACAAAAACATGTTCCTCTACATGTGGTTGTCAGATAATTATGAACGTTTAAATTTAGGAAAATTTGAGTATATTATTTTAGATTGCCACCCAGATTTTTCTACTGCTACCAAAAATGCAGTCATCATCAGTAATGCTATTCTTAGTCCAATCACGCCCAGTGAACATGGGTATAATGCAAAATTTAACCTAGAAGAAAGAATTAACGAGTTACGCAAAGAAGCCATTGATTACTCTACTAGAAAATCTTATGTCACGACCAAATTATTTTTTATCGCCAACATGATTAAACACAACACAAGATCATCTCGCGAGTTATTAAAAGCCTTAAAAGGCGATCCTAGTGTATTGGCTACAGTTCCAGAAAAGGAGCTATTCAATCGTTCAACGTTGGATAAAAAATCTCTTTCAAAAATGGCTGAGGACCACAAAACATATATTGATCAACATGAATTTTTCAACAGTATGGACAAAACATTTAATGAAATCACGGAAAAATTATAAATATTTCGTACACGTATCAATCACATGTATACTCAATACGTGTGCATGTTAATTATAAAGGAGGACTACCTATGGCATTCGATCCAGAGAACAAAAACATAAAAAAGGCACTACAAAAAAATGAAACAGAACAGCCAACTGATACTAAAGATAAACTTGTTATTCCTGTTTTTAAAGATGAAGAGGAACGTACTAAGAACTATACCTTTTCACTTCAACCTAGCGCACGCAAAAGACTTGACGGTCTGGCCAAAGAACATAATTTTAAGTCTGCCTCCAAATTTTTAAATGAGCTTATAAAAAATATGTGATGTCACTTTAAGGGGGGAGTTGTTATGGGAATTTCAATAAGTGTTATATTTTTGTTTGCCAGCCTTATTGTCTTTTGGATAATCCCAGCCATTGGAATTGCAAAAAAGCACCTGGTAGATGACCGCTTTTTTATTCGACAGTGGTTATTTCCAATGCAGTATTGGTTACAGCTATTATTTGAAAGAATCAGTGGTAACCGTCGTATTGTCGTAAGAATTTTTCAAATAATGTCCCTGTTTATCACGTATTTTTGCGGGTTGCTTATGCTCATGATTTTCAGTGTTTTTGATGGAAATTTGCTTAAACACCCCGAAGCATTTTTACTTTTTGAATATTTACTGGTATCTTCTATCGCTTACTGGTTTCAACCAAAAGCTGGCAAAGTATATAAGACCAAATAAAGTTGCCGCTTAGTAAGCGCTATGCTAAACTGAGATTAATTTAACAACCGAATAAAGAGATCAAGCTAAACAGAAAAATCCCCGATTCACGAGGAATCAGGGATTTTGGGTTTAGCAAGTAGCTATAAGGCAGCTACTTAGATTCAGTCGATTTTCACCGCCAAGTTAAAATCGACTGAACATTGTTCTTAATTTGTAGGTTAATTATACCGCAAACCAGTCCACAAGGACAAGTTAAGGATAGTTAAAAACAAATTAAAGTCAATGGACTAAGTAGCTAACCAGAGCTATTTAGTCCATTTTTTGTTGTTAGAACTTAAAAAAGTTGCCGACTGGGCAACTCACAAACAGACATATGCTGGTAAATTACAAAGCATTCATTTAGCCGTGAGGCTTTGTAATTCAGTTAGAGCATATCAGATTTGTATTGTAATGCAAGTCGAATGTTTTAGCAACTCTCTTTTGAGACAGCGTGTGTCAGTCAAGAAAGGGAGTTTTTATTATGACAAAATCAACAAATTTTAATTACTATGAAGCAGATAACGTATATGGAGCCTTATTTTTCCAGTTCCCTAAGGTATTAATGTATGGCGAGCAATACAAGCATTTAAGCAATGACGCTAAATTAGCCTATATGGTACTAAAAGACCGATTAGAGTATTCTTTGCGCAATAACTGGGTTGATAGTGAAGGACACGTCTACTTTATCTTTACCAATCAAGAACTAATGGACTTGTTCAATTGTTCAAAGGGAAAAGTCATCAAAATAAAAGCAGAGCTGGAATCAATCGGATTACTCGTTCAGAAACAAATGGGCTTTAACCCGAAAACTAAGAAAAATGAACCGAATCGCTTATATCTGTCCAAGCTCGATGTGAAAGCAACCGATGTCTATTTACGCGGCGAATTTGGTCAAAAAAGCTCTCAAACCCTTGCTACGAGCGGAAGTTCAAAAAATGAACTTCCGCGGAAGACCGTTGAAACCCTTGCTACGAGCGGAAGTTCAAAAAATGAACTTCCGCATAAGTTCGTTGACAACAGCTCTCAAACCCTTGCTACGAGCGGAAGTTCAAAAAATGGACTTAATCTATATAGAGAACCTAAAGAAAGAGACAAAAACAGATACAATATAGATACTCAAAAGTTGGACTTTTCCACAGCCAATTTCTCACCAGCAGAAATTCAAAAGCAAAACCGGGATTTGGTGAACCATGCTAATGACTTCTTAACTGATGAAGACAGTGGCTTACCGGTTTTCTTAGAACCAGAAGCCGTGCAATTACTTAGCTTCTGGTGCCGAACTCCGCAACAAATGCATCGTTTTATTGGCATTATCTTAAATGCTAAATACCGAGTTGAAAAGGATCATCAAGATATTGGCGTCATAATCCCGCTTGACGACGAAGAACTAAAACCTTTGATGACTAAAGCCTTAAGACGCTACTTTAACGCCCTAAGAAGCAATGAGAAGCATATCAAGAACGTGGAGAACTACTTATACGGCACCATGCAAAACCTATTTGGGATTTGGTGGAATAAAAAAGCGGTTAGAAAATATGCGGCTAAACACCCCGAATAACAGAACACTGACAATGAGCGTTCTTGGAATTAAACGTCATATTAGCTCATTTGAGCCGTTTTAAGTGTTGCAGTGCATAATTATATTAAAACTGCTTTAAAATCGCTTAGAAGCAAAAACAGGCGCCTTAAGTGGTTGAATAGGTGATGACTGAACTAAGTGAAAGTGAAGGGAGCCTTTTAAATGATCAAACCAAGCAAAGAAATCGAAACAATTGATCAATTGTTGGCTGACCCCTGGGCAGTCAATATTCAAGACATTTGGGAACAAGCGGCATATAATCCAGATCCTGATAAACGCAAGCTGTTTGACGCGTTACACACTTACCTCCTAGATAAACGCCAAGAGCAAATTATCAACGAAAAGCATTTTGTGATTTAACATGGACAGGTCAAATAATCAGTGACTGAAATAAAAAGAAGGCACAAAATATGGCTAAAACTCGAACATATATGGACAAGTATAAATTCACAGCTGCAGAAAACCAACGGTTTGCCCGAGCAAACTTTACCAAGTTAGTGCATACTAATGCTCGTTTTGAAGGCGTTAATACCACTTTGCCACAAACACAAACTATTATGGACGGTATGAGCGTAGCAGGAGTACCTGTTGAAGATGTTTTGACGATTGTTAATTTAAAGCGTGGGTGGCAATATATCACTGCTCAAAATTCCCCTTTAACGTTAACCATGGAAAAACAAATCAACAAGATTGTGGCAGCGGAAGACGCCTTAGTACCGGGAGAATTACGGCAAGGGAAAGGAGGAGTTGATTTAGGTAGTGAAGACTTTTTTGAACCACCTTTAATTAACGAAAAACAAGAACAATCCTTTTTACAAAAAATCTTGGCTGATCCACGAATGACGATTACTGATAAAGCATTGACTGTCATGTATCATAATATGCGCCAACAAATCTTTTGGGACGGAAACAAAAGGACGGCAACTTTAAGTGCCAATAAAATTATGATTGACGGTGGCGCTGGTTTAATTAATATCCCATTAGATAAGTGGGATCAATGGAACGAACTAATTGCCAATTATTATCAGACTAATGACATGACTAAAATTAAACAGTGGACATATGATAATGGTATTCAAGGATTACAAATTCGAGCAAACAAAAAATTAAGTGCTAATGAATTAAACCAGATGTACAAGCAACTAAAAAAAAACGGATAAATTAGAACTTAAACTAGTTGAAGACGAGATTAGTAAAAGAACCCAAAACCATCTCAAAGACTTTGCCAAAAACAATCTAGAAATTAAGCCAAAAAACAATCCTGAAAATAAAAACGATCGGCCTAGTTATTAGGTTGATCGTTTTTTAATTTATTCGGTTTATGAGCATTAACATAATTAGCAAATATTTTTAAAAGATCTTCGGTTTGTTCGACCGAAAGGTTATCAGCTTGAAAGTATTTTTCGAGCAAAGCCCCTTTTTGAATTAATCGGCGAGAACGGGCTTTGCGGGCTTGTCGATTTTCGTAGTATTTAGATTGCCGTAATTTAAAATCTTCCCGCTCAATTTTTTGTTTTAAACGCGCTTGCTGCTCGACTAGTTTTTCATATTGATTAGACATGGAATTTTCCTATCTCGTATGGCTAATGATCTACGGACTTTACCTTTAAAAATTCAGAAAATTGCTTGGCTAAAAGCTTAATCTGATCGTTAGACAAATTAGCATAATCTAAATTGGATTGACTGATGATTTGTTTACCTAGCCGTTGTTCAATCTTATTTTTTTCGTCCTTAATTTTTTGATTAAGGGCTTTTAATTTAGCTTCTTGTTTTTCTAAGTTACTTTGAGACATAACGATCCCTCCAATCATATTAGAAATAATCACCGACACTATATCATATAAGAAACGTTAAGTCAAAGTATAAAAGTTGAAATAGCGAAGCGGAAGGCATACACTAAGTTAAAGTTAAAAGAATCAGAAGACCGAGTGAAACGAGGTCAATGCGCACTTACACGTCATCTTTGATGACGTTGTGATAAACCCATTAAAATCTGTATTAGAAGTCGCCGATGGCGACAACAAAGTCAAACCCATAAACCCAAAGAAAGGTGGTGACCGACATGGCAATTTTTCACATGAGCTTTAGTAATATTAGTGCTGGTAAAGGACGAAGTGCGATTGCCAGTGCCGCTTATCGAAGTGGTGAAAAGCTATTTGATGATAAGGAAGGTCGCCACTATTTTTATGCCCGCTCGGTTATGCCTGAAAGCTTTATTTTAACCCCCAAAAATGCACCAGAATGGGCCAGTGATCGAGAGCAGTTGTGGAATGAAGTTGAAAAGAAAGATCGTAAATCAAACTCACGGTATGCCAAAGAGTTTAACGTGGCTTTACCGGTAGAATTAAGTGAATCCGAACAGAAAGAATTACTGACAAAATATGTGCAAGAAAATTTTGTTGATGAGGGCATGGCAGCCGACGTGGCAATTCATCGCGACCACCCAGATAATCCGCACGCTCATGTGATGTTAACCAATCGCCCATTTAACCCCGATGGTACTTGGGGACAGAAAACAAAAACCGAATACATTTTAGATAGTCATGGTAATAAAACTAAGACCCCTGCAGGGAATGTGAGAAACCGAAAAATTTGGTTGGTTGATTGGGATAAAAAAGAAAAAATCAATCAATGGCGGCACAATTGGGCGGTTAGTGTAAATCAAGTTTTAGAGCAAAAAAATATTCCCGATCGGATCAGCGAAAAATCATTTATCGAGGAGGGAATAGATGATACACCAACTCAACATGAGGGAATCAATAGTAAGCGGCATGAAAGAAAAGAATTTAACCAACAAGTTAAGAACTATCGTAAGTCCAAAGCTGGCTATAAAAACAACCAAGAAAAAGTAATCAATAGAGGTCATTTAGATAGCCTAAGTAAACACTTCTCGTTTAATGAAAAACGGGTAGTTAAAGAGTTAAGCCATGAACTGAAAACTTATATCAGTTTGGAGAACTTAGATGATAAACGGCGCATGCTATTTAATTGGAAAAACAGCACCTTAATTAAACATGCGGTTGGTGAAGATGTGACTAAACAATTATTGACAATTAACCAACAAGAAAGCTCACTCAAAAAAGCAGATGAACTCTTAAATAAAGTGGTCGATCGCACTACGAAAAAACTTTATCCAGAGCTTAATTTTGAACAGACCACGCAAGCTGAAAGACGAGAATTAATTAAGGAAACCGATAGCGAACAAACAGTTTTCAAGGGTAGTGAATTAAACGAACGTTTAATGAATATTCGTGATGATTTATTGACCCGACAATTATTGACCTTTACCAAACGGCCATACGTTGGCTGGAAGTTATTAATGCAACAAGAAAAGGAAGTCAAAATCGAACTGAAATATACGCTGATGATTCATGACGATAACTTAGAAAGTCTAGAACACGTCGATCAAGGGTTACTAGAGAAATATTCACCAACCGAACAGCAAAAGATTACTCGCGCAGTCAAAGATTTGCGAACAATCATGGCTGTTAAGCAAGTTATTCAAACCCAATACCAGGAAGTTTTAAGAAGAGCCTTTCCTAACGGCAATTTTAATGAATTACCAATGATTAAACAGGAACAAGCCTATACAGCCGTGATGTACTATGATCCTGTTTTAAAGCCATGTCAGGCCGAAACGATTGAACAGTGGCAAGCAAATCCACCACAGGTGTTCAGTCCCCAAGAACATCAACAAGGACTAGCTTATTTATCGGGACAGCTTAGCTTAGATCAGTTAGAAAATCATCACTTACAACGGGTTTTAAAGCATGATGGCACTAAACAACTCTTTTTTGGCGAATGCAAAGCCGATCCGACGATTAAGAACAGTCAGATCGAGAAAATTCAAAAACAGTTAAAAGGGCAACAAGCCAAGGACGACCAGTACAGAAAAGCAAATATCGGACATTATCAACCACTGAACTACAAGCCAGTTAGTCCAGACTATTACTTAAAGACGGCCTTTAGTAACGCAATCATGACCGCCCTATATGCCCGTGATGAAGATTACGAACGGCAAAAACAGGCGCAAGGTTTAAAGGAGACTGAGTGGGAAATGACGAAAAAGCAACGGCAACACCAAACTCGAAACCGGCATGAAGATGGTGGTATGCACTTGTAATTTAAATGTAAAATAAAAAAGCTATCATCCCAGGATCTTAATAAGTTCTATCAAGGCTTGCAACAACAAGTTCAGCAAGCAACTAGTCCACAACAGAAAGCACAATTTAAAAAACAGTTAAACGATGTGCACCAAGAAATCAGTGAGCGAACACAGAAGCAACTGAAATCCTTTGCTGAACAGCATCCAGAAATCAAACATGAAGTGAACCCCGGCCGACGAATAGCAAACCAAAACACGATTCAATCATAAAAGGCCGCCTCGGTTAAAATACCGAGACAGCCTTTTACAAGACATTACTATATTCGCATTAAACCCGTTTGCGTTGATTTAGCTCATCAGCGGGACGATACCAGATACTGACTAGCACTAGCACCAGGAAAAGTCCCGTCATCGCCGCAATCGACTTATTGGGTGTTAACTTGATTTTTTGCGTTGGGTTCTTTGGCTTAAAGACCCGATTAACATTCCATTGCATGGTCATTTGAGGTCGCTTGGTAATTGCGCCCGTGTCATTCGAAAAGTGCAGTAGCCCACTACCATAAAGTGCTGGCGTCTTACCATGATTAATGATCGTGACGTTCAGCTGCTTAGCATGGACCGCCCGATAATTGATTTGTTGTACCTTTTCAGCTTGACCCGTCACTCGTTTCAAGACGCTGCCTTGGTGCTTAACAACGATTGTCACGCGATTCTTCGACTTGGTGTGTAACACTAATTGGTTGCTTTGTTCACCATGAAGTTGAACAACGAAGTGATCGCGCGTTTTAACGCCCAGCGTATTCGGGGTGAAATAAGCCCCGTTTCCCTGCATCGCAATCGAAATCTGATTCACAGTCACTTTTTTGCTCATCTGCATCAGATTCAGCATGCCAACCAAGGTGCCCAACATCAACACCCAACTGATTGCCAATCGTCGTTTGAAGTTCAAGGCTAGCGCTGGCATTGTGCTCCAGCCCTCACACCCGAGCAACATAATGATGGGTAATAATGGCAAGGCATAGCGCGGTTCAACTTCCCAAATCAGCACATGAAAGGCTGTCAGTCCAAGCAAAACTAAGCTGAGCATCGCCGTTGAAATCAAGTGTTTACGCTGCGTGAACAGTTGCCATATACTCCCAGTCAGCAGGGCCAAATACCAGCTCTGTGTCAGCAATAACGCCCAGAATTTATAGTGCCGCTGGTGCAGAATATACCGTGAAGGCGCTTTGAGCCACTGAGCAATCAGATTGATGGCGTCAAAGTCCCCATGACTATAAAATACGCCTAGTTTTTGATAAAAATGATCGACTAACCCAAGCGGTCCCATCTGCTCAACGCGTGATTTGATGGACTCAGCCGCCATTTTCTTCTTAGCAGCCTGAGTCTTCGTATTGCGAATCGGATAAAAATCGGCACCATGATATTGCCCCTGCGTATCTGGATTCAAACTCATGGCGATCCAACTCGTGACCGGCGTGGCTAGTTCAGGATTCTTGACATAGCCGTTATGCTTAGCAGCCGTCGTCATCAACATCGTGATCAGGCCCAATGTCACGACACTGCCCACTAACCATTCAACGGCTAGTCGCCATCTGGTTTTGTCGCGTACCACCATCAGGCCGACCGTTAACAGGACCGCGATGATTAGCACCACTAGATTGCTCTTCATCACATAACCCATTGCAAGCAGTAGCCAAGTCCCGGCACCCGCAAGCCACCGTTGCCAGCCACGCTTGTTCACAAATAACCAGCCTAACGCCGCCACGTTTAACGCCAGTGGCATCACGAGGGCATCATTATATGGAAACACGCCGTAGCTATAGACGGGGATACTCAGCAGCCAAGTCAGCATCAACAATAACCCACTTGGGCGCCAGTGTTGCCAATGTTTGAGCAGCACCAATCCCGACAACAGCCCAGTATCGATCCACGCAAACCGCAACAAGTTCAGGATCATCCACGGTGCCTTGATGCCCATGCCTAACAAGAGCTTGATGAACACACTTTCCAGCAGCGCAGAATTCACATTATTAGGATAAACTTTAAAATAATACGCCCAGCGATGACTGCCTTGCGCGAGCGCAATCGCTTGGTTACGCACAAAGTAGACATCGGCCCGCGTCGCATCAATAAAATGGACCGCCACCCACACTTGCGCAATCAGGATCAATCCGGCAATCCCATATAGCCAGTAGCGATAAGTGCGCGCCGAAATGTTCTGACAGGCCTTTTTGATCGCATTAAGTATCAGCAAGAAGCCCAGCGCCGTCACAATCAGAATGACTGGTTTTGCCCAGTCTTCCTTGTTGAAGAAGTCTGTCGGCATTAAAGCAGCCAGCAACAGAACGACACTTAAAACACCAGCTGCTAGCCAGTTGAAGCCAATCAATAACTTTCTAGTCACTAAGACGCACCTACCATTTCATTCAGCTGGGCTGTTTGTTGTGTCGGCGTATAGTCATCTTGTTCGATAATATAACGCGGCCGGTGTTTGACCTCCGCATAAATTTTCCCGATATATTCACCAATCACACTGATACCGACTAATTGAATGCCACCTAAAAACCATAAGCTGATCATTAACGACGTCCAGCCGCTGATGACATTGCCGGTGAAGAAGCGGACGATGGCGTAAATGACCATGATGAGGCTAATCCCAATGACTAAAATTCCCAACGACATAATTGCTTTTACTGGTGCAATCGAAAATGAGGTAATGCCGTCAAAAGCAAATGACAACATCTTTTTGAGTGGGTACTTAGTCTCACCCGCGAGTCGGGGTTTGCGTTGATAGTATAGTTTTTCGGTATTAAAACCCAACTGTGGTACAATACCGCGCAGGAACAGATTGGTTTCTTGATATTCCATTAGTACGTCGATTGCGCGTCGTCCTAGCAGTCTGAAATCGGCATGGTCTGGGACCAATTGAACCCCCATTTTCCCCATTAAGCCGTAAAACGCTTCGGCGGTCCACCGTTTAAAATGAGAATCGCTCGAACGATCATTGCGCACGCCCAAGACCACTTCATTGCCCCCCTGATAGCTAGCAACCATCTTAGGAATCAAGTTCTCGTCATCCTGCAAATCAGCATCAATCGTAATCACACAATCTGAGTACTTCCCCGCAACCTTCATTCCGGCCATTAAAGCATTCTGATGGCCAAAGTTCCGACTAAATTTTAAGCCAGTGAACAACGCATTATCGCGTTCTAATTGCTGAATCAATGACCAAGTCTTATCACGACTACCATCATTGACAAACAAGATCTTACTCTTCTGACTCACCTGCTGAATGTCAATCATGTTCTGCAGTATCCGACGTAGTGTCGCTGCCGAAGTCGGTAAAACTTCAGCCTCGTTATAGCATGGCACCACAATCGTGAGCGTTGTCAGCTTCATTATTAATACTCCCCCTATAATAAACCGGTAAATTACGGCGTCATACATCACCGCTACCTACCCCTTATTTAATCCCTAACGACGATAAGCGTCATAGTTAGATTTTAGCGTTTATCGTCGACGTTTATGCTTATAATATAACTATATTAAATCATTGGGATAAGTTTTAAAAGGTACCATTGATGTTAATCATTAATAATCTCGTGACAGATAGAACTTTCAAGTTTACAAACGACGAGTTAATAAGGGTTAAACAAATAAATAACTCAATATACAAAATGATATAAAAATACCTGTTATTTTTAATATTGTTTGCATATAGGTAGCATCTTTTAGTTTATAACGAAACATTATAAATCTCCTTTAATTAGTGTCTCCTGAATAACCATTTTTTAGCATTAGGTCGCCTTTTAGACGGCTTTTTGATTATAATGGATGCAGTAGTTTTGTTGGAATTTTAGAAAAAAGTTGGTTCTGAAAACTTAGAGGCGAATCATTCATGTATAAAAAGTTAAACTCGATGGAGATATCATGAATAAGTCAACTTTTCAGCTACTTGGTAATGTTGCTTCAGCAGATTTCTACCTTTGTGAAGGCAGTGATATTACTTTAATATCTGATAATAATGCCTATAATATGAAAGCTTTAGCCCAAGAAGCGCTTAAACTGCGTGTTCCTAATTCTTTGACCGTTATTGATTTAAACAACTTCTACGTTGGTATGATCCCTATTGATCATAATCAGATATTGACCATGATTCCTCATATTAACACCACCAATATCCCATTCAATTATCAGGAAATCACTAATTTTATCGGGTCTAGAATTTTTGGTGTTGGAAAGTATTTCCATTCCAAAAGTACTAGGCCCTAATTTAAAAAGCCATTGATAATGGATCAAAAAAGGCCAATAGGGTATACCTTAATGGCCATTTCGTGTCTCACAATCTATTTAAGTTAGATATGTTCATTAGAACTGTCTAAA
>NZ_AZEZ01000073.1:89683-99888 GCF_001434275.1 Companilactobacillus mindensis DSM 14500 | reverse complement strand
TACGGCTCACAGTGGACTTTCGCCACCAAGTTAGCGCCCATGCCGGGCGCACTACCCCTAGAAAAGCGGTTAATAATCGCCCTTTTTTCATAAATAACTCCCATCTTTCTTCCTACATTTTTTTGAACAAGATAAGAGTAACAAAGTAATGTAAAGGAACAATTAATTTTCTGTAAATTAATCAGTTATTAATATTTACATTATTTATACAAATTTTATACAATTGCATAAATCATTATTGGGCTATAATGGAATTAAAATAAACAGGAGGTAACTTTATGGCAACAAATATTCCTTATATCGAATTAGCAAACGGCGTTATGATTCCCCAAGTAGGATTAGGCGTCTTTAGAATGGATGACGAACAAGTTCTGTCTAGCGTTAAGGCTGCTTTGGCCAATGGATACAGACATATCGACACGGCTAGTTTTTATGACAATGAAGAAGCCGTCGGCCAAGCTATTAAAGAATCTGGTATCGATCGTAAATATCTTTTCATTACAACAAAGATTTGGAACAATGTTCGTGGCTACGACGAAACGATTGCCCAATTCAATAATTCGCTTCAAAAATTAGGCTTAGATTACTTAGATCTCTACTTGATCCACTGGCCTGCTTCTGGATTTGAAGAGAATTGGCGTGCTATGGAAGACCTCTACAAAGCTGGAAAAATACGTGCCATCGGTGTTTCTAACTTCAAGGCTCACCATATTGAACAATTGATGAAAACTGCTACGATTGCTCCCATGGTCGACCAAATTGAAACACATCCTTATTTCCAACAAACTGACTTGCACGAATACCTTCAAGAAAAACACATTGCTCACGAAGCTTGGAGTCCACTTGGTGGGGGTTTGAATAAAGTGATCGACAATCCGGTCATCAAAGAGATTGCTGAAGCACATCAAAAGACTCCCGCTCAAGTTGTCTTACGTTGGCACATTCAACGTGGTGAAATCATCATCCCTAAGTCAACTCACGAAAGTCGCATCAAAGAAAATATCGATCTCTTCGATTATCACTTTGACTTAACACCTGAAGAAATGACTAAAATTGCTGCTTTGGATGACGAAAAACGTGTTGGACCAGATCCTGATGATGTTGAATTTTTGGAAAAATCAACAACTTATACTAATCAAAACAATGCTGACTAACTAAAAAAAGAGTTCTGAGATTTTAAAAATCTCAGAACTCTTTTTTTAGGCGGAAATTTTTTTTGACTGTGGTTCAAGCGACTCATCATAAATTTTAGCAATTGTTTTTTCATAATCACGGTTGGCTACACCGATCACTACTTTGATGTCGCTACCTTCTTGAAAGACAAATCTAACGTGGATCAGACTGTTATCGAGACAACTTAATATTTTACCGGCGATGGCTGGACGCTTGCTCAACTGTAGAGAAACAGCTGCTACTAAAGCGATATCTTTATTAACTGTTACCGAATCCAAATTGCATGTCTTCTTCAATTCGGAAATAATTTTGTCCAGATTACGACTCAAATCATTATGTCGACAGAGAAAACTGAAACCGTCATTTCCTGAAGGAATGTAATTGATTGAAATATTGAACTTCTGAAAAATTGCCAAAACTCTTTGTAAAATATCGATATGACGATTCAACTGATACTTTTTAATTGTGATGACTGTGTAATTCTTTTTGCCAGCAATTCCTGTAATGACTTGACTGTCAAACTGTTTGTTATTCGAATCCACAACTAAAGTTCCACCCTCTTCGGGATGATTAGTGTTGAGGATCTTTGTGGAAATGCGTTTTTGACGCACTGGTCTGACGGCTTCTTCTTGAAAAACGCCGATTCCCATATATGACAATTCTTGCAACTCGTCGTATGTCAAAACGTCAATTTTTTTAGAATGGTCAACGATTCTTGGATCAGCACGTAAGATTCCTGAAACATCAGTCCAGTTTTCATACAAGTTTGCATCCATTAGATTAGCTAAAATCGAACCGGAAATATCGCTACCTCCACGTGGCATCAAGTGAACTGAGCCATCTTCATTGGCGCCATAGAAACCAGATACTACTAGACGATCATGTTGAACGAGTAATCTTTGCAAACGACTGTTGGAGGCTGCATAGTCGATCTCATCCCCATCGAATATTAAAATATCTTTGGCATCGATAAAATAATACCCTAAATAATCGGCCATCAATCGAGCTGTTAAATATTCGCCTCGCGATACTAAATAATCGTGAGAACAAGTCTGCAATCGTTGCTTTATTTCCAACAAATCAGCTTCAATATCAACTTTCAAATTGAGTTCATTTTTAATTTTAATAAAACGAGTACTGATTTTGGCAAACAACGGTTGGTAATCAACCTTAGACTTAACTTCTTTTTCAAGTTCAATCAACATATCAGTGATTTTGACCGGTTCATGGCTATTCTTACCAGCGGCACTTACTACTACGACTTGACGTGTTTTGTCGCTTTGAATAATTTTTTTAACTTTTTTAAACTGATCGGCATCCGCAACGGAACTGCCACCAAATTTGGCTACTTTCATTAGGCAACGGCCCCCTGACTAGGCAAACTGACCATAAAGGCTGATTTGTCCATTTTAAGTACTGATTTCATTAACTTGTGCATTTCACCGACAGGAATTTGATGAACCATTATATATGAACCTTCATTAGATAATTCATAATCGGCAAACAAATCACGGATATCAACATTTGAGCGAACTAGATAGTCATCTTTTGTAAGTTCAGGACAATATTCCAACTTTTTATCGAATTCCCGTTTCAAATGGCATTTTTGTTCTTTGATATCCAAAATATCTTGAACTACTGCATTGGCTGTCGGAAACATTCCGGCACCTTGACCGAAGAAGTCTAATTTACCGATAGTGTCGCCTTTCAAGGAAATCAAGTTGTAATTATCAGGTGTATTAGCTTCCAAAGTCCGATTCAAGAACAAGGTTGTTTCAACCACATAGTCGAATTTGTTGCCGATCTGACGTGTCCGACCAATCAGTTTGACGGAACAGCCTTTTCGTTGGAAGAACTTTACATCCGATGATGTAATGTTGCGAATTCCAAAAATAGGTAGATCTTGATGATTTCTGATGTCGATATTGTAGGCAATGTCAGCGCTGATACACAATTTGTTAGCAATGTCATAGCCGTCGATATCGGCGCTAGGATCAGCTTCAGCGTAACCTAAGGCTTGAGCTTTCTTCAAAACATCGACGAACGATTCACCATTACGGCTCATTTGGTCGAGGATAAAATTACTTGTTCCATTGAATATACCTGAAATCGAGTTGACACTGTCGATCCTTAAAGCTTTTTCCAAACCTTGAATCCAAGGAATACCACCACCAACTGAAGCTTCAAAGTAAAACTTCACATTGTTTGCTTGAGCTGCATCAGTGAATTCTTTCAAATAAATAGCAATAACTGCCTTGTTAGCCGTAATGACATGTTTGCCGTGGTTCAAGGCTGACATGATGTATTGATGCGCTGGCTCGATGCCGCCAATTGCTTCCACTACTACGTCAGTAGCTTTATCATTTAAAATTTCGTTAATATCATCTGTCATTTCTGGTAAAACACGTTGTTTATTCTTTCTGATCAAAATGTGGCTTACAGAGAGGTTTTGCGTTTGCATATTGGCCTTCTTGATTATTTTATATACACCGCTGCCTACTGTTCCGAATCCTAAAATTGCAATATTCATAGGTTTTACCTCCTGTTTTCATTTTATTTGTGTTCATATTTACTAAACACTTGTTTTTAATTTATGAACAATCTACTATATAGATATTCCAAAAGCAAGGAGTTATTATTATGATCGAAAATTATACAAGTACTCGTAACCACAATATCCACTTATCAGACAAGGAAGCTATCAAAACTGGTTTTTCCGAAGATGGCGGACTTTTCGTCTATCCTGATCTATCCGAATTAAAAATCGACTTAAAGTCACTAGTCAATGCCTCCTATAAAGACATTGCCAAAGTCGTTCTTTCAAAACTATTGCCCAACTTCTCTCAAACTGAAATTGCCGAGAGCGTCAAAAAGGCTTACGAGAATAGCTTTGACACCACTAAAATAACTCCGCTTGTTGATGTCGACGACTTTCACGTACTCGAATTATTCCACGGACCAACAAGTGCTTTTAAAGATATCGGCCTGCAAATGTTGCCACAATTAATGAAACATGTCCTTTCTGAAGATGACAAAGTTATGATCTTAACTGCTACAAGTGGCGACACTGGTAAAGCTGCTTTGGAGGGCTTTAAGAACCTTGAAAAAATGGGTATCATCGTCTTCTATCCTCACAACGGCGTCAGCAAAGTCCAAGCATTGCAGATGCAGACAACTAACGGCTACAACACGGAAATTGCTGCCATCAAAGGAAACTTTGACGACGCGCAAAGTAATGTCAAAAAAATCCTCAATGACCAAAAATTAAAGTCCGAACTTGGTCCTCAGATCAGTCTCTCCAGTGCTAATTCGATCAACATCGGTCGTCTGATCCCTCAAGTCGTTTATTACTTTGCTTCCTATATACAGTTAGTCCAATCAGGTCAAATAGTTCTAGGCGATTTGGTCAACTTCACAGTTCCTACTGGGAATTTTGGTGACGTCTTAGCTGGTTTTTATGCAAAACAAATGGGCTTGCCAGTCAACAAGTTTATCGTTGCCAGCAATGAAAATAATGTTCTAACTAAATTTTTCCAAACAGGTATTTACAACCGCAATATCCCCTTCTTACAAACTTATGCTCCTAGTATGGATATTCAAATCTCCAGCAATTTTGAACGTCTCCTTTACTACAAGAGCAATCACGATACTGATTACGTCAAAAAATTAATGACTGATCTGGACAAAACTGGTGAATATCAAGTCTCTGATGAAGTTCTCAAACGAATCCAAGCTGATTTTTACTGTGGCTTCAGCACTGATCAAGAAATCTCCAACTCGATCAAGTCAGTTTATCAAGAAGACAATTATTTAATGGATCCCCACACTGCCGTTGGCTACAAAGTCATGCGCGACTATCAAAAGTTAGGCGACAAGACACCTATGATTCTTTTGAGTACTGCTAGTCCTTACAAGTTCTCCCGTGTTGTAGCGGACGCCGTATTGGATAAAGTACCTGACGATGACTTGGAAATTATGAACAAACTGGCTCAAGTTACTCAAATACCAATTCCAACTAATCTGGCTCAAGTTTGGAATCTACCGATTTTACATACAGATGTAATCGCCAAGGATCAAATGGAAAATTACGTTAAGTCTAAAGTGGAGGACAACTTCTATGATAAAAATTAAAGTCCCAGCAACTAGCGCCAATATCGGTGTAGGTTTCGACTGTATGGGGTTGGCGGTTTCGCTCTACTCGACAGTTACTTTTGAACCCAATCAATCAAAACTAACAATTACTGATTGCCCCCAAAGGTATCAAAACGCCGATAATTTGATCTACAAGGCTTTCGTTAAGGCTTGCCAATTTCTCAATCAGCCCGTCCCTAAAGTAAAAATCAGCGTTGACAACCAGATTCCTATGTCACGTGGCTTAGGCAGTTCAGCTTTTTGTATCGTCGCTGGCCTAAAAGGTGCTAACGCTTGGTTCAACGAACCACTGTCACAGACTCAACTGTTGGATCTAGCAACTGAAATGGAAGGCCATCCCGACAATGTTTCTCCAGCTATCTATGGTAAATTAGGCGTTTCATTCATCGACAGCGACAAAAATGTTCAAACGGTTCACTTCGATGTTTCCGATAAACTCCATTTTGTGGCGATGATTCCTAACTACGCTGTCAGTACTGAACAAGCTCGTAAAATTCTGCCCACAGAAATGTCTTACAAAGATGCTATTTATCAAGTCAGTCACGCAGTTGCTTTATCAAAAGCCCTTGAAGATGGCAATCTTTCACTAATAAAATCAGCCATCATCGATCGCATGCACGAACCTTTCCGTCAACAACTGATTCCCGACTATCAAAAAGCCAAAAATATCTGTGAAAATAGCCACGGCGTAATGTATATCAGCGGCAGCGGTTCAACTATGATGGCCATCACCGACAATAAGGCCTCTGCTCAAGAGATTTTTGAGGATATCAAAAAAGACTTCCCTGATTGGGAAGTCTTACAATTGAATGTCGATAATGTTGGTGCAACCGTTGAAGTTACTCAAGAAGTTGAGTGAGACTGCCGATGTTCATATGGCGTCTGACCGTATCTTGCTTTAAAGGCCGCATAAAAACTCTTTTCGTCTGGAAAACCTGTGTCAGTCGCTATTTTCGAAAATTTATCGTCAGTTTCTTCAACCATTTCAGCAGCTTTTTGAACTCGCAAGAATGTTAAATACTTTTTAGGCGAAATACCTAAATATTTTTTAAAAAACTTTGAGAAATAAGCATAGCTGTAATTATATTCTTTAGCAACTGTCGATAACTGAATGTCCTTTTGATAATCTCGCTGAAATTGTTCAATGATTTGCGGAATTACCTCAGGAACTTCGCTCTTAACAGTTTTGTTGACCATGAAATTATTAACTAGGACTCTGATCAGTTGAATTTCCAAAGATAATTGATACAAGCGGTCATCTTCAGATTCGTCGTGAGAACAGCTATCTTTGATCGCATTGATCAACTCTACTAATTGACTAAAGGCAATCGTTTGATTGTCTTTTTTTGGCGCTTTAATGAGTTCAAAACTCTTCTCCTTGATCGTCTTAGGTAGACAATGTTGCAGCCAATTGTAACTGACTAACAACGTAACGACCCGTTGATTCGGCAATATCACCGTGTCAAAACTGTGAATCAGACGAGTATTAATAATATAAACATCGCCTTGATGCAGATCGTACTTTTGACCTTCAATATACATCGTTCCTGGATCGCCTTTTTCAACGTAGACAACTTCAATCGCATCGTGCCAATGTGGCATGACATATTTAGACCCAATTGGTCGATGATAAATACATTTGATAGGATCAACATCATCGAATTCTAACAATTCCATTAGTGTCGTCATAATTTACTCCTTATATATGACAATTATTGCTAGTCATTAAAAAGTTTATTAGGCGTATTGTAATCGGATACAGTCAATGTTGTCAACAATTCAACTATCAACCAAAAATGAAATTTTTATCCTTTTAGATATTTATAAGCTTGCTGTCCAGCTTGGCGACCAAAGACAACCGTTTCGGCAATCGAATTTCCGCCGATCCGGTTGTTTCCATGCAGACCACCAGCGACTTCACCAGCAGCAAACAAACCATTGATAACTTGATTTTTTTCATTTAAGACTTGTGTCTTATGGTTTATAGCTACGCCACCCATTGTGTAGTGAACAGCGGGTGCAACGTGGATCGCATAAAATGGGCCGTCAGAAATATCTCTTTCCATTCCAGTCGTCCGTGCAAACCACTTGTCATCTTGATTATCGACCGCAACGTTCCAATCTTTGACAGTTTGTTGCAAGGCTTGTTTTTCAACATGGATTTCTTCAGCTAATTCAGCAACCGTTTGGCCAGTCGTTACTAACCCAATGTGGTCGTAAAATTCAATTGCCTTCACACGGTCTCTGATATCGCGATCAAAAATCAAATATGCGCCAGTGCCACCGAGATTATCGATTGCAGCTGTGACATTCTTTCGCGTATCTAACTCGTTGACGAAACGTTGGCCATCATTATTGATCAAAATTGCCCCTTCGCCACGAACAGCTTCACCGATCAAAAAGGCATGCGGCGTATCTTGTTGAACAGTTGGGTGTACTTGGACTTGGTCCATATCAACCAACTTTGCACCGACTTTTTGGGCTAGTTTCAAACCATCCCCAGTCGCTCCAGGTTGGTTCGTAGTCCGCAAATTAAGTAGATCAGAACGATATTCAGCTAAAAGATCTTTGCCAGCACCAAAACCACCAGTTGCCAAGACAACCGCATCCGTCTTGATAGTAATATCTTTGTCAGCGGTGGCCTTGATCCCAGTGATTTTACCATTGTCAGTCAACAATTCGGTCACTTTGATATTGTCAAATAGAGGAATCTGATCTTTAGCAATGTATTTCAACAACTCAGTTACCAAATAACCACCAATTGGTGCTAATGAACTAGGACGGTGGGTTCTTTCTGTCTTCATTCCACCAGTGATCGTCAAATCATCCAATTTGATACCGTGTTGATCCAACCAGTCGATTGCCAAAGCGCCGTGTTCAGTAAAGAATTTTAACAGTTCCGGATTATTCATTTTGCCGCCACCGATGAAAGTTTCATTATAAAAATCTTCAAAACTATCGACAATATGGTGATCGAGTTGGACAAAAGTTTCAGCCGCATTCATTCCTGAAGAAGCTCGAGTAGTATTGCCACCTAATTTGTCCATCTTTTCAAGGATCACTGGCGACAATCCTAATTCATAAGCTTGAATCGCACTGGTCAGACCGGCACCACCGGAACCAATAATTACTACATCGTAATGATCCTTGATTTGATCAAATTTGGTTGGTTCAAAAACAAATTTTTCTGCCATTTTATTTCTCCTCAATATTAGTCATATCGATCGGTACGACCCATTTATCAAATTGTTCTTCAGTTACTAATCCCGACTTCAAGGCCGCAACTTTCAAGGTTGTATTGTCACGTAAAGCTTTTTGAGCGATTTCAGCACTCTCATGATAGCCGATATGTGGCGACAAAGCCGTAACCGTCATCAATGATTGATCGACTAATTCCTTCATTCGTTTCTCATTGGCGGTCAAGCCAGCAATCATTTTGTCAGCAAAACCATACATTGTCCCTGTCAACAATTCGGCCGATTCCAAGAAAGCACTGATCAAAACAGGCTTGTAAACATTCATTTCAAAGTTTCCTTGACTGGAAGCCACATTGACCGTGACGTCGTTTCCCATAACTCTAACGGCAGCCATGGTAATAGCCTCAGCTTGCGTTGGATTGACTTTTCCAGGCATGATTGAAGAACCAGGTTCATTTGCAGGAATATTCAATTCACCATAACCTGAACGTGGACCGCTACCTAAGAAGCGGACATCATTAGCAATTTTCATCAAATCACTGGCTAAAGTTTTAATCGCACCGTGAACAACGTTCAAACCGGAATGAGCTGCTAAACCATAGAATTTGTTTGTATCGGCAGTAAATTCATGATCGTAAACTTGACTCATACTTTCAGCAATTTTATCCGCAAAGTGTGGTGCAGCGTTCAATCCTGTTCCGACAGCCGTTCCACCCATAGCTAATTCGCCTAAAGTTTTATCCAGCGTCTTCAAGAATGATAAGTCGTGTTCCAACATGCTGACCCAGCCACTGACCTCTTGACCAAATGTAAGTGGTGTCGCATCTTGCAAGTGTGTCCGGCCAATTTTGACCACTTTCCAATACTTAGCTTGTTTTTGTTTCAATTCATCGATCAAATGTTGCGTTGATTTCTCAAGTTCGTCGACTGCCATAGCAGCAGTGATATTCATCGCCGTTGGAAAAATATCATTGGAACTTTGGCCATGATTGACATCGTCGTTAGGAAGAATTTCAATTTCAGAATTGATTCTTTGCGCCACGTGAGCAACAACTTCATTCACGTTCATATTCGTCTGCGTTCCGGAACCGGTTTGATAAATTACCAAGGGAAAATCTTTACGCAATTTCGTATCATCCAAAGCCAAAAGTTGGTCGACTGCTTCTACGATCAAATCAGCCTTTTGAGCATCGATTGCTTTAGCTTCTTTGTTGGCAATAGCGGCAGCTTTCTTTATTTGTAGCAGTGCTTTGATGATTTCCAAAGGCATTTTGGCTCCAGTTGAAAAATTATTGCGACTACGTTCTGTTTGTGCGCCCCATAGTGCATCAGTTGGAATCTTGACAGCACCCAAGGTATCTTCTTCAATTCTATACTCTGACATAATTTCCCTCCAAAACAAATTGTTACTCCAATTATAGCGGAGTTAAAACACTGGACCAAACAAAAGAGTGTGACAGAACTCGGTTAACTTCCGAGCAATAATAGTAAAAGCCTCAATATTCGCATTATGGTTCTTTTTCAAGTCTGGTTGTTCACTGCCGTCTTCCATGAAATCCCGGCGGATTGCTGGAACGCTGTGAGAGCAACTTAGAGCCAATTACAGTTCAAATTGTCTCTAAGCTTGTCTGTCTCTAGCCTGGCAAAGTACGCCAGCCAAGAGACTACCACGTGAGAGTCCGT
>NZ_AZEZ01000073.1:0-89612 GCF_001434275.1 Companilactobacillus mindensis DSM 14500 | reverse complement strand
TAATGATTCGATATTTTATTTAAAACAATACTAAAATAGGTCATCCAGCTGATTTTGGGATGGCCTATTAGTGTATCTAAATAATTATATATAACCAGACTTGAAAAAAAGCCGCATTGTGAATATTGAGGCTTTTACTATTATGCACAAGAAGTTGAGTTCTGTTGTACGTTTATGCTGCATATTTAATGAAAAATATAGATAGTTCGATTTAAATGGTTATCTAACTTTCACTTAAAGGTTTCTTCAATTCCATCAACTTTGATTGGCAAGGGTTCTCCGTGAATGATATGGATCTCAGTTGCATCTTTGCGATAAACGATTTCCAATAATCGACCTTGATATTTAATTCTAATCGCTAATTTATCCCATTGGTCTGGCAAATGGTTGTCGATCGTCAATAGACCATCTTTTACTCTCAAACCACCAAAGCCACTAACGATTGTCAGCCAACTACCACCTAAGTTGGCCACGTGCAGACCGTCAGCTGAATTGCCTTGCAAGTCGATCAAATCAGTTTTAGCTGTTGCCATGAAATAATCGTAAGCTTTTTGTTTCAAACCAATTCTGGCTGCCAAAGCACTGAAGATCGAACGCGACAATGACGAATCGTGCGTCGTGATTTTTTCATAATAATCGTACTCTTTGACTAATTGATCGTGTGAGATATCGTCGAAAAGGAAATCTGCTAATAACGTATCCGCTTGCTTATTGACTTGGTAACGATAAATCGTTAATGGATGGTAGTGCAACAATAATGGATAATTTTCTTTGGGCGTTGTTTCAAAAGGCCAGACTGGCTTCTTGAATGAACTGTCATCTTGTTGATTGATTCCTTTGATCTGATCATATGGTAAAAAGATGGCCGCTGCAATGTTAGCCATTTGATCACGTTCTTTAGCACTGACCCCTAGCTCTTTAGCTTTTTTAGGGAACTCATCGATCAAATCGACCGCAAACAACAAGTTGAACTTAGCCATGCGGTTAGTGTAGTAATTATTATTGACTAACGCCGTGTACTCGTCTGGACCGGTGACATCAAAAAAGCAAAAACGTTTTTTACAATGGATCTCACTGTAACTACCAAAATTCTTCCAGAAACGAGCCGTTTCCAAAACTAATTCTAAGCCATAATTTTTCATGAACTCTTTGTCGTCAGTTACTTTATAGTAACGGTCAATCGCATAGGCTATGTCAGCATCAATGTGATATTGCGCCGTTCCTGCAGGATAATATGCACTAGCTTCTTGACCGTTGATCGTCCGCCAAGAAAAGAGGGCCCCTTCTTTGACACCTAAAGTTCTAGCTCGTTTTTTGGATTCATCTAAGACACTATACCGATATTTGATCAAGTTCTTGGCGATTTCCGGATTAGTATAGGCAAAAAATGGCGACATATACATTTCCGTATCCCAGAAATAATGTCCTTCATAACCGGTACCCGACAAACCTTTAGCCGGAATATTAGTCTTGCCGTCACGACCGGTGGATGAAACTAATTGGAACAAGTTGTAATGAATGGCTTGATTCAAACTGTCGTCACCGGAAATTTCAATGTCGCTATTCTGCCAAAATTCTTGCCAAAAATCCGTTGAATCTTTGAGTATTTCTTCAAATTTAGGTAAATTATCCAAATCCAAAATACCATTGATCTTGCTGACCAAACCAATTACATCAAAAGTTACCGTCTGATTCGGCTGCAAACTGAAAACTTGTTCTAGTCCTGTAGAAACTGACATCGCCATTGCTAAGGACATTTGACTATATTTGGTTGTGACTTCAATTAATTCCTGTTGACCATCGATAGTTTTTTTGGCGTACGTTAAAGTATCAACTGTCCGTGATTTGCGCGGATCATCGCTCTTTTGCGTAGCACTGTCAGTATTAAAATGTTTGATTCCGACTACTTTGCCAAAATAATCGACGGGTTTAATGGTGTAGCGTAAACCGATAACTTCATCATTAGATTGTTGTAAGACAGCTTGCAGGTTTAATTCAAACGACTTGCCGTCTGGATTGCTTATTTTATAAGTTGAGTTCAACAAGCCGGTTTCAAAATCCAACGATTCCGAAATAAGTTGCGACTGATCGAACGCTCTTTGCTGATCATCAACGAATTTAATATTACGTAAATCAGGTAGTTTAACAATTGTTTGATTCTTTTTGGCATAACCGTAAGCCACCTCGCCATAAGTAATATCCGACGTTTCATAAAATCCATTCACCAGCGTGCCAGCGGTGCTTGAATTTGCGATGGGATCACTAGCTCGAATGCCAAAGTGGCCGTTGGCTAGTGAAAAGATCGTTTCTAAATAACTAGGTTCATTAGATTGCAAATCATGTATTGAAATGTTTTTAGTATCATTTTTCATATTTGATAGCTCCTAATTAAAATAATTATCCTCAATATAAAACTACACCAGTCCCCAACTCAGACAAAGTTTAACGGCTTGTATAAACAAATATTTTGCTTTTATATAAAAAAAGAGTTCGAGATATAATTAATTTATCTCAAACTCATTGAAAATATTTTTATTTTAAATCAAAACGCCAACACTCAAGAAGACTAAAATCAGCACGATCATCATGATCAGCAGTTTAGTAACAAATTTCATCCACTTGTCAAAACCGACGTTTACCATTGCCAAAGATACTAAGATCAAGCCTGTTGGTGCAACCAGCCCGATCAAACCTTGACCCCAGTTGTAAGCATTGATGATCATTGATCTGTCGATTCCCACAACATCGGCCAAAGGTGCCATGATTGGCATTGATAGTACGGCCAAGCCAGATGATGATTGGATGAAGAATCCCAAAATGATATAAACGAAGAACAAAACACAGATGAACAAAACACTGTTCATACCACTGATTTGATTACTAAAGTAATTCATGATCGTATCACTGACGAAACTCTTCTCCATTACGATACCAACTGATCTTGCTAAACCAACCGTCAAAGCGACACCAAGCAAATCGCCAGCCCCGGAAACGAAACTGTCAACGAACTTGGCCTCTTTCAAACCAGCCGTAAAAATCAGAATATAAGCAACGGCCAAGAAAACAACGGCAATTTCAGTGAAATACCAACCGAGCTGTTGCACGCCATAGATCATAACGACAAAGCCAAGTGCAAAGATGATCAGTGATAATTTTTGACGCATCGTAAAGTCACTTTCAGTCGTCAGATCCATATCACCCAAGAATTTCTCCTTGTCGGAATCAGCTTGATCGGCCACTAATGACTTGGAAGGATCTTTACGGACTTTTTCCGCATAGTGAATCGTATAAGCAATTGAAATACCTACTGAGACGATCCACATCAAAACTCTCATTGGCATACCGTCAGTAAAGTTGATCCCGGCGGCATTAGAGGCAATAACCGTTGAGAACGGATTGATCGTCGAACTCATGGAACCAATCGAGGTTCCCAAGTAAACCGCTGCAACCACGGTCAACGTGTCATATCCTGCCAAAAGAAAGATTGGAATTAACATTGGATAAAAGGCAATCGTCTCTTCGGCCATACCAAAGGTCGTTCCACCTAAAGCAATCAGCGATGTAACGATGATGATCAGCCACTTCTGCTTGCCCTTTAGTTTTTCGGACAGCCGCGTCATACCAGAGTTCATCGCTCCGGTGGCGTTGACGACTCCAATAACACCACCCAAAATCAAGATAAAGACGATGATGTCCACACTATCGACGATACCTTGAACTTGTGAGGTCAAGAATTGATTTATCGTTCCAAAGAGCCCACGTTTAGGCTTTTTGATCTGATGATAAGTATTGGAAATTGCCGCTGGACGGTAAATTGTCCCATCCTTGAACTTCGAAACATCGATCTTGATCTTATAATTGTCGAGTGTCTTTTGAGTGGCACTCTTCTTGATCGTTTTTCCTGATGGTTCCGTGATAACAAATTTATCTAAACCCGAATTGTATTCCAAGGTACTGTATTTACCTGATGGAATAAAGAACGTTAAGGCTTGCACCAAAATCAGCACAATAATAATGACCGTGTATGCCGACGGAAAGCTATGCTTCTTCTTTTTTGCCGCAGCCATGATAAGTCCCCCCTCTTTGCGATAATTAATTATTTCACAAATCAATTATAACAGAGAAAGAAAACGTTATCACGATATTGTTAACTATTTAACAATCTTTCTTTTACTATCTTTGATCACTCGTAAAGCACGCTTACGTGTTTTCTTGTTAGGACTTCTTAAATTACGATAAGCAGTCGCTGTGGTCATTTCTTTCATAAATTACTCCTTACCAACTAGCTTTTTTAACGCCAGGAATTTGACCAGCGTGAGCTAATTTTCTGAAATTCAAACGTGACATCCCAAACTTGCGCATGTATGCGTGAGGACGTCCGTCCAATGAATCACGGTTCTTGTATCTAACTGGACTAGAGTCGCGAGGCAACTCAGACAATGCGATGTAATCGCCCTTAGCCTTTAGTTCCTTGCGGATCTTGTTATATCTTTCAATTAATTCTAGTTGTTTCTTATTTCTTGCAATTTTTGATTTCTTTGCCATATTACTATCTCCTAAATTTATATATATGATTCCTTATTTCCCTAGTAAATGATAATTTTTACTTTTTGGATTCTACTCATTAATGTGCCAACTGTCAACTATTTAGCTTTTTATTATTTTTTTCCAATTTAAATAATAGATTTTATAACTAAATAGCTGCCCACCCTCAATTCCAATTATAAATTTTCTGTGACTTGGTGCAATTTTTCCAACTTATGCTTTCCAAAAAGTATCGCAATTACAAAAAATTATTTAAAACAGTTGATATTTAGTTAGGTACCGAACTATAATTCATTTTGCAATAAAGTTCGGTACCGAATTAATTTCAAAAATGAAATGAGGAATTTAAATATGAGCAAACTTACAGATGATTTAATGAAACAAATGCGCTTTATTAGCGAAGCTGCCAACTACTTCATGAGCCAAAAGAAACAAAAATTGACTGGTCAACAAAGAGTGCTGGCTATTTTGAAACTAGAAGATGGTTTAACACAAAACTATCTTGGTCAAGTACTCGACTTGCGTCCTAGCTCAATCGCTGAATTGATGAAGAAGATGGAAGCCAACGGCGATATCACTCGCCAAGAAGACGAACAAGACAAGCGTAGCAAGCACATTTATCTAACTGATGCTGGTCGCCAAAAAGCTGAGGACAATGCTTCACTAAAAAACGACGATTACAGTGAAAAGTTCTTTGCCGGCCTCACTGACGATGAACGCCAACAATTCAGCGACTATCTCCAAAAGATCTCCGACGGCTGGGACGACGACTTCAAACAAAACT
Source organism: Companilactobacillus mindensis DSM 14500 (assembly GCF_001434275.1). Classification (GTDB taxonomy): domain Bacteria; phylum Bacillota; class Bacilli; order Lactobacillales; family Lactobacillaceae; genus Companilactobacillus; species Companilactobacillus mindensis. The sequence goes on along the minus strand of NZ_AZEZ01000073.1, from coordinate 84,283 downwards.
CCGACAAGTTCGTTGACCCAACTGACAAATTCAAGATGATGTTGAATATGCGTGATCAAATGATGGATATGCGTGAAGATATGAGTCCTGAAGATATTAAAAAGATGCGCCACGAAATGCACAAGCAAATGCGTAATATGCCTTTCGGTGGCCCCGACTGTATGCCTGATTTCAATGATCGTCGTCCACCATTTGGCGAACCTAGACATGGTCACAGACCAGACTTTCACAGCAACTTTTGGAACAGTGAACGTTACTAATTTAACTTTGTGAGGATATTAAAATGCGTGACGGAGCAATGATGAGACAAGATTTGCCAAAACGAACTGGCAAATTCAAGTTTCGTGACTTTTTACATTTGATCAACAGCGTTAATCCCAAGAAATCACTCTTTATCTTGGGATTAACGCTGTTGAGTTTAGTTACCAGTGGTGCCAGTTTGATCGTGCCACAATTGACCAAAGGTTTAGTTGATACTAGCGGTCTTTCCAAAATCGACGGTAAAATGTTAGCCGTTTTGATTTTGGCTTTCTTGATTCAATTAGGTTTTGGAACCATCGGTGGTTTTATCTTGCGTTATGTCGGTGAAAGTTCCGTCAAAACGCTACGTGAAAAACTCTGGGCCCATTTGTTGAAACTACCAGTCGACTACTTTGACGACCACAAATCTGGTGAAAGCAGTTCAAGATTGGTCAACGATACAAGCGTTATCAAGGACTTGATCACTTCGCAATTCCCTAACTTCATCACTGGAGCTATCCAATTGATCGGTTCGATGATTATTCTTTTCTTTATGGACCGGAAAATGGCTTCACTGATGTTTGGCGTCGTTCCGGTCATCGTCTTGATCCTGTTACCAATTGGACGCATAATGTCTCGACTAGGACGCAAACTTCAGGCTGCCACAGCCGACTTTAATGCTGAAGCCAGCGAAAAACTTTCCGAAGTGCGTTTGATCAAAGCCAGCAATGGTGAAGAATTTGAGAAAGTTACCGGTGGCAATTTTATCGACAAAATTTTCAAAGTTGGTATCAAAGATGCCCGTATCGAAGCCATTTTACAACCAATCATGACAACAGTTATGTTAGGAATCTTCGTCGGTATTCTTGGTTATGGTGCCGTCAGAATCCAACAAGGTACCCTTTCTAGTGGTTCTTTAGTGGCCTTTCTACTATATTTATTTAACATCATTACCCCAGTGGCCAGTTTTGCTACTTTCTTCTCGCAAGTCCAAAAAGCCATGGGTTCAACGGAAAGAATTCAAGAAATCCTAAACACTGAACCAGAAGTTTCTACTAATGACAATGTGGTTGACGTCGAAGGTAAAACTGTCACAGCCGCCCACTTAGATTTCAGCTACGATGCTGACCACCAAATCTTACACGATGTATCTTTTGAAGCTAAGCCCAACACTGTGATTGCTTTTGCAGGACCTTCCGGTGGTGGTAAATCAACCATCTTCTCACTGCTGGAACGATTCTATCAACCTGACAGTGGCTCCATTTTAGTTGGTAAAGATGACATTAAGAATATCGATCTCAATAGTTGGCGTTCCCAAATCGGTTACGTCTCCCAAGATAGTGCCGTTTTTGCTGGCAGTATTCGTGACAATCTCCAATACGGTTTGGATCGTCAATTAACTGATGATGAGTTGTGGCACGGACTAACTTTAGCTTACGCTGAAGAATTCGTCAGAGATTTTCCTGAACAACTCGATACCCAAATTGGTGAACGAGGCGTGAAATTATCCGGTGGCCAAAAGCAACGTATCGCTATCGCCAGAGCCTTTCTACGTAATCCAAAGATCCTAATGCTAGACGAAGCGACTGCTAGTTTGGATTCAGAATCCGAAGAAAAAGTTCAACGTGCCTTGGATCAATTGATGGTTGGCAGAACTACTTTAGTCATTGCTCACCGGCTTTCAACGATTGTCGATGCCGACCAAATCTACTTTATCGAGCACGGTGCTGTCACTGGTCACGGTACTCACAAAGAATTGATGCAAGACCATGAATTATATGCTCAGTACGTCAATGAACAGATGGTCAATTAAGGTTAAAGTAAAGTTTTTTTCTTAACCAGTTATTTACAATTGTTTAAGCACGAAAAAGATCATCCGACAAAACTGGATGATCTTTTTTAATACAATTTTTAAACGCATCTAATTATTAAAGTCTACGAATTTTTTAATATTATTAATGTAAAAATAAAAGAGAGAGCATCTAGTCTGGAGTGAAGTTCTGGTGGATGCTCAGCCGTGGTAGTCTCTAAGTTGGCGTACCTTGCCAGCTTAGAGACAGACAAGCTTCAAAACAGTTCGTAGAACTGGTTCGAAGTTGCTCTCACTGCGTTCCAGCATCCACCAGAACTTCATGGAAGACGGGACTATTAAATAACTAAGTCCTTATCCAATACCTTATTTGAATATTTAGAAAATTGTTGGCACTAAGCCACCATCAACTCGCAATGCTTCACCTGAGAAGAATGATGAATCAGGACTAGCTACGAAAGCTGTGAAACGGCCAATTTCTTCAGGGCGGATCAACCGTTGGATCTGAGAGCGAGAGCGGTGATTCTTCATGAAATCCTTTTCCCACTTATCTTTTGGCAAACCGCTATCTTTGTACATATTATCAAGCATCGTCTGCACACCTTCAGTCAAAGTTGAACCTGGCATGATTGTATTGACGGTCACATGCGTATCAACAGTCAACTTGGATAAACTCTTAGCCAAGGAAAGGTTCATTGACTTAGTCATGCTGTACTGAGGCATTTCACCAGAAGGCATTACGGCTTCTTCACTAGCAATAAAAATAATTCGCCCAAAATCTTGTTTCAACATATTTGGTAAATAGAACTTAGCCAAAGAATTTCCAGCCAAAACGTTGACCTTAAAGAATTTTTCCCAAGTTGCATCGTCGATATCGAAATAATCCATTGGTTGGAAGATTCCCATGTTGTTGACCAAAATATCCACTTTAGAAATTGTTTGGAACAATTTGTCTCGATCACTTGCTTCGGCCAAATCAGCTGCTACGCCAATTGGAGAAGTTTGCGGAAATGCTTGTTTAATTTCAGACACTACTGCATCGACTTCGGGCTGTTTTCTACCATTAATAATAACGTCAGTACCCTCACGGGCCATCTCAATTGCAATAGCCTTACCGATACCTTTAGTTGAACCAGTAATAAGTGCTGTTTTATGTGTTAGATGAAGATCCATAAGTTGCCTCCTAATTTAGAAATCGAATTCGTCGGGATTTGGTCCCACACGCAAATCTTCGTTCATTTCGTTGATTTTGTCCATATCAGATTGCTCCAAAGCAAAGTCAAATACGTCAGCATTACTTTGCATACGTTCTGGATGAACTGACTTAACTGCCAAGAGCACATCCCTTTGAATATCCCAACGTAAAACTACTTGAGCAACTGACTTGTTGTACTTGTCAGCAATCGTTTGTAATGTGGCATTTTTCAAAATTTTACCTTGCATCAATGGTGACCAAGCTTGAATCTTGATATCGTGTTTAGCTGCATAGTCACGCAATTCATTTTGGCTCAATTTTGGATGTGACTCTACTTGATCAAGTACCGGTGTAACAGTAGCGTATTCAGCCAACTCTTCTAAATGGTGAATTTGGAAGTTAGAAACGCCGATTGCTTTGATCTTACCATCCTTATAAAGTTGTTCCAAAGCAAGATATGAATCCTTGAATGAGTTGTCGCCAGTTCCTTCTTCATTACCATAAACTTGAGCTGTATCGATCAAACGGTAGCCTTCTTTGATTCCGTTAGCTACGACTTCAGCTGTATCTTGATTGGGAATTTGGAAAACGCCCAAACCTAGTCCAGGGATTTTTGTACCATTATTTAAAGTTACTCTGTCATTTAGTGAATTTATCATGTGATTCTCCTTGTTAGTTAATTCGTATAACTAATATAAATCGAATCGACTCATTTGAATAGTATGTACTTTTTAGTGGTATAGGTACTTTTTGGTACCTATACATTGTCTTTATTAAGTTCCCAATAAGTGTTATTAAATTTGACCATGAAAGGTTGAACTGTGGCCTCATTTATTCTGACAAAATCTACATCAAAGAACTGTTTTAAAATTTCCGTATTAAATCCACTATTATTAATTAATTGCGTCCCAATCACTCTAATAGGGTTGCCCTTTGGATAACTTGGTTTAATACTCTTATTTTGAGAACCGATCCAATAATATGTTTTTTGAGGATCCCTTTTAATACCAGGAATTTTCTCACAAAAATTTATTCCATTTAGAGAATCATATGATGGTCGAAATTCTTTTTGTTTATGATTACTAAATGGAAGATATCCTTCATCCACATTATCTTTATATTTTCGGTACAAATATTCATGATATTTTTTATATAATGCTTTTCTTCCATTTTCTATCGTCGGATATTCCTTTAATAGAGAAATATACTCTTTTAATTTAATATAATGACTATCAAGTCGAGAATCTAACTCCTTGTTAATTGATTCAAATATGGCAATTTCATTTTTATCATCCAGAAGCGATTTGAACTCATAATTATCGTTATATATTCGTGAAACCTCTATTGATCTATCCTTGTTAGATAACTTCAATAAATCACGTATTTTGTTTACATTAGGCAATGCATATAACTTCGTTTTCAAAATCAAATTTAAATTTTCCATAGAATCATAAAATATGCATTCTACTTTCCAAATTTGTTTCATTGAATTAATTTCGAATTTTTCTAAAAATTGAACTACCTTTTTGATTTCTGGATCAGTACTATCAAAAATATCATCCTTAATTAAATTAAACGTAATATCATTATTCTTATTCAGTTTGGAAATAAGGGTATATCTTTTTTCCTTATCATACTTTGGAAAAGTTAAACAATATAAATTATTTTCAATATTACTACCACTCAATAGTCCCTTATCGATTCTTTCATCAACAATACTCTTTTTAGATAATAGTTCCTGCAATACTTTAAGTAACAAATTGTTATTTTCCCATTTGAAATCCACTTGATATTCCTCGAAAAGACTCATTTCTCCATCAGAATTCTTTCGAGTGGGCATTTTAAAGTTATCATCGGTAATATTCTGAACTATTACTTCACCACAACTTTCTTGATGAGTATCCTTTTGATCAGGGTGATTCCTAAAATACTCTTCACTTTTAATAATACAAATATTAAAACCTGGCACAGTTGTATTACATTCCGTTGTCTGTATTCCCTTATCGTTCAATATCGACTTCAACTTAACAATATTTTCGCTAGTTTGTGTACTTTTAACTAAATCGACTATATTAATCTCTTTGAAAGATCGTTCTCTCCCTATTCTCTTCAAAAAAGTTTCCCGATTGAATTCAATATCATACTGTTGAACTTCATCAATATTGTTCAGACCTATAGTAATATATCTCTTAAATTCTTCATTAAATTCGTTAATAAATTTATTCAAGATGCCGACTTTGGAGTCATCAAGCTTTTTAAGATTAGCATTCTCAAAAAAATTCACATTTTTGTTTTCATCTTTACGAGCTCCTACTATCCAATAATTCTCAGCGTCATCATTATTTTCAATTCTATTTGGAACTAATGAGGGATCATCCCATTGATACATCTTTTGTTTAAAGTTTTTTTTATGGTTATTTTTAACCTTTTTAAACGTTGTAACATTCATATTTAATCCGTTATTACTTAAATAACGGACATGCATTGCGCTTCTAAAAAATTTATCCTTATTTTGACCTATTATTGGATAATAAAACTCGCCATATACACTTGAAGTGTCATTTTCACATATAAAATTTCTCGATCCGTACATATTAAAGAAAAGATTAAATAATGATGTATCGGTAAGATCCGCAGGTTCTGTTTTGGAAACTTCAAATCCTTCGATTTTTAATTCTTTCAATTCATTTAATGTAATGGAATTCTTCTTCGAAATTAAATGTACGAAGTAATACTGATTCGATATGGCACATTCCTTCAAATTTGATAATGCAGCAAAAGATATATTCTTTTTATATGTATCATTCTTTTTAAAAACAAAAATATCAAAATCCCTTTGGATGTTTATTTCATTGATTTTCTTATTCAAAACATTTACTTGCATCTCTTTTATTTGCATTGCGTTATCTACTCTCTTCAATTATTTGGAAAATTTTATTCAAATTGTGCTTATTAAGATTTCCCTCATTATCCATTAAAGATGGAATTACGTGGATTCTGTTATCGTTGGTTTGATATGATTTCCATGATTCTTCCCCAATTATATTAATAATAAATACAATCTTTCCTTCTACTTCATTTAACTTATCCGATATTTTGTTTAACTCTTCTTCAGAATTTTTATCAAAACTAGGATCCCAATTTTTGAAATCAAACAAAATATCATCATGTTGATCTAAAGAATAATCAAAATATTCATAATATCCTTTTTTCATAAATCTCTCTAATTTAAAATCTCTATATCCTTCAAGGATGGCAACACCAGCCTTTTCGCCAATCGTTCCTTTAAAAATATTTTTAAAAAGAACTGGATTCATAATATAATCCTTGGTTTTAAATTCCGTTGCATAATTATTTTTTATAAAATAATCCTTAACTAATTTGCATTTCAACATTATTGGCAATCTCGATGTTTCAAAGGATACTCGGGTCTTTGGTTCACTTTCATCGTTATAGCGATAACTTTTATCAGCCTTATCGTATTTATATCCATATTGATTTGCATTTTTCAAACCAAAATATGTCTCATAAATTCTGTCTCTTCCCATCTCATCAATATTTATTGTTGGGTTTTTGAGACAATCGTTTTTCATTTGTTCATACGCATCAATTGTCCATGACTTATCATTTCTATTAAAACCATTTAACAAACTATTTATATAAAACTCAGTTCTTCGGGTTTTACTATCAAGTTCTCTTGACGCTTGTTGATCTTTATCTTTATCCAAATCCAAATCTAAATCTGAATCCTCGATAAATGAAAAAATATGCTTCATTTCTGGGGATAAAATATGGTTGTCTTTCATCTCTTTTAAATCAGTTAAAGGTAAAATACGAAGTAAATCATATGAGATAAGTATTTGAACTTTATTTTTAAGGAAAGTTCTCGTTAATCTACCTACTGCTTGAACAACTGTAATTAAAGCCGCTCTTCGACTTGAAATTTTTTCTTTTAAACTGATATTTTTAATTAAATCATCAACTTGATTACTTGATATTCGATGCATTCCAATTTTTAGTAATTCACGTTCTTCGTTCTGAGAAATCTCATATCCATTCACTAAATACTCAATTTGAATTAAATAGTTCAAAAAGTTACGTAGGTCAAAATTAGCTGAGATTAAATTTTCGGTTATAAAAGTCACTTCTCCTAAATAAATCCCATCGAAATCCTTTTTGTTAAATCGCTGGTCTTCATTTGAACTAAAGTCGCTATCCACAATTTGAATTAAATTATCAGTGTTATTAGGCTTATACTGCAAATTTTGACCATCGCCTAATGTTGCATAAGTACTCATTAAAAATATTTTTTCACCTGATTCTAGTTTTGATAATATTCTCTTTTTGTTATTCTCAAAATTTTTACCAACCAATACTTCAAATCCAACTGTAGATTTATAATTAAATTCACTTTTCAGCTGATTAAAAATTTTTTCTAATGTTGATCTTCTTAAATAATGATCATCTTTTTTTACACCCTTCTGGGTTAAACACAAAAAGGATTCTAATGAACTATCTTTCAAAAAGATATACATTGCTTTAATTATTTCCAAGTATCTTTTTAGTGCAAAATCGTTTATATCTAATACTGAAAGTTCTCTTGCAATGTTCTTAATGGCACCTGGATCAAGCTTCAATACTTTCTCTAGTTGATTTTTTAATTTCCCCTGGTCTCCAATTACATCAGAAGTAGCCAATTGCTTCACATCTTCTGTAGTTTTTACATTTATATCTACATTGTTCTTAACATATGATTCATCCAAAATTTTGATTTTTTCTTTAGTCTCATCAGTAAAGAAATCAGATGCATCGGCATATCTTTTTCCCAATTGTTTTTGTAAATAAAACAAATCATAATTAACTAAATTGGATTGAATAGTCCCTGTTGCTGATAATCCAATCACATGATTATTGGCACATAAGGACAATATTATTGACTCCGGAGTATTCCACACATTGTATGTATTAAACTCTGTTACATACGCGTTAGATAATCTATTTTCTAAAAAAATAGTTTTTAAACCAAACTCATAAAAACTATCCATTCCAGGAGTAATTTCTGCTTTTCTTTTTTGGGACTTAGAAAAATAAATATCTTCTAACATTATTTCAACTTGACGCGGATTTAGTTTATACACTCCCATAATTGAAGATAGAATATCCTCAGGCGTTTTCCGTATCTCTAAATCACTTGTTTGCTTTAATTCTCGATGGATCACTTTTTGAGTTACTTTTAAAAAATAAGTTCTTAAATGCAATAAGAATTTATTAATACTGAATATTGCTCCAACTAAATTAATGGATTCATTATTTTGGGTATTCGGAGAATCATACTTTACGATTTCCATATTCACTTGATTATCATTTTGATCAAAAACATTTGACAATCTATTGTTTGAATTTCTATTTATTAAACTGGTTACACTTCCATTAAAAAAAATAAGTCCATGTTTATTTCGATTTGAATTTAAAAACCAGGTTTTATGAACATAGTATTTATTTCTGATAGATTCATATTCACTCTTTAATCCTGTTAATATTTTTTGTGATTCATCAGCATTAATCTCCGGAACTTTATTAGTAATATCTTGAGTCAGGTTTTGTCCAAAACTAAGAAAATCATTAAATATGTTTCCTTTATTGCGTAATGCTTCATCTACTATATTTTTTAGAAAAACTTTTTTTGTTTGATCAAATTCATCAAAAATTATCATTGAATCGCTAGTAATCAATTCATCTGACAAAATCTTTTTAGAATTTCTAATTATAGGATCATAATATGCATTAAATTTTGATGTATTCATCAAAATCACTTTATAATCCTCCATAAAAATTTGTGGGTATACTTTTGCTATCCATTGATAATCTTTATTATTTCTGACAAGTTCTTTTTTACTAGCAATATTATTATTGCCAACAGCCTTATTCAGAATATCCTTTATTTCAAATCTAAATTTCTTTTCTAGGCCAAATTCTCCGGTAAGTGAATTATCAGAATCAATCAGTGACTTTATATATTCTTTTTCATTTATTTTCCCTTCAAATTTCTCTTCTGAAGAAGAATTTGAGATATACAGATCAACCTTTTCCCTTAATTCAGCAAACGATTCTGGACAAGTATTGTGAGGAATACGCGTAGGCAAATGATGAATAATTGAATCAAATTTAGATTCTAAATAAAGAACTTCTTTGTCAAATAAGTTCAAATTACCATGTTGCTCGTAGATATTTTTTAATTCTTTATATGGAATGTTATTTTTTTTATTAGTAATAAAAACTATTCTTTTATATTCTGAAATTCCTTTGGAATGAATATCTTCAATAAAATTGATTGCAGAGTATGTTTTAGACATTCCCGTCCTTAGCGGAACAATTGTCAGTCCTTTTTTTACTTTGTCAATAATTGAATAAAAATCTTCTATGTTCATTTGCTACTCCTTTATTTTTAACAGTTATTTAACTTATCTTTAAATATTACGTATAACGAACAAGAAAAATATTTTACAGAATTACTATTCTATTTCCAAAACAAAAAAAGCATTTTCAATTTAATGAAAATGCTTTTTTTGTAGATATCTCTAATTAAGCCTTTACGCTTATTGCTTCCTTAATATTTTTAACATAATCTGTTAATTCATTCTGCAGGTCCTCGTGACCAGCATCAACAATTTTAACTACGGCACTGCCGATAATAATGCCATCAGCAATCGTGGCCAATTTCTCAGCCTGTTCTGGTGAATGGATTCCAAAGCCGATTGCCACCGGAACATCGGTCACTTTGCGAATTCGTTGAATCGTATCATTCAATTGCTGAACTGCCAAATCATCTCTAACTCCAGTCACGCCAAGTGAAGAGACAACATAGATAAATCCTTTGGCATTGGCAGCAATTTTTTCGATTCGGTCTCCCGAAGTTGGGGCAATCAATGGTATTAGATCAACGTCGTATTTATCAGCGAACGTTCTAATTTCTCCTTGTTCTTCCAATGGACAATCGGGAATTACCAATCCAGAGACATTCAATTTTTGACATCTCTGGCAAAACTTATCATATCCATATTTAAAAGGAATATTTAAATACGTTAAGAAAACAATTGGTACATCGCTTGTTTTTCGAACTTCTTCAACAATTTCAAAGACTCGGTTGGTGTTAACTCCGGCTTTGAAGGCCTTCAGATCGGCCGCTTGAATCACCGGTCCATCTGCCACTGGATCTGAGAAAGGAATTCCTAACTCAACAATGTCGGCTCCATTTTCCGCTAAGGTCAAAATATTTTGAACAGTAGTCTCAAAGTCTGGATCATCGGCAACCAAAAATGGTATAAAGGCCGTTTTATTTTGAAATACTTCTTCTAGTTTACTCATCGATATCTACCCCTCTGTATTTAGCAATTGATGCAACATCCTTATCACCACGACCGGAAACGGTACAGATAATAATTTGATCTTTTCTCATAGTTGGTGCCAATTTCATTACGTAAGCTAAGGCATGGCAACTTTCGATAGCAGCAATGATTCCTTCGGTTTTAGCAATATATTCAAAAGCATTTACGGCTTCATCATCAGTAATACCAACATATTGAGCTCGTTTCAATTCAGCCAATTGCGCATGTTCTGGACCTACGCCCGGATAATCCAAACCGGCAGAAATTGAATAAACTTGATCAATTTGACCATCATCATTTTGGAGAAATAATGATTTCATACCGTGGAAAATTCCAACTGAACCGCGTTCAATCGTAGCAGCGGTTTGATCAGTATCGACACCTTTTCCAGCGGCCTCACAGCCAATCAATTTAACCTCTTTATCATCGATATAATCGGCAAAACTACCAATAGCATTACTACCGCCGCCGACACAAGCAACTACAGCGTCCGGTAATTTACCTTCGGTTTCTAAAATTTGTTGCTTGGATTCTTTACTAATGACACTTTGAAAATCATGCACCATTTCTGGAAATGGATATGGTCCAACTGCGGATCCTAAAATATAAAAAGTATCATCGATCCGACTGGCCCACTCTTGCATCGTTGCATTGACGGCATCCTTTAGAACCATTGAACCACTAGTTACAGCGTGAACTTTGGCCCCAAGCAATTGCATTCGATAAACGTTCAATTTTTGGCGTTCAGTATCTTCCTTTCCCATAAAAATTTCACATTCCATTCCGAACAGTGCGGCAATTGTGGCCGTCGCAACACCATGTTGACCAGCACCAGTTTCGGCAATCAAACACGTCTTGCCCATTCGTTTGGCAATCAAAGCTTGTCCGATAACGTTATTTATTTTGTGAGCACCGGTATGATTGAGATCTTCACGTTTGAGATAAATTTTGGCTCCTCCGAGATCTTGAGTCATTTTGTCTGCGTAATATAACAATGAAGGACGATTAGCGTAATTATCCAATAAATCGTGAAATTCAACTAAGAATTCCGGATCAGCTTTATATTTATCATAAGCTTGGGCGACACGGGTTAATTCGCTAGCTAAAGTTTCAGGAATATATTGGCCTCCAAATTGACCATAATGGGTCTGCTTGCTTGTTTCTTTTTGCATTTCTTTCATAAGGAATTCCTCCGATTATAGTTGATGTACTAGAGTTACAATTTTAGAAATTTTTTGAGGATCTTTTACATTATTTGTTTCCACGCCACGAGAAAGATCAACGTAGGCAGGATGAATGGTTTTAATAGCAGTCGTTACATTGTTGATATCCAAAGCTCCAGCAATGATCAACGGCTGTTTGGTTTCGATTCGAATTTTTTGCCAGTCAACAGTCATTCCGTTTCCAGAACCACTATCTAACATTAAATAATCGGCATTAGCCTGTGGATTGTTTTGAGAGGGTTTAAAAACATTAATAATTGGTATTTGGTGTGCTTGAAGTACTTTAACGGTGTTTTCGTCTTCTTGACCATGTAGCTGAATCATCGATATAGCACCACTGTCATAGATTTTAAGCATCGAATCAATCGGTTCATTTACGAAAACACCAACGCTTGGAATAGTTGGATCTAATAGTTTTCGCAGTTTTAAAGCTGTTATTAAATCGATTTGGTGACGACCATTAGCAAAGATAAAACCAGCTAAATCGGGATGAGCCTGATTGACTGCTTTGATATCGTCAACTGTCATCAAACCGCAGATTTTTATTTTAGTCATAAATTACACACTTTGAAATTCTTGAATAATTTTAATTCGGTCAGATGCTTTCATGAACGTTTCGCCAATCAAGACACCATTAACTTGGGCTTGTTTGAGTTTTTTTATATCAGCTATGGTTTTAATGCCACTTTCAGTAATGAAGGGAATTTGCTTAGGAACTAGCGAACGTAGCTTCAAGCTATTATTAAGATCAACTGTAAAATCTTTAAGGTTGCGATTATTGACACCAATAATTTCCGCGCCAGCATTCAAAGCTCGCTGTAGTTCATTTTCGTTATGAACTTCGACTAAAGCTGCTAATCCTAATTGTTTAGCCAAGTTAAGATAGGAAGATAATTGTTCATCATCCAAAATAGCAACTATCAATAGAATCATGCTTGCACCGGCAATCTTAGCTTGATAGATCATATAAGGATCAATCGTAAAATCTTTTCTCAATAATGGAACATTGGTTGTTTTTGAGACTTCTTTTAAATAATCAAGTTTACCTTGAAAATAAGTCGGTTCAGTCAAGACAGAAATCGCATCAATCTCCGCCTTCTGATATTCCTGAGCAATTTTCATATATGGAAAATCCTTAACAATAGTTCCCTTAGATGGAGAAGCTTTTTTTATCTCGCCAATGAAATGAAGTTTGGGTTCTAAAAATTTATCGATGACGGCTTGAGAATCACGGTTAGGAATTTGTTGGGCTCGTTGTTTTAGTTCTACTAATGATACTTGGCTTTTTTTCCTTAATGAGGCGCTGTTTAGTGGCTGTTACTAAATCATCTAAAATCAAGCTGCCACACCATCTTCCGTCATTTTGATGAAGTCATTTAATTTGTTCAAAGCACTCCCATCATCAATGACCTTTCTGGCAAGATCGATTGCCTCATGCAAATCAATATTTGGTCTGGCTGTGTGAATTGCCAAAGCTGAATTTAATAGGATAACATCCCGTTTGGCTCCACTGGCACCATTTAAAATATCCAAAGTGATCTGAGCATTTTCTGCCGGTGTACCACCAATGACTTCCGCTTTTTCAGCCCGATTTAAACCAAATTCTTCAGGAGTGATCGTGTATTTAGTAAACTTGCCGTTGTGAACCTCCATAACTGTTGTTGGAGCTGAAATTGAAGCCTCATCGAAACCATCTTGCCCATGAATTACCATCGCATCATTGATTCCCAATTGACTTAAAACTTTTGCCATTGGTTCGACTAGTTTTTCATCATAAACGCCTAAAACTTGGCTAGAAGCATGAGCTGGGTTTGCCAATGGTCCTAAAACATTAAATAAGGTTCTGATACCTAGTTCTTTTCTGACTGGCGCTACGTATTTCATAGCCTTGTGATACTCTTGGGCAAATAAGAAGCAAATACCGATCTGATCAAGAATCTCTTCACTACGCTTAGGATCAAGGTCAATTTGAACGCCAAGAGATTCTAAAACATCCGCCGCACCACTCTTAGAACTAGCGGCTCGATTACCATGCTTGGCTACTGGAATTCCTGTGGCTGCAACTATTAAGGCTGAGGTCGTGGAGATATTAAATGAATTGGAGTGATCGCCACCAGTACCAACAATTTCTAGAACCGGTTCATCGGCATGAAAGTCCAAAGCATGACTTCTCATGGCTTCAGCAGCTCCGGCAATTTCTTCAACGGTTTCCTTTTTTACACTCAAGGCAGTTAAAAAACTGGCAATTTGAATCGGCGTTGTCTTCCCAGTCATAATTTCGTCGATCACTTGGTTTGTTTCATCAAAAGTTAAATCCGTATCTTCAGTTAATTTTTTAATAGCATTTTCAATCATGTTTGGTTCCTCCAAATTAATTTTTATTATTGAATTTAATTAATTTGAATTTTGCCATCGTCTATTCATCATTGGTGATACCTCCTAGGGAATAAAAAAAATCCATCCATAAACGTATAACGTTTAAGGACGGATTGACCGCGGTGCCACCTTATTTTAATAGACTGAAAGTGAGTACGCCAAAAACAATACCTCAACAATCATTCCATTACTCTTAGCGAGGGACTAACATCCCCCCGGCAACTTACGTATGCCTAACGTTCTTTCGTACTCAATTACTTTTCGGAAAGACCCTCGATGGTCCATTTAACTATCTGCGTTCGATTGCCATTCTCAGCACCGGCAACTCTCTGGGCGTGCACGATAATCTTGACTTCCATCTCAACGGTTTATGGATGAATTGATTTGTTGTTTATGAGACTAATGCTTATCGTAAAAATTGTCAACAATAAAATGTGATTTTTTTTAATTTAATTAGATAAAAAATAGCCATCATCTTTGATATGACGGCTATTTTTAAAACATCAATTATTTAAATATTTTTGAGCTAATTCTTCAGTCGTTGCATCAAAAGCTACAAAATAAACCTTAGCTTCCAAATTAAATTTTTCGACAGTCTGAATAGCTATCTTGACTGCTTCTGCCAAAGGATATCCATAAACTCCAGTACTAATAAAGGGAAACGCTATGGAGTTGGCTGATAGTTTTTGAGCTATTTTCATTACCGATTCATAAGCATCTTTCAGTAACTCATCTTCGCCATGGTCGCCGTCAATAAACTTTGGACCAACAGCATGAATAACATAATCTGCATTCAGATCATAGGCTTTGGTGTAAACAGCTGTTCCAGTCGGCGTGCCACCGATTCCTAGCATCGCATCAGCTAATTTGGGACCCGCTTTACGATTGATAGCTCCATCGACGCCACCGCCTGGTACTAAAGCACTATTGGCCGCATTGACGATAACATCGACATGAAATGGTAAATAAGCAATATCACCTTTGATAACCGTAACTTTTTCCATAACCATTACTTCTTTCATTTCAAAACATATTTTTCAATGGCCTTAGAAACACCATTGTGATTATTGGTCTCCGTCACTACATTAGCACAATTTTTAACTTCTTGGGGAGCATTGGCCATCGCTACGCCTAAACCAGCAATTTTTAACATTGGCACGTCATTGAAGTTATCGCCCAAGGTCATCGTCTGCTCCATGCCAAACCATACGTCTTAGCCAATTCACGCAAAGCTTTCTCCTTGGAGACTTGACTATTAGTGATTTCCAAATAGTTAGGTTTGGATAAATAAAATGAACTCTCTGGCATTTGACTATCCTTCAAACCTTGTAACAGCCTCTGGGTTTCTTCAGTATTTCCAATCAACAACAATTTGTGGATCGGTACTTGATGTTCTGATACCAACTTATTCAAATCAGTCACGATCGGCTGTTGTTTAGTAATATCAGCCTCAATTTCAACCCACTTGTCGACTTTGCCAACATACCAGTCGGAACCGGAATACAAATTGATTGAGACATCTGGATATTGTTCTTCGATAATCGCAAATATTTGTTCTACTTCTGTAACGTTTAATTCATGGCTTAAAATTGTGGAATAATTTTTTTGCTGCAAATCTTTAACAACTAAAGCGCCGTTATAACAAGCAATTGGATTGTCCAAAACATCTAACTTTTTAGCAATCGGCAACATTCCTTCCGGTGAGCGAGCAGATGCCAAAACAAATGGTACCGCCTGTTTTTTGAGTTGCGATACGGCTTGTTTCAACCCGCTGTCGATTACATTTTTATCATCCAAAATGGTGCCATCAATATCACTCAAAATCAATTTTATTGCCATTATTTTCACCTCAGTATTTTACTTCGATTTGGGAACAAATTTCATCAGTCGGTTTTTTATCAGTCAATAAATAATCAAAATCAGCTATATTACCAATCAAATAAGTACTCTCTTTAGCAAATTTAGCATTCTCAGCTAATAGGATTTTTTGTTTAGCATTTTTCAAAGCTAATTGTTTCAAATAAGCATCTGCTTGATCTTCAAAACTGATTTGACCATTTTTTAAACCAGCTGCACCGATAAATGCAGCATCAAATTGCAGGTGATTCAATAGTTCGGCCTCATTCAATGAATAAAAGAAACGGTTCTTTTCAAAAAATTGGCCACCTAATAAGTGCAAAGAAATATTCGGATCAGCACTCAACATGATGGCGTTGTCTAACGAGTACGTGTAGATAGTCGCCTTAGTTTTCATGATCTGGGCTAACTTCAAGACCGTTGTTGAAACATCGAAAAAGTACGTCCCCTGTGCTTGAATGAATTGTTCGGCTAACTGTGCGATGTGGTCTTTAGCAGCTGTAAAATCATTCATTCGAGCGTTGAACGAAACAATTTCATTTGACTTTGGCAAACTCATAATTCCGCCGTGGACTCGTCTGACTTTGCCTTCATTACTCAATTTAGCAAAATCTCTTCTAACTGTGTCCCGCGATACTTGAAACTGCTGAATCATCTGTTCAGTCGTTAAGGTATCGTGCGTTTCCAACAACTTCATAATTGCTTCTAACCTTTGTTCCTGATACATCTTGCCACCTCCTTACATCATCATAACATCTTTATGCACTTTTGTAAGTATTTGTATGCATTTATAAGTAAAAGTGATATTCCACAACATCGCTTTGATGGTAAAGTTTCTTAGCTATGATAAAATTAATATGATTATTTTAGGGGGCAGTAAAAATATATTTGTCAAAATGAGGTGATTCAATGAACGTACTTAGGCCGTACGTCAATGTACTACAAAAGTTTTCGATTTATGGTGGATTGATCACTTTAGTTCTCCTGGCTATTTTCTTATGGATGTGGCTAAAGGAACCAAGAAGATTGATCAATGGCATTACCTTCACTATTTTCTTCATCAGTTTCTTGACCGAGTTGGCTATTTTAATTTTCAGTACTGCTAATTTGCCGTTCGTCGTGATTATGGGGACATTGTTTCTGTTGATTGTCGGCGTCATCGCGTTAACATTAGCCTTTATGTGGGTTTTACTATTATGGAACGCCATCATCGTCTGGAAACGAGAAAGTCACACAGTCTCCAACATGCTAACGTTGTTCTTAGGAATTTTTTTGATCGTTATTTGGTTCGTCAATGCGCTAATGGCCAATCGGGGACAATTCTTACCGGACTGGTTGAACATTATTATTTCCGGAATTCCATTGATTGGGGTTTACTTAGTAATCTGTTCTTACAATTTCTTAGTCAACGTCGTCTTGTATCAATTCTTCCCTCGGCGTTACAAAGCTAATTATCTGATTGTTTTAGGTGCTGGTTTGATCAACGGCGATACCGTTTCAAAGCTTCTCGGCAATCGAATCGATGCGGCAATAAAATTTGCTAACAAGCAGATCAAAAAAGGTCGTCCTGCACCTAAGATAGTTTTCTCAGGTGGTCAAGGTCCTGATGAAAAGCTATCCGAAGCCCAAGCTATGGCAAACTACGCCATCGAACATGGTTGGGACGAGGACTTGGTCTTGTTGGAAGATAAATCGCGCAATACTTTACAAAATATGCAATTCTCCAAAAGTTTGATTCAAAAAAACTTTGGTAGCAATTCGGCTTATATCAAATTTTTCAGCAACAATTATCACATCTTTCGAGCTGGTTTGTACGCCAAAATGGCTGGTATTGCAGCCAACGGAGTCGGAGCACCAACTAGATTCTATTTCTTACCTAATGCCTTGATTCGTGAATTCGTGGCTATTCTACTCATGAATAAAAAACGTCACGCTATTATGATTGGTTTGTTGATGTTTGCATTATTATGTTTTGTTGCTATGACTATCTACGTTGATATCGTTGGACGTTAAAATCTGTCGTGAACACAAAATACCCTCTGATTCGAAATACTGAATCAGAGGGTATTTTTGCTGAGACGAGCCATACAAACCAGCTTTCTGCGTTTTGCTACACCAGCCAAATACTCAAAAGTTACCCAGTTTGTTCCGCTCTCTTCCTATGAGCCTAAGCATTTTGTGTTGATTCCAAATTTGCTGCGGCTTCCTTGCCAATAACTTTATCATTGATCATAACGAATGGAATATAAATTAAAATTCCTAGAATAAAGATCAATAATTGAACAACGACAGCACGCCAGTCGCCACCTGTTGCAAGAAAGGCACTGATTCCAATTGGCGTAGTCCATGGAACCATTGTGACACATGGATTGATCCAACCGAGAACTGTGGCTACATAACTGATTACGATTCCCATTACAGGAACGAAAACAAATGGAATTGCCATTGAAACGTTATAAACGATTGGATAACCGAAAATAACTGGTTCGTTGATATTAAAAATACCAGGTGCGATCGAAAGCTTGGCCACGTTCTTAGTTACAGCACTGTGTCCAACTAAAAATGTTGCGACAAGTAAGCAAAGCGTTGATCCTGAGCCACCAAGCAAACCGAATGATGTAACTTGCGAAACGTTAATAATATTAGGAATTGGTTTACCAGCAGCATATGCGGCAATATTTTCTGTAATATTAATAATCAAAAGTGGTTCTAGGATAGAACTGTAAATAACTGATTGGTGAATACCGAAGAGCCATAGCAAGTTACCCAAAGTATAAAGGATAATAACTCCCCAAATGCTTGTTCCAACGTGACGTAATGGTTCTTGGATAACTGTAGTGATCAAGTTGATCAAGTTCATTCCAGCTAAGTTGTTTAGTAAGGCTGAAACGATTGCAAAACCAGACAACACGATGATGATTGGAATTAAAACATCAAATGATTGTCTAACTGCAGGCGGAACATTTTCACCCAAGTGAACTTGGAGACGTTTGATATTAGATACGCGGATGAAAACTTCCGTGGCAATCAATCCAACGATGATACCAGCAAACATTGCCCCAGTACCTAGGTTGGTATATGGCAATACGGCTGAAATGTCGACAGCCTTTTTGGCACCGTCTGGAACTAATGAAACTGTATTTGGCATCATGGCTACTAAAGCTGCCATTGACACTAATGCTGCAGCAATGGGGTTATTGAAACTACGGTTTTTAGCCAAGCAATAACCGATCATGGCTGCAATTAAAATACCTGAAATATTCAAGGTCGCATTTGTTAATAATGTGCCCCAATATTGTACTTGTAATAAGGTCTTACCCTTAAAAATCCATGTAAACACTGTATTGTTTAGTAAAACTGCTAGACCAGCTAGAATATATAGCGGCATGATCGTTGCAAAAGCATCACGCAAAGAACGTAAGTGGATCTGACCACCAAGTTTTGCCGCAAATTCTGCAAATTTATCTGCAGCTTTTGAATTTTTTAAAGACATAAACTTTGCCCCCCAAAGTCTTGTTTTTTATTTAAGATCTGATAGATCCGCACCATTCGTTGTAATAACATGTTGTAACCACCAGTAGCTCTTCTTAGGTACCCGTCGCATGTCTTTTAGATCATGATTGGTACGATTGACGTAAACTGTTCCATAACGTTTGTCCATATTTCCACTTGAACTAGGAATATCGATCAACCCCCAGCCTAAGTAGCCGATAACTTTGACGCCGTCTTCAAAAATAGCATCTTTCATAGCTTGGATATGTTCGCGATGATATTCGATCCGTTCATCATCTTGAATCTCTGAGCCATTGAACTCTTCACGCAATCCGATCCCATTTTCAATTGGAAACATTGGTACGCCATATTCGTTATAAACTTTCGTCAAAACATCCCTGAAACCAAATGGATCAATTTGCCAACCGAATTCGGATGCTTTGAGATATGGATTTTTTTTGATTCCTTTATCAAGATAATAATTAGGTATTGTTTTCTCTGGAACAAGTTCGGCACTAATTGTGTCGCTTCTATAATAGCTAAATGCAATAAAATCAGATGATACTTTAGTTAATGTGTCATCATCAGCTGGTTGATAATCCATATCGATTCCATGATTCTTCACAAAAGTTAAAACTTCGTTTGAATAATGTCCATATACGAAAACATCTAGTAAATTATTATTCATAAATTCGTTGATCTGTCTTGCATAGAGAACATCTTTGGGATTTGGTGAAGCGGGATAAACCTCGCTGTAAGCTAACATTCCACCAATTTTACAGTCAGTCTTTTCGTGAATGTAATTAGCAACACCGGCGTGAGCCAACATGACATGGTGACTGATTTGATACAATTCATCGTCAGTTTGGTTGCCTTGCAAATAACCAGCGATCCTAAAGGCTTCACTTGCATGATAAAGGTTTTGTTCATTGAAGGTGATCCAATAGTTGACCCGATTACCGAATCTCTTAACCATTTCTTTACCATAACGTACAAAAGCATCCACTACGTGTCGTGACAAAAATCCGTTATACTCTTCTGCCAAATGTAGTGGCATGTCAAAGTGATACAAGCAAATCATTGGTGTAATATTCTTCTTCAACAAATCATCGATCAAATCACTGTAAAATTTGATACCCTCTTCGTTAAATTCACCATCACCATCAGGATTTACCCGACTCCAAGAAATTTGGAAACGATAAAAATTCATTCCTTGTTTAGCCATTAGATCAAAATCTTCATCATAGCGATGATATTCATCAATCGCATCGTGCCAATCAGATGAATCCTTAGTTGCAGGTCTTATATCATAAACAGATTTGCCTTTGCCGCCTATGTTCCAAGCCCCTTCAGTCTGCATACTTGAAGTTGAATTGCCCCAGGCGAAATTCTTTGGTAATTGTTCTGTCATATGCACCTTCCTCTCTTTGTTGCTTTTGAATACGTTTCCAGTATACATGTTTTAAAAATAATGTAAACGTTTTTTTATATAAAGTATATACATTAAAAAGAAAATGAAAACAGGGAGCAACAATGATATTATTATCTATAACGGTAATAAAGGGGGTATTAGCTTAATAATGGCGTACAAATATAAAATCGTTGCTGATGGCTTGAGAAAACAAATTCAACAAGGAAAGTACCCTCCCGGGGAACTGATGCCTGACCAAAATCAAATTGCCAAAGAATTTTCAACTACCCGCATAACGGTACACAAAGCGCTACAACTTTTAATGATCGAAGGTATGGTCTATTCTAAACGTGGCTCCGGTACCTATGTCCGCAAAGATTATATTCAAAGCGAACATGGCGACAACTACGGTAAAGTCTCTCCAATTGATAAACCATTAGGTGCCACAACGACTAACCAGGGGAAAAAAGTTACCAGTAAGGTGCTTGAATTATCAGCTCGCATCCCTACTGAAGAAGAAACTACCAAATTGCTCATTCAACCTACTGAACCAGTTTATGTTATCCAGCGTGTTCGGTTCGTTAATGGCGAAGTTTTTGCCTATGAACATACAATTATGCCGACTTCTATTACAACCCTAACCAAACAAGATCTGGAAGGTTCAATCTACGGTCATCTGCAAAAGGATGGCTTGAACATCAAGGGTTCACACCGAATCGTTCGTGCTGACGAAGCTAACAAAATCGATGTCGAAAATGGCATTGCCAACAAAATTGGCGCTCCGGTTTTAGTTATCAATCAATTAAGCTATTTGGACGATGGCCAACCCTTTGAACTTTCTGAATCACGTTTTCCTTTTAAGACAAGTGAATTAACGGCTGACATCACGCTATAACGGATATTCAAAATAAATAACCTGAGATTTACTATCTTCAATCGATAGTAAAATCTCAGGTTATTTTTCGTTTGATTCTAATAATTATATAAAAATTTTAAAAATTTCCTTTAAGTGGAAAATAGCTCTCACGAATAATACCAGCTAAATTAGATCTTTGGCGTACGAATTTACAACGATCTTCGAATTCAACCGGCGTACCAGCATCTTCGACCATTTTGACGCCAATTTCTCGCTTGCCTGCTGGATTAATACTATATTCGATACTAATAACCAAGCCATTGTCATAAAAAACATACGACCAACGAATATTATTGACCACAAAGTCGCTAACTTCCAAGGCTTGATATGGTAAATCCAAACCTTGTCCTGACAAAATAGCTTTGATCCGGTTAATGATCTCGGGATTCTCATCAACTGCCATAGTTACAAAATCGACACGATAATTATTGCGGAAATATCTTGCCTCATGCGCTCTGAGACCAGCCAATCGTTCCGCAAATGGTGAACTTTCAAAACCAGTTAATTCAACTTGTTTAAAATTTACTTTATATGCCATTTTACTCCTTCCATCTCTTGGAACTTAATTCAATATCCTCAACAAACAAATAATACCATGATATATCTTGCAAATATAGATTCAAATATGTTTAAACTAATCCCGCAAGGGACTATAATTAATTTAATAGGTATACATTTCTTATAGTTTGTTCATTTGAAGGGGGGAAAAAATTATGAAGAAAAAATTATTCATTTCTACATTTATGCTAATCCTTGTTGGATTATTCTCAATATTATCATTCACATACACCACAGTTCACTCAGCTACTACTCAAAAGGTAAAAGGCTCCTCTTCATCATCTTCCACAGTCCTTAAAGGAACGGTACCTGATGGAATTAAAAATTTGAACGATTGGTTCAATGTTCCTAATTTAGCGCCCGTTGGTGGCACTAATAATAATCCTGGTAAAATTTTGGAACCTGGAACTTCGGGTAATTCATCTTCTCAGGCCGTCGTATTGATTTCTGAAAATATGGTTCCAAATACTGTTTCTGCAGTTTGGTCAAAACGCAGTCAATCTAATGAAGCCGATCAGAACTACATTGATACTACTCGCCGGCAAACAATGTCCATGTGGTTGTATTTTGGTGGTAACGGCAGCTCATCTGTTTATAACGGTGATGGTATGGCTTTCGTTTTGCAAAATGTCAGTGATGATACTTCCAACGCGTCTGATTATTACGGTAATTTAAGAAATGGTGTCGGTGGTGAAACGATGGGTGTTTTGGGCGGTGTTACTACTGATTTCAAACCCGCCAACAACACTAGCCAAGACTTAGCTAATCGGGCCATTCAGAATAGTTGGGCTCTTGAGTTTGATACTTTTCCCAACATGAATGCTGGTGGCTTTGATAGTAACTTTGATACTCAACTGAAAAAGGGCGATGACCATATAGCTTCTGGGTTTCCAGCTTCACCATATACTTACATAGATAATCTTACTAATGGTCCAGCTTTAAGACACTCTAACTTAATACAAAAACCTACGCTTTTGACCGATGCCAAATGGCACCACATAACTATCACTTGGGAACCTGCCAATGTATCCACTAATCAAGGTGGCAGTGGCCAAGCTTATCCACAAGTTAAATATGATTTTGATGATAAAAACATGGATGGTACACCTAATAGCGATGTTATTACTCAAACCGTACCTATTCAAGAAAAGGATTCTTCTGGTAATGTCATCAGCAATAATCCGTTTCACTTAACTGGCACTGATCATAAACTATATTGGGGATTCACTGGTTCAACTGGTCAAGTAACTGAAACCAACTTAATTATCTTTGAATCCATCCCTTCTATCACTGAAGGTGACTTAACTTCCCAACTTTTCGATGTGACCCAAAATAACCGTGAAGTAACTAGTGGTGGCACCGATCAAGCTAACTCAGTCAATAATGGCGATGAATTGGCTTTAACTTACAATCCTAAATATGTCAGTGGTTCAAAAGGATGGTCGAATATTGTTGCTAACATCACTTTGCCAACCAATATCACTTATAAGAATGCCACAATAACTTACGGCGACGACACCACGCCAACTGAAACAATTGCTTTGACTGGTGATCAAACTACTATTAAACATACTTTAACTAAAGCTTTGGGTACGACTGATCCTACTAGGGCAACCTTGACAGTTTATGGAACTGCCAAATCAAGCAACGATACTAACGGCAAACCTTTAGCCACGACTTCAGTTGCCACAGCTCACGCCAGCTTTGACGGTAGTAATTTATATACCGATGTTATGACAACACCTTTCAAGATCGTCCAACCTAAGAAAATCACCTTAACAGCAACAGATGATACCAACCAATCAATTCAGATCGGTGACAACGTTAATTTGGGCGGTAAAGTTGCCTACAATACTTCAACTGCAATCGATCCTACTAAATTCCAAGTTTACGCAAATATCAATGGTCAAACTTCAAAGATCGCTACCTCGATGGATAGTATCGTCGATTCAAGCTCCAGTGATACTTTCCACTTCCCAATCTCAGCAAGTGACTTAAAAGATGGCGACAATGATATTATCTTTACCGTTGAAGATGATTATCACAACGTTTCTAATCAAATCGAATACCACATCAACGTACTTGGTGGCCTGTTATTAACTACAGCCAACACAAGTAGTTTCAAATCGGTCAACAGCTATCCAACGGATAGAACCATTGGCCGGTCCGATGATTGGAACGTCTTTGTTACTGACGAACGTGCTAAAGATTCTTCTTGGACCTTACAAGCTCAGTCAAGTGACCTGATCAACAAAGGTGACGCATCTGCCAAATGGAACAACGGTGGAATCATCTTCGTTGACAAGAATGGCAATCAAAAGTCATTGCAGAACAGTTTAACGACAATTGCTACCGGTACTAAAACAGTTGATGGCGCCCAAGTCTTCCAAATCAGCAAACAGTGGCTCGTCAACCAAGGTATCCTTTTGAAACAGAGTTCTTACCAAATCAGCGGCACTTATCATGGTACGATCACTTGGACTGTTTCGGATGGGATTAAAAACTAATAGTGATGCATTAATTGCCAATAAGCAAAAGAGCCAATATTCGTAATTGAATATTGGCTCTTTTGCTTATGTATTAAATTTTTCCATACCCTAATCGTTATAGCGCTTATTTATATAGTTTCCAAAAGCTGCTTCACTCTTTTTCATGGCTGATTCAAAACTAGCAAAATCTGCAATATTCTGAGGAATCATCAATCCATATTTGAAAATTTTTGCACCATAACCATTTAAAACTCCAATCAAAGTTTCCCCTTGTCCTTTAGTCGTGGCCGGGTAAATAACGCTGGCGCTGCGGTATTTTTGGATATACATATAAGTAATCATCTGATTCAAATCATTTCGTTGCAGCCCACCTTTGCTGTCCTTGTTGTCGCCATCATTATCCAAACCTTTTTTATATTTTCCATCCAATACGAATTTACCTTCAGTTGAAAAGAAATCTGGATAAACCAAACGTCTCCCCTTAGAACTTTCTGTATCAGATTTAAAAATATAAAATGGATTTTTCTTATCCAATTCCGTTCGATTATCAGCTCGATTATGTGGATGTTGAATTCCTTTATCTTTCATCAAAGTATTCAAATACTCTTCCCACAACCAAGCAACATCAAAGATAATTCCGTGAATCGTTTGATCATCCCCATCACCGAGATTATTTTTTTGGTGTCTTAAAATCATCAAACAGAGTCGTTGTAGATCACGATATTCCGTATAGAAAGCATGTCGTACCGGTGTTAATTGATTTTTAATAATCACCTTCTGCCGTTTACCAATACTATACGACGGCGTTGACCGGATAACGGCTGCCACATTATGTCTCACTTCATCGGATGAATTCAAAATCTGATTTCCATTTCTTGAAGATGACTGAATATACTCAATCGTGTGCCGTATCAGTTCCATGACATTGTTGTCACCAGTGTACTCTCGCGTCGAATAAGCAACTTTGCCAGTAAACGGCGTATTTTGCTTAATATGGCGAGCAATATCGATTGTTCCTTTGATATTGGCATCATTATATTCAAACCGTTGATATTGCCGTAAAACCCCTTTTTTCAAAGCCGCATTAAGGTAACTCGGAAAAATATATCGTAACAAATCATATAACTCTAATTTATTAGATGTATCGGTTTCCAAATTTGTAACATTGATATTTAGGACTCTTTTTAACATATAATGTAAAAAATTATCGCCCATGCCTTCAGTTGAAAACCGTGAGTGAATATTTAACCGTTCCTGCCCATAACCAATAAAACCAATGACATTTTGAAATTGAATCGTTCCGTTATACGTTTTAACGATCATAGCATCCTTATCCAAATCACCACTCTCAGAAATATCATTTGGAAAAAGTAATAAATTACTGCTTTGAGCCAAGTTTTCCAACGTGTTATTGCTCAATTTATTTAACAATTTTGGATAAGTATTTTTGATAGTCTGAACAGCTTCACCTTTAAATGAAGTATTATCCGTTATCCACATATTATTCGACCTCTTTATGGTCAATGGTCTCTTCTGTTTTATCGTTCTTATAGGCTTTTTCCAAAGCAATCATATTTTCAGTTTCATTAGCTGTGCCACGTAAATATTCTGACAACAATGGTTCTAAGAAATCATTCCAGAGAACTTCATATTTGTCTTTGCCCAGTTCAGCAAGTTTCATAAAATAACTAGCACCAATGTCATAATCAGAATTAAGACCGTCGATATTCTCAATCACTTGATTAAGAGCTGTCAAACGTTTCTTAGCTTGTTCCTTATCATCATCAGATAACTCACTGTCATCCCACATATCCATCGATTCAGCTGCTGTAACATTGATAAATCTAAAACGTCTTCTCATAGCAAAATCAAATGTATCAACTGAACGATCGATATCATTCATAGTTCCAATAATATAAACATTATTTGGAATAAAGAATTTTTCGTTATTAGAATGTAAATTAGAATATTGAGTATTGATGCCGTACTTCTTATCCCGATATCCCGGATCAACAGAGAAGAATAATTCACCAAAAATTTTGGAAATTTCACCACGATTGATCTCATCGATCACAAAAACAAACTTCTTGTCGGAATCTGCTTGATAAGTTGTTTCACAGAATCTCTTGAAAACACCATCTTTTAATTCAAAAGACATACTGCCATCATCATTGATGATTGGACGTAATCCTTCGACAAAATCAGTGTAATCGTAACTAGGGTGAAATTGGACAAAACTATATTGAGGACTAGCGCTTAATTCCGATTCATCAATACCAATCATCTGCGCAGCAACTTGTCTAGCTATATAAGTTTTGCCTGTACCTGGAGCACCATGTAAAATAATATTTTTAGAACTTTCAAGTTTTTCGATCAATGATTTAACTCTTACACTGGTATTTGGCATATTTTTCTCTTCCTTTACAACCGGATGTTCTTTTAAGAAGGTCGTATAATCTCTAAAAAACTTCTTTAGTACTTCCGTCGGTTCCGTATCATCACTATCATAAATACCCAGATCAGTGAGTTTTATCAAATCATATCTTGGTTGATCTTCATCATCTACACCACTCAAATACATTCTCAATCCGACAACTTCATTTTTGTCATGATTCCAAGTGGCTACAATATTACATCTAGAATTGATCCAGTTAATGTAACTACCACGACTGTGAACTTGAAATCCCCCCGCAATCTTGACATCAATTGTTCCAGTACTATATTCACGATATTTTAGATAATCTTTTCTGATCGAACCACCGTCTTGACCTTTGCCATTCCAACTTTCACTAGCTTTTTTCTCTTCAATAGGTCGGCCGATTTTTGTTAAATATTCTTGAACGATCGGTTCATCCGCATCTTCAATGGAACCTTTCCATTTAGGATCCATGTCTGGATACTTCTTTTGCATCATAACTTGAACATTTCTTTTATCAGAATTAACTATCAAAATATGTACAAAGTATTTTAATAAATTCCTGAATTTTAAATAATCTTCCCTTACGATTGGTTTTGAATTTTCTTCTACGTTATCCAATTTTGCATCCCCCATAAGCTTAATATCGTTATTATATAACATCCCCATGTCACAACTTGTCACATACATATGAGAACGAAACAAAACATGATTAGCCTTCGAAAATTAATATAAAACCGTCTCTGATTCAGTATTTCAAATCAGAGACGGCTTTTTGTTAGGCGGAAAAGCTATCTTTTATTCCGCGTTTACACTGTATATTAATGGAAAATATAGTTGTATTTTAAACTCATTTCTTATTATTCACATATTAAGCCGTCAAAATCTTCTCCATAACAACGACCGTATACCCTGGAACTTTAATCTCTCGGCCATCTTTAACAAAGCCAGTCTTCAACAAGAACTTTTCACTCTGTTCATTACCCTTGCCATAAGCCAATTCGATTCGCTTGATGCCTGACTTTAACAATTCGCCATTCAAACTATCGATGATCTTTGTGCCAATACCTTGTCTCTGATACTTAGCGTCGACCATGAAGAAGCCGATCCAAGCACTGGTATTATTGGGATAGCCTGTGATCAAATCCAAGATGGCTATCAAATCATTGCCGTCAAAGAAACCTAGATAATATTTGTCGTCCAAATTTTTGTTGGCTGGCACGACCTTCATATCCTCTAAAATCGAGTGTCTAGTCGCCTGTGGTGGACAATAGGCAAAGTACAGCGGATTGCTTTGAACTAGCGCATAGGCTTTGTTAGCATCTTTAGCATCTAATTTTCTAACTTGATAACTTGTGGATAACTTTTCAATATTCAACATATCACTCTCCTCCGTTATTAATATATAACAAAAAAACATCCCTCACACTGAGAGATGTTTTTAAAATCAAACCGATAATAGTAAATATTAACGTTTTGAGAATTGTGAAGCCTTACGGGCTTTCTTGAGACCTGGTTTCTTACGTTCCTTCATACGAGGGTCACGTGTTAAGAAGCCGGCTGACTTGAGTGATGGTCTGAAATCAGGATCTACATCAAGTAGGGCTCTTGCGATACCATGTCTAATTGCTCCAGCTTGTCCTGAGAAGCCACCACCGTTAACGTTAGCAATAACGTCATAGTTGTCAGCTGTTTCAGTAACATCTAGAGGTTGTTTCATATCAGCAATCAAATTGTCAAAAGGAATGTAATCTTTGACATCACGTTTGTTGATAGTAATCTTTCCGTTTCCGGGTACTAGGCGTACACGAGCAACTGAATCCTTGCGACGACCTGTTCCGGCGTATGATACTTGTGCCAAATTCTTTTCCTCCTTAGATTAGTTTGTTGATATCCAACATTTCTGGATTTTGTGCTTGGTGTTGGTGATCAGAACCTGCATATACGTGCAACTTCTTGATTTCTTGACGACCAAGAGTGTTCTTAGGTAACATACCACGAATTGAGTCTTCTACGAAGCGTTCTGGCTTAGTAGCTCTCTTTTCGCCGGCTGAAATACTCTTCAACCCACCTGGGTGATCTGAGTGAGAATAATAAATCTTATTCTTAGCTTTCTTACCTGTTAATCTAACTTTATCTGCATTGATGATAATAACATTATCACCTGTATCAACGTTAGGTGTGTAAGTTGGTTTGTTCTTACCTCTAAGAATAGAAGCAACAACTGATGAAAGTCTACCTAAGACAACATCTTCACCGTCAATTACATACCATTTACGTTCAACTTCACTTGCTTTTGCTAATGGTGTTGTACGCACTATAAATTCCTCCAGTTTCTACGTCTGTTTGACAACCTAATAAGTTTCCGGGGCTTATCGTGGGGCAAACAATACCAGTTACAATAATACTGTGATTTCTATATTAAGTCAATATTTATCCACAGATTAATCGTAAAAAACTTCTTTTAAATATAGCCCACTTGCAGGTGCTGTGCCACGTGCCTCTTGGCGATCCTTTACTTCAAACAATCGCAAGAAGTCATGAACATCCCTGCGCCCATTACCGATCTCTAACAGAGTAGCAACTAAAATTCTAACCATATTATATAGGAAGCCATTGCCCGTAAATTCAAAAATTAGTTCGTCATTGCTCTTATTATACACGGCTGTCGCAGAATAGATAGTCCTAACTTTATTTTCTATCATTCCACCTGAAGCCGCAAAACTCGTGAAATCGTGTTCACCAACTAGATCTTTCAAGGCAACTTGAATTTTATCTACATCCAAATCATAGGCGTAATGCCCAGTATAAAAACGTTTGAACGGATCAGTGTAGTGAGTACAGGAGACTCGATATTGATAAGTTTTTTTCGTCACTCCAAAACGAGCGTGAAAATTATCATCGACGATCTCACTATCTTTAGCCAAAACATCCAATGGCATCAAAGAATTGATAGCTCTGAGCATGTTTTCAGCTGGGATTTGACCGGGATAGTCAAAGTGGATCACTTGACCTAAAGCATGCACGCCCGCGTCAGTTCGCCCCGAACCAACTACATCGACGTGTTTTCCTTTAGTCATCTTTGTCAAAGCTTTCTCAACGACGCCTTGAACGGTACGCAGATCATTTTGACGCTGAAAACCATGAAACTTAGTCCCATCATAAGCGATGGTCAGTTTGTATCTTGTCATAAATTAATAACTCCGTAAAAATAATAAAATAATTGTTACTACGGCCATAAACAGCACCATCAAATTGTCGCGTTTATCCCAACTGAGTACTCGGTACTTGCTGCGGCCCTCGCCATCTTTGTAGCCTCTTGATTCCATCGCAATTGCCAGATCATAAGCAATCGAGAAACTGCTGACGAACAATGGAATCAGGATCGGTACAAACGACTTGATCCGCTTGATCAATACACCTTCACCAAAGTCGACTCCCCGAGCTCTCTGGGCATCCATGATCTTGGTGGTTTCATCTACTAATAACGGCACGAATCTTAACGCAATCGACAACATTAAAGCTACCTGAGTAACTGGAAAGTTGATTTTCTTCAACGGCTTGAGAATGCTCTCGATCGAATCGGAAATCTCGATAGGTGTCGTTGTTAAGGTCAGCAATGTCGAAATGAATATGATCAGAACGAATCTGATAAAAATATAACCGGCAATAACCATTCCCTCTTTGGAGAAGGTCAAAATCCCCCAGTGCCACAGTGGATGATTGCTAGGCGTGAAGAACAGCTGCAAGGCTACTGTAAATAAGATCAGCCAAAATATCGGCCGTAATCCCTTAATAAAGAAGCCAAAGTTTATCTTTGATAAATAAACTGCGAACAATACAAAAGCTAATAAGAACGCATAAGAAGCCACATTATTGGCTAAAAAGACGATTCCTACGAAATAGAATGTTAATAAAAATTTCCCCCGCGGGTCCAAACGGTAAATAATCGAATCCCCAGGTAGATATCTCCCTAAAATTATCTTATCCATTTAATCACCATTTAACTGTTGTTTAATTTCAGTTCCTAACTCGTTGATCGTAATCGGTAGTTTATCAAAGTGAAAACCTTTTTGTTGCAACTCTTTGGCAAAAGATGCACTGTGTGGCAAAGTTAATACGTCATCTTGTAAAAGTTCTTGGTTGTTGAAAACTTCTTTAGGTGGTCCTTGAGCAATTAGTTTTCCACTGTGGATAACTGCCATCTCATCTGCATAGTCTGCGACGTCATCCATATTGTGCGTGATCAAAATAATCGTCTTGCCTTTTTCTTGAAGGTCCTTAAATAAATTCATGATCTCCAAACGTCCAACTGGATCAAGCCCTGCTGTCGGTTCATCCAAAATCACCGTCTCCGGGTCACTAGCCAAAACTCCAGCAATCGCTACTCGCCGCATCTGACCACCAGAAAGATCAAATGGCGATTTTGACAATAGTGATTCATCTAATCCAACTAATTTGATCATTGTATGGGCAGCCTTTCTAGCTTCCTCTTCAGTGGCACCAAAGTTCATCGGACCAAACATGATATCTTTTTCAACTGTATCCTCAAACAACTGACTTTCGGGAAATTGAAAGACCATGCCGACTTGTTTACGCAAGGGTTTGAGATTCTTGTTATTAGTTTCAGAAGTGATCACTCGCTTGCCGACAATAACTTTACCTGATGTCGGTTTCAACAGGGCGTTGATGTGTCTAACTAACGTTGACTTACCACTCCCCGTCTGCCCGACAATGGCCGTAAATAATTTGTCCTTGATCGTCAAGGAAACATCATCTAAACCGAGACTAGCAGTCGGACTATTAGCTTCGTAAGAGTGTGTCACATGTTCGAATGTAATTTCCATAGTTGCTGCTTCAACTCCTCTTCACTTAAATAGCCCTCAGGCAATTTTTCAGTCACCCTTATAATTGACATTAATTTACTTGAAAAAGGTTCCTCAAGGCCATATTTGCGCAAATTAGACCCTAAATCATAAATGTCCACTGGTTTACCATCTTTAACGATTTGCCCATCATTCAAAACAACGATT
This sequence comes from Companilactobacillus mindensis DSM 14500, assembly GCF_001434275.1. Taxonomy (GTDB): domain Bacteria; phylum Bacillota; class Bacilli; order Lactobacillales; family Lactobacillaceae; genus Companilactobacillus; species Companilactobacillus mindensis. Next base: position 51,882 of record NZ_AZEZ01000073.1, on the reverse strand, counting down.
CTCTGGGACAATTCCGTCTCTTCAATGTCGTGAGTGATCGAAATGATCGTCAGATCCTGTTGTTTTCGTAATTGCTGAACTAGATCCAAAACAGTCTTGCGTCCATCGGGATCAAGCATACTTGTCGATTCATCCATGATAATGATCTGTGGCTTCGTTGCCAAAACTCCAGCGATAGCTACCCGTTGTTTCTGCCCACCGGAAAGAGACTGGGGGTCACGCGTTTTAAAATCGGACATCTTTACCAATGCCAAAGCACGGTCGACTTCCTTGATCATATCTTCTCTAGGCATACCTTGATTCTCTAAGCCAAAGGCCACATCGTCTTCAACTGTTGCACCGACGAATTGGTGATCAGGGTTTTGAAAGATGATACCGATTCTCTTCCGGGCGTCCCAAATATTCTCTTCATTGATAACTTGTCCTGCAATAGTAATGGTACCAGAACTTGCCTCTATCAAACCATCAATTAGTTTTGTCAAAGTAGATTTTCCACTACCATTTTTACCAACGATCGACAGCCACTCATTTTTATAAATATCGAGCGACAAATCTTTGATGGCTGGCTTTTTCGATTCGGGATAAGTGTAATTCAAGTTTTCAATTGAAATGATTTTTTCCAAAAGTTATCTCCCTCAAAATTGTGTTACGTATATAATAACAAATTTGAGCAAAAAAAAATCATTCGACAAATTAGTGTCCCTTTTTAAGAGGATCTCAGAGATAGACTTGGTTGAAAATAACCATCATCTTAACACTCACTAATTCATCAGAATGACTGATTTTTTAAATATTAATAAACAATTATTATTAAACTAATTCAATAATAACCATTGGTGCAGCATCTCCACGGCGTGGAGTTGTCTTCAAAATACGTGTGTATCCACCATTACGTTCTTTGTAACGAGGTGCGATGTCACTGAATAATTTTTGAAGAGCTGATTGAACAATAACTGCATCATCATCTTCTGTAATGTTAGCAACTTCGTTTCTAACATAAGCAGCAGCTTGACGACGAGCATGTAAATCACCGCGTTTACCTAAGGTTATCATCTTTTCAGTTGTACGACTGATCTCTTTAGCGCGAGTTTCAGTTGTTACAATATGTTCATTAATGAGTAAATCAGTAGTTAAATCGCGTAACATTGCTTTTCTTTGAGAACTGTTACGTCCTAGTTTACGGTAGCCCATGTCTATACCTCCTGTTTGAATTTGATATTATTAGTCTTCTTGCTTCAATGATAATCCAAGATCAGCAAGCTTTTCTTTAACCTCAACAAGTGACTTGCGTCCGAGATTACGAACACGCATCATATCTGCTTCGGATTTTTCAGTAAGCTCTTGCACAGTATTGATACCGGCACGCTTCAAACAATTATATGAACGAACAGACAAGTCTAGTTCTTCAATAGTCATTTCAAGCTTCTTCTCTTTTTGAGTTTCCTCTTTTTCGATCATCATGTCGGCACTCTTAGCTTCTTCAGTAAGGTTTACAAAACTGTTTAAGTGTTCTGTAAGGATCTTAGCTGACAAACTAATAGCTTCGCGTGGTCCAATTGAACCATTTGTCCAGATATCGATTGTTAATTTGTCGAAGTCGTTTCTCTTACCCACACGAGTGTTTTCAACTTGATAGTTAACCTTTTCTACAGGTGTAAAAATAGAGTCAACTGGAAGAACACCAATTGGTGTTTCGTCCGTCTTATTTTGTTCTGCAGGAGTATATCCACGACCATTTTTAATTGTCATTTGCATGTGGAAATGTCCACCCTCAGCAACAGTACAAATAAATTGTTCTGGATCGAGGACTTCTAGATCATCATCAGCTTTGATATCTTTAGCTGTAACAGTAGCAGGACCAACAACATCGATCTCGGCTTTTAAACTGTCTTCAGCATATGATTTAAGCTTTAACTTCTTAACGTTAAGCACAATTTGTGTAACGTCTTCAATTACGCCATCAATGGCTGAGAATTCATGCAATACACCATCTATTTGAATATCAGATACCGCAGTACCAGGTAATGATGCTAATAAAACTCTACGTAATGAATTACCTAAAGTTGTACCATAACCTCTTTCAAGCGGTTCGATAATATACTTGCCATAACTGCTATTTTCTTCAACAGAAGTAATAGCTGGCTTTTCAAATTCGATCATTCGGTTAGTTCCCCTTTCAAAACGAAATGTGTGTAGCGTAGTTCATATGGGTATACAACCATTCTATACACGACGACGCTTTGGAGGACGAGAACCATTATGTGGAACTGGTGTAACATCACGAATAGCAGTGATTTCCAATCCAGTAGCTTGTAGTGAACGGATTGCAGCTTCACGACCTGAACCAGGACCCTTAACAGCTACTTCAACAGATTTCATACCGTGTTCCATTGATTCCTTAGCAGCAGCTTCACCAGCCATTTGTGCAGCAAATGGTGTTGATTTACGACTACCCTTGAATCCAAGTGCACCAGCTGATGACCATGAAACGGCATTACCGTTAACATCAGTGATCATAACTAGTGTGTTATTGAAAGTTGAGTGGATATGTGCAACACCAGCTTCAATATGCTTCTTAGTACGGCGCTTACGACCTTTTGTTTGTGCCATGATTAACCTCCTATCTTAATCTATTACTTCTTCTTACCTGCAATAGTAGTTTTCTTACCCTTGCGAGTTCTTGCGTTGTTCTTTGTGTTTTGTCCACGAACTGGCAAACCACGACGATGTCTCATACCACGATATGAGCCAATTTCTTGTAATCTCTTGATGTTCATACTTACTTCACGACGTAAGTCACCTTCGACACGAACCTTATCAACTTCTGCACGAATTTTTTCTTCTTGTTCAGGAGTTAAGTCTCTTGTACGAATGTCTTCTGATACGCCAGCATCTTTAAGTACTTTTTGAGCTGTTGTTTCGCCGATACCAAAAATGTATGTTAGGGCGATAACGATTCTCTTATCACGAGGTAAATCTACACCTGCTATACGAGCCATTAACTATGCACCTCCTATTAAATTATCCTTGTCTTTGTTTGTGCTTTGGATCTGCAGAGCAAATAACCATGACGCGACCGCGTCTCTTAATTACCTTACAGTGTTCGCACATAGGTTTAACGGATGGTCTTACTTTCATATTGTGGAACCTCCATTCCATTAAAAAACTTATTATCTATATCTATATGTAATTCTTCCCTTGGTTAAATCATAAGGGGATAATTCCACGGTAACCTTGTCACCGGGTAAAATTCTGATGTAGTGCATGCGGATTTTACCTGACACATGGGCTAGAACTGTAGCACCATTTTCAAGCTTTACCTTAAACATTGCATTAGGCAATGTTTCTGAAATTGTACCTTCTACTTCAATGACATCTTCTTTTGCCAAAGATATTAACCTCCATACGGGATGAAATTATTCTGCATATACTGGCGAATTATACAATAATTTTCCGTACATGTAAACATTCAAAGCAAAAAGTTTTACAAGTTTTGTAAAACTTTCTTTACTTCGTTATAAACTTCATCTATTTCTTGTTCACCATTGATCTTGTACAACAAGTTCAACTTATCGTAAAAATCAATTAATGGTGTATTCATTTCAATATTAACTTTTAATCTATTCTTTACAGTTTCTGGTTTATCGTCCTCACGTTGGAAGAATTCATGTCCGCCACAGACGTCACAAGTTCCTTCAACCTTAGTAGGATTGTAAATTTTATGATAAGTTGCTCCACACTTAGAACAAATATATCTTCCAGATAAACGATCAACTAATGTTTCAGGCTTTACATCGATATAGATGACAGCATCTATAGGTTTGTTTACATTCATTGCAATTGTCTGTAAAGCGTTAGCCTGTTCAAGAGTTCTCGGAAATCCATCTAACATATATCCATCTTTTTGAACATCAGCTTCAGCTAAACGTTCTTCAACGATAGCTTCGGTAACATCATCCGGAACAAGTTCACCTTTGTCGATGAACCCTTTAGCCTTTAGACCAACTTCTGTCTTGTTAGCCATAGCAGCTCTGAACATGTCACCAGTTGAAATATGAACAACTTTAAAATCTTCAACAATCTTTTCAGCTTGAGTACCTTTACCAGCACCAGGCAATCCCATCAATACAATATTCATTGTCAAAACATCTCCAATTATCTTATCTAATAAACCCGACGTATTCACGCTTCATCAAAAGACCACGTAATTGACGATCCATTTCCAAAGCAACACCAACGATGATCAACAAACTTGTACCACCTAATCCGATGGATTGAGGTAAGTTGAACAAGTTGGCTGCTAATAATGGAAGTAATGAAACTAAACCTAGGAACGCAGCTCCGACAGTTGATAGTCTCATTAATACACCTGACATGAACTTGATTGTTTCATTACCAGGCCAAACACCAGGGATATAAGCCCCTTGTTTTTGTAGGTTTTCTGCAAGCTTTTCAGGATTTACTTGAACAAATGCATAGAAGAATGTAAATAATACAATCAACAATGTATAAATTATCGAACCTGTTGTAGTCTGCATACTGAATATTTCCGTTAATACTTGATACCATTGATCTCCACTGTGATTTGCTTGGAATGCCATCAAAATTGTTTGAGGCGTAACAATAAATGAACTAGCGAAGATAACAGGAATAACACCAGCAACGTTAACCTTCAATGGTAGAAAACTTTCACTACCACTACCAGCAGCACGTCTTGTATATTGAATAGGAATTCTTCTACTTGCTTGTTGAACATATGTAACAAATTGCACAACAATCAAGATTACGATCACAAGACCGACGATGAATGCGATATTCTTAGCAAGATCTGCTGAACTAGCATTTGTAATATAATCACGGTAAATTTGTTGAATTCCACTAGGAAGTCTAGCAATAATACCTGCGAAGATAATTACTGAAACTCCATTACCTAAACCTTTATCGGTAATCTGCTCACCAATCCAAGTAAGAAGCATAGTACCACCAGTTAAGATGATACCAATAGTAATGAAAGCTCTCATATTAGGAGATTTAACTAATCCCAAACCACTTAATTGGTTAAAACCGGCAGTAATACCGATTGACTGAACAAAACCCAAAACAATCGTCAAATATCTCGTTACTTGATTTAACTTTCTACGACCAACTTCACCTTGTTTACTCCACTCTACAAATTTAGGAACAATGTCCATTTGTAAAAGTTGAACAACAATTTGGGCCGTAATGAATGGTGAAACACCCATTGAGAAAATAGAGTAGTTCGATAGGCCACCACCGGTAACAGTATCCAATAAAGGAACCAACCCTGTTGAACCGACTTTATCCATAGCTGCTGCGTTAACACCAGGAACGGTAATTTGTGAACCCAAACGATATATAACAAGTAACATCAAGGTAAATAGAATCTTTTTACGGATTTCCTTTACCTTTAGAGCATCTCTGATAGTTCCAAGCATTAGATCACCTCTACAGTTCCACCAGCGGCTTCGATTGCCTTAGTTGCTGCGGCTGAGCTCTTAGCAACTTTAACAGTTAACTTAGCACTAACTTCACCGTTAGCAAGCAACTTAACACCATTATATTCTTTCTTAATAACACCTGCTGCCTTTAATGTTTCAACATTAACTTCAGCACCGTCATTGAACTTACTTAAATCACTTAGGTTAACAATAGCATATTCCTTGCGGTTGATGTTATTGAATCCACGTTTTGGCATACGACGGAACAAAGGCATTTGTCCACCTTCAAAACCGATACGTGTCTTACCACCTGATCTAGCCAATTGACCTTTTTGACCACGACCAGCAGTTTTACCTGTACCACTTGAAGTACCACGACCTAGACGCTTTCTTGAGTGTCTTGAGCCTGCACTTGGCTTAAGTTCGTTTAGTTCCATTATTGCACCTCCTAATCTTTTATGAATTTATTAATCTTTAACTTCTTCAACACTAACTAAGTGAGCGATTTTTCTAACAGCACCACGGATAGCTGGATCGTCCGGCTTAACAACAGAACTTGAAACTCTTCCAAGTCCTAATTCCTTGACAACTTTACGTTGAGCAGGAAGGCGGTGAGCTGCACTTCTAGTTAGAGTAATTTTAAGTTTAGCCATAATTACACACCTTTCTCCTAGTTAAGCAATTCTTGGGCTGAGATTCCACGCATAGCAGAAACACTTTCAGCTGTCTTTAGTTGTTTTAGTCCATCGATAGTTGCACGAATTACGTTGATCGGTGTATTTCTACCAAGTGATTTACTTGTAACATCACCAACACCAGATAATTCGATAACGGCACGAACAGCACCACCAGCGGCGATACCTGAACCTTCTTCAGCAGGCTTCAACATGATCTTACCAGCACCAAAGTTACCGATAACTTCATGAGGAATTGTTGAACCAACCATAGGAACTTCGATAAGATTCTTTTTAGCATCTTCAACAGCTTTACGAATAGCTTCAGGAACTTCTTGAGCTTTACCAGTACCGAAACCTACGTGACCATTCTTGTCACCAACGATTACGATAGCTGCAAAACGTAGACGACGTCCACCTTTAACAACCTTAGTAACACGGTTGATTGAGACAACGCGATCTTCTAATTCTAATTGAGATGGATCGATATATGTCATAAATTTGGTTTCCTCCTTCTAGAATTTTAGCCCATTTTCACGAGCAGCTTCAGCAAGACTTTGAACACGTCCGTGATATAAGTAACCACCACGATCAAAGATTACGTTGCTAATTTTAGCTTCTTGAGCTCTTTGTGCAACTAATGCACCAACAGCTTCAGCTTGTTCAACTTTTGAACCGTCTTTAATTTCTTTATCAAGAGTTGAGGCACTTGCGAGCGTTACACCCTTTACGTCATCAATTACTTGAGCGTAAATGTTTTTGTTAGAACGGAATACATTTAAGCGTGGGCGCTCAGCAGTACCAGAGATTTTGGCACGAATACGTTTTTGACGTCTTTGACGTGCTTTGTTTTTATCTGGTTTTGTTATCACAATTTTCACCTCATGGTTTTATTTATTACTTACCAGTCTTACCTTCCTTACGACGTACATATTCGCCAACATAACGAATACCTTTACCCTTATAAGGTTCTGGACTACGTACATCGCGGATCTCAGCAGCAAATTGACCAACCTTTTGCTTTGAGATACCTGAAACAGTGATTTCAGTATTTGAAGGTGATACTAGAGTGATACCTTCTGGGGTATCCATAACTACTGGATGTGAGTATCCAACTGAAAGTGTCAATACATTGTTCTTTACAGCTGCACGGTAACCAACACCTCGTAGTTCAAGTTTCTTTTCGTAACCTTCTGTTACACCAATGATCATGTTGTTAAGGTTTGAACGCATTGTTCCGTGAAGAGCTTTGTCATTGTCGCTTTCACGTGTGAACTTAGCTTCGTTGCCTTCAACAGTCAACTTGATCTTTGGACTAAATTCTCTTGTTAATTCACCCTTAGGGCCTTTAACAGTAATACTATTGTCTTTTTCTGTAACTTCAACACCTGCAGGTATTTCAATTACTTTATAACCGATACGACTCAAATTAGTGCACCTCCTTACTTTTTAAGAATATTACCAAATATAAGCGATTACTTCTCCACCAACGTGTTGAGCGCGGGCTTCTTTGTCAGTAATAACACCTTTTGAAGTTGAAAGAATAGCGATACCTAATCCGTTAAGAACCTTTGGTACGTTATCTGAATCAACATAACTACGTAGACCTGGTCTTGAAATACGTTTCAAGCCTGAGATTACGCGTTGTTGATCTTTTCCATATTTCAAGAAAACACGAATTACGTTTTGTTTGTTATCTTCGATAACTTCGTAATCCTTGATAAATCCTTCATTCTTGAGAATCTCTGTCATGCTCTTCTTGATGTTTGAAGCAGGAATGTCTAGAGATTCATGTTTAACCATATTTGCATTACGAATACGTGTTAGGTAATCTGCAATAGGATCTGTCATGACCATTTAATTTGCCTCCTTTTTATATTAAAAATCTTACCAGCTAGCTTTTTTCATACCAGGGATTTGACCTTCGTGAGCCAATTGACGAAGGCAAAGTCGGCAAAGCTTAAACTTACGATAGACTGAGTGTGGACGACCACAACGTTCGCAACGAGTATATGCTTGTGAAGAGAACTTTGCAGGTCTGTGATTACGTACGATTTGAGATTTCTTAGCCAATGAATTTACCTCCTAATTTATTTAGCGAATGGCATACCGATTTGTGTTAATAGTTCACGTGATTCTTCATCAGTGTTAGCAGTTGTAACAATAACGATGTCCAATCCACGAATCTTGTTAACCTTATCGTAGTCAATTTCTGGGAAAACCAATTGTTCTTTAACACCAAGTGTGTAGTTACCACGGCCATCGAATGAACGAGTAGATACACCACGGAAGTCACGAACACGTGGTAAAGCAATGTTGATTAGTTTGTCAAGGAAGTCGTACATACGATCACCACGTAGTGTAACCTTAGCACCAATTGACATACCTTCACGAAGTCTGAAACCAGCGATTGATTTCTTAGCTTTTGTAATTAATGGCTTTTGACCAGAAATTTGAGCTAATTCTTCAACGGCTTCGTCAAGATTCTTTGAGTTAGCAATTGCATCACCAACACCCATGTTAAGAACGATCTTGTCGATCTTAGGTGTTTCCATGATTGATGAGTAGTTGAACTTCTTCATCATTGATGGTGTGATTTCGCTAACGTACTTTTCTTTTAATGCGTTAACCATTTAGTTTTCTCCTTTCTTATTTATCTTCTTTATCAGTTGTTTTACTTACAACTTTAACGTTAGTTGCGCTAATAGGTCTTTCAACGTCAACAATTCCACCTTGGGGTTGAGCGTTGCTTGGCTTAGAGTGTTTCTTTACAACATTTACGCCTTCAACGATAACTTTGTTGGTAGCAGGGAAAGCTTTTTTAACTACACCTGTCTTGCCTTTAGCATCGCCAGCGATAATTTTGACGTTGTCTCCAGTTTTTACAAACACTATTCAGCACCTCCTGAATTTAATTGATCTTTTTATAGCACTTCTGGTGCTAGAGATACGATCTTCATAAAATCGTTATCACGTAGTTCACGAGCAACGGGTCCGAAGATACGTGTTCCTCTAGGTGTTTTATCAGCATTAATAATAACTGCGGCGTTTTCATCAAATCTGATGTAAGAACCATCTGTACGGTGAGCACCTGATACAGTTCTTACGATAACAGCTTTAACAACGTCACCCTTTTTAACAACGCCACCTGGTGTTGCTTGTTTGACAGTAGCTACGATAATATCACCGATATTAGCTGTCTTACGGTTTGAACCACCAAGAACTTTAATTGTTAGAATTTCACGAGCTCCAGAATTATCTGCAACTTTTAGACGACTTTCTTGTTGAATCACGTTTTGGCCCTCCTCTCATCAGTTATAGTCTAGATTGTGACTGCTTTTTCGACGATTTCTAATAAACGGAAGCGCTTTGTCTTTGACAAAGGTCGAGTTTCCATGATACGTACAATATCGCCAACTTTTGCTTCGTTGTTTTCGTCTTGAACGTAATATTTCTTAGAATATCTTACACGTTTTCCATAAACTGGATGTTGTTTTGTTGTTTCAACAACAACGACGATCGTCTTATCCATCTTATCTGAAAGAACGCGGCCTTGATATACTTTACGACGGTTACGAGTTTCTTGTGTTTCGCTCAACTTGATGTCCCCTTCCTGTCTATTATTTTTCGTTATTCTTTTGGTTTTGAGCTGTTCTTAATCTTGCAATGTTCTTTCTAACAGCCTTTAAACGGGCTGTGTTTTCCAATTGGCCTGTGGCTTGTTGGAAACGCAAGTTGAACAATTCTTCTTTATATGCTTTGACTTTGTCTTGCAATTGAGCAGCAGTTAGCTCTTTGATTTCACTAGCCTTCATCAGCGCCACCTACTTCCTCACGTTTTACAAACTTAGTTCTAACAGGTAGTTTGTGTGATGCAAGTCTCAATGCTTCACGAGCAACTTCTTCAGAAACGCCACCGATTTCAAACAAAACCTTTTCACGTTTAACTGGAGCTACCCATCCAGCAGGAGCACCTTTACCATTACCCATACGAACACCTACACCCTTAGCAGTGTATGATTTATGAGGGAAGATTTTAATCCAAACCTTACCACCACGCTTCATGTAACGAGTCATAGCAACACGAGATGCTTCAATTTGTCTATTTGTGATCCAGCTTGAATCAAGTGCTTTCAAACCATATTCGCCAAATGTTACTTCTTTTCCACCTTTAGCTTCTCCGCGCATCTTCCCACGGAATTCACGACGGTGTTTTACACGTTTTGGTACTAGCATAGATTATTCTCCTTTCCCTTCGTTTTTTGTTTCTTGAGTATGTTGTGGTTTAGCAGGAAGAACTTCACCACGGTAGATCCAAGTTTTAACACCTAAATTACCATAAGTTGTCTTTGCTTCAACCCAAGCATAATCGATATCAGCACGCAATGTGTGCAAAGGAACAGTTCCTTCTGTATGCCATTCACGACGAGCCATATCAGCACCGTTCAAACGACCAGAAATTTGTACCTTGATACCCTTAGCACCTGCACGTCTTGAACGTTGAACTGCTTGACGTTGTGCACGTCTGAAAGCAATACGAGCTTCAAGTTGACGGGCGATACTTTCACCAACCAATTTTGCATCTAGATCAGGTTTCTTGATTTCGATGATGTTGATGTGAATGTTTCTGTTAGTTAAGTTGTTTAATTCATTACGTAATTTTTCAACTTCAGAACCACCTTTACCGATAACCATACCTGGTTTAGCAGTATGAATTGAAACAGTAACGTTCTTAGCAGTACGTTCGATTTCGATTCTTGAGACAGAAGCATTTGAAAGTTTGTCTTCAATATACTTACGAATCTTAAGGTCTTCATGTAAAAATGTTGAAAAGTCTTTGTTGTTTGCATACCATTTGGCATCCCAGTCACGGATAACACCGACACGGAATCCGACTGGATTAATCTTTTGACCCACTAAAGTTACCTCCTATACTATTCTTTTTCACTTACTACAACAGTAATGTGACTTGTTCTCTTGTTAATTGGTGATGCTGAACCTTTAGCTCTAGGACGGAAACGTTTAAGAGTTGGTCCTTCGTCAACGAAAGCTTCACTGACATATAGGTTTTGTGCATCTAAATCAAAGTTGTGTTCTGCGTTTGCAATTGCTGACTTAAGAGCTTTAGCAATAATTGGAGAGCCTGCTCTAGGTGTGAATTGCAAAAGTGCAAGTGCCTCAGCAGCTTGTTTGCCTCTGATCAAGTCAATAACAAGACGAGCTTTACGAGGTGCGATACGCACGTTTGTAACTCTAGCTGTTGCAGATGTAATTTCTTGTTCTGCCATCATTTAAGTCTCCCTTCTTATTTCTTAACTGTCTTCTTGTCATCAGTTGCATGACCATGGAAAGTACGTGTAGGTACGAATTCACCTAACTTGTGTCCAACCATATCTTCTTGGATATAAACTGGAACATGCTTACGACCATCATGAACTGCGATTGTGTATCCTACGAAACTAGGAAAAATTGTTGAACGTCTTGACCATGTCTTGATAACTGATTTCTTTTCAGAATCAGCTTGTGCATCGATCTTCTTTAGAAGATGTGCGTCAGCGAATGGTCCCTTTTTTAAACTACGACTCATCTTATGTCCTCCTTATATTATTCTAATGAATAGTCTACTTACCTTTTCTGTGACGAACGATAAGCTTTTCAGATTTGGCATGAGTTGAACGAGTTTTCTTACCAAGAGTCTTCTTACCCCATGGTGACATAGGAGATGGATGACCGATAGGAGCTTTACCTTCACCACCACCGTGTGGGTGATCGTTAGGGTTCATTACTGATCCACGAACTGTAGGTCTCATACCTAACCAGCGCTTACGACCAGCTTTACCAATCTTAATAAGTTCATGTTGTTCGTTACCAATAGCACCGATTGAAGCACGGCAAGTTGAAAGGATTAAACGAACTTCACCTGAAGGTAGACGTAAGATTGAGTACTTACCATCTCTACCAAGCAATTGGATTGATGTACCAGCTGAACGGCCTAGTTGACCACCCTTGCCAGGTTTCAATTCAACGTTGTGAATTGTTGTACCAACGGGAATATCAGCAAGTGCAAGTGCGTTACCTGGTTTGATATCTGCATCTTTACCAGATTCGATAACTTGTCCTACTTCAAGACCTTTAGGAGCTAAGATGTATGATTTAACACCATCTGAATAGTGAATAAGTGCAATATTAGCAGTACGGTTAGGATCGTATTCGATTGCCTTAACTGTAGCTTTAACACCGTCTTTGATACGTTTGAAATCAATAACACGGTATTTTTGTTTGTGTCCACCACCACGGTGACGAACTGTAATATGACCGTATGAGTTACGACCAGCAGTATGGCTTTGTGATTCTAGAAGTGTCTTTTCAGGAGTTGTCTTAGTAATTTCTGAAAAGTCAGAACCTGTCATATTACGACGACCGTTTGTGGTTGGTTTATACTTGATAATCGCCATTATTGGACCTCCTTATTTATTCTTCGTCAAAAATCTTAATTTCATCTGAATCTGCTGTAAGAGTAACGATAGCCTTACGACGTTTTGCTGTAAAACCAACATAACGACCTTGGCGCTTCTTCTTACCAGAAACATTCATGATGTTTACTTGTTTAACTTTAACACCGAAAACTTCTTCAACAGCTTGTCTAACAAGAACCTTGTTAGCATCTAAAGCAACATCGAAAGTATATTTCTTGTCGCTCATAGCATCCATTGAGCTTTCAGTAACAACAGGGCGAATAATTACGTCTCTTGCGTTCATTATCCAAGCACCTCCTCAATTTTAGAAAGTGCTGCTTGTGTAACAACTAACTTGTTAGCGTTAATAACGTCAAGAACGTTAACACCTTCTGGTGCAACAACCTTAACTCCAGCAATATTTCTTGCAGATAAAGCAACGTTGTCGTTACCATCTTCAACAACTACAAGAGCTTTGTTATCAGCACCTACAGTATTTAGTAATTGTGCAAAAGCCTTTGTACTTGGCTTGTCGTATGAAATTGAGTCAATAACGATTAAGTTACTGTCAGCAGCCTTTTGTGAAAGTACAGACTTCAATGCCAAACGGCTAACCTTCTTAGGAAGGTGATATGAATAAGATCTTGGTGTAGGGCCGAATACGACACCACCACCTACCCATTGAGGTGATCTAATTGAACCTTGACGAGCACGTCCAGTACCTTTTTGACGCCATGGTTTTCTACCACCACCACGTACTTCGGAACGGTTCTTAACATCATGAGTACCTTGTCTCATTGATGCACGTTGCATAATAACCGCATCAGTAACGACGTTGTTGTTTGGTTCGATACCAAAGATTGCGTCTTTTACTTCAACAGCACCGTTCTCAGCACCGTTATCTTTGTAAGCTGTGATTTTTGTCATAACTCAGTTCCTCCTTCCTATTTTTGATTAGCTTTAATAGCTGTTTGGATTTTAACTAATGATTTGTTTGCACCGGGTACATTACCCTTGATCATGATTGCATTGTGTTCGGTATCAACTTTGATGATTTCAAGGTTTTGTGTAGTAACACGGTTGTTACCCATAACACCAGGAAGCATCTTACCCTTGAATACACGGTTAATGATGGCACCCATTGAACCAGCAACACGGTGATATCTAGAACCGTGAGTTTCTGGACCACGAGCTTGACCAAAACGCTTGATGTTACCTTGCATTCCGTGTCCCTTTGTAATACCTGTAACGTCGACAATATCACCAGAATTAAATGTATCAACTGTAACGTTGGCACCTAATTCGTAGTCTCCCATTTCAACATCGCGGAATTCGCGAATGTAATGTTTAGGAGTTGTATTTGCCTTTTCTGCATGACCTTTGGCTGGTTTGTTTGATAGAACTTCGCGTCTGTCTTCAAAACCTAGTTGAACGGCCTCATAACCATCATTTTCAACAGTTTTAAGTTGCATAACAACGTTTGGTGTTGCTTCAACAACTGTTACGGGAACAAGTTCACCGTTGTCAGTGAAAATTTGAGTCATTCCGACTTTTTTACCAAGAATACCTTTTCTGGCCATGTTTGCACCTCCAATAATTTATTTTTAATTATTATAATTTGATTTCAATGTCAACACCAGATGGTAGATCCAACTTCATTAGTGAATCAACCGTCTTCTTTGTTGGGTTAACAACGTCGATAAGTCTCTTATGTGTACGCATTTCGAATTGTTCTCTAGAATCCTTGTGCTTGTGTGGTGAAGCTAACACTGTATATAGTGAACGCTCTGTTGGTAAAGGAATTGGACCTGAAATTTGTGCTCCAGTTCTCTTTGCAGTTTCCACAATTTTGTCAGCTGATTGATCTAGAATACGATGTTCATAAGCCTTCAAACGAATGCGAATTTTTTGACTTGCCATGGGGTTACCTCCTTTTTGTCTCTTTCAAGATGACCGGCTCCGTGAAAATATCCGCCAGCCCTGCCGTGGCAAAGCGGCCGGGTGTGTCGCAACCTCTCACTTCTAAACCGTCGATATTTTTTTCAATACCTCTTCGGTACATACTTCTATATGAAATAAGCACTCTTATAATACTACACGATGAGCTCCCCTTTTTCAAGGATAAATCAAGTATTTTTTTAAATGAAAGACGCTTTCTTAAAAAGCATTTTTACATTATACTCTAAGAAAAAGTGGAGGTGTGTAATGATTGAATAATCTCGAATTTAGTTATAATAACAGGTTTGAAACAAATAATAAAGACAAAGTTTATTTTTATTTGTTCAAAGCTCAAGTAATTTTTAACGCACTAGCGATTTTTGCTTACAGTGCCTTGACCGAGAACCTATATCTCTTTGGTCCAATTATTTTGAATCTGTTAGCTTTGTATCTCAAACAACATCCTCAAAAAATACTTGATCGTATCAATTACCTCTTTCAATTATTTTTCCAGGTCTTTATCATCCCGGAATCGTATCATTATCTAATTAATGCCACGACTAGACTTTACGGTTGGAACCTGCCTAGTTCGATTGCTTTGTTGTTAGTGACTATGTTGTTAATGTATATTCCTTACGCAATTGTTTTCTTTGGTAATATTCAAAACAAGTTCTGGCAACTAGTCATCTTAATATTCGTTTTTGAATATGTGGCAATGGGTGGCTTGAGTATGGTGACTTACGGAACTATTCTCTACTTCAACCCTTTCATGGCTACCTTGATCAACTCCGCTTTTCTTGGTGCATTAGGATTTTTAGTTTTGACGCTTCTTTTGATGCGTCATTGGGGATACAGCTGGCCTAAGATGCGCTTGGCTAAAGCTGCTAATATCAAAGTCCTAATTCTACTATTAATAGTAAGTATTTGGTTCGTACTCTGGAATGCTTTCGGTGGCGGCAATAATCTCTTCACGTCATTTTTCAGTTTTAACTTCTCCAACCTCACTTTTAAGCCTGAGTATATTCTCTCTGGTCTAGAAGCCGGTATTGCTGAAGAATTACTCTTTAGATATGCTTTCCTAACAATCTTGTTGCTGGCCTTTCGCAATACTAGATTCAAAATCTTCTACGCTGCCGGTATCAGCAGTCTCTGCTTTAGTTTATTGCACTTAGGGAATATCTCTGCCGGTCAAAGCGTTGCTAATACACTCAATCAAGTCGTCTTTGCTTTTGGCTTTGGCCTACTGATGTGTGGACTATATCTCTACACCGAAATGTTTTATGTACCTGTTATCTTTCACATCCTCGTTGACACCTTAGTATTCAGTGTCTCAGGAACCCTGATGTCAGGTAAAGTAACTTTAGCCGACAGTCTTTTGACGATTTTAGAAACGTTGATTTTCGTTGCTGTCGCCATTGCTATCCTGATTGCTGTCTATAATAGAAGAAACAAGTCATTTGGCTTCTAATTTGCTTGCAAGAGAGTGCAACAAGCTTGGTCAGATTCTGAGCAATTGCCTAGACTTGGAAATTAGCCACCCAATTTTGGTGGATGATTTTTAAGTCGTAGTAATGCACAGGAATCTAGCTTGTGGAACTCATTTAGAGAGTGGAACAAACCGGGTAACTTCTGAGTATTTGCCTAATCTCACGAATTGCTCGCCGCTTTCGCGAATGATTTGGGAGATGTAGCAAAACGCAGGAAGTTGGTTTGTGCAACTCGTTTAGAGAGTGCAACAAACCGAATCATTAATAAAAGAACGTCTCCGATTCAAATACTGAATCAGAGACGTTCTTTTGTGTTTACGCTGCATGTTTAATGAAAAAGATAGTTATTTTATACTTATTGAAGCGTATCGGAAGTGTTCAAAAATTCATTTGTAGCCACTCTATAAAAACCAGTTGGATTGTCATCGTCACCTAAATAACCGATCCTATCAACTAACCAGCTAGTTCTTGGTCCCAGTGCCCGATTCATAACTAATACACCTTCATCATTCAATAACCTAGACGTTTGATTTTTGGTATTAACAATCGTATTCAAATCTTTATAACGATAAACATTAGAAATTTTGACCCATTCATTGGTAGCTACTCTGAAGTAAGTCATTCCATCTAAATTGACATATTGATCTGAATACCAATCAGTTTGTTCTGCCAAAGCTCGATTTATTACTGGCGTGAACTTCGTGCCTGATAATTTATACAAGGTTACATTGCCTTTACCAACAAAGGTCGAGACGTTTTGACTCTTTTTTATAAAATCAAGTTGGATACCGGAGTCGCTGCCACCATTATTGCCAGAATTAATCTTCGTATAAGTAACTGACTCATCAGTTGTTATTGTGCCATCGTCATTGATGTGCGCTGTAATGGAGTCTTTATCTTTAGTATAGCCCGAAACATCAGGGACATTGACCGTCACGTCATTACCTGCATAGCCACTGATTTCTTTGACTACTTTTTTATCAAGATTAGAATCAATCGATACATCACCGACTATTAAAGGCTCTACATATGGTGTAGCCGTGTAAACCGTGTTATCGACGGGTTTAACAGTGCCGTTATAAGTGACGCCATCGCTTTGTTTGACCCACTCATCCTCAGAAACACGATAACAAGGTACTCCGTCGATATAAATATAAGAATCCGTTGCCCAAGTTGAATCTCCAGCCAATCCCAGATCAACTTTGGTCCCATCCGCATTATAAAGATCATAGACATGGCTAGCGGGACCGGCCAAAGTTACCGTGTCACCCGGATTTAAGGCAGTACCTACTTTGCCTGTGGAGCTTTCCGGATTGCTTGCTTGAATATCTACGTAAACATTCGGTGTGATCATAGAACTATCGTTTCCATCCAATGTGGCTTTAACAGTCTCACCGGGTTTTCCGGTATAGGAATATGTAAGATCTTTGTCATAGTAATCTGAATGAACTACAACCGATCCCGTTACTTCTCCGGTATCCGCATTATACTCTTCAGTAACCGATTCGTATTTTCCATTATACAACTTGGGATCATTGATAATAAATATGGGTATTGTTACTACTTCAGAACTCAAGGTACCTTCACCTGTAAATTCTACACCCGTTCCCTGTTTGATCCATTGGTCAGCATTGTCAGAGATATTATAAAAAATATTACCTTCATAATCGGTCATTTGAGCATCTACGAATTTATTACCACTCAGAATCTGTGATGTTTGGCGACCATATTGGTCGTATACCGCAGTGGTATTACTCATATTGATCAAATTACTATTTGCCGGATCAGTAAATTTTTGTTGCTTAGTTGCTTTGATATTAATTGTTACCGCATTACCTGAGCTGTCAGTTTTTCTAATCGTGTCGCCAATTTTGCCATCAACGTCATATGTCTGACCTTGATAAGTTACCGATGCTGAATAAGATCCATCATCGTTTTGTTTAACATTATCGCCAGTATAAATATATGAATCCTCTGCTTGAGTATTAGTTGAATCTTCTGATTGAGATTGCGTACTGTCAACTGAATCAGTTTCCTTTTCAGTATTTGAATCGGTGTTTGCGACGTAAACAATCGAATCATTGGTACTGAGCGAACCATCAGCACTTATTTGGACCGTAATAGTTGGGTCGCTTGTAATAGTGTAGCCAGTTTTTGTTGGAGCTGACACCTCAACTGTGGTACCTTTTTGCCCACTAACGGAGATATTTATGTCGCCCAAATTAGATGAAACTGCCAAAGTTTTAGTTATCGAAGTAGTCTCATTCTGATTGGAAGATTGATCATCATTAACGGTGGTGGTGTCAGTCTGTTGAGTAGAATCGTTGGTCACTGTTGCTTTTACAGGTACTGAACTTAACATCAATACACCTGCAAAACTCAACATCGAAGCAACTAACCAAACTTTGCCTTTCTTATAAAGTTTTTTTCTAACGATTGAATTAGAATTTGCTTTTAGTTGATTAAACCGCATAAAATCTCCCCCTTTTTATGCGATTATTATACAACTAATAACTATTTCAATATGAAAATTATAAAATCAAAAGACTCCACAACTGTTAAATTCACATCTAACAATTATGGAGTCTTTTACTTCACGACCTAAGGATTATTCATGTCTAAGTTTTTTATTTATTTTTAGTCAGAGAAGTTAATTACGACTGTTAATTTCGACGTCGTCTCGCAATACATTTCAATCGAGTGGTGAACTCAGAAGTTATTTATTATTAAGCAAGTTCCTTAACTTTTACCTTCAATACTTCGTATCCCAAATCAGTAATAACTCTTGCCAACTCATCAGCGGAAGTTTGGCTTGGGTCAAAATCAGCTCTAACCTTGCTTGCATTGAAGAGAACTTTGACATTTGAAACGCCAGCTTGGTTTTCGACTGCCTTTTGAATCTTTGTCATACATGATGGGCAAGTTAATGCGCCTAATTGTAAAGTTGCTTTTGCCATAATCAATTCCTCCATCCTTTGAATACTTTTGTTCAATCAACTTACAAGGACTATCTTACCCAATTTGTTCATTCGAGGACTTGATCTGTATCAAGAATTTATTTTAGGGCACAAAAAAAGAGAAGACCAAATGATCTTCTCTTTTGATTATCAACATTTAAAGACCTAGTCTTCAGCGTTGCCACCATTCTTCTTAATGATGTCAGCTTGAATTGACTTAGGAACCTTTTCGTAGTGATCCATTGTCATTGTAAATGTACCACGGCCTTGTGTTGCTGAACGAAGTGTTGTAGCGTAACCAAACATTTCTGCAAGTGGAACGAAAGCATTGATAAGTTGTGCGTTACCACGTGCTTCCATACCTTCAACACGTCCACGACGAGCAGTAACTTGTCCCATAACATCACCTAAGTATGATTCTGGTGTAACAATTTCAACCTTCATAATAGGTTCAAGAATTACAGCACCAGCAGTCTTAGCTGCATTACGTAGAGCCATTGAAGCGGCAATCTTGAAGGCTGCTTCAGATGAATCGACTTCGTGGTATGAACCATCATACAACTTAGCCTTAACATCGATCAATGGATAACCGGCAAGAACACCGTTTTCCATAGCTTCCTTCAAACCTTGTTCAACTGATGGGATGTATTCACGAGGAACAACACCACCGACGATAGCGTCTTCGAATTCGAAGCCTTTACCTTCTTCATTAGGTGTAAATTCAACCCAAACATCACCATATTGACCTTTACCACCAGATTGACGAACGAACTTACCTTGAGCACTTGTTTGTTGTGTAAATGTTTCACGGTAAGCAACTTGAGGTTCACCAACCTTACATGCAACGTTGAATTCACGTTTCATACGGTCAACCATGATATCCAAGTGCAATTCACCCATTCCGGCGATAAGAGTTTCACCAGTTTCAGGATTTGTTTCAGCTTGGAAAGTAGGATCTTCTTCAGATAGTTTTTGGATAGCGATATCCATCTTATCTCTATCTTCCTTTGAGTTAGGTTCGATAGAAACTTGGATAACTGGATCTGGAATATCCAATGATTCAAGAATCAATGGATCAGATACATCAGTTAGAGAATCACCAGTTGTAGTGTTCTTCAAACCGATAACAGCAGCGATATCACCAGAGAATACTTCTGGGATTTCCTTACGGTGGTTAGAGTGCATTTGTAGCAAACGACCAACACGTTCACGCTTGTCTTTTGTTGAGTTCAAGACATAAGAACCTGATTCTAGTGAACCTCTGTATACACGGATGTATGTTAGACGTCCAACGAATGGATCAGTAGCAATCTTAAATGCTAGACCAGCAAATGGTTTGCTATCGTCAGCCATAAGTTCAACTTCTGAATCATCCTTAGGATCAGTAGCCTTGTAAGGACGTACGTCAAGTGGTGATGGTAGATAGTCAACAACGGCATCCATCAACATTTGAACACCCTTGTTCTTGAAGGCAGAACCAGCAAGAACTGGGAAGTACTTCAAGTCGATAGTTGCTTTACGGATTGCAGCACGCAATTCGTCATTTGTGATTTCTTGACCATCAAGGTATTTTTCCATGATGTCATCATCAACATCAGCAACTGATTCAACTAATTCAGCACGCTTCTTCTTAGCTTCTTCCAAGTAGTCAGCAGGAACATCAACTGTATCCCACTTTGTACCTAGTTCATCTTCGTCATAAAGGTCAGCTTTCATTTCGATAAGGTCAATAACACCTTCGAAGTGATCTTCTGCACCAATAGGCATTTGGATAGCGTGAGCATTAGCATCTAGTCTTTCATGCAATGTTTCAACAGAATAGTCAAAGTTAGCACCGATTTTATCCATCTTGTTAACAAAGACGATACGTGGAACACCGTATGTTGAAGCTTGACGCCAAACATTTTCAGTTTGTGGTTCAACACCAGATTGAGCATCAAGAACTGTAATAGCACCATCTAGCACACGTAGTGAACGTTCAACTTCGATTGTGAAATCAACGTGTCCTGGTGTATCGATGATATTAATACGGTTACCTTTCCATTCAGCAGTTGTAGCAGCTGATGTAATAGTAATACCACGTTCTTGTTCTTGGGCCATCCAGTCCATTTGTGAAGCACCATCATGTGTTTCACCAATTTTGTGGATTTTACCAGTATAGTACAAAATACGTTCAGTAGTTGTAGTTTTACCGGCATCGATATGGGCCATGATACCAATATTTCTGGTTTCTTCTAGTGGAAATTCACGTTTATTAGCCATGAATAATTGTTTCTCCTCTCAAATTAACTAGTTTTTAAGGTAACTAGATCCTACCAGCGATAGTGAGCGAATGCACGGTTAGCATCGGCCATCTTGTGTGTATCTTCACGTTTCTTAACGGCTGCACCAGTGTTGTTGGCTGCATCCATAATTTCGTTTGCTAGACGTTGGTCCATTGTGTGTTCGCCACGTAGACGAGCATAACTTGTAATCCAACGTAGTCCTAAAGTAGTACGACGGTCAGGACGAACTTCGATAGGAATTTGATAGTTAGAACCACCGATACGGCGAGCCTTAACTTCAAGGACAGGCATAACATTGTTCATTGCTTCTTCAAACACGTCCAATGGTTCGTTACCTGTTGTATCCTTAATAATATCGAATGCACGATATAAGATTGTTGAAGCAGTACCTCTTTTACCATCATACATTAAGTGGTTGATCAAGCGAGTTACTAGCTTTGAGTTGTACATTGGATCTGGCAAAACATCACGTTTTGGAGCTCTACCTTTACGCATATAAAATTCCTCCGTTATTACATTATTTCTTTAATAAAATTGAATTGATGTTATTTCTTAGGCTTCTTAGCACCATATTTTGAACGACTTTGCATACGTCCATCAACACCGGCTGTATCTAAGGCACCACGAACAACGTGATAACGAACACCAGGTAAATCCTTTACACGTCCACCACGGACTAGGACAACACTGTGCTCTTGCAAGTTGTGGCCAATACCAGGGATATAAGCTGTAACTTCAATAAGGTTTGATAATCTAACACGGGCGTACTTACGTAGGGCAGAGTTAGGTTTCTTAGGTGTCATTGTTCCGACACGAGTTGCAACACCACGTTTTTGTGGAGCTGGGTTCTTTGTGGCAACTTTCTTCATACTGTTGTAACCAAAGTTCAATGCAGGTGCATCAGACTTTGAGGCTGTAGATTTACGGCCTTTGCGAACTAATTGATTAATTGTAGGCATTCAAAGTTCCTCCTAAAAATTTAAGTACACACATCCAGGTGGTTCATAATTTTGTAAAATAATAAACCACATGAGTGGCGTACGCTTCGAGCTTTATATTTAATAAACAAACTAATATTGCTGCCAATAAAAGCACGTCTATTAGAATACCATCTAAAAAAAGTCCTGTCAATGTAACATTCTAAAAAGTTATCCACAAGTTCTCGTAATTTCAAACGAGGTGCTTAAAATGACATTATTTTTATACTTTATTTTCTTCATACTAGGAGCTTGCATTATCTCCTTTCTAAAGGTAATCGCCTACGACTACCCACAGTTGAGCATAACTCGTCGATCTCACTGTGATCACTGTAATAGAATCCTTAGATGGTTCGAAATCATACCTATATTAGGTTATTTCATAGTTCATGGTAAGTGCATCCGCTGCAAAATGCAAATCGATTTTTCCAATCCTTTTTGGGAGTTCATTGGTGGATTTTTCTTTACACTAATAGCTTATCAACATGACTGGAAATACTTACCGATATTCATCATGCTGGTTCTTTTAGGGTTCACTGACCACTTCTATGGTTATATCTACCCAATTTTTTATTTGTTGAGTTTACCTACCTTATTCTTGGTCAAGCCACTGCATTGGCTACCGGCCGTGATATTGTATTTGACGCTCTTTTTATTGAGCAAAAAATTCGAGTTTGGTTTAGGCGATGTCGAGGTCATTTCCTTATTGGGACTGATTTTTAAATTCGAAACTGTCTTACAGATCATCATTGTTGCCTGTTCATTTTGTATTTTGAGTTATTTGGTCAACAAAAAAAGATCATTTAGATTCATCCCCTATTTAGCTTGCGCCACTGGAGTGATCTATCTGATCTTTTATTTAAAACTTAGGTAAGATTTTTTGTAATTTTAGCCAGTTAAGACATAGCTCCCACCATTTAGCATCGTTCGAGTTGAGATTGGCCTCATTGCCAGGGTTTTGGGTAACGTAAGTTGCCATTGATAAGCCGTGACTGCCTGAGCCAAACAGATGCATTTCATAAGGAATTCCCAACAAATCCATCTTTTGTGCATAAATAATCGAATTCATAACTGGAACTGCTTGGTCGGTCACCGTTTGCCAAATGAAAGTTGGTTTACCGTGATCCGTCAAGTGTTCTTGAGCTTGCCAGTAATAGATGTCTGGACTGATCTTCATAGCCCAATCCTCGTCTTTAGGCCATCCCAAAGTCATATCGATCACAGGATAACTCAAAATATTAGCGGCTGGTTCAACTGTCAATTCGTCTGTAAAGATCTTTTCACGTTGTTCAGGGTCCAACATGATCGAATTAAAGTTGGCCACGATCTGACTGCCGGCTGAAAAACCAATCAATACAACTTTGTTCAAATCAATATGATGGTTTTCTTTTTGTGATTTCAACCAATTTAAAGTTGTCGCCATCTCTTGCAGTGCCAAGGGATAAACCGGCGTATCGCCATCAAATAATTGATAATGCAAAACTAAAGCGTGCATTCCAGCAGCGTTGAATTGCATGGCAATCGGTTGCGCCTCACGGTCAGATTGAAATCTAAAAGCCCCTCCGGGACAAATAATAGCTAGTGGACGCTCTACTTGGGTCTCAAAGTCAGCAATTGGGTCCAAAAAATACGTATCTAAGGTAAATTTGGTATCTTGATATGCTAAGTCTTGTGTTTGCAAAATCCTACCTCCAAATTATTTTTCAATCTTATTATACAAAAAAAGACGACCCGAGGGTCGTCTTTTAGTTATTAACTATTTTTCTTGTTTAGCTGCATCTTCAGCTTTCATTTGAGCTTCGATGTCAGAAATAGTGTAGGCACCATTCAAGGAGTTATCTGCCATAGGGCCGACTTTCTTAGGTTCCATGTGGTTGTACTTAGCCATACCAGTACCGGCAGGAATAAGTTTACCAATAATAACATTTTCCTTGAGACCAAGAAGTGGATCATTCTTACCACGAATTGAAGCATCAGTAAGAACACGAGTTGTTTCTTGGAAGGAAGCGGCTGACAAGAAACTGTTTGTTTCAAGAGAAGCCTTAGTAATACCAAGAAGGACAGGACATCCAGTAGCAGGAACACCGCCGTTGAACAATGTTTCACGGTTATGGTCAGTAAATTGTGAAATATCCATTAATTGACCAGGCAAGACATCAGTGTCACCAGGATCAAGAATACGGATCTTACGTAGCATTTGTCTGATCATAACCTCAAAGTGCTTATCAGAGATATCAACACCCTGCATACGGTAAACCTTTTGAACTTCAGCAAGCAAGTAGTTTTCTGTATGTAGAACGTTTGTAACTTTGATCAATTCCTTAGGATCAATTGAACCTTGTGTCAACTTGCCACCACGTTTAACGTGATCGCCTTCGGCAACGGCAACACTTGATGTATAAGGAACTTGATAATCACGCTTATCAATGTCACCTTCGACAGTAATAACCTTAGTGTGTTCTGCTGGGTTTTCTTCGATTGAAACAACAGTACCTTCAACTTCGGAAATAACGGCAAGACCTTTAGGATTTCTAGCTTCAACAATTTCTTGAACACGAGGAAGTCCTTGAGTAATATCGTCGCCACCAGCAACACCACCGGTATGGAAGTTTCTCATTGTCAATTGTGTACCTGGTTCACCGATTGATTGAGCAGCAACAGTACCAACTGCTTCACCAATTTCAACTTCTTCACCAGTAGCAAGGTTACGACCGTAACACTTCTTACATACACCATGTTTTGTATCACATGTGAATGCTGAACGAATTGTAACGTGTGTAACACCAGCGTCAACAACCTTTTGAGCAAGTGTTTCATCCATCATGACACCACGAGGAACGATTACGTCACCTGTTTGTGGGTCTTTGACAGTCTTTTGTGTATAACGACCAACAAGTCGATCATACAATGGTTCGATCATATCTGTACCTTCCATGATTGAACTTACAACAAGTCCACGGTCAGTACCACAATCTTCTTCACGTACGATAACATCTTGAGCAACATCAACTAGACGACGAGTTAAGTAACCTGAGTTAGCTGTCTTCAAGGCTGTATCGGTCATACCTTTACGAGCACCGTGGGTTGACATGAACATTTCCAAAACAGAAAGTCCTTCACGGAAGTTAGAAATAACAGGGATTTCCATCATACCACCATTAGGGGCAGCCATTAGTCCACGCATACCAGCTAGTTGCGTAAAGTTTGAGATGTTACCACGGGCACCGGAATCAGACATCATTGAGATAGGGTTGGTAGGATCAAATGAGTCGATCAACAATTGTTGAATTTCATCCTTTGTATCGTTCCAAACACTAATAACACGATCGTGTCGTTCAGCATCCGTAATTAGTCCACGACGGAATTGCTTAGAAATTGAAGCAACTTGTTTGTGGGCTTTTTCGATGATTTCAGGTTTTTGAGTCAAGTTAGGAACATCTGTAACACCGACTGTTAAACCAGACAATGTACAAATTGTGTAACCCAATGTCTTCATGTCATCAAGTAGTGATGATGTTCTTTGAACACGGTAGATCTTGAATACTTGAGCGATGATATCTGAAAGGTATCCACTCTTCAATGGGTCGATTAGATCCATTTCATCAAGACGTTGGTGAATGTCTTCCCCTTTACCAAGGAAGTACTTGTCAGGAACGCCGTGCATCAAGTTGTCATCAGTTGGTTCGTTTAAGTATGGGAAGTCTTCAGGAAGAATTTCGTTAAAGATAACTTTACCAACAGAGGTAATCATGATCTTGTTACGTTCTTCATCCTTGAATGGCTTGTTAGGCATTGATGAAACAGCAATACCAATTCTTGTGTGATAGTGAATATCACCATTTAGAAGTGCAGTTTGAACTTCATTAGCATCCTTGAAGATCTTACCTTCACCAGTCATATGTCTTGTTTCAATTGTTAGATAGTAGTTACCTAAAACAACATCCTGTGAAGGAGTAACGATAGGCTTACCATCTTTAGGAGCAAGAATATGGTGAGCAGCAAGCATCAACATACGAGCTTCAGCTTGGGCTTCGTCTGATAGAGGAACGTGGATAGCCATCTGATCCCCATCGAAATCGGCATTGTAAGCTTCACAAGCAAGTGGGTGCAAACGCATTGACTTACCATCAACCAATACAGGTTCAAAGGCTTGAATACCAAGTCTGTGAAGTGTAGGGGCACGGTTAAGTAATACTGGACGTTCTTTGATAACGTCTTCTAGTACATCCCAAATGTCATCATCTTGACGGTCGATCTTTCTTCTAGCATTTTTAACGTTAGAAGCAATTTCACGTTTAACAAGTTCATGCATAACGAATGGCTTGAACAATTCCAAAGCCATTTCACGAGGAAGTCCACATTGATAGAACTTCAATGTAGGTCCAACATCGATAACTGAACGTCCTGAATAATCAACACGTTTACCAAGTAAGTTTTGACGGAAACGTCCTTGCTTACCTTTAAGCATGTGAGAAAGTGACTTCAATGGACGGTTACCAGGTCCTGTAACAGGACGGCCACGACGACCATTATCGATCAAGGCATCAACAGCTTCTTGCAACATACGTTTTTCGTTTTGAACGATGATGTTAGGAGCATGTAGATCCAACAATCTCTTCAAACGGTTGTTACGGTTAATAACACGACGGTACAAATCGTTCAAATCAGAAGTAGCGAAACGGCCACCTTCAAGTTGAACCATTGGACGCAAGTCAGGTGGGATAACAGGAATTGCTTCCATTACCATCCAATCAGGTTTGTTACCTGACTTTTGGAAAGCACTGAGGATATCCAAACGTCTGATTGCACGTGTACGTTTTTGGCCTTGAGCAGACTTCAATGTTTCACGTAATTCTTTAACTTCAGTATCCATATCAACTTGGCTAAGTAAATCACGAATACCTTCGGCACCCATCTTAGCAACGAACTTGTTACCAAATTCTTCACGTTTCTTACGATATTCAGTTTCAGTTAATAATTGTTTCTTTTCTAGATCTGTATCACCTGGGTCGATAACTACGTATGATGCAAAGTAGATTACTTCTTCCAAGTTTCTTGGACTCATGTCCAAAACAAGTCCCATACGTGATGGGATACCCTTAAAGTACCAGATGTGTGATACAGGGGCAGCTAGTTCGATATGAGCCATACGTTCACGACGAACCTTTGAACGAGTAACTTCAACACCACAACGGTCACAAACAATACCCTTATAACGGATACGTTTGTACTTACCACAGGCACATTCCCAGTCTTTAGTTGGTCCGAAAATTCTTTCATCGAATAGACCATCTTTTTCTGGTTTCAAAGTACGGTAGTTGATAGTTTCTGGTTTCTTAACTTCTCCATAAGACCAACTACGAATCTTGTCCGGAGATGCTAAACCAATTTGCATACTTTCGAATTTATTAACGTCTATCAAAAGGTAACCTCCCTAAAGTTTTGACTAGTTTTCTGATTTTGTACTAGTTTCAGTTGAATCTTTTGATGCTTCCAACTTTTTAGCTTCTTCTTCAGCGCGTTTTTGTTCTTGTTCCTTAGCGAATTTAGATAGAGCATCGACACTTACAGCATCTTCGTCATCATCCATATCTCTAAGTTCAATTTCTTTCTTGTGTGAATCGAGAACCTTCATGTCTAGTCCAAGAGCTTGTAATTCTTTGACAAGAACACGGAATGATTCAGGAACACCAGGCTTAGGAATACTTTCACCCTTAACGATAGCCTCATAAGTCTTAACACGACCAACAATATCATCTGACTTGTATGTCAAGATTTCTTGGAGTGTATATGCGGCACCATAAGCTTCAAGAGCCCAAACTTCCATTTCACCAAATCTCTGACCACCAAATTGTGCTTTACCACCAAGTGGTTGTTGAGTAACAAGTGAGTAAGGTCCGATTGAACGAGCGTGTAGCTTATCATCAACCATGTGAGCTAGTTTCAAGTAGTACATGACACCAACAGAAACACGGTTCTTGAATGGTTCACCAGTACGTCCATCATAAAGAATCGACTTACCATCTGAATCCATATCAGCTTCTTTAACAATATCCCAAAGTTCGTCATCACTAACACCATCGAAAACAGGTGTTGCAACATGGATGCCAAGTTTTCTAGCAGCCATACCTAAGTGAAGATCAAGAACTTGTCCGATATTCATACGTGATGGAACACCCATTGGGTTAAGTAGAATATCTACTGGAGTACCATCTGGCATGTATGGCATATCTTCTTCAGGTACAACGATTGAAACAGTACCCTTGTTACCATGACGTCCAGACATCTTGTCACCAACTTGGATCTTACGTTTTTGAGCGATGTAAACACGAACAAGCATGTTGACACCAGGATCAAGTTCGTCGCCGGCTTCACGAGTAAATACCTTAACATCTTGGATAATACCGCCACCACCATGTGGTACACGAAGTGAAGTATCACGAACTTCACGGGCCTTTTCACCAAAGATAGCGTGCAATAGTCTTTCTTCGGCTGATAATTCTGTAACACCCTTAGGTGTAACTTTACCAACTAAGATATCGCCATCACGAACTTCGGCACCAATACGGATAATTCCGAATTCGTCAAGATCCTTCAATGAATCTTCACCAACGTTAGGAATTTCACGTGTGATTTCTTCAGGTCCAAGTTTTGTATCACGTGCTTCTGATTCGTACTCTTCAATATGAATTGAAGTATAAGCATCTTCACGCACTAATTTTTCTGAAAGAACGATAGCATCTTCATAGTTGTACATGTTCCATGTCATGAAGGCGATAAGTGGGTTTTGACCCAAAGCTAATTCACCGTTTTCCATAGCAGGACCATCACAGATGATGTCACCCTTCTTAACCTTTTCACCCTTACGGACGATAGGTCTTTGGTTGTATGATTTACCGTTATTTGAACGACGGAATTTAGTAACTTTATAATCGTCAGTTGTGCCATCTTCGTCACGTTTGATAGTAACTTTCTTAGCATCAACATATTCAACTGTACCATCGTGATCAGCTAACAAAGCAGCACCAGAATCGTGGGCAGCAATGTATTCCATACTTGTACCAACAAGTGGTGCGTGTGGATTGATCAAAGGAACAGCTTGACGTTGCATGTTGGCACCCATCAAGGCACGGTTAGAATCATCGTTTTCCAAGAAAGGAATACATGCAGTAGCAACAGAAACTACTTGTCGTGGAGAAACATCCATGTAATCGACTTTTTCTGGAGTTGTTTCGATGTTGTCATCCTTGTGACGAGCCAAGATCGTGTTGTCAACGAAAGAACCATCATCAGTCAATGGAGTATTGGCCTGAGCAACAACGTAGTTATCTTCTTCATCAGCAGTCAAGTAATCGATTTTGTCGGTAACTTTGTGTGTATCCCATGAAACACGACGATATGGTGTTTCGATGAAACCATACTTGTTGATGATAGCGTATGAAGCCAAGTTATTGATAAGTCCGATATTAGGACCTTCAGGAGTTTCGATAGGACACATACGACCATAGTGAGTATAGTGAACATCACGAACTTCATATCCGGCACGGTCACGAGTCAAACCACCAGGTCCAAGGGCAGATAGACGACGCTTGTGTTCTAGTTCTCCAAGTGGGTTTGTCTGATCCATGAATTGTGATAGTTGTGATGAACCGAAGAATTCCTTGATTGAAGCAACAACTGGTCTAATGTTGATCAATTGTTGTGGTGTAACTGTAGCTGAGTCTTGAATTGACATTCTTTCACGTACAACACGTTCCATACGTGATAGACCAATACGGAATTGGTTTTGTAGCAATTCACCGACTGAACGAATACGACGGTTACCCAAGTGATCAATATCATCTGTTGTACCGATGTCTTCCTTCAAGTTAAGGAAGTAATTGATACCAGCTAAGATATCAGCAGGTGTAATTGTACGGTTTTCAGCAGGAATGTGGCCATTACCAATGATATTAACTACTTTTTCATTGTCAGCTTCTGAATATACTTTAATGATTTGAACATTAACAGGATCTGTCAAAACAGCTTCTTCAGCGGGTTGTAATGAAACAGTCTTGAAGTCATCTCTTTCAAGATATGGAGACAACTTACTCATAGCATCGCGATCAATTAAAGTATCTTTAGCCAAAATAACCTCACCAGTATCTGGATCAGCAAGTGTTTCAGCCAAAGTCTTATTCATAAGTCTTGTTTTAAGGTTCAACTTCTTATTGATCTTGTAACGACCAACAGGAGCTAAATCGTAACGACGTGGGTCAAAGAATCTAGCATAAAGCAATGAACGAGAACTGTCGGCTGTCTTAGGTTCACCAGGACGAAGTCTGTCGTAAACATCCTTCAATGCTTCTTCAACACGTGTGTCGCCACTGTCAGCATTTTTGAAGACATCTTTTTCAAGTGTAAGGTTCAAAGTATCGTTATCACCGAAAATGTCCAAGATTTCTGAATCTTCACCGAAACCAAGTACACGGATCAATTCTGAAATAGGAAGTTTTCTAGTTCTATCGATTCTTACGTAGCCTAGACCCTTGGCATCTGTTTCAAATTCCAACCATGCACCACGGTTAGGAATAACAGTTGTACCGAAGTTTACACGGCCGTTTTTATCAGTATCTTGATTGTAATAAATACCAGGTGAACGTACTAATTGGGAAACAATAACACGTTCGGCACCGTTGATGATGAAAGTACCTTCATCAGTCATGATAGGGAAATCACCAAAGAAGACATCTTGAGTCTTGATTTCACCAGTTTCATGATTAGTCAACTTAAGAGTTACATGTAATGGTGCTGAGTAGTTAGCATCATGTGCTCTTGCTTCTTCAACAGTATATTTTGGTTCTAGTAATTTGTAATCGACATATTCCAAAGAAAGGTTTCCAGCAAAGTCATCAATTGGCATAATATCGTCAAACATATCTTTTAGTCCTTCATCTAAGAACCAGTTATAAGAGTTTGTTTGGATGTCAATTAAATTTGGCAGTGGAAGTACTTCCTTGATCTTTGCATAACTACGACGAACACGGTGTGCACCATAATTAACGTTATGATAAGTCAAATTTTTCACCTCAACATATAATTTGTTCAAACCCAGACCAAACAAATATTACAATTTGGTTACAATTGCATGAAAACGTTTTTTTAATCTGTTTTTAGGCAAAAAAAAACCAAAAATAGAATCAATTATCTATTTTTGTGTTTTTTATTTAGCATAACCACGGACAATAGATCGTGATCTGCGATTTGAACTTTGAATCTCAAAAAACATAATACTCTCATGAATTATCCATGTCAATACTTGAGCATATTACTTTTGATGAGCTAAAGCCTTTTTGTCTTCTGGGTGATCGACTGTCACAGTCAACTTACCCTTCTTCGAACCAACTTTGATGGCATCGCCAGCTTTAACTTTGCCCATTAAGAGTTGTTCACTCACTGGGTCTTCGATTTCTCTTTGGATGGTCCTTCTCATTGGACGAGCACCATACTCTGGATTGTAACCATCCTTAACTAAATCATTGTAAGCACTTGGAGAAATATCTAGCTTAATTTCTCTTTCAGCCAAACGTTTTCTCAAGTTGCTGCTCATGATCTTAGCAATCGCCTTGAGTTGTTCTTTGTTTAGAGACTTGAAGATGATTGTTTCATCGATACGGTTCAAGAACTCGGGACGGAAGAACTTCTTCAATTCAGCATTGATTCGTTCTTGCATTTCCTTGTAGTCGTCGTGAACATCTTTAGCACCGAAACCAACTGACTTATCTTCCTCAAGTGATCTTGCGCCCAAGTTAGAAGTCATGATGATAATCGTGTTACGGAAATCAACTTTACGACCCTTGGCATCAGTTAAAATACCATCATCTAGAACTTGTAAAAGAATATTGAAGACATCTGGATGAGCTTTTTCAACTTCATCAAGTAAAACAACTGAATAAGGTTCATTTCTGACCTTTTCTGTCAATTGTCCACCTTCGTCAAAACCAACGTAACCTGGAGCTGAACCGATCAATTTAGAAGTACTGTATTGTTCCATGTATTCAGACATATCTACACGGATCAAGTTGTCTTCAGAACCAAACATCACTTCAGCAATCGACTTAGCTAGTTCCGTCTTACCAACACCAGTAGGTCCAAGGAACATGAAGGAACCAATTGGACGGTCAGGATCCTTCATACCGCTTCTGGCACGACGAATGGCACGAGAAACAGCATTGATGGCATCGTTTTGGCCAATCACACGCTTATGAAGTTCCTTTTCGAGGTTAAGTAGACGTTCGCTTTCCTTCTTAGTGATCTGTTTGACTGGAACACCAGTCCATTGAGCGATAACTTCGGCAATATCGTCGGCTGTAACAACTGGTTTCTTATTAGCACCAGTCTTCTTATTCTTGAGTTTAGCCAATTCTGCTTGAACGTCTTGTTCTTGTTCACGGATCTTAGCAGCCTTTTCAAAATCTTGGTTTAAAATAGCATCGTTTTTGTCGCTCAACAATTTCATTGATTGATCCGTTAGTTCTTCTAACTTGTTGTTCTTAGAAACATTGTGGATTCTAACTTTAGCCGAAGCCTCATCCATCAAATCGATCGCCTTATCAGGCAAGAAACGGTTCGTCAAGTAACGTGTTGAAAGACGTACTGCAGCTTCAACGGCTTCATCAGAAATAGTCAAACCGTGGTGTTGTTCATATCTAGGACGTAAACCTTCCAAGATTTTAACTGAATCTTTTGCTGTAGGCTCTTCAACGTGAACCTTAGCGAAACGACGTTCTAAGGCTGTATCTTTTTCAATGTACTTTTGGTACTCATTTGAAGTTGTAGCACCGATCAATTGCAATTCACCACGAGCCAAAGCAGGCTTCAAAATGTTAGAAGCATCGATTGCTCCTTCAGCACCACCGGCACCGATCAAAGTGTGCAACTCATCAATGAACAAGATAACGTGTTTATCTTGATAAATTTCTTCAATAATCTTCTTCAAACGGTCTTCAAACTCACCACGATACTTAGTACCGGCAACCAATGAGCCCATATCAAGCATCATGATTCGCTTGTTTTGCATATCAAGTGGAACTTCTTTTTTGACAATAGCAATTGCCAAACCTTCGGCAATTGCCGTTTTACCAACGCCGGGTTCCCCTACTAAAACAGGATTGTTCTTCGTTCTACGACTGAGGATCTGGATAGTTCTTTCGACTTCTTCCTTACGACCAATAACAGGGTCGATTTGGTTGTCAGAAGCCATCTTTGTTAGATCACGAGCCAAAGAATCAAGGGTTGGTGTGCCACCGGCTTGAGTTTGTTGCTTCTTTTGTTTGTTTGCTAGGCTTGAGCCAAAACCACTGCGACGTGCAGCCTTGTTGGACATGCCCATTTTATTCAATAGTAATGATTTAGTTTTAGCCAAGCTCAATCCTAAATTAACTAGGATGCGGTTAGCCAAATTATCAGCGTCATCGAGGATGGCCAATAAAATATGTTCAGTTCCGATGCGGTTAGCTTTATAAGCATTAGAAACTTCTTCTGCATCGCTTAAAATTAATTGTCCCTTAGGAGAATAAGGTAGGTAAATTCCTTTAGCGGTATTAGATGAGACATCTCCATAACCTGTCAGATGTTCAATCTCCTCTTCAACATCTCGATCACTCACAGCTAGATCTCTCAAAGTAATACCGGCGATACCATCATTTTCCATCGTTAGGCCGAGTAAGATATGTTCAGTCCCAACAGCATTATGGTGAAATGTTTTAGCTTGTTCTTGTGCTAACACAAGTGCATTTTTGGCGCTTTCGGTAAATACTTTGTCCATTAATGTTACCTCTACTTTTTAAGTGTCTGTTTAGAAAGTATAATTGTGTTTCAAAAAAAAGCAATTAATTAACCTTATAAAACCAAATCAGATAATTAATATCCCAATTATAACTGTCTTTCACTAGAATCCTAACACATTCAGCGAATTAATATAGCCAAATAGAATTTCCAATTTGACTTAGTTTAATTTTTTTTAGAGAACGAAAAAAGGTAATCAATCCTATATTAGAATTAATTACCCTTTTTAATTTTTCAAATCTCTAAAGCGGAAGACGGGATTCGAACCCGCGACCCCCACCATGGCAAGGTGATGTTCTACCACTGAACTACTTCCGCATTAAAATTTAAAACATGCCGACTAGAGGATTCGAACCTCCGACCCCCTGTTTACAAGACAGGTGCTCTGCCAACTGAGCTAAGTCGGCATTATGTCAACAACAATTAACATAATACTCTTAATTCATTCTTTTGCAAGAACAAATTCATACGGGTGAAAGGACTTGAACCTTCATGTCCACTGGACACTAGAACCTAAATCTAGCGCGTCTGCCAATTCCGCCACACCCGCAAAATACTTATTGAAATTCCATTAAGCAAATTGCTTAATGGAGGATACAGGGATCGAACCTGTGACCTCCTGCTTGTAAGGCAGATGCTCTCCCAGCTGAGCTAATCCTCCATATGTTTCCTGTTCGAAACAACTATATTAGTATACCGTTTGACTATAATCTAAGTCAACAAAAATTTTAGATTTTTTTGAATTAAATTCATTGCCGATTTCAGAGCTTAGTTCTTTCTGCAGTTTGATTCTTTTATACTTGCCTTCTTCCAATAAAAAAAGAACCAGAACTAAAATGTCCTGATTCTTAATATATTAATTATTCTTCGTTATTTGTGTTGTCTTCTGGTCTCATAGTTGGGAACAAGATAACATCACGAATTGATGGAGCATCTGTCAATAGCATGACCAAACGATCGATACCAATTCCTAGTCCACCTGTTGGTGGCATACCATATTCCATGGCTTCAACGTAATCTTCGTCGATAGGTTCAGCCTCGTCGTTACCTTCTTCACGTTCCTTAGCTTGTGCTTCGAAACGTTCCTTTTGATCGATTGGATCATTCAATTCGGTAAAGGCATTTCCAAATTCGTGACCTAAGATATAAACTTCAAAACGATCAGTAAATTTAGGATTGTCCTTTGACTTCTTAGCCAATGGTGAAACTTCCAAAGGATATTCGTAAACGAATGTAGGTTGCTTCAAAGTATCTTCAACGAACTCTTCGAAGAATTCAGCGATGATGTGACCAACACCCCAGAAGTCTTCGTAGTGAACGCCTTTTTCGTCAGCATATTTACGAGCTGTTTCAAGGTCCATATCTTGACTGAAGTCGATACCAGTTTGTTCTTTAATAGCATCAACCATCTTGATACGTTTGAAAGGCTTAGACAAGTCGACTTCTTCACCTTGATAAGTAACCTTTTGCGTACCGTTAGCTTTTTCGGCAGCGTGTCTGAACATACCTTCGACTTCTTTCATGACGTCAGTCATGTCCCAGTATGCAGCATATGTTTCTAGTGATGTATATTCAGGGTTGTGTTGTGTATCCATACCTTCGTTACGGAAAGCACGACCAATTTCGTAAACACGTTCAAAACCACCCACGATCAATCTCTTCAAAGGTAGTTCCAAAGCGATACGAAGATACATTGTCATATCCATAGCGTTGTGGTGAGTGATAAATGGACGAGCACTAGCACCACCGGCTTGAGTATTTAAGACAGGAGTTTCAACTGACATGAAACCTTCACCGTCTAAGTATTCACGTACAGCTGAAATGATCTTAGTACGTTTCTTGAAACGTTCAAAACTATCTTGGTTAGCAATAAGATCCAAATATCTTTGACGATAAATTTGTTCAACGTTAGTCAAACCATGATACTTGTCAGGCAATGGACGAAGTGATTTAGAAAGCATTGTGACGTGAGTAGCTTTGACAGTCAATTCACCCATATCTGTCTTCATAATTTCACCGTGGATACCCAAGTGATCACCGATATCAGAACGTTTGAAAATGTGATAGTTTTCTTCACCAACAACGTCTTTTCTGACATAGATCTGAATCTTACCAGAACGGTCGCGGATGTCAGCAAAACCAACTTTACCTTTTCCACGTTTTGTCATCATACGTCCGGCAATAACAACTGGTAAGTCTTGTTCTTCAAGAACTTCCTTATCTTCGTCGCCGTACTTTTCATGAATATCTTGAGCCAAAGCAGTTCTTTCGAATCTTGAACCAAATGGATCAACGCCTTCATCATAAAGTTCTTGAAGTTTATCGCGTCTGACCTTCAATTGGTCATTCATGACTCTAGCTTTTTTTATATCTTCTTTAGTAAGTTGCTTTTTCTTATTTTCGTTACTCAAAATTTTTCCCCCTGTCTACGAAATTTTTGAAGATCTCGCTTCTCGTTTTTCGTAACTTTCAACAAATTCATCTAAAGCATCAAAAACTTCTTGCATTGTATTTACATTCACTACTTTAGCACGAGTTCTGACTGCATGGGGAATCCCCTTTAGATAATATGCTGCCTGTTGACGAAATTCTGGAACACCAACATGCTCACCTTTTAAGTCTACCAGACGTTGCAGTTGAAGTTTAGCAATATTAATTTTTTCTGCAACAGTTGGTTCAGAAAGCATCTCGCCAGTATCCAAATAATGCTTCATTTCATTGAGGCGCCAAAGATTACCTAGAACGGCTCGGCCGACCATAACGGCGTCAGCTCCCACTTCATCGAGCATCTTTTTAGCATCCTGTGGCGTTTTCACATCGCCATTGCCCATAAACGGAACTGTGAGGTGCTGGGCGACTTCGTGTAAAATATCCCAGTTCGCATGTCCCGTATACATTTGGGTTTTCGTCCGTCCATGCATAGCAATAGCTTTAGCTCCGGCTTCTTGGGCTGCCAAAGCATTTTCAACAGCCAAAATATGGTCATCATCCCAACCGGTTCGCATCTTAACTGTCAAAGGCTTATCAATAGCCGAGCTGACTGCCTTGACAGCATCGTATAACTTGTCAGGGTCTTTTAACCAACTCGAGCCAGCGCCAATTTTGGTTACCTTTTTGACCGGGCAACCCATGTTGATATCGATAATATCAGCCGCTGTATTTTCAGCCACATATCGAGCCGCTTGCACGAGAGATTCTTTGGTTCCACCAAAAATTTGAATGCTGACAGGATGTTCTTTAGGATCGACAAACATCATACCCAAGGTTTTAGCATTCCGATATTTGATACCTTGGTCACTGATCATTTCACAGACGACCAAACCGGCACCAAACTCTTTAGCCGTGACTCTAAAAGCCGAGTTAGTTACTCCAGCCATGGGTGCGACGACAATTTGATTAGGAATTGTAACGTCACCGATTTTCCATTCCATTCTTTGTACCTCTATTTTTCAATTACAACTTGCAATAATAACAAATTAACCATTCACATGGCAAATATCATTATTTCTTTTCGGAAAGAATTTTTTGTAATTCAGCTTCGGAAAATTCATACTTGTTGCCACAGAATTTGCAGACAGCTTCAGCACCATGATCTTCATCGATCATTGATTGCAATTGGTCTTTGGATAAAGTTGCTAAAGATTTAGAAAATCTATCTTTGGAACAATCGCATTTGAATTGAACCGGCATATCTTGAAGATATTTCATTTCAATACCGTTCATGATCTTATCCATAATATCTTGGTTACTCAAACCTTCATTAAGGAGAGTTGAAAGATTAGGAACGACTTTTAAATTAGCTTCAATTTGAGAAATATCTTTGTCAGTTGCTCCTGGCAATGTTTGAATCATGAAACCACCTGCGGCACCAACCGTTTCATTTGGCGTTACGAAAACTGAAACACCAATAGCTGAAGGAATTTGTTCTGATTTGGCCATGTAATATGTAAAGTCCATGCCGATCTCGCCGGAAACCAATGGCACTTGGCCTGTAAATGGTTCCTTCATGTGTAGATCTTTAGTAATACTGAGCATACCTTTG
This sequence comes from Companilactobacillus mindensis DSM 14500, assembly GCF_001434275.1. Classification (GTDB taxonomy): domain Bacteria; phylum Bacillota; class Bacilli; order Lactobacillales; family Lactobacillaceae; genus Companilactobacillus; species Companilactobacillus mindensis. The sequence continues at coordinate 13,782 of NZ_AZEZ01000073.1, read as the reverse complement.
GTACCAACAGCTGCCGCTACATCAATGTGGCCATCTTCACGTGCTTTTAAACTCACATGGGGATTAGAGATGTAACCTTTAACATTTCCTTGAGCATCTGCATCAACGACAATAGCACCAACTGGTCCGTCGCCTTGAACTCTAGTCGTCAAAACTTCATCTTCTTTCAAAGTTGAAGTGGCAACTAACATTGAACCGATCATGGTTCTACCTAAGGCAGCACTAGAATTTCTCCAAGTATCATGTCTTTTTTGAGCCTCCTGGATCGTTTCAGTTGCGTTGACAACGTAGGCTCTAAATTTACCGTCCTTAGAGATGGCTTTTGTCAAAGTATCAGTCATATATGTTTTCCTCCGTTCAAAAAAGCGACTCGTAAGAGTCGCTTTTTCTTATTGATTATCTTTATTATTGTCATTATCGTTGTTGTTATTTGTATCGTCTGTTGAATCATCAGAACCGTTATCATCTGACTTGTCAGTGTCTGATTTAGTTTCATCAGTTGACTTGCCATCTTGTTCTGAAGGATAAGTCTTCTCGTCAAGACCATCATTGTCAGTCTTTGGAGTTTCGTTATTTGATTCTTCAGTCTTTTGTCTAGCAACATCTTTAGCTTCAGCGGCCTTCTTTGCTTGTTCGAAGGTTGCAGCACTTTCACTTGGGAATTCTTGGTTTGGATCGTTAGCTGGCATCTTACCAGTGTTATACAAGCTCAAGATTTCCTTTTCATCAAGTGTTTCATACTTCAATAAGGCTTCAGCAATAATCTTATGTTGTTCACGGTGTGTTTCGATAATTTCTCGAGCACGTTCGTGATCTTCATCGATAATACGTTTAACTTCTTGGTCAATAGCTTTCGCAGTATCTTCTGAATATGAAGGTAGTTGACGATAGTTACCACCACTAAATGGTTGACCATTCTTTTCGAGTTGAACTGTACCAAGCTTGTCAGTCATACCGTATTCAGTAACCATCGTACGGGCGATTTGTGTAGCTTGCTCGAAATCGTTTGAAGCACCTGATGAAGGTTGACCGACGATAATTTCTTCGGCAGTACGTCCACCAAGTAAACCAGTGATTTGTTCGTTCAATTCTTTCTTAGTTGCAAGGTTTTGATCATCCTTAGGAAGCATGATAGCGTAACCGCCGGCACGTCCACGAGGTACGATGGTAACCTTTCTAACAACTCTTGAATCACTCAATACTAAACCGATCAAGGCGTGTCCAGCTTCGTGATATGCAACCGTGTGACGTTCTTCTTCAGGAACAACACGATTTCTCTTGGCAGGACCAGCGATAACACGGTCTTCAGCTTCATCAAGATCAGTTGGATCGATCTTTTGCTTACCACGTCTAGCAGCAACTAAGGCAGCTTCGTTAAGTAAGTTTTCTAGATCAGCACCAGCGAATCCTGGAGTTTGTTGAGCAATTGCTTTTAGATCTACATCATCTGTAAATGGTTTGTTACGAGCGTGAACTTTAAGGATAGCTTCACGACCCTTAACGTCAGGACGACCAACAAGAATCTTTCTATCGAATCGACCTGGACGTAACAAGGCAGGATCAAGGACATCAGAACGGTTAGTAGCAGCCATAACGATAACACCTTCGTTACCTGTAAATCCATCCATTTCGATCAATAATTGGTTAAGAGTTTGTTCACGTTCATCGTTACCACCACCGGTACCAGAACCACGTTGACGACCGACAGCATCAATTTCATCGATGAAGATGATTGATGGAGCGTCTTTTTTGGCGTTTTCGAACAAATCACGAACACGTGATGCACCAACACCAACGAACATTTCAACGAAATCTGAACCAGAGATTGAGTAGAAAGGAACTTTAGCTTCACCAGCAACAGCCTTAGCTAGTAAAGTTTTACCAGTCCCGGGAGGTCCCTCTAGAAGAACACCGGCCGGTATTCTAGCACCTAGAGAAACGAATTTTCTTGGATCTTTTAGAAATTCAACAACTTCGACAAGTTCTTGCTTTTCTTCTTCGGCACCGGCAACATCAGAAAATCTAACTTTATTTTTCTTAGGATCTTCAGGTTTGACCTTGGACTTACCAAAGTTCATGACACGGTTAGCGCCACCACCTTGGCCTCCACGACCCATCATCGCAAAGATGATAAAGAAGAATAATGCAAACGGAACAATCACCGTCAAGATCAATGATATCCATTGTCCCGATTGTGACTTAGGAGCAGCAGTAGTCTTGACTCCCTTGGACATCGCGGCATTGTTGATCATTTTCAACGTGTCATTGTTAGGCAAAACAGTTGAACTGAAAGAAGTTACTTCAGTAGAACTTGTAGCTTGAGTACGGCTGAAAAGAGACACAGAACGTGTTGTTTCAGCTTTTTGAGCTTTCTTGTATTCACCAGTTACTTGATAAGCTCCCCCAATAGGTTCTAATTTGAAGTTCTTCACTTTGCCTTGCTTCAATTGTGTGATGAATTGGTCTTGGCTTAGCGTCTTTGATTGGTCTGAGGATTGACCACCAGCAAACCAACTTGCTGCAAGGACCAAAACAACGAAGAGCAAGATGTAAAACAGGCTATTATTGATTAACCTATTTCGATTATTTTTCATACATTTCCTCCTAAATCACTTAGACGTTACATATTGTAACATTGGTGAACAGTAACACAATAATAATTGTAACTCTAACTTAATTATTTTGTAGTATATACCTCTGGCTTTAAGACCCCAACATAACCTAAATTACGATAATGCTCATTGTAGTCCATTCCGTAGCCTACAACGAATTCATCTGGAATCTGAACTCCGACGTAATCAACCTTCACGTGCTTGATTCGGCGAGCCGGTTTGTCCAAGAATGAAACGATTTTGATCGACTTAGCATGACGAGCGTTAAACAATTCTGTCAAACGATCCAAGGTATATCCAGTATCAATGATATCTTCAACGATCACTACATCGCGATCACGTAACGACGTATCCAAGTCCTTGATAATCCGAACGTCTCCAGTAGTTGTAGTATTTTCACCACCGTAACTAGAAACATCCATGAAGTCGTATTCCATTTCGATGTCAACGTGCTTAACTAGATCCATCATGAACATAGCAGCTCCGCGTAAAATACAGACGAACAACGGATTTTTGCCACGATACTCCTCTGTTAGTTCTTTTCCAAGACGAACATTGGCTTTTTCAATTTCTTCTTGTGAAACTAAAACTTTTTCAATATCTGAATTCATCCTTTTACCTCAGTCAAGTTAATTTGGTAATGGTTATTACCTTTTTTTAAATAATCGCTTAAATTATAGATTTTTTCAACCCATACTATCTGATTATCAAATAATAAAACTAAATAATTATCTCGTTTGTATCCAGGTATTTTTTCATTTATAAAACGCTTGCTCAATTTCTGATGCTGACCATTGGATAACAAGAGTTTGTCGCCATCCCTACGCGTTCGTAAGGTGATTTTTTGAGGGATCTTTGCAACCGTTAAATCAAAATCAGTTTCATTCTCACTGACAGTCACTTTTTTTTGACCGAAAGTTTCACTCTGTCCTAATTTCAAATCCACCGTTGTTAAATTACGAGGCATCGTCTTTTTGATCACGAAACGGTCATAACTTCTAATGAATTGCCACGAATCTTCCAAATTGATTGAAGCATTAGCTTCATTGCCACTGACTATCTCGATGATCTGATCGATCTGACGGTTACTGATCGTCACATCCAACTGACTTTTCGTAAAAAAGTTCCCCCAAAACAACGTTTGCTGTTCAGTATTCAAAGCTAATACGGGGGCAATCAAGCCGGTGATCGATTGGTCTTTTTTCGTCAGCTCCATCGCCTGTTCAATTTGTTCAAATTGTTGCTTAGCCAAGTCGATCAATGCAATCAACTGTTGTTCGAAGAAACGAAAGTGTGGCAATAGCTGCCCATTTTCTTTTTGCAGTTCAGGGAAAATATTATTTCTTAAACGATTGCGCATCGTAATATTGTCAAAATTAGTTTCATCCTGAACATGTTTAATATTGTGAATATCGGCATATTCACTCAATTCCTTTTTGGCAAAGCTCAACAGCGGCCGTACGATCTGACCGTTGGCAAAAGGACGCTGTTCTTTTAAACTAACGACTTCATATGCATTGCCCGAGCGAATCATCTTCATTAAAATATTCTCCGCCAAATCGTTGCCATGATGGGCTGTTAACAACGTATCGAAGTTATTTGCGGTCATTATTTCCTTAAAAAATCCATAACGAAACTCTCTAGCGGCAGCTTCCATACCGATATCATCGACTGGCTTATCTTGCCACTTAGTTGTGAAGAACTGGTAGCCATTTTTTAAACAATGATCCTGCACGAATTTTACTTCCGAAGCACTTTCTTTTCGCAGGTCGTGATCGACATTGACGACTCCAAATCGTTCCGGTGGCAAGATCTGCGCGACGACTTCCAACAAAACCATTGAATCGACGCCACCAGAAACAGCTATTAAAACTCTTTGGGCCCGATATCGTTTCAAAGTTTTTCTAACGGTACCTATAATCCTATTATCAAGTTCCATTTGATCCCCCTTGAATTAAAATAGTCCCAACCTGATATATTGTCTTAGCTACGGCGTCCGCCACGGCCACCACGTTTGCCTTCAGTGTTCTTCTTAATAACGCTTAGTCGTTCTTCACTTTCCTTCATGAAGCCTGACATCATGTCGTCGAAACTTTCTGGCTTGTGTTGTTGTGGTTTTCTGCTGTTGTGATCATTACGATCATATGAACGATGTGAATGATACTTTGGCTTTGACTTATCTGATGCTTGTTTGATCGATAGTGCGATCTTGTGGTCTTTTTCACTAAGAACTAAAACCTTAACTGTATCACCGACAGTTAACACATCGTGAATATCCTTAACGTATCCGTCAGCGACTTCACTGATGTGCACCATTCCGCTTTGTCCTTCTCCAAGGTCAACGAATGCCCCAAAGTTTGTAATTCCGGTAACTTTACCTTCTGTTTTAGCTCCTACTTCAACTGTCATCTAATTAAAAATAATTCCTTTCCCTATTTTTGAATCGTAGTGGTCTTAACGTCATCAGGTAAGTTATAGATCTGCTCGCCTGGTTTACTATACATGTATTTCTCGCGGATATATTTTTCCAAATAATTCGTGTTGTGAAGTTGACTAACTTCTAGCTTCAAGTCCCTTTGCGTGGCTTTTTGCTTGGTCAACTTCTGATTGCTAATTTCTATTTGTTCCATCGTATTGGCATATGTTCGGTGAGCATTAAAAATTTGAACGCCAAAAACAACCACAATAATCGCAAAAACGATTCCTATCAACAAAATCCGCCGCCGATGAACTACCTTGGCATGATTGTTGTGATTAGGTTTCGGAGTTTGTGATTTTTTCGGTTGTAATACAGAAACGTTAGAATTTAGTTTATGTACTTCCATACCACTACTCCCCTAGAAATGATTACTTTGAGTATAACAAGTTTAAGCGATTATTTGAATAAGCAAATTGTTAATTTTAATCTATTTCTAATTTTAAATTTTGAACTTTAAACTTCTTCGTACATATCCACTGAATCAGTTTTTTTAGTTGTTTCTTTGATGTTAAGCACGCGAATTTTCATCGTCTTTTCACCAAAGTGTAATTCTAATACATCACCCACAGAAACTTCACTAGATGATTTGGCAACACGGTCGTTGATAAGAGCACGGCCATTGTCAGCAAACTCTTTAGCGACAGTTCTACGCTTGATAATACGACTTACTTTTAAATATTTATCTAATCTCATAATTAATCCTCAATTTTCATAAACTTAGTAATATATTTACCCATCGGTAAAATTTCCCACTCAGCTTTAGCCAACATATGCCAACGCTTTGAAAGTTTTAGATAAACGATTGCTCCAATCGGAATAGCAACCAGATTTATCAAAATACTGTTAGCACGCGTCATTACGCCAAAGTGGAGCGTTAAAATCTTGACGACGATTTTGACGGCAATAGCCATGATCAACCCCGTCTTGATCAAGTTTTTGATGAATTTTTTATCCAGCGACAAAAATTCACGGTTAAAATTATAAATCGTTAAAATACCGAACAAAATAATGCACTCGCTCAAAACTGTGGCCATGGCTGAACCGGCAATACCATATTTCGGCACTAGGATGACATTCAAAGCTACTTTAGCAACCAAAGACATCCCGAACAAGACTAATTTATGAACATTTTTTTCGTCGTCGCCACTCGTTACTGCTATCAGTAGATTGATAAACGAAACAATCAAAATCGACAACATGTAAATACTCAATGTTTTTGAACCACTAGCGTTTGTAAACAACATCGTGTTGATCTGTGGCATCAAGGCGATAAGTCCAGCCGTTTCAGCAACCGATAGCCACAAACAGACGCGGACCATCTTTTGAATAGTACCTTTATTTTGTTCTAAACGATTTTTTTCCTTCAATTGTGGCATGATTGTTGACACAAAAGATAAGGATAAAACAATTCCTAATTGCAACAGAGGTTGCCCACGATCAAAGATACCTTTTTGAATCTCAGCTTGATCTCGCAACATACCAGCGTGCATCAACAGTCGCAAGGTCGAAAAGGAGTCAATGAATTGATAGAAGATCGTGATTCCGGTGAAAACAACGATCAAAACTACCTCCAAAGCCAAACCATGCTCCAACTTGATCGTCGCATCAGGATTCTCTTCAGTATCGTACTTACGGGTTTTCAAGAAGTGAACTACCAAGATAGCCACCGCTAACAAACCACCGATAAAAGCACCCGAGTTAGCCAAAGTTCCCATCTTATAGACATCCAATACTCCATGACCGAACAATAAAGCACTGCCGATGATGATCACGATTCGGAAAAACTGTTCCGAAACTTGTGAAATTGCACTCGGTTCCATAATTAAGTCACTTTGAAAATAACCTCGCAAACTAGCCTCAAAGGGAACCAATAAAAATGTCAATGCCACAACTCTCACTTCAGGATACAAATTCGGATCCCCCATGAGAAAAGCTAGATAACGCGATGACATCCACAATAAAGCCGTAATAGTTAAACATCCAGCCATCAAAATAATGAAAGTCTTTTTCAACAGATTGTGCTTAGCAGCCATGGTCTCTTGTTGAGCAAACGTCTTCGAGATAACCACCGGCAAGCCTGACAGAGCCAATACGGAGAAAATACCGTAAATGGGATACACCTGTTGATAAATGAAATAGCCCCGATCCCCAACGATGTTCTGCAATGGAATTCGATAAATTGCACTCAATAATTCAGAAAACAATGAGGCAATCGTCAAAATCCAAGTCCCCTTAATAGCTCTCGACACTTCTTTTTGCATATTAGTTTTTAATTTTTTCTTTCTTTAAATTGTCAAAACCTTCAGCCATCTTGTCAGCAAACGTCTTTAATTGTTCGAACCATTCGTCCTTCTTGACGCTTCCAGAATCCAAGGTGATGGTAAATTCACCATTCTTATCATTGACCTTAGCTTTCATCGTCGTGTTGGCTAAGAACTTGAAGACTAAGTCTCCAGTTAAATAATCTGAAGCTTTCTTAGAAAACTTGATAGCAATCATGCCGTTACGCATTACGACGCTCTTCACTAATGATTCATCAAAGGAATTCTTCAACAAACTGATGTCTAGCAGATTGCCGACTTCTTGTGGGTATTTACCGAACCGATCCAATAATTCTGATTTCACTTCAGCATAATTTTCGACTGAATCGATCTGACGAATCCGTTTGTATAATTCTACCTTTTGACGTTGATCCGTAATGTAGTCGGCTGGCAAATAGGCTTCCAAAGCCAAATTGACTTCAGCGTTGGTTTTTTCAGCTTTAGTGTGACCACGTTTCTTAGCTACGGCATCGTTTAGCATCTGCGTATAAAAGTCGAAACCAACTGAATCGATGAAACCATGTTGTTGCTTACCTAACAAATTACCAGCTCCACGAATCGATAAATCACGCATCGCAATCTTGAAGCCGGAGCCTAATTCGGTAAAGTTCTTAATGGCTTCCAGGCGCTGTTCACCGACTTCAGTCAATACCTTGTTGGGACGGTACATCAAGTAAGCGTAAGCCACTCGATTAGAACGACCGACTCGGCCTCTGATTTGATAAAGTTGAGACAAACCATAACGGTCAGCATTCTCAACGATCAAAGTATTGGTATTAGGCATATCAACACCAGTTTCAATAATTGTCGTCGTTACTAATACGTCATATTCGCCAGCTAAATAGTCTGAAATGACACCTTCCATTTGTGTTTCGTTCATCCGGCCATGGGCAGTCGCAATTCGAGCATTTGGTACTAAAGCCTGCAGTTGCCCTGCAACTTGGTCCATATCTTCCACTCGATTGTGAAGATAGAAGACTTGCCCACCACGAGCCATCTCACGTTTGATTGCTCCAGCGATAACTTCGTAGTTTTGTTCCATTACATAGGTTTGAACCGGATAACGATTGCTTGGTGCTGTTTCGATCAAAGACAGATCACGCACGCCCAGCATGGACATATTCAATGTCCGAGGAATCGGTGTCGCTGTCAACGTCAAAACATCAACGTTAGCTTTCAACTGCTTGATTTTTTCCTTGTGTTTAACACCGAAACGTTGTTCCTCATCAATGATCAACAAGCCGATATCGTGAAATTTAACATCTTTAGATAACAGACGGTGAGTTCCAACGATAATATCGATTGTTCCATCTGCTAATTGTTCAAGCGTCTCTTTAACTTGTTTACGAGTTTGGAAACGTGACAAGACACCAATGTTGATTGGGAATCCGGAAAAGCGTTCTTTCATCGTTTCATAATGTTGTTGAACCAATAACGTCGTTGGTGCCAAAAAGACTACTTGCTTGCCCGATTCGGCGGCTTTGAAAGCTGCTCTGAGAGCTACTTCCGTTTTACCAAAACCAACATCCCCGACCAACAAACGATCCATTGGATGGGGTTTTTCCATATCACGCTTGATCTCCTCGATCGAACGTAATTGGTCCGGCGTTTCTGGATAAGGAAAGGCATTGTCAAAATCAGTCTGCAAGGAGTCGTCTTTAGGGAAAGCATAGCCCTTCTCAGCTTCACGTTTAGCGTAAAGATCAATCAAATCATCCGCAATATCTTCAATGTTTGATTGCACCTTGCGCTTAGTTTTTTGCCATTCGTTGCCGCCTAATTTATTCGTCTTAGGTGCTTTACCTTCAGCTGAAACGTATTTCTGTACCATATCCAGCTGCGTTACTGGAATGAACAAGCGACCATCGTCACGATATTCAATCGTAATGTAATCTTGATGCTTGCCGTCGACTTCCATCGTCTGCATACCGATAAACTTACCGATACCATGATTGACGTGGACGACATAATCACCCGGTTTTAATTCGTTGTAACTCTTTAAACGTTCCGCATTTGCCAAAGTTTGATGACGACGTTTTTTCGGTTGCCGATTGAAAAGTTCCTTCTCGGTAATGATGGCTAATTTTTGATCTGGCATTTCAAAACCAGAGCTTAAACTGGCATTCATCAGCTGCGTATTGCCCTCGATCACTTTGTCAGCGGTCGTTAAGGTTGCTTTGATACCAAAATCGACCAATGTATCGTCGATTGCATTGATCCTTTTGTCGTTGTTGATTACCAAAATCACGGTATAAGCTTGTTTTTGCCAACGCTCCACTTCAGACTTCAACAGTGGCATTTGACTGAAGAATTGTTGCATTGAACGGACCGAAACATTTTCCAATTGATTCAGACGCATCCGACCCATACTCTGCTGCAACGTTGATAAGTATATTTGGGCGTGAACATCTTTTTTGATGTTATCGGCAAAACTCTGACGGATCTTTTGTTCTGGCAAAGCTTTGCCAAACTCTAATTGACTAGCTAGCCAAGATTGATTTTCAGCCTGACTGTCATTGGATTGTTCGATCAATCGATTGTATTCGTTGAAAATAACGATATCATCAGGATTTAAATAATCTACTAAACTATGCGGATTTTCAAAAATATAATCCGCGATCCTACCGATATTTTCCGGACGCATTCCTTCAGATAATTCTTCGATCGTCTGACCAAATGATATTTCCAAATTTTCTTTGATATCTTTATCGGCTGACTCAAGTTGTCGCTGGTAGCTCCTTTGTAACTTCTTTAAACCACTAGCCACTTGTTCATCAGTTACGACTCGATCCTTAGCTGGCAACACATTTATCTTCGTCAGTTCGTCCATGCTACGTTGTGTTTCCGTGTCGAAGTATTTGATTTTTTCAACTTGATTACCAAAAAAATCGATCCGGATTGGGTTGTCGACATTCAATGGATAAATATCGACAATATCACCACGGATAGCAAAATCCCCTGGCTTAGCGACTAATTTATCTTTAACATAGCCCATCTGAACGAACTCTTGATTCAAGTCTTCAAGATCATATTCTTCATTAACTTCAATCTCTAACTGTGCCGCTTTGAATAATTCTTTGGCAGACAATTCGTATTCCAAACCAGCGACTGACGTAACGACGACGCCCGGCTCATCACTGACCAAAAAACTCAATGTATCAAGTCTTTGACTCAATTCATCCGGCGAACTGGTAGCCAATTCAGTCGAGATCGATTCCTCAACTGGGAACAAGTGAACTGAATCGCTATCTAAGAGATTCAAATCGTCATAGAGCTTATTAGCGTGGAAATTGGTATTCTCCACGATCAATACTTTTTTACCTGTTTGTTTTAAAGTTTCCAATACAAAAAGGGAAATAGTTGATCCAGTTAAACCTGTCAACGCATTTTTCGTTTCTGGCTTAACTTGATTAATAAATTCCCCAAGGTCGAGCTTATTCGTAATGAAATTTATTAGATCCAATTTTTGCCCCCTTTGGCTTCTCTTTTAATTGTATTTGTTCATTAATTGATCTATCGTGTCACCTTTGACCCAGTCTTTGACCATGTCAACTGCTTGGTCGATCCCAGCTAAGGCAACCGGAGCTTGATCCTTTGAAAAAGGCGTCAAGACCCAATTTACTACTGACTGTTTATCGGGATGCTGAATACCGATTTTAATTCGACTGAACTCTTTTGTACCCACAGCTGAAATTATACTCTTAATCCCATTGTGACCACCAGCAGAACCCTTTGATCTTAATCTAACTTTACCGATCGGCATGTCGAGATCATCTTGGATAACCATCAATTCTTCAGGTCTGATTTGAAAATAGCCCATCAAGAAATTTACTGCTCGACCAGATTCATTCATGAATGTTAAAGGTTTAACTAAGAAAACTGTTTCGCCATCAACTTTGAATTTGCAGTATTCAGCTTCAAAGTCCTTTTTCATTTGTGTTTGGCCATATTCATCCATCAATCTATCGATGGTCATAAAGCCCATATTATGCTTTGTACGATCGTATTTTTTGCCTGGATTTCCTAAGCCAACAATTAGTTTCATATTTAATACCTCATTTCGAATTTACATTATATCATGTTAATTTCACTATTTTTTTACTTTTTTCACAATGAACTTGTTAATTACCCTTAATTATTTGTATAATGAACCACGGAACATATTATTTTCGAAGGGATGATATTTTATAATGACAACTCCAACAAACGAAAAGAACCACCAAAAAGTACTTCTAGTTGGTGACGGTGCCGTAGGTTCAACATTTGCTTACGCTATGACACTTCAAGGTATTGCACAAGAACTAGTTATCTGTGATATCGCAAAAGACAAGATTAAGGGTGACGCAATGGACCTTGCAGATGCAATTCCATTCTCATTCCCAAAGAACATTCACGCTGGTGAATATTCAGATGCTAAGGATGCTGATATCGTTGTTATCACAGCCGGCGCTCCACAAAAACCAGGTGAAACAAGACTTGACCTTGTAAACAAGAACTTGAACATCTTGAAGACAATCGTTGATCCTATCGTTGAATCAGGATTCAATGGTATCTTCGTTGTTGCTGCTAACCCAGTTGACATCTTGACATACGCTACTTGGAAACTTTCAGGCTTCCCTAAGGAACGTGTAATTGGTTCAGGTACATCACTAGATACTGCCAGATTACAAAAATTTGTCGGTGAAGAACTAGAAGTTGACCCTCGCTCAGTCCACGGTTACATCATGGGTGAACACGGTGATTCAGAATTCGCTGCATGGTCACACTTAACTGTTGGTGGCGTTACAATGGCCGAATGGATGGAACAACACCCAGAAATCACTAAAGATACTCTTGACAAGATCTACAAGAAGACTGTTAACGCTGCTTACGACATTATCAATACTAAGGGTGCTACATTCTACGGTATCGGTACTGCTCTTGCAAGAATCTGCAAGGCTTTGCTAAACGACGAAAACACTGTTCTTCCATTATCAAACATGATGACTGGTCAATACGGCGTTTCAGACATTTACATCGGTTCACCTGCTATTGTTAACCGTAAAGGTCTAAAACAAATTGTTGAAGTCCCATTGAACGATGAAGAATCAGCACAAATGAAGAAATCAGCTGCAGAACTTGAAAAAATTCTTAAAGATGGTTTCGAAGCTACAGGTATCAAGGGTCGTCAATAATCCAAAATATCGTGCTTAAAAAAGACTGAAACAAATGAATAATTTGTTTCAGCTTTTTTTTACCCTAAATAGCTGCATGATCGTTTATTTTTCGCCCTATATGTAGCCATAAACGTGCACCAAAACTCAACTCCTTCCGCATAACAGTAAAATACCAATATTCATAATGCGAATATCGGTATTTTACTGTTATTGCTCGGGAGTTACCCGAGTTTTGTCACACTCTAGCTTTTTTTTTACTTCGAAGTACTGTATTATTAATTCAATTATACTTTGATTGGATGTGAATATATATGTTAGTTAAATCACTTGTACTTAAAAAGGACAAGCTTACTACAGTTAAAGAAACTGTAACTCTCGAAGAGGCCTTGAAGGTACTTGAAGATTCAGGTTATCGTTGTGTGCCAATTTTGGATGAGAGTGGTCAAATATTTAGGGGTAACATCTATAAGATGCACATCTACCGTCATAAATCACGTGGTGGCGATATGAGTTTGCCTGTAACTACTTTGATGAAAAATGCCACTAAGACGATCAGCGTCGACTCACCTTTCTTCAAGGTTTTCTTCAATATCAAAGATTTGCCATACATCGCTGTTCTTGACGAAAACAATTTATTCTACGGAATTTTGACTCACTCAAGACTCTTGAGCATGTTGTCAGACGCTTGGAACTTGGATATTAGTAGCTACGTACTAACAGTCAGTTCTTCAGGGGATCGTGGCGATTTGGAAAAAATGTCAAAAATTTTCGCCAAATATGTTTCCGTTGCCGCATGTATGACTTTGGATGCCAAGTCCAACGAAGTCGTACGTAGAACGCTTTTCACATTACCTTCTGGAACAGATATCAATACTTTGAAGGAAATTATTAAGCGCTTAGAGAAAAAGAGTTTCATTGTTTCCGAGATTGATGATTTAAAATCTGGTAAAATTCTAGATAAGAACACATTGTAAGATAGTTTTACTCAGAAGATCAATACAACTTCTCGAATTACTTACGCAGCAAGTAGTTCGGGAAATTGTATTAGTCGGAGGATTTTTTCTACCTTATGTGTAGTTCCAAGAACCACAAGTTTCTAAAAACAAAACCGTACCAAAGATTTAAGATACATAAGTTTCTAAAACAAAACCGTTTCTAAAACAAATCGAGTAGGAGGTAACTTTTAATTACCGACCTCTCACACCACCGTACGT
>NZ_AZEZ01000017.1 GCF_001434275.1 Companilactobacillus mindensis DSM 14500 | reverse complement strand
GTACGTACGGTGGTGTGAGAGGTCGGTAATTAAAAGTTACCTCCTACTCGATTTGCCAGTTTTTATACAGCAAATGAAGAAGGCTCATTGACGTCCAAAGTTTTAGATAAAGTTGGTTTTGCCAATTATGAAGTCAATATCAACTGGTCAGCCAATAATAATGGACCAATGTTGACGTTTTTAAGCAGTATGCACGTTGATATAATGGATGAACCTAAGGGTTACAGTAAAGCTACGATGGATAAATTAGTGACGAAGTATCAAAAAGTTGCTAAAAAAATCAATAAGGATCGTCCTAATGATAATTTGAGCAAGCAAACTTTGATCTTTGTTTTGAGTGAAAGTTTTGCAGATCCTAGTCGTGTACCGAACTTAAAATTGAATCAAGAAGCAGTTCCTAAGATCCAAAAGGTCAAAAAAGAGAATACTTCAGGATTGATGATGAGTTCTGGTTATGGTGGGGGAACGGCCAATATGGAGTATATGACTTTTACCGGCTTAGCTTTCAACCAATTTGCAAAGTCACTGCAGACGCCGTATACGCAATTAGTTGCTAAACAGACTGCTCCGATCAATATCGCTAACAGTTTTAAAACGACTGCTGCCATTCATCCATTTTATGGTAACTTCTATAACCGAAACTTAGTTTATAAGCGCTTTGGAATTCAAACTTTTAGAAACATTCAAACGACAGGCAACTTAGCTTTGAAGTATACGGCTACTGAAGATGGCGGACAATATGTCAGTGATGCTTCAGCGTATAAAGATGCTTTGTGGCAACTAAATCAAACTAAAGGTGGACAATTCATCAACTTAGTTACGATGCAAAATCACTTGCCATTTACCGTTGATTATCCGGACAGTCAATTTAAGGTCAGTGGAAAAAGTGCCGGCGACAACAAGCAACAGGTCAAGAATTATGTCAAAGGTATCAACATGACGGATACGTCCGTGGAGAATTTCTTGAATAAATTGGACCAAGTCAAGAAACCAATCACGGTAGTTTGGTACGGAGATCACTTGCCTGGTATTTATGATGGCGATAGTATGAAGAAATACAATGTAGTCAAACATGAGACGGATTACTTTGTATACAGTAATAAATATGCTTTGGAACACGGTTATGGTACGAAGAAATTGACTGCCAATACGAAGTATACAGATCCTAATGGCTTTATTCCTTTGGCTTTGAAGCAGATGAAACAGAAGGTAACCCCTTATTCAGCGCTTTTGACAGAAGTTCAAGAGAATCTACCAGCTATGGCTAAAAATAGTGTTGGCTCCAATGAGAGTCTGTATGTCAATTCGAAAGGTAAACAAATTACTTCTAAACAATTGACTGCCAAACAAAAACAATTGATTCACGATTATAAACTCATGCAATACGATTTGACAGCTGGTAAAGAGTACAGCAAAGCAACAATCAATAAATAAAGAAAACTCAATTCTTGATGGTCAGGAATTGAGCTTTTTTTGTCGTGCTTTTAAAATGGTATACCTATAGTATATGGCTTGTGAGATGGTTACTGACAGTAATATCAAGACTGATTAAATAAAAATAATCATGAACGATATTTTTGGTATGGGTGGTAATTCTGATTAATATTACAGTTGAGTACAAAGTAATATTGATAAAGAAAAGAGCGATTCTATGTTATTAAATAAGAAATGTATTTATTTAGGAGTTTCATTGTTTTCGGCAATGATTTTAGGATCAATGTCTAATCAAACCGTTAAAGCTGATACGACGAGTGATTCAACCGGTACAAGTAGCACTCAAACTGCCAGTTCAACCGCGACGCCAAGCACTTCAACCACGTCCTATGTAGCACCAACTGGCACTGTCGTAACTACGCAACCAACTGGTACGACACCTACTGTTGCATCGGTTTCTTTACCAACAAGTTCTGACTCGACAACGAGCACGGTTCCATTAACGACGACGGTAATTCCTACGACTAGAAGTACATCTGTTACTTCGACTTCTACAGCTAATTTAACTGCACCAACCGATACATCAACAAGTGGTACGGCAAGTACAACAGCAACCGCACCAACAAGTACTTCAACGACGGGCACCACAACAACTGCACCAGCAAGTACTTCAACGACAAGCACAGCAGCAACTGCACCAACGAGTACTTCAACGACAAGCACAGCAACAACCGCACCAGCGACAACTTCGACGACAGGTACTACAACAACAGCTGCAACGACAACACCTGGTACAACTGCCACAACTACGCCAGAACCTGATCCTTACGCACTCCCAAGCAATTTAACGGATAGTTCAATCGTAACCTTTACTGATCCTGCCATCAGCAGTGTCGTTAAATCAGCACTTGGACTACAACAAACTGCTAATGTAACAGTTGGCGATATTAAGAATTATAATCAAGAAGTTTTGGATCTGGACGTGAACGATTATAAATTACCAACTGGCGTAAGCAATCAAATTGAAAGTTTGAATGGTTTACAATATCTCACATTGCTTCCATCTGGTACAGTCGTTTATGCCGATTTTAATATGGCATCGGACTCAACCGCTGATCCTGATTTGACACCTTTGAAAGGCGTAAATTTGAATGCCTTAGGATTGACTGGTAATTTCAGTGATCCTAAAGCTCCTGAAATTGATCCAACTCAAATTTCTGAATTGAATTTAAATAATTGTGTTTACTTGGGATTCCACGGTGATGGCATCGTAGCCACAAATGATGGTATTACTAATGCACAATTAGTGGCTATGGCACCAACTTTGATCAAGTACAGTCAAAATGGGCAATCTGATTCACTTTACTTCGGCAATAGTTCAATTACTGATTTCACACCATTGAAACCAATTTTGAGTAATCCAGAGGTTCCTGGTAAAGGATTCTACCTTAGTTCTGGTAATATGACTATTTATGATCCAACACCAATTTATGCTGTCAAGGGCCAACCATTGACCTTTACTGCTGAACCTAATACTGGTCTAGATGGTGAAGATTTGGCCGCAACGTATCACTATTCAGCTACTGCACCAGCTGACGATCAAGTGGATGATAACATCACTTACCTTGGTAATGATACTTACGTTTTGCAAAATGCAGATTCAAGCAATAATCTCTTATCATATGGTAATTTAGGTGAATTCGGCAGTGTCAATGATACTTATATTGATAAATCTTATCCTAACGGTACGACCTTCATTTATTGGGGCACGACAGTAGAACCAATTGTTTGGCAAGATTATCCTAATGTTACAGTTGAATATGTTGACCAAAATGACAATCCAATTATGAATAACGGTCAACCTATGGTAAGAACAATCGATGGTGCAAAAATAGGTGATAGCTATGATCTAACACCTTACAGTACAGTTGCCGGTTATACTATGACTGGTACCTCATCAACAGTTTTGCAAGGTAAATATACCCAAGCACCACAAGTAGTTATCTTGACATACAAAGAGAATCTAGTTGTCACTCCACCAACAACACCAAGTACTTCAACTACTCCAGCAGTCGCTCCAACGGATATTGTTAATGATGTGGTTGATGTAACACCTCAAAAAACCAGTCCAGTGCAAGTTTATGATGATTCTGGTCAAATAGTACCAAATACTAGAGTAAGTTTGGCTGATACAACGATTCAAGAATCAGCTTTGATCAATGGCAAACGTTACTACATGATTGGTACTGACGAATGGGTACCAGTTAGCGATTACGATTCATACAAACCTGAGACCGGTGTTGTTAGAACCTTTGGCGCTGATACAGAATTGGTCGACTCAGCTGGTAAACCAATCGATTCACAATTGAGTCCTAATACTGAATGGAAATATAATAAAGTTATTACTATCAAAGGTAAGAAATACTATGAAGTTGCTACGAATGAATATTTGGCAGCTGACAGTGCAGTTCAATTTACCCCAGTTAAAGCTGGTACGGCAATTACTACAAAGATTGCAGCAACAGTTTATAATTCTGAAGGTCAAATTTTGACAACTAAATTGCCTGCAGGTTCTAGCTGGAAGACCGATGGCTCCGCAGTTATCAACGGTATTCCAATGTGTCGGATCGCAACTGACGAATGGATTCCCGCTCAAGGAGTCGATACATACAGTAGTGTAAAGATGACTTATACAGTTGACAGCGAGACACCAGTTTATGATATTGATGGCAATGTTTTGCCAAATACATTGAAAGCTGGAACTACTTGGAAAGTTGATCAAATTGTAATGATCGATGGCCAAGAGTACTATCGTGTCGCAACTAATGAGTATATCAAAGCCTAAAATTCTTAGATAAAAAACAAGGTTCAGAAATCATTTAGGTTTCTGAATCTTATTTTTTTGCAGTAACTTTATATAAGAATCGTTCATTTCGCATATCTTGGTTTACCTTCGTAATATATAATGAAAT
Organism: Companilactobacillus mindensis DSM 14500; assembly: GCF_001434275.1. Lineage (GTDB taxonomy): Bacteria > Bacillota > Bacilli > Lactobacillales > Lactobacillaceae > Companilactobacillus > Companilactobacillus mindensis. Next base: position 34,937 of record NZ_AZEZ01000017.1, on the reverse strand, counting down.
TTGCACTTTAAAACTAATTATGGGGTACTAAACTTTGAAAAAGCTAACCTTAATAATAATTATTGGTCTATTATTTATTTTTGCTATGACGCCGACAATTGTTTCAGCTCGAGCAGGTGGCAGCATGGGTAGTAGTTCAACAAGCAACAGTAACATTAGCTCAAGTGATTACAATGACAATAATTATTATGGTTACCGCGGATACGGTGGTTATGGAAGAGGTCGCTTTTCACTAATGGATGTTTTTTTTATCGGGGTTACAGGTCTTTTGGCTTTTCGGTCGATTAAACGTAAACGTCAAGAGAACTATACGCTACCAGAAACTTATGATGAACTTACGCCACACGTGAAGGAATATTTTGAACCATTCTTTTATAAAGTTGAGGATGCTTGGACGAAGAATGATTTGGAAACTTTGAAGACATTGATGTCACATTATTATTTTGGTCAACAAAAACGAATCATCAATGGCTACATACGCAATCACAAAGTAGATCATCTTGAGGGTTTAGTGATTATTGATCTTCAACAAGTCATCAATCCAGATCATGGGGATGTTCAAGTTATTGTTACCGCTCAAGCGCGTGATTATTTTCAGTACGATAATAAAACTGTCGAATATAATCAACAGATCCAGGATGATACTAATATTGAACGATTCAAGGAGATTTGGACATTGACTTGGCAAGAAGGGGGTCGACTTTTGCTTGGTGGGATTAAAGTGATTGGATAAAGGAAAAAGACGATATGGGGAACTTACATGTTTGTAAGCAAAATGTAAGCTGTTTAAATTTCTCAAAAGAGTAAAAATTAATAATATTTTATAAGGATAAATTTTAAGAATTTATGTTTATAGGAGAAGGAATTAATGAGAATATTTAAAACATTTTTTACTTTAATATTTGGATTGGCCCTGGCTTATACCTTGGTGTGCATCCTTAACAAAGACAATCCCAGTGCATTTGGTCAAGCAGTGAATCAATTTAGTATCTTTGTAAAAGAAGAGCCCAAATATGTCAAAATTGATAATGCTAAAGGAAAAGATAAGGCAGGGTATGGAAACTATGAATATGCCTTAACTGGTTATGACCCAAATGGAAATTCTCATCCGGTTGAATTCACCGGACATGGAAAATTGAAGCAGGATCATTATTTGCGCTTAGATACTAAGGGGTCTTACGTGATAACTTACTCTGAAGCTTTTGAAAATGAGATGCCCAAAGATGTATTTAACAAACTCAATCAGGAATAATGAAAGCAATCAAAAAATGATTCTTACTCTTAAACAAGTAGGAATCATTTTTTGATTTAACATTTTGTTCGATATTATCTAAAATAAATAAGTTGAAATTATTAGAACAATCTGTTTTAGAGGAGGCTTTTTTATGACAATCATTAATTTAATAAGATTGATAATTATTGGGATTGTCATTTACGCACTATATGTTTTTTGGAGAGCGGGCCTGGTTCAACGAAAAATGGGTCAAACACTTCCAAAATATCTAATTTACGCAGTTATTGGGTCTGTGGTATTTGTGCCGATATGTTTTCACTTAGCCGGTGATATTATTGATGATATTGCCCATCCTATTCCAACTGTTAGTCTTAACAGCAAAACCGTCAAGATTGCTGATGATGCAGATACAGGAACAATCAACGGTGCTACTAAACCCGGTATTAAGGTTCATTTAAACAGTTTGACAGATACACCAAGTAAAACCGTAACTTCTAATGATAATGGTAAATTTAAGTTTTCCGGTCTTTCTGCCGGCGATTATAGTATTTCAGCAAAAGACGGAGATGCAGAATCAAGTGAGATGTCAGTTACTGTTAAGGGTGGTTCTGATGATTCTGATTATGAGGCAAACACTAAAGCTCAGATTTCTGCTTTCTCACGCGACATGCATGCTTACCTTGATAACAAATATCCAGAAATAGCATTTAGCTATGATAGAACCGAAGATATGGCAACATTTTCTGTACCGAATGAAGTGGCTGACATGAGTAAAACTGAACAAAAATCCTACGTCAAACCGATTTATGACAGAATCAATACTTTTGCTAATGCGAATGATCTAAACAATACACCTAGTCTTTATATGAAGACCCAAGATGGTACAATGATTGCCCGCAACGGTATGTTTGGATTCAAGGTTTACGCAAAGAGATAAATACAGATAAAAGATTGGAATGGAAAGATGAAAATAACTGATTTAGGTGGAAAGTATGTTTCGGTTAAAATTTCCAATGGAGAGATTTTTAAAGGTTTTGTCGAATTTGTTGAAACTGAGGCTGATGCTGATGATGGCGTTTCTAGCATTGATTTAAAGGGCACAAAACAATTTCCCTACAATGATGTAAATTTAAGGGATGATGAGATCGTCAGTTTCAAAATTATAAATAAAAAAGATATTCAGTAAAAAGAAGCTGTTGACATATGCAAGGCTGAACAGAAATCCTATCTTGCTTGGTTTCAAAAATCATGTAAAGAAAATATAATACTAAGATGCTTATCAATAATGAGTGTCTTTTTCGATATATTAGTTGTAGCACAATGAAAGTTGGAAAATATGATGACAAATGAAGAAAAAGAATGGGAAAGTTATAAAAAAGCAATGCACATAAATTCCGATAGACCACCTTTAAAGGCCGAAAAAGAGGCATTAGCTATGATGAGAACGATGCCTAAGAATTTAAGCTGGGAAGAAAAGAATTTTAGATGCAGATTAACCGGGGACGCCAGTGAATTGGTTTCAACTGATAATAATCGTAGAAAACCAGCTAGAAAACTAACTAAAGAGGAACAAGAAGAGGATGATGAATTTATAAAGGGATTATATGCACGATTTAATGAGTTACAGGGCAAAAATAAAAATTGTAAATAATAAAATATTAAAAAATTGATGTTATTGTTGTTTCAATAAGTTGGTAAATATAGCGTGCTTGACTAAAAATAACCTGTTATAATATGGGGGTACAAAAAAGAGGGATGCTCGAACATCCCTCAGATAGCCCGTTTAAGACGGTGGCTACTTAAGTTTTAATAATAGTTCAAATAACCGTTAACTCAGCCAAAAGTTAGGACGGTTATTTTTTTCGATTAAATTCGAGTATTAGAACTACTAACGTTGCAAAAGAAATCATCAACGTAAGAGCCTGGTAAACACTCATTGTTATCCTTTCGAGAGGTAAAGCCATTTAATTAATCTCATAAGGCATCACCTCACAGTATCATGAAGTTAGCCATCGCCATTAACTTGCTATCGTTAATATTATTTAATACTACGTAGATCAATGAAAGCCATTTATCAGAATCTTAATAGATAAATGGCTTTTTTGATATCATGAATGAATATCGGATATATCTTTATAATTCAGAAAATAAAAATACCACCACATAGAAAATGTGATGGTAATTGCCTCAACCAGTAATATATTTATTTAAGTTGACTAAGTTTTGACTAAGTTCTATTTAATTCATATTAATTCATAAAAATAAAAAACCAGCTATATCAAGGCGTTAAGCACTCAATATAACTGGTTGATTTTTGCAAAATGGAGGTGAGGGGAATTGAACCCCTGTCCAAGCATAATGCTATGCAAGCATCTACACTCATAGTCGTATCATTTAAAGTTTCGCTATAATGTACGCCATACAACAAGGCAACTCATTATAGCTATTCCGATGATCTCTTTTTAACTATTCAGAATGCACAGTTAAACGTAGCCCAATTCATTTGAGACCCATTTCCAGCCCTTGGGCGAAACTAGAATGGATCACGCTTAGACTGTTTTTAGGCAGCTAATGCGTAAGAATTATTATTTTTTGCAGTTATAATAAACTGTGTGTTTTTAGAGGGACACGAAACCCTAAATGCAGCCTGCACGCTACTACACATGTCGAATCCAGAACACCCCCAATGAATGTTCACTATTCTATAATATCGAATTTTCCTATAATAAGCAAACACGATGCTTATTTTTTCGATGAAAATAATAATGTTTTAAAAATGCCTTTTTCAAAAAAGCCTGTTAAAATACGTAGTGTAACCGGAGGTATGAAAATGACAAATGAAAATGAAAGAAAGCCATTTTACAGAAGAAATTGGTTTTGGATCACAATTCTTTCTATTTTTATTGTAGTATCAGCCACGACTTACGTTGCTAATTATGCTTTTTATCCTGATAAGGTTGACAAAGCAACCGTGAAACAAACTAAAAATGTTACAAGTAAGAAAATTGAAAACAATCCTTCATTAGTTGCAAAATATAATTCAATCAAAACTGGTCAAAAGGGTTTGAGTAAAGCTGCAGTTATTGATCTATTGGGTCAACCTGCGACATCGCAATCATTGCCAAACAGTTCCATTTTGAATTTAACTTGGGATGGCACTGATAATGGTGAAAATGTCACTATTCAGATCACCTTTGAAAAGGGCAAAGCAACAGCTAAGTCGATTCAAGGATTAAATATTGATAGAAAGAGATTATTAACACTCAAAGATTTTGAGAAATTACAAGTTGGCGATGAATATAATCGTGTCATCGATGTTTTAGGTGACCCAGATACATATTCAGATACTAATGGTATCAAGATTTTAACGTATGAATCTGATTTGGCGGAAGCCGATCTCAGTCAAGACGCCACGATCAAAATAGAAATCTCTGACAACAAGATTATCAATCTCGAACAGCAGAATTTAAAATAAAATAAAAAAGGTGCATATGTCAAAACACGAAATTGCTTTGATATGTGCGCCTTTTATTGTGTGACCGGATGTCTTTTTGTATGAACGAATCCAAAGCCCTTGATGGCTAAACTAGAGATTCCTACGGACATGACGGCAAGTAAGAAAGAAATGGCATCGGCTACGACGAAATTTCCTAAACAGACGATAGCATCAATAATGAAGAGACTGATGTATTTGTCGATACCGAAGTTCTGATGAATGATCATTGGCGGAACAGTTGTACCACCACTGGACATATTCAAGGTATATAAAATAGCTAAACCAATTCCAAAAATGACACTTCCTACTATTATAGAAATCAATTTATTGTTTGGAATTAAATTATAAACGGGAGTGATGTACAAGAGAATCGGGAGCATGAAACTTCCTAAAGCTAATTTCAACGTCGTTTGACGGTCTAAATGTATGTAGGCCAGTACTAACATCACAATATTTATGACAAGAACCGAGATGAAGGTTGGGATTTTCCATCCTGCTTGCAATAGAATCGCGATTCCAGTGGCACCACCGGCGGCAATACTGTGCGGTTCGAAGAACATATTTAAACTAAATGCGATAAGTTCCAAAGCAACTAACATAATTAGTAGTTTTGCGGACAATCTTTTTTTATTCTTCATACTTAAAACTATATCATGAATATATATGAAACAAATTAAAAGTCCAAAATACCTAAAATTCTAATATTTCAGCAACGTTACTAAGATTACATAAAACTCCAAAACTGTAACGTTAGGGACATTGTTACGTAATATAGACCTGTTAGTATAGCACCATAGCAAATGAGAGCTAAACAAATTTTAAATATTAAGGATGTAATTAATTTATGAAAAAAGTTTTATCTATCGCTTTAGTAAGTGCCATGACATTAACAGGAATCTTCGCCGCTTCATCACAAACAGCTCAAGCTGCAGTGACAAATGGTAGCCAAGTTACCGTTGAAAAAGGTGACACATACAAGAGCATTGCTGAAGCTAACGGAATTAGTATTTCGGCTCTAGAACAAGCTAATGGTCGCACAGTCGGCGGATTTGACTTGATCTATCCAGGAGAAACAATCACATTGCCTGGTGCTACTACACAATCACAAGCCACAACAACACAAGCTACAACACAACAAAATACTCAAACAACAGATACAACATCACAAGCAACCGATACAACAGCAACAGCTACAACAAGTACACAAGACTCATCTGCTACGCAAACAACTGCCACAACTGGTACATCACAAGGAACATTCAAGATTTCTTTCTATGATCCAGCTGTCTTAGGTTCAAACATGGGTTACTCCGGTGTTGCCGCCAATCTATCAGTATTCCCTAAGGGTACACAATTAAAAATCACTTTAGCTGACGGTACTGTAATGTACAGAACAGTTAATGATACAGGTACATTTGCTAACACAAACTCACAACAATTAGATGTTGCTATGCCTAGTTCATCAATTCCATCATATGGTGTAACTACAGCTACTGTTGAAGTTTTATCATAATTAAAAACTAAATAGACAATTGCACTAAAGCTAAAAATCAGCAATGGTTTTTAGCTTTTTTTATGTTTGAGATTCTTGATCTGATTAAAGATCCAAAGTATGAATAAAATTAATGATTTTCTAATGTAAATACTCGAGTGAAAATAAAATTTTATATTTTTTATTTTTAAAAATAAAATATTTTAACGTTATAAATCGCATAACGGCAAAGCAGATTAAACATTGAAATAAAAGGATTTATCTAAACATCATGTTATAAATGACAGTTGGCATAAAAATATAAAATTAGAAAATAGCCTAAAAAAACTTATTTTTATTGATTGACATTTCAAAAATTAGATTGTATTATCTAACCAACGATTAACAAAAGATATTTATTAAACAATTTGATCGGGGGAAGTAATTCAACCTCGTTTGTACAGAAAACCTCTATTTGCTGAGATGAGGGCAACGACTTGAATGAAAATGACCCGTGATTGGTGCGCTGAATCCGGATGGATAAAGATGCAATGGTTGGTACCCTTTAACGTACACGCGTATAGAATTTTTGTACGTTGTTAAGGGGATAAGTGCAAATTTATTCCGAATTAGAATGGTACCGCGAGAAGTCGCTTCTAACATTGGACAGAGATGTCCAAGTTTGAAGCGGCTTTTTTTGTTTCTAATAGATATTTTTTAGTTGATTAAAGTATTAGATAAGGTGGGAGAGAAATATGAGTAAATTTAGAAAGTTTGGTAAGGTTATTTTATTAGCCTTCACAGCATTATTTATTTTTGTACTAGCTGGTTGTGGAAACCAAAGCAAGTCACAAACAGTTAAAGTGGGTATCAACCCTTCAGATGCACCAATTTGGAAAGTCGTTCAAAAGAACGTTAAGAGTGAAGGAATTGATTTGAAGATCGTTCAATTCAACGATTACAATCAACCTAATACAGCTTTGAACCAAGGGGAAGTTGATATCAACGCTTATCAACACACAGATTTCTTGAATGCTTGGAACAAAGCACACAAGGCAGATTTAGTTTCAATCGGTAAGACAGTTATTCAACCAATGGCTCTATATTCACACAAGATCACAAAGCTCAGCGATTTAAAGAATGGCGCTAAGATTGCTATTCCTAACGATGCTTCTAATGAAGCCCGTGCATTACAATTACTAGAATATAATGGTCTACTAAAGCTTGATGATTCTAAGACATTACCTTCAACAAAAGATATCAAAGAAAACAAATTGAACTTGAAGTTCACTACACTAGATGCTGCTCAAACAGCTCGTTCACTTGATAGTGTCGATGCTGCGGTCGTTAATGGTAACGTTGCTAACGATGCTAAGTTGAATCCTAAGAAGGCTATTGTTACAGAAAAGATCAACAAGAACTCAATTCCTTGGATCAACATCATCGTTGCTCAAAAGAAAGACAAGAACAACAAGACATACAAGAAAGTTGTTAAAGCTTTCCAAACAAAAGCTGTTGCTAAAGAAATCAAGAAAGTTTATGGTGGTAACGAAATTCCTGCATGGAACGCCAAACTATAATTGATGGTTAAACTAAAAAGTTGGGCTACCACCTGAGTCAAACCTTTGATTCAGACCTAACTTTTTACAGATCTACCACAGGATTCAGTTAGAAAATCAACAAGACTTCATTATTATTGATGAGTCTTGGGTAAGTTAAGGGAGTAATTATTAAATGGCAGAACAAAATGGGATAATTCAGCTAAAAAATATTGACGTTACTTTTCAAAATGAAGGTAAGACAATCGAAGCTGTCAAAGACGTTTCAATCGATGTTCAAAAAGGTGACGTTTTCGGAGTTATTGGTTACTCAGGTGCTGGTAAAAGTACTTTAGTTCGTGTGATCAATTTGCTACAAAAACCAACTGCAGGGTCAGTTATCGTTAATAATCAAAATATGCTCGAATTGAGTCAAAAAGAATTACGTACAGCTCGTCGTAATATCGGAATGATTTTCCAACATTTTAATTTAATGAACTCCTTGACTGTCTATGGAAATGTTGATTTTCCATTGAGAGATTCTGGATTGAGTAAGGCTGATCGAAAGAAAAAAATCGATAAGTTGTTAGATATCGTCGGTTTGTCGGATCGAGCTAAAAACTATCCGTCACAATTATCCGGTGGTCAAAAACAACGTGTTGCGATTGCTCGTGCTTTAGCTAATGATCCAGAAATATTGATTTCTGATGAAGCTACCAGTGCTTTGGATCCAAAGACTACCACAGAAATTTTGGATCTACTTGGTCGCTTGAACAAAGAATTAGGTATCACGATCGTCATCATCACTCACGAAATGGATGCTATCAAACAAGTATGTAATCGTGTTTCTGTCATGGAAAATGGTCGACTAATTGAAGAGGGCAGTCTGTTGGACATCTTTGGTAATCCTAAAGAACAATTGACGAAAGACTTCGTTAATACGTCAACCCATATCGGTTCTGTACTTGATGAGATCCGTGACAGTGGAATCGTTGATAAGTTATCCGGTCGCTTGATCGAACTTAATTACATCGGGGATTCAACTAATGAGCCAATCGTAGTTGAATTGTATAAACGATTCCAAGTTGAGGCCAACATTCTCTTCAGTAATATTGAAAGATTGCAAAATACAACTGTTGGTATCATGTTATTTGCCTTAACTGGTGAAGATGACAAAGTTGAACAAGCTATCCAATATTTGAATAGTTTGAAAGTTAATGTTAAAGAAATATCTCTAAAGAAAGAAGGCAAATAATTCATGACAGGATTAATAAATAAATTTCTACCCAACGTTGTTGCCAATTGGGAAGGCGATAATGGCTTCGTAGTTGCCATTTGGCAAACATTATATATGACTTTTGTCAGTGCATTATTTGCTGGTATTATCGGTATCATCTTGGGAATCCTCTTGGTCGTTACAGCGGAAGACGGCATTGCACCACACAAGAACTTCTACTACTGGTTGGATAAATTGGTCAACCTATTCAGATCAATTCCCTTCATCATCTTGCTAGCGGTCATCGGACCTTTTACTAAGTTGATCGTTGGTCAAACTATTGGACCTACTGGTGCTTTAGTACCGTTGGTTATTGGTACAGCTCCATTCTTTGCTAGACAAGTTCAATTGGCTCTAGTTGAAGTTGATCCTGGTGTGATCGAAGCTGCTGAAGCTATTGGTTTGTCACCAATGAAGATCATCTTCAGAGTTTATCTTCGTGAAGGTTTACCAGAGCTTATCCGTTCCGGTACTTTAACGATTATCAGTTTGATTGGTTTAACTGCCATGGCTGGTGCTGTTGGTGGTGGTGGTCTTGGTAATATGGCCATTTCTGTTGGATACCAACGTTTCGAAAATGATGTCACAATTGTTTCTATGTTATTTATCTTGGTACTGGTTTTCGCTATCCAATGGGTCGGCGATTTCGCAGTTCGCAAGCTTGAACATTAATTGATTATTTCTACCACATTAATAATCAGTCAATGAGTATCTGGTATTACTTAAGCAACATTAAATAAGTGTTTGCTTCTAGAATGATACCGTGCCAAATTGGCGCTTCTATTAGACAAACTCTAATGGGAGCGCCTTTTCTTTTTAAATTGAGGAGGAGGATCACATTGAAGAATCGAATTAAGGGAATATTTCTTATATTCATTACCACACTTAGTTTATTTATCCTAGCAGGTTGTGGAAACAATCAAGCAGGTACCACTGTTAAAGTCGGTATCACTGGCTCGAATGATCCTGCCTTGCAAAAGGTAGCTCAGATAGTAAAAAAAGAAGGCATCAATATCAAAGTAGTCGAATTTTCCGATTACAGCCAGCCTAATACCGCTTTGGCTCAAGGTGAAATCGACATGAACGACTTTCAAACTTACACCTTCCAAAGCGACTGGAACAAGAAACACAAGACGGATATCGTAACTTTAGGTCAAACGGTCGTCGCACCAATGTCACTCTTTTCTAAGAAAATCACCAATTTGAACCAACTCAAAAAAGGCGACAAGATTGCTATTCCTAATGACGTCACAAATGAGGGTCGAGCTTTACAACTGTTGGAAAGTGCTGGACTCATCAAATTAGATGATAGTAAGATTCCAAGTCTACGTGATATTAAAGAAAACAAAATTGGCTTGAAGATTTCATCATTGGATGCCGGCCAAACTGCCAAATCACTCGATGATGTGACTGCTGCCTGTGTCAATTCCGGTGTCGCTAGTGACGCTAAGTTGGATCCAAAGAATGCTGTCTATCGTGAGAAGATCACTGCCAAATCAAAGCCCTACGTCAATATCCTCTCAGCTAATGCTAAGGACAAGAACAATAAGACATTCAAAAAAATCGTCAAGGCTTACCATACTAAAGAAGTTGCTGAAGTAGTTAGAAAGGAATTTCACGGCTACGAGATGCCTGCTTGGGAGTACAAGATATTACAATAATTTCAAAAAGACAAAACATGGTCGGCTTTCGAGCATTAATAAAAAGATATGTTTTGTTCCGCGTTTATACTGCATGTTTGATGGAAATATGTTTTTTTCAACTTTGGTTATATAAAATTATTTAGATACTAAAACAGGTCATCCAAAATCATACTGGATGGCCTTTTTAGTATTGCCTTAAATAAAATATTAAACCATTAGAATCTATAGTATTAACACTACTAATGTAAAACAAATAAGAAATCGTTTAGTCTGGAATGAAACCCCGGTGGATGCTCAGCCGTGGTAGTCTCTTGGCTGGCGTACCTTGCCAGGTTAGAGACAGACAAGCTTAGAGACAATTTGAACCGTAATTGGATCTAAGTTGCTCTCACAGCGTTCCAGCAATCCACCGGGGTTTCATGGAAGACGGCAGTGAACAATCAAACTTTGAAAAGAATCGAAATATAGTTGTGTCCCAGAATTTTTGTTTTTATTAGTTATTTAATCTAAAATTGAATATAGTAATTATAAGTAGAATTCAGGGATGTATATGAAAAATTTAGGGACAGTTTTAAAGGAGCTGCGTAAGGATAGAGGCTTTACGCAAAAGGAGTTAGCGGAGGGAATCTGTGCGCAGTCCATGTTATCAGCGATAGAGAATGACGTTTATATTCCTAACGCTGATTTGTTAGTCAATTTAGCCAATCGCTTAAAAGTCGACCTTAACGAAATCAGTCTAGCGGTCAATTATCCGATCAGTGAGAATGACGATTTTAATCAGATGATCGATCAATTATGTAAAAGTCATCAGTATCAAGAATTAAAAGATTTCTTACAGCAAGATAAGATTGTTGCCCAATTACAGACGACGCAACAATATCAAAATTATTATTACTATTTAGGCGTGTCCCAATTGCAAACTAATAATTTTGATGAAGCTTTTAAATCATTTAAATTATCACTGGCTGAGATCAATCACTTGCACTTGGATACGATTTCTCGGTTGGCATATTTGTCCATGGGATATATTTATGCCTTGAAGAATCAACGGACGGATGCTATCGACAGTATTGACTTAGCTTTTCGTAATTGGAATGAGTATTCATATGAAGAAAATCAAAATAGTCTTTATTACTTGTCAGCTTTGATCTATTTCAAGTTAAACGACTATCAAGATTCTACGGCTTATTTAGTTGATGGGATCGGCTTTATTGCCAAGCACGATTCACATTATATGTTGGCCAAATGTTATTTTCTGATGGCCCGTTTGGCACAAGAAGCTCATCGAGATGATGAACGTTTGGAAGCCCACCGGCGCAGCAATTTGTTCACGGAACTTTATAATGAAAGAATTTTTACTGATTTTTAGAACAAGTGACAAAAATGTAAGTTGTTTGTAAGTGAATTAGATGTACTAATATTTCTAAATAATCTATTATGTAATTAAAGATAAAGAGGGGGAAGTAGCTTATGCATATTCAAATTAGACGTTCCAAAAATGATCGAGTTTTTGCCGGTGTTATCGGCGGATTGGCTGAACATTACCAATGGAATCCAACCATTGCCAGAGTATTGTGGGTGTTGATCAGTTTGACACCATTCCCAGGTATCATAGGTTACTTGGTACTCTGGATGTTGATGGAAAATCCTGAATATTAATAATTATCGATAGGGGCCAAATATTATGCACATTCCAATTAAGAGATCCGGAAGCAATCAGATTTTTGGTGGCGTTATCGCCGGAATCTGTGAAAAGTATGACTGGAATCCAGCCGCTGGTAGAATTCTTTACGTAGCTTTGGAATTAGTACCAGGATTTCCGGGAATTATCGTTTACCTCATTTTCCTATTGTTAATGGAGCAACCGGATAAAAATTAAAGAGAAATAATCTCTGATTTAGTTTCTTAGTTATATGTAATTGTTTAGAGAGCGTGACAGAACATGGTCAGCTTTCGAGTGTTAAGGCAAAATAAGTCCAGTAATCGTTTTTCAGATTACTGGACTTATTTGTTTTAAGTGGAAAAAGCTATGCTTTATTGCGCATTTTGTTATGATCCTAAAAATTAAAGAAGTCTTGAATCGTATTGAGAACGCCATCGTGATTGTTGTCGGTCTTAGTGATCAAGTCGGCAGCGTCTTTGACTTGCTGTTTACTATTGAGCATTGCAACTCCAAGACCAGCATCTTGAATCATTTCCAAGTCGTTAGTATTGTCGCCAAAGGTCATCACGTTATTTAGATCGTAAGGAAGTTTTTTAGTTAAGTGATGCAAGCCAACACTCTTGTTGACGCCAGAAGACATGATGTCGATACTGCCAAAACCACTTGCCGCTGCATGGACTAAATCGCCATAATTATCATTGATAAAGTCTTCAGCGGTAGGGAGATCGTCAGCTGGCAGTTGGATATTGAATTTGAAAATATCATCCTTAACAGCAGTCAAGTCGTCCACTTTGACCAAGTTACCCATGTGATAAAGTGGCAAGTTTTCGAGACTTTCAGAGTAACTGGCCTTTTTGCCTGATAGAGACATTGAATCGAGTTGCAGATTTGCTCTGAGTACGTTGATCATTTTGACAACTAGGTCGTTGGGGATGAATTGTTCAAAGAGGACTGCTTGTTTGTTGATCACTTGAGCTCCGTTTTCGGCAATGAAGATATCGATATTTGGTGAATCAGCGAAAATTCTCTTTAAGTGATCGAGATTATTGCCACTTGCAACCGCAAAGTCAATATTTTGGTGATGCAGTTTTTCTAAGTAGTCATTGAATCGTTTGACATTGTAATTTTTGTCAGAGTCAAACAGTGTGCCGTCGATGTCAGTAGCGATTAATTTAATGTCTGTCATATGTCTCTCCTTGAGTGTTTATTGTGATGAATTGGTTTATTGTTTAAAACAAATATTACAATAGAATATTTGTTATTACAACAAAACCAGCAAAAAGGATTGGTTTTGAGAGAAAAAACCAATATAATTAACTTGAAACTATAAAGGGAGTCCAATTTATGACGCGTGAAGAGCGAGAAAATCAAATTCTTCAAGAAGTGATAGTCAAACGAACGGTCAGTGTGAACGATTTGGCTAAAAAATTTAACGTTACAATGGAAACGATTCGTAAAGATATTGCGGCTTTGCAAGCTAAAAATGTGGTTGCCAAAAATTATGGCCAAGTGACTTTGGCTGATCCATATATGGAAGACAGCTTCATAAAAAAAGAAACGCAAGATTTGACTGCTAAAACTAAGATTGCTCAGACGGCCTTGGAGTTGGTTCCTAATAATGCCATCGTCTATTTGGATGCCAGCACGACAGTTTTACAATTAGCTAGATTGTTGTCACTGCGTTCAGGATTGACGATTGTTACCAATTCGTTGCGGATCAATGAAGTATTGTCGAATAATTTGAATGATGTTTTATTGACCGGCGGCCGATATCGTGACCTCAGTAAATCATATTTTGGCGACTGGACGATTAGTGCCATCGACTCGATAAATATCGACATTGCCTTTTTAGGTGGCGATGGAATATCAAATGATGGGGTAACAATCAGTTCTTATGGAGAGCTGACGGTAAAAAAAGAAGTTATCAAGCGTAGTAAAAAGACGGTCTTATTATTATCGACAAGTAAGTTTCAAAGAATAGGCAAATATACTTATAGTAAGTTTAATGACGTGGATATTTTGGTTCCCGAGCGTCAATTAACTGTCGGTGAACGTGACAATTTTCCTAGCGATTTGTCGATCATGAATCAGGGTGAGTAAAATGGATCTACACAAGTTGCAAGTTTTCATCAATTTATCCCAGACGCTCAATTATACGCAGACAGCTGAAGAGATGTTCACGACTCAAGGGAATATTTCCAAACAAATCCAAGCCTTGGAAAAAGAACTCAATACAAAATTATTCTTACGAGCTCATCGTAAAATTGCCCTGACGGAACAAGGGAAAATAATTTTACCCTATGCAAAAAGCATCTTGAGTGAGTATGGGCAATTGACGACCAAATTGAATGATTTCCAGACGGCCAAGTCATTAAAAATCGAACTGCATACGATTCCGACCATGCCGAATTACCGCAGCTTTTCATTGATAACGGACTTTTTGCAGGCTAATCCCGAATTTCAATTACAACTTCAAGAAGAAGAAAGCTATAATTTAATAACGTCTCTAAAAGCTGGTCAGTGCGAAATGATCTTTGTCCGAACTTTTGACTTCCACGATAAAACGATTGAACAACTCGATATGGAAACCGATAAATTCGTTGCTGTTTTGCCTAAGAATCATCCACTGGCACAAGAGAAAACTATAGATTTAAAAATGTTAAAAAATGACCGCTTTTTAATTTTGGGTCCATCGACTAATATGTATGAGCAAGTTTTAAAACTCTGTCGCCAAGAAAATTTTGAACCGGAGATCGCTTATGAGGGAACGAGAGTGGATTTGATCATGCAGATGGTGCAAAATAATTTAGGTATCTCATTGATGATGGCTAAGACGGTCCAAAATTATGATCAAACCAAATATGCTTTGGTGCCTTTAACGAAAAACATCGACAATCAACTGTCATTTATGCGTTTAAAAGGGCAACATTCCAAAGCTAATGATCGCTTTTGGAATTATTTGCAGACTAGAGTCAACGACTAAAAATTACTTAGATTTACGAATTATAGGAGGATATCACCATTCAAGAACTATCAATATCAGAAATTATCGACCTGATGGAATCGGGCCTTAATATGAAATTCTCCGCTGAACAAATTGCTATTTTAAATAATGATTTTTCCAAACCACTGTTGGTCAACGCCTGTGCTGGATCGGGGAAGACGACGATCTTTATTTTGATGGCTTTGATTGCGATTGCTCAAGGCAATGCGGAGCCAAATGAAATTTTAGGAATCACTTTTTCACATAAATCGCGAGTCGATATGGGACAACGTTACAATAAGTTTGTCGCTGAACTCGAAAATACCGGCTTGGATCTGTCGAGTGGACGACCTAATTTCACAACTTTTCACGCTTTATTCTATCAATTATTGCGGCAAAATCCTGAATATCGCAGTGCGCAAGTTTTGACATCTTATCGGTTGTTTATCAGGGAATTGTCAGATGAGATCAAACACCCAAGCAACGTGATCACGAAAGCAGAAATGCTAGAAGAGATGTTTAATCTCAATGACTACATGATCAATCAAGGACTGACCCGCGATGGAATTTTACCAGATGAAGCGACTGGAAAACCTCTGAGTACAGCAATTGAAATCATGACTGGCTATTCTCGTCAAAAGCATAACGATGAATTTTTTGAAGATTATCTGGACGTGATCGAAAAGTATCAATCGTTGAAGCGCCAAAATGGTTATATTGACTTTAACGATATGAAATTACTGTTGTTGGAAAGCATGAATGATCCGCAATATTTGCAGTATTATCAACGAATCATGGCTCGTTATAAAATTGCGGTGATCGATGAGTTTCAAGATATCGATAATTTGCAGTGGCAGATCATTTCCAAATTATTGAGTCCCGAAACGATGTCGCATTTGATCGTGATCGGTGATGACGACCAGAGTATTTATTCCTTTAGAGGTAGTAATCCTAAGTATATTTTGAATTACAAGTGCCTTTTACCTAATGCGCAGAAGCATAACCTCTCAACTAATTATCGGACGGGCGAAAAGATCTTGAAGCGAGTGATTCCTTTGATTAAGAAGAATCATGTACGACTCGATAAAGAATTGTTGTCTGGACGTAAGGATCAAGGTAAATTCGTCTTATATAGCAGTAAAAAGTCTGGTTTCAGTGGTGATTCGAAGATGCTGCGTCGTTTGGTCAAACAAGTCAATGATCCCGAGATAGAAAACGACGACATTGCTATTTTAGTGCGCTATAATTCTTCGCGAATGTTGTTGGCAGACTGGTTAGCGAATCAAAAAATCTATGCCAATATCAACAATTCGAGTGCGATTCTTCAAAATAATATTGTCTATCGGATCATTACGGAATTGATGAAAGCCATGTGGCAAGATAAATATCGTTACTTTGCCAATCAAGCTAATCGAATCGGCTTTCGAGCTTATAAGGATCACACAGTCAAAGTCGAAAAACGCACGGATGATAATTTCCATAAATTGAGTAAATATTTGTTAGGCGCTGAAGCTTACAATGCTGAAAATAACACCCCTTATAAGCGAACTGACGAACGAGTCAAAATTTATTTCAATAGTATCCAACGTTTCAAAACCAAGATGGCTGAAGCTGATAACGTCGAGACTAAAAATAAATTAGCCAAGAGTTTGATCAAGGACCTTTACAAGGCAGCTACCAAATTGACTGATAAGTATTTCGATTACATGGAAGAAAAGAATTTCATGTCCAAAGTTGAAGTCAATGATATTAAGAAGTATTTAGAAGAAGAGTTGGAGACCTACAAGAATATCGACGATTTCTTCAATGAAGAAGCAGATAAAAAATCGATCCTTTCTGATCGAATGGAACAAGATAAGCAAGAGCACCGGATTCAGTTTTTGTCATTGCACCAGGCTAAAGGTCTGGAATTCAAGTATGTTTATCTCTACGGTTTGACTAATAAGGAAGTTGAAAGTGCGGGCAAAGTTCTCAACGATTGGTTCCCACCCGAAATGCCATTTGAAAAATTCGTTAAAGAATGGAAAGTGGTCTATAATCACAGTTTCAATTTTTTAGAGAATGCTTTGAAGTCCGCTCATATTGATGATTACAAAGATATAACTAATAACAACGCTTTTAATCCCATCAATTTGGATAAGACGTTGGATAAGAAAAAAGAATTTGCCATGTTCCATACTTTTTATAAAGAGGTTGAGAATTACTCAGCTTTTATCGAAGAGGAGCGGCGTTTGTTGTACGTCGGAGTGACCCGAGCTCAACAAGAATTGTGTTTGCGGATCGCACCGGATTCTAATCCGCTGTTGTTTGATCTACAGTTACCTAAAAAGAAAAAAGTAAAAAAAATATAGAGAGTGAAACAAGCCTGGTTAACTTTTGGGTATTTAAAGTAAAACCACCTCTGATTCAGTATTTCTGTTCTTTTTTAACTTTGGTTACATACAATTATTTAGATATACTAATAGGCCATCCAAAAATCAATTGGATGGCCTTTTTAGTGTTGTTTTAAATAAAATATCGAATCAGAGACGGCCTTTTGTTATGCGGAAATGTTTCACATTTATGAAATTCAAAACATTTCAAGTGAGTTATAGAGACATTGGGATAGAGAAGGTAATTCATTTGGATAGCGTACAATAAAGGCATTTCGAGCTGTTTGATGATGTTTGTCGTAGTCTTTGTCGAGTAGTAGGACAAAATTGCTTTTGGAGTTAAGGATTTCGTGGACGTTGATACTGGATTTTTTAAAGATGAGAGTGTTGGGGATTTTATTAGCAAAGATATTTTTATCGTCGAGTAGGATGAAGTTGATTTTTTTGTCACGAAGTTTAGTGATATTTTCGTTGTCGATTTCAAAACTTTCAGTTTGGTAAATAACGCCGGCAGATTTTTGGAGACGTGATAGCGTGATTTTTTGGAAGTCGGTTTTGTTGAGCAAGACAAGATCGAATTTATCATTGATGTGACATTGTTCGTCGTAATCGGGAGTGTAGCCGTGAGTGAAGGTATTGGCGTAATAATTTTTGAAGATTTGATTATCGGCAAATTTGGTTACGAAGAAAAGTTTGCGTCGCTTTTTTGTATAAGGCTTGTAAACGATGAAGTAGGAATGTTTGGCGCCCATTTCGATGTAATTTTCGCAATCGAGTTGATAAAGAATTTGGTCAAGCATATCAGCGGAGATGTGGTAGAATTCGAGATATTGATCACCGTAGTAGATGGTTCCGTCGTCTTCAACGTATTCGCTGGTGTTGATAATGTCATTTTTTATACCACGGTAAGCTTTTTGATAAATATTTGTCATGAATGAAATCTCCTTTTCTTTATTTACAAATATATTATATCGTTGGTGTCGGACATAATATGTCATTATAACTAGGAGAAACCATTTGGTTTATTGCGTTAAATAATATATTCCATTATGGAATATTTGTCTCAAAAAGATGAATTGTTCCTTGGACCAAAGCCTTTTATACTGATCTTTGTTAAGTAAGAGGAGGCAATTAGATGTCAAAACAACCATATGATTTAAGAAAAGTTATCGCCGAATTAAAAGAGATTTCCGGTCAATACCACGAAACTAATGTTGAAGTCGATCCCGATGCCGAACTTTCAGGTGTCTACCGCTACATTGGTGCTGGTGGAACAGTAAAACGGCCTACCCAAGAGGGACCTTCAATGATGTTCAACAATATCAAAGGTTTTCCTAATTCACGGGTTTATATTGGTTCGATGGCCAGTCGAAAACGAGTTGGTCAAATTTTGCATCACGACTATAAGACTCTAGGTCGTTTCCTGAAGGACTCAGTTGAACATCCAGTCGCTCCAGTAATGGTCAAAGATGGGAAAGCTCCTGTTCAAGAAGTAGTTTACAAAGCTACCGATAAAGATTTTGATATTAGAAAAATTATTCCTGCCGCTACCAACACGGAATATGACGCTGGTCCTTACATTACCGTAGGTTTGGTATTAGGTTCCAATCCAGATAAGACTATGTCAGACGTGACGATTCACCGCATGGTTTTGGAAGATAAAGATACGATTGGGATGTATATTATGCCCGGTGGCCGTCACATTGGTCATTTCCAAAAAGAGTTTGAGAAATTGAATCAACCAATGCCCATCACGATCAACGTCGGACTTGATCCAGCTATAACCATTGGGGCAACTTTTGAACCACCCACAACTCCACTAGGCTACGACGAATTGAATATTGCCGGGGCTTTGCGCCAACAAGCAGTTGAATTAGTCGATGCTAAAACAGTAGCTGAAAAGGGTATCGCCCGCGCTGAATATGTGATCGAAGCTGAAATTATGCCTAATCAGACGATGCAAGAAGATATCAATACTAACACTGGCAAAGCTATGCCAGAATTTCCCGGATATAATGGCGATGCTAATCCAGCAGTGAACGTTGTCAAAGTCAAAGCTATCACAACTCGAAAAGATCCCATTTTCCAAACGATGATTGGGCCTTCAGAAGAACACGTTTCAATGGCCGGGATTCCGACTGAAGCAAGTATTCTCGAATTAGTCGACAAAGCTATTCCTGGTAAAGTGGTCAACGTTTATAATCCTCCTGCAGGTGGCGGTAAGTTGATGACCATCATGCAGATCCACAAAGACGATGAAGCTGATGAAGGTATTCAAAGACAAGCAGCAATTTTAGCACTGTCAGCTTTTAAAGAATTGAAGACGGTCATTTTAGTTGATGATGATGTGGATATTTTTGATATGAATGACGTAATGTGGACTTTGAACACAAGATTCCAAGGTGATAAAGATATCATGGTGTTGCCAGGTATGAGAAATCATCCACTGGATCCATCCGAACGTCCTGAATACGATCCTAAGTCAATTCGAGTTCGGGGAATGAGTTCCAAAACAATCCTTGATGGAACCGTACCATTTGATATGAAAGCTACTTTTGAGCGTGCTAAATTTAAGGAAGTTCCTGATTGGCAAAAATATTTAGATTAAGGAAGTATTGAGATGTCACAAACGAGAAAAATTGTCATCGGTGTCACCGGCGCTTCAGGTACTATTTATGCGATCGATCTGATGAAAAAATTACAAGAAATAGCCAACGTGGAAACTCACGTAGTATTCAGTGCTTGGGCTAAGAAGAACTTGCAGCTAGAAACGAAGCTCTCATTGACTGATATCAAGGACTTAGCTGATTACTTTTATAGCGACAGCGATTTGGGGGCAACTATTGCCAGTGGTTCCTTTTTGACCGATGGAATGATAATCGTGCCAGCTAGCATGAAGACTGTGGCCAGTATCGCAGTAGGAATCGGTGACAATTTGATCTCGCGGGCCGCTGACGTGACGCTCAAGGAACAACGTAAATTGATCATGGTTCCACGCGAAACACCATTGAATACGATTCATTTGGAAAATATGACTAAATTGTCCCGAATGGGTGTCCAAATGATTCCGCCAATTCCAGCTTTTTACAACCAACCACAGACGATTCAAGATTTAGTCGATCATCAGACGATGAAAGAACTGGATGCTTTAGGTATCAAAAATGATATTGGCGGTCGTTGGGAGGGGATTTAATGAGATTTTCGATAACTGAAGAGAACTATACTATGACAGCTGATCTGAAAGTTATTGGCCAAGATCTGTTTATTGCAGTTACTGGTGGTGACAATCCTCATATCGGCACAGTCACTACTTTGACTAAAGATAGTGAATTGCAGACGGTCAGATTTCCTAGCCATGACGGTCGTCTTCACAAAGATGATGTTTTAGCGATTCGCATTGGTAAAATTATTCAAGCGGATTTGCCAGGTAGTTGTACGATCACTGCCGGAGTTCACGTTAATCACATTTCTAAGAAACAGATCATGGTTTCAGCTTTGATGGCTAAGCATTTGGGTGAACAGATCAAGGCTTGGTTGCATGAGACTGATTTTAAGGTTGAAAAACCGATTTATTATAGTAATCAGGAAAAACCATCATAAAAAAGATATTGTTAATAAAAAAAACAGAAATTCCTGTGAGGGGATTTCTGCTTTTTTGTCAGAATATATATTTTAAATTTTGTCGAGATAAAATTCCCAAAACTTCTTAGCCACTTCAGTTTTAGACATCAAAGGCCAAGTTTCTGGTTGCTGATTCTTTTGCAAGAGCGTGATCTGGTTAGTATCAACGTTAAAACCAGCACCGGCTTCAGCTACATTGTTAGCTAAAATCACATCAGCGTGTTTACTATTGAGTTTTTTTTCAGCATTCATCAAGAGATTCTGCGTTTCGGCCGCAAAGCCAACTACGAATTGAGTGGTTTTAGTAGCAGCAACAGTCTTTAAGATATCAGGGTTTTTAGTTAATTTGATAGTGAGTGTATCTTCGTCATCGGTCTTTTTGATTTTTTGGTCGGCAACATTGAGTGGTTTAAAGTCGGCTACGGCTGCGGCCATGATCAAGACGTCAGTAGTTGGAAAGAGTTGTTGCAACTGTGTCATCATTTCGGCCGCAGTTTGAACTTGAATGATCTTAATACCAGGGATATCGGTCGCAACAGTTGTGATCAAAGTTACTTCGGCACCGAGATCACGGGCGACTTTAGCCATTGCAAAGCCCATTTTTCCAGATGAACGGTTGCCAATATAGCGCACTGGATCAATAGCCTCTTTCGTACCACCAGCAGTGATGAGGATCTTTTTATGTAGCTTAGGAGTGGTGAAATTATTTTCAATGGCCGCCATGATTTGGGGCAATTCGGGTAAGCGACCTTTGCCAGTCATACCTTCAGCTAAAAAACCAGTAGCGGGTTCAACAACTTTGATATCCATGGATTGGAGTTTTTGCAGATTATTTTGAACGGATGGGTTGTCATACATATCAGTATTCATGGCCGGAAAAACCAATTTAGGTGCTTTGGTTGCCAACAATGAAGTGGAGACAATGTCGTTTGCCAAACCATTAGCTATTTTACCAATAATGTTGGCGGTAGCAGGGACAACGACTGCTAGATCCGTCCACAAAGCTAATTTGATGTGGGGAATAAAGTCGTCGTTTTTTGTCTGCGGCGTGAAGTTGTCGGTGATCACAGGGCGTTGACTCAAAGTCGCAAACGTTAAAGGAGTTACGAATTCTTGGGCTGATTTGGTCATGATAACTTGTACCAAAGTCTCTTGTTTGATCAATCCTCTGACGACATTTAGAGCTTTATAGGCAGCGATGCCACCAGTGACGTAAAGAGCAATATGTTTATCCTTGAGCATTTTTTCACCTCAAAAAAATTTTCTTACTATAATTATACCTGTTTTTAATATGATATGATTTTTGTAGGAGGCAGCTATGAATATTTTTACAACTGACATAATTTTATTTTTATTGTTGATCTCAATTTTGAACGATCCACTTTTAAAAATGTTCCAAAATTTGAATTTGGACTTCATTACCAGTGAGATTTTGATTGGCTTGATCTTGATATTGATCCTGTGGTTGATTCATAAATTGGTTTTACGAAAATATATTTTCAAAAAATAAGTGTTTGTTAACAATCTATAACCGTTACAAGCGCTTTTTTGGTGTACAAAAGTGTAAAATTAAGGTAATTAGATTTCCACCAAAGGAGAGATATTAGATGGAAAACGTTATATCCCAACGAGAACTTGAAAATAAAGAGTTAGCTAAAACGGCCGCCGAAGAAGCGATTGTTTTACTTCAAAATAAAAATAATACTTTACCATTGAGAAACAAGACGGTTGCTTTGTATGGTCACGGAGCTTTTGCGACTGTAAAGGGTGGCTCTGGTTCTGGCGATGTTAATCAACGCAATATGGTCAACATTTTGACAGGCTTGGAGGATCAAAAATTCGACATTGTTTCCAAACCTTGGTTGGCTAGATTGCAACGTTATTATCAAAAAGAAAAAAATATTTATACTGACAAATTAAAAGATGACCCCATGAGTCTTTTGGCACCGGCATTCAGTTTCAAAGATCCTGAAATTGGTGAATTTGACGAGGCTAATACTGGTATTTATGTAGTTTCTAGAACATCAGGTGAGAATTACGACCGTCGTAATCACAAGGGCGATTATAAGTTGACGGATAATGAATTATCCAACATCAAACGTTTGAGTGAATATTATACGAACAGCATTTTGTTATTGAATGTTGGTGGCGTGATGGATATGAGTTTTATCGATGAGTGTCCAATGCTTGACAGTATCGTGTTAGTTTCCCAATTAGGTATGACTACTGGGGATGCGATTGCCGAGATACTTGATGGTGTCAAAACGCCTTCGGGAAAGCTTTCTGATACTTGGGCTGATGAATATGAGAATTATCCAACTTCAGAAAATTTTGGCATGTCAAACCCTGAATATATCGAAGGAAATTATGTTGGTTATCGTTATTTTGACAGTTTCAATGTTAAGCCGCGGTATGAATTTGGTTTTGGTTTGAGTTATGCCAAATTCTTTATCAAGACGCAAAAAGTCAATGTTAATGAAAAACGAATTCGTCTCCAAGCAGAAGTTGAAAATACCAGTGAACATTTTTCCGGTCAAGAAACAGTGCAAGTGTACGTTTCTAAACCACAGACTGATATCCCTACGCCTTATCAAGATTTAGTGGCTTACAACAAGACGTCCAATCTCCGCCCCAAAGCTCGTCAAACAGTGACATTTGATATTGATATCGCTGATTTGAAAGTTTTTGATACTGAAATCAGTTCTTACGTGTTGGTCCCTGGCACTTATCTTGTTCGAATGGGCAATAGTTCCCGTCAAACCGAAGTCGTGGCTAGTTTTAAACTGGACGAAAAAGTAGTTCTCGAGAAGGTCAACGATTTGTTGGAACCTAGAATCGATCCAACCACGCTTACTAAGAATCAAGTGCATTTGAAACAAGTCAGTGGCGTGCCTTTCTTCATTCTCAAGGCAGCTAATTTCCCTGAAACGAAGTTCATTCAATATCAAGAAGAATCTGATGTGACAACTTTTGTGGACAAGCAGGAGAACTTACCTGGCAAAGGGTACGATGAAGTGATCGAAGATGTGCGTAACGCTACCGGTAAAACATTAAATGACGTTTACGATGGCGATGTTGAGTTGGCTGAATTTGTAGCTAGTCTTTCGGAACAACAATTAGTCAATCTAGTGGAAGGCCAAATGTCAGAAAAGCATAACGGCATAGTTGGCATTTCATCAGACTTAGTCCCTGGAGCAGCCGGTCAGACTGGTACGATCAAGTCTCGACGTGTTCCTAGTGTCGTTATGGCTGATGGACCAGCTGGTGTCAGAGTAGAACCAGTATTCGAAAGAAAAGGTCAAAAGATTTATCATTATGCGACAGCTTGGCCTATTGGCACGGCTTTGGCTCAAACTTGGAATAAAGATTTGATAGAAAAAGTTGGTTTTGCAATCGGGACGGAGATGAAAGAATTCGGAGTTGACCTCTGGCTAGCTCCCGGAATGAATATTCATCGTGATCCACTCGGTGGCAGAAACTTCGAATATTTCTCTGAAGATCCTTATCTTTCAGGAACTATGGCCGCATTTGAAACCAAGGGTGTCCAAGCACATCCTAAATTAGGCGTTACCTTGAAGCATTTCTTGGGCAATAATCAAGAAAGCCATCGTAATTATGGGAACAGTGTTATCGGCGAACAAGCTTTACGAGAAATTTACTTGCGTAATTTTGGAATAGCGATTAAGTTCGGTCGACCAGTAGCAATAATGTCAGCGTATAATCGGGTCAACGGTATTTTCTCAGGAGCTAACTTCGCAACCTTGACTAACATCTTGCGCGATGAATGGCATTTCAAGGGCATCGTTATGACAGATTGGTTCAGTTCAGCTGACCCTAAAAAGAGCATGCATGCTGGAAACGATTTGATTATGCCGGGAGATTCGAAGTCGGAGTTAATGAGTGCCATTACTGACTTTGGCCCCGAATTCGATGAACAAGGCAATATCAAAGTAAAACGCAGCTATGATATGTTGAAGAAAGAATTTACGACGAAAGAGTTGTGGAATGACTTCACGATTGATCCTGACGGCGATGTGATCGTCAAATTACGGATCGATGCCGAATCGCACTTCAATGACCAAGTTAAAGACTGGATCTACAATGGTGCAGGTCAAATCGTTGACAAAGAACACATTCTTTTAAGCGGTAAGTGGAAACAAAATAACGACTTGTACTTGGGAGATTTGCAAAAATCAGCTATCAACATTTTGCGAGTAATATTAAAGTTGAAATATTAGAGAGCGGAACAAGCCGATTAGGTTCCGAGTAATTACTTAGGTCGGGAAATTAGCTGCCTGGTTTTGGCAGATGATTTTCAGGAGGTAGCAATGCACAGGAATCTAGCTTGTGTAGCTCGTTTTAGATGGAAAATCAAACAAAATATAGCTTTTGAGCATTAACAAAAAATCCCCTCTGATTCTAATTACTGAATCAGAGAGGATTTTACGTTAAGAAGATTTAAGTATAATTGTGTTACGGTTCTTTTCATTAATATAGTAAAAACTGATTTTAGTATCTGTTTAGAAGGTCAACGTAAGCATCGACGATACTTTGTAAGAAGCCAACAGTACCTTCAGCAACGTTGCCATTGTCATCAAGAATCTTTGTAACATTACCGATGTAAGCTTCTGGTTGTTGAAGTACAGGCATGTTCAAGAATACTAATGATTGACGAAGGGCGTGGTTAGCACCGAAACCACTAATAGCACCAGGTGATACAGAAACAACAGCGGCTGGCTTCATGTCCCAAGCACTTTGACCGTATGGACGTGAACCAACATCAATAGCATTCTTCAAACCACCGGGAATTGAACGGTTATATTCAGGTGTTACGAACAATACACCATCAGCTGACTTGATTTGGTCTCTAAAAGTAGTGTATTCAGCGGGAACTGATTCTGGTGTATCGATGTCCTCGTTATAAAGTGGCAAGTTGCCGATTTCGACAAATTCTGTTTCATAGTCGCTAGGGAACAACTTAGCTAAATTCTTAGCAATTTGTTTTGAAAATGATCCTTTGCGTAAACTTCCTACAACAATAGCAATTTTTTTTGACATTAAAAATTCCTCCATCTCATTCGATATTTCTAAATTATCACAAATAAATTTTTCTCACAAATATTTGTTCTCGCAAACAAATATTTTTTTGAAGAAGGTAGAAAACGATTGCAAAAATATCGTGTGAATATTCACAATGTCACTGAAATGTATCAAAAAGTTAAATATAACGTAATATATTTGAAATATTTGACCCTTGTTACGATATTGTTACAAAAAAATGCTTCAACTGGATTTTCTTATTGTTCCTGTAATATGTCTGTTACATTTGTCTTGTATAGTGACTTCTGGTAAACATAAAGCCGGGGAGAGATTAGTTGCTAAAGCAAATTAGATTAGATGCATTACTTATTATCAGTTTGATCGTTACAGGGGGAATGGGATATACAGTTGCCTATGCCGCAGATTCATCGACAAGCCAAGTAAGTAATACAACAGATTTTCAAAAGACATTAACGAATTTGGAAAACAAACAAAGCGTAAATGTTGAAGCTACAACACTAAATAAAAAGATTTCGTTATCAGACAATAAAGAGTTTATGCCTGGTATCAAGAATAGTGAAAAGGATCCAAACATGGGGGATGTCAACGCGATGCAAGATAACACCGTCGTCGACCACGCACCCGTCCAAAATTCACAACCAGCACAAATCGAGGCATCACAACAAGCTATTACACAGTCGGCTGCAGAGCCACCAGTAGAAATGCAATCAACAGGTAAAAATGTTGGTACATTCAAAATTAGTTTTTATGATCCAGCTGTTCTTGGATCAGATATGGGTTATTCAGGAGTTGCCACAAATTTGAGCGTTATCCCACGTTGGTCACGTTTGAAGATTACTACAGCTCAAGGTGATGTTTATTATCGGACCGTTAATGATACCGGAACATTCGCCTATGACAATCCATACCAAATCGATATGGCCATGCCAAATAGTATGATTCCTTCATACGGAATTACTAGCGCCACCGTTGAGATTTTAGGTTAGAGAGTTACCAGACTTGTGGAATTCGTTTGAAAAAGCAAGCTATGGTCAACTTGCAAATATTAATAAAAATACCCTCTGATTCTTACGAAGAATCGGAGGGTATTTTTTAGTTTGGCATAATGAAAAATATAGTTATGCCACAATTTTTTAGAAACAATCTTTAGAAACGCGTTCTACGGCAAAGTTTGACAAGCTGTAAATGGCATCAAACAAACCACTGCCGAGTTCAGAAAATTTTTGTTGGCGACTTTTTTTATTGTTAGGTATTTTAGCCAAAATAGGAAGGAAGTCTTTGAGATCATTATCTGACAAAAAATGATTGGCTGGCATATGTGAAGTTAAGGCAACTGTGAAGGAAAACTTGGGATGCAACTGACGGAGATTGAATAACTCCCTTGCATCTTTTTTGTAATCCAATTCAGGATTTTGCCGTAATTGAAAACGCAAGTAATTGTCGTAAACATCGCCATGATGCAATAGCCAGATCAAGAAATCTTGTGAAGTGACGTATTTGAGATCCATATTGACTTGGGCATAGTTATTGACGACATCCAAAACGTGGTTCCATTCCATCCAAGTCAAAAAGGATTGATAATAATGTTCGATATCCTCATTTTTACCATTGCCAATGTGTGACAGACCTGAAAAATCATTGATTCGGGTCATGATTTTATTTTGATTGAATTCTTTAACATTCATTAATTAACTCCATGTGAAACTGCAATATTATAATTATATCAATTGCCAAATTATTTGGTATGGTTATTTCAATAAAAATTTTTAAAAGATATTAGGAATCCGCTTTCATTGAATGACTCGAAATTTACTATTATAAGTATTTGATGATTGATATAATGAAACTGCTTACAATTACTATTTTGCTAAATTAGAGAATTTTGAGGTCAGGATTATGCAAATTGAGGATACCAACAAATTTATTGAAGTCTTACACGATGGAGTAGTTCCGGCAACCGGCTGTACTGAACCAATTGCTGTGGCGTTGGGAGCTGCTAATTGTATGAAGTATTTATCGACCAAAAGAATCGATCAAATTACTGCCAATGTTTCCTTAAATATTTTGAAAAATGCGACTGCCGTAATGGTCCCAGGGACAGGGGAAGCCGGTCTGAAAGTGGCCGCTGCAACAGGAGCTCTGATTGGCGATCCGAATGCTGGACTCAAAGTTATTGCGGGAATAAAAGCAGGAGATGTTTCAGATATCTTAAAATTGGCTCATTCCGATAAGGTCGAAATCAATTTAGCCCAAGTTCCTGACGACTTATATGTCGATGTAGAGGTCAAAAGCGGTGCAGATCACGTCAAAGTCTGGATTGCCGGAAATCATACTAATATTTTTAAAATCACAAAAAATGACGTAACTATCTTTGAAAAAAATCGTCCCGAAGCACATGCGAAATCGCCACTGAAAGATTTTCTACAGACGAAATCACTACTGGAAGTTTGGCAATTTGCCACTAATGTTTCCTTAAAAGAAATTGAATTCATGCAACAGGCTAAAACTTTGAATTTAGCTTTGGCACAAGCAGGGTTGACTGAAACGTATGGAATTCGTTTGGGACAATCTTTATACAGAGGTTCAAAAGATTTGGATAATCAAATTTTGGCCTATACGGCTGCGGCATCAGATGCACGAATGGGTGGAGCAACTTTAGCGGCAATGTCAAATTCTGGTTCTGGCAACCAAGGCATCACTGCCACAGTACCGGTTTGCGTTACGGCTAAAGCGTTGCAAGTCAGCGATGAACAATTGACTAGAGCGTTGACCTTGTCTAATTTGACGGCTCTTTATATTCATGCCTTTTTACCAGTGCTGTCAGCTTTTTGTGCAACCGATTCAGCAGCGATGGGGGCAGCAGTTGGTATCGTTTATCTCAAAACAAATGATTATCAAATCGCTATGAAGGCCGTCAACAATATGGCTGGAGACGCTGCCGGAATGGTGTGCGATGGAGCCGGCTGTTCTTGTGCCATGAAAGTTGCGACTTCAGTTTCGTCAATGTTGAGGTCAGTGAATTTGGCTTTGCAAGGAATAGTCATTCCAGCTAGCAACGGATTAGTCTGCACCGATGTGGACCAGACGATTCGTGATATCGGCAGATTAGGGAGTGAAGGTTTGAAGGGAACTGATCCAGTCGTTTTAGATATTATGTTGAACAAAAAATAAATATATTCATGAGTGGCTAAAAATTTTATCAAGAACTTTTTTGTTGTACTATGAAAAAGAAGTATTAAAAAGAAGGTTAAATAAATGAAGGCATTTGGAGTAACTGATAATAAATTTACAAGTTTCGTTGAATTCGATAAGTCAAAGGAAACAGCCACAGGTCGTGATTTGTTGGTTAAAATCGAAGGGGTCTCCATCAATCCGGTCGATATTGCAACGCGCAAGAATATCGCAGGTGAATTACAGACGCCAAAGATTTTGGGATATGACGGCTATGGAATAGTTGAAGAAATTGGTTCAGCAGTCAAAAACTTTCAAGTCGGCGACAAGGTCTTTTTTGCTGGCGATTATACGCGTGAGGGTTCTTATCAAGAGTATGAGTTGATCGATGAACGGATCGTCGCCCATGCACCTGAAAAGACTTCGATTGAAAAAAGCGTTGCGATGCCATTAGTAACCTTGACTGCTAGTGAATTATTATATGAAAAGTTACATATTGATCCAGCAGCTGATAATCACGAAAGGACTATTTTGATTATCAATGGAGCCGGTGGAGTTGGTTCGATTGCAATTCAGTTGGCCCATTTAGCTGGTTTGAGAGTGATTGCCACAGCCTCAAGTGATGAGAAGGTAAAGTGGGTCAAAGACCTTGGAGCTGATTTAGTAGTCAATCATCACCATGACCTAATCAAACAAGTTCATGACTTAGGGATTACCAATGTTGATGATATTATCGGGTTAAGCGACAATGATCCGCACTGGCAAGAGATCGTCGAATTGATCAAACCATTTGGAACGTTCGCAACTATTACTAACCTACGTGAGTCATCGATCATGGATCTGAAACAGAAGTCCGTTAATTTTGCTTGGGAGTGGATGTTTACCAAAGCTAAGTTCAATTTGGACTCAATGTCGACTCAAGGAGCTTACCTGGAAAAATTAGCTGCTGGTTTGGATCAAGGAACGATTAAATCGACCGTTACTAAAGTGTTCAATGGATTTAATTTGGAGAACATTAAAAAGGCTACAGAGTTAGTTGAAGGTGGCCACATGATGGGCAAGGTTGTCGTAAAAGCCTAAAAAATGTATAAGAGCTGAACAAAGTACGGTCAGCTTTCGAAAATTAACAAAAAAAGGTCGTCTCTGATTCGAAATACTGAATCAGAGACGACCTTTTATTAAACGGTTTGTTTTGCTCTTTATCTGAAACGAGCTACCCAAACCAGATTCCTGCGTTTTGCTACATCTCCCAAATCACTCGCAAAATCGGCGAGCAATTAGTGAGATTAGGCAAATACTCAAAAGTTACTCAGTTTGTTTCGCTCTCTATATTTAAATTAAATTATAATGTTTCAAACCATTAACGATACCACCGTTGACGTTTTCCGTGGTAACATAAGTTGCAGCGTCTTTAACTGTATCTAGACCATTGCCCATAGCGATTCCATAATCGACCATTTTGATCATGGCTAGATCATTGTTGCCATCGCCAAAAGCATAAGTTGGTTTGTCAGCTAGATCCAAACTCTTGAGTAGGTGTTTGATACCACTCATTTTAGAAACGCCGTCATTGACAGCATCGATTGAATAAGGACCAGTTTTGTAAAATTTGAGTTTAGAGAATTTATCTTGATAACGTTTGGCATCGCCTTTAGAAACGACGATTATCATTGGTACATCATTTTTTTGATAGAAGTCAGGGTCGACTGGTGGAGTTTCGAGATGAACAGCCTGATAAAATTCTTCAGTGAGAGGATTTGAAGTATTTAAAAACGTATCCTGTGCAGCGTGCATACTGATAGCTTCGTCGAATTCGGTTGCTTGATCAATAACTTGAGAAATCAGTTCGGGAGCGATGTTACTTTGGTAGATAACTTTTTCTTGTGATTGGACAAATGCACCATTTAAAGTAATATAGGTATCGATACCAGTAGTTTCAGTAGCTGCATCGATTTCGGACATAGCACGGCCAGTACTGATAACTGGTAAATAATTGTTTTCTTTGAGTTTATGAACGGCTTGTGCGACTGAATCATCGACTTGGGAATGGCTATTTAAAAGCGTTCCGTCAAGATCAAAGAAGACAGTTCCGCGATAATTTTTTTGCAAAAGATCACCAACTTAATATTATTTTGTATACTTATAATATAGTAACAATTGTATTGGTTGAGTCAAACCTTAAATATGGAGTGATAATTTATGAAAATTTTGATGATAGAAGATAACAAATCCGTATCAGAAATGATGGGGATGTTCTTCCAAAAAGAAAAGTGGGAAGCTGATTTTGCCTACGATGGCAACGAAGCGGTCGACATGTTCAATGCCAGTCCTGACAAGTGGGATATGATCACCTTGGATCTTAATCTACCTGGTAAAGATGGGATGGAAGTAGCCAAAGAGATTCGCAAAGTTTCTAAAACTGTACCCATTATCATGTTGACAGCTCGTGACACGGAAAGTGATCAAGTTCTAGGCTTGGAATTTGGAGCCGACGATTACGTTACTAAACCTTTCAGTCCGATTACGTTGATTGCCAGAATGAAAGCTATTCACAGACGTGATGAAAACTTGGCTGAAAAGTTAGCTGAAAACACTTCGGTCAACGCTGAAGTTGAGGAAGCCGACGATGGTTTCGATATCAATACTGGTTTCTTCAAGTTGAACTCCAACACGCGCGAAGCTTACCTTGATGGCAAAGAAATCCCTGATTTAACGCCTAAGGAATTCGACTTGTTGAAGACTTTAGCAAGTAAACCTAAACAAGTTTTCTCACGTGAACAATTACTAGAGCAAGTTTGGGATTACGATTACTTTGGTGAAGAAAGAACCGTTGATGCGCACATCAAAAAATTGCGTCAAAAGATCGAAAAGGTTGGTCCACAAGTGATCGAAACAGTTTGGGGCGTCGGCTATAAGTTTGATGATACCGGAGCTAAGAAGAAAGCCTAATGAAATTAATCTATCAAAATATGCTGAGTTTTTTGATCGTTATCTTAACGACTCTCGGGATTATTTTGTATTCTGTAACCAGCGCCTCAACTAGTTGGGAATATAATCGTACGTATAAAAATCTTGAAAGTTATGCAGGCAATTTGGAAAAGATTGCTTTGAAGACCGATCCGAAAACCGGCCAGATCCATAATATTACCGGTGACAATATTCGTACCGTCGAACAAGTGCTTTCTGAAAGAAACGTTCAGTTTGCAATTTTTGATTACAATAACAATCAAGTCTATCCAACTGCACCGGCAAATGTGAAGTTGCACTTGAAGGAATCTTATTGGAAGAAATTAAAGCAAGGCAAGACAATTCGCAATATTCAAAAACCTCAAAATACTGAAGGAAATCCAAGACTACGTAAAGATGATAATCGAAGTTACGTTTATGTTCTGACGCCGTGGTTCCAAAATGGTAAATTGATTGCGGCTGTTTGGGCTGGGTCTGATGTGTCGGAATTACAGACGAATATCGGTGAGATCAATAGTCGACTTTACTTTGCACTGCTGATCTCTCTATTAGCAGCGATTATTTTGAGTTTCTTATTGTCGAGATATCAAGTCAACCGGATCAATCGACTTCGTGGTGCGACTAAGAAGGTTGCCAACAATGATTTCTCCGTTCACATCGAAAGCAAAGGTCGAGATGAATTGGACGATCTAGCGGATGACTTTAATCAAATGGTTAAATCATTGGAAGCTTCAGATACCGAAATTAAGCGTCAAGAACAACGCCGTAAGGAATTTATGGCCGATGCCTCTCATGAGATGAGAACGCCACTGACGACGATCAATGGGCTTTTGGAAGGGTTGGTCTATGATGCCATTCCCGAAGAGTCCAAGGGTCAAAGTATTCAACTGATGCGAAACGAAACTAAGCGTCTGATCCGTTTGGTCAATGAAAACCTTGATTATGAAAAGATCAGAACTAATCAGATCACTATGGCTAAACGTGTCTTTGATGCGAATAAGCCATTGCAAGATATTACTTCACAGTTGGAGAAGAAGGCCAAAACGTCTGGAGACGAATTGATTCTCAAGCCATTTGATGGCGAACTGAAGACTTATGCTGACTACGATCGGTTCGTGCAAGTGATGTTCAATATTATGCAAAATGCCATTCAATTTACCAACGATGGCAAGATCTTTATTAGTGGTACCCGTGATGAAGAACGTCACGCTTCAGTCTTTACCGTGTCTGACACTGGGATCGGAATGTCTGAGGACCAAGTTAAGAATATTTGGGACCGTTATTACAAAGCTGATCCATCACGGAAGAACCGCAAATATGGTGAATCCGGATTGGGACTTTCGATCGTTCATCAATTGGTGGAAAACCACGGTGGTGAAATTGAAGTTAAGAGTAAGTTGAATGAAGGTACCACCTTTATCGTGACCCTCTTTGACGAAGGCTTTGAACACAAGACTGATGAAAAAGAATAATTTATTGGCTACAACATAAATAAGTAATAAAACATAGCTTTTTCCACTTAACAAAAACTGACCTCTGATTCTAAAATTCTGAATCGGAGGTCAGTTTACGTTAAGGTTCGAAAATTGACTATGCTTTGTCTAATCCCTGGAGGTAAAAGGATGAAATACGAATGGCGTAAACAGGAAAAAGAGCTTTATACGACTAAAAAGCAACCAATGATTGTCAATGTACCAGCGCAGAAGTTTATTTCAATGCACGGGGTTGGCAATCCCAATGGCCCAGAATTTAGTCAAAAAATTCAGACGCTTTATCCAGCGGCATATGGCATCAAGGCAGCCTATAAAAAATATGCGGTGGATAAAAACTTAGAATATGACGATTACGTAGTTTTTCCCTTGGAAGGAGTTTGGTCTTTGACAGAAAAGGGCCAACAAATGGATCATTTGGATAAAAATGAATTCAGTTACGATATCATGATCAGAGTACCTGACTTTGTTCCAGCAGCCTTGATTCAACCTACTTTGGATACAGTCAGAGATAAGAAAGATTTACCAGCTATCAATGAGATCGAAATCAAAGAATTTCCAGAAATGGAAGTTGGTCAAATTTTGCATCTTGGTAAATATGACGATGAACCGGCTAGTTTCCAAAAAATTGACGAGTTAGTCTCTGAACAAGAAAAACGGCGTATTTCAAAGATCCATCGTGAGATTTATTTATCCGATGCCAGACGAGTCGCTCCTGAGAAGCTAAAGACTATTTTGAGATATAAAATTAAATAAGTTATTAAAATGTTTCAATTCGAACTTTCAGTTTTTTCTGAAGTGTGATTACATTCTAATTATTTAGACACACTAATAGGCCATCCAAAAGAAAAATGGATGGCCTATTTTAGGTTTAGGCAATTGCTCAGAATCTGGTCGAGCTTGTTTCACTCTCTTCCTACGATTAGTCAAGTGGATATATAGAAAATGAGA
>NZ_AZEZ01000072.1 GCF_001434275.1 Companilactobacillus mindensis DSM 14500 | reverse complement strand
CACGATATTATTACTTGTTGTAAGAAAGTTATCAGTATTCAAGTCGATTCCAATACTACTTTCAGTTTTTATTTTCTGCTCTACAAAGGGAGTATCTGAACCGAGTTGAAGTGAAATAAAATATCGGTTACATGGGTCCTTACTAATAGTCACAGTTCCAATTCTTATATCCTTTTTATCTCGAAAGATTACTTTGTTATAACCTTTGATTCGCAACGTTCCCAATTTTGGAATCTTGATATGCTTATCATCTAGGAGCCTGACTGATCCGGAATAAACACTCATTTTAGATTTTTTTGTATACTGACAGTTGGTT
>NZ_AZEZ01000071.1:5248-5395 GCF_001434275.1 Companilactobacillus mindensis DSM 14500 | reverse complement strand
CACTATTCAAATTTATATTATTTCAAACGTCAACTTGACAGGTGCCAACGCATTAATTAAGAATTACGGTCTATTTTTGTACAATTTAAACTTTTACTTAAATATTCAATAAAGTTGCCTATATTAATATCTCAAGACTCAAAATCT
>NZ_AZEZ01000071.1:0-5238 GCF_001434275.1 Companilactobacillus mindensis DSM 14500 | reverse complement strand
TAGTCTGGAATGAAATTCTGGTGGATGCTCAGCCGTGGAAGTCTCTTAGCTGGCGTGTCCCTTGCCAGGTTAGAGACAGACAAGCCTAGAGACAATTTGAACCGTAATTGGCTCTAAGTTGCTCTCACAGCGTTCCAGCAATCCACCAGAATTTCATGGAAGACGGCAGTGAACCAATTAAAAAACCGATAAAAACCATAAAACAGTTTATATCGGTCAAATTATAATTATAGATTTTCATCCATGTTAAATGTAAGTTTAGAAATGTTGATACCCTTTGTATAAAGTTCACCGAATAGTTTGTGAGCCTTATCTTGCATTTCTTTAACAACCTTTTGGTTTCTGTCTGTTAAGAACTCAACCAATTCGTCGCCAGAGTAGTTGGCAGCAAGTTTGTCAGTTTCAGCAACGGCCATACGAAGATCTTGGCGAACTTCTGTTAAGTAGTCGACGTCGTCTTGAATGAATTCTGTGTAGTTAGATTCAACAAGTACTGACAAAGCGTTGTACATCCAATAGGCATCCTTGAAGTTGAATGATAGAGAAGCATCGTTATATGAAGGATCTGTTTCATTCATGTTTGTGTAGAATGGGATGTATGGTGTGAATGTAGGGAATCCGATACATAACCACATAATAGCAGCGTATTCTTCTGGTACGTCGTTTCTGATTTGAAGAACGTGTGAGTTTTGTGTTCTGTTCAAACC
This sequence comes from Companilactobacillus mindensis DSM 14500, assembly GCF_001434275.1. Taxonomy (GTDB): domain Bacteria; phylum Bacillota; class Bacilli; order Lactobacillales; family Lactobacillaceae; genus Companilactobacillus; species Companilactobacillus mindensis. The sequence goes on along the minus strand of NZ_AZEZ01000071.1, from coordinate 4,531 downwards.
GATTGGACGGTAACGGTGCTTGTCTTCGTCTGAAGCATATGGGCTATATGGATCGTAAGGTGTTTCGTTGTAGTGTGAACCTAAAACGTATTCGATGTCATCAACAGAGATCTTGTGATCAGTGGTTCTGATAAATGGTAGATCAACGTCTTCTGGATCTTGGTCGATTTCAGGGTTGAAGTACTTTTGACCGAACCAAACACGTGGTGTGTTGTAGTGGCGATCCTTCAAGTTGTCTGAACCGAAGATGTGTCTGAAGTTGAAACCAGTCTTATCAACGTTCAAGTGGTTCTTTTCAACGAATTCTTGGATACCGTCTGACCACATAAATTGTGCAGGATCATTGAAGTCGACTTGTTGAATTGAGACACGGTTAGCACAAACGGCATAACTGTCATCAGGAATTCTTTGAGCTACCCAGTGGTGACCTGTAACGATTTCCATGTACCAAACATCGTCTTTGTCACTGAATAGAACAGAGTTACCAGCAGGTGAACCGAATTTCTTGATCAATTCACCGGTACGTTCAACGGCACCTTTGGCTGAGTCAACGTAAGGTAGGACCATACGAACGATAACGTCTTCGTCCATACCATCTTTAACAAGTGGATCGAAAGCAAGAGCACGTTCGTTACCATAAGTACTTTCAGTAGCAGACATGGCAACGTTCTTTCCATTAATACCACTTTCATCGTAATATCCGAACTTTTTGTAATCTACGTTAGGAACGGCAGGCCATTTGTAACCATTTTCGGGAACCTCTGATTCGAAACCGTTCAACCATGATTTAACCTTGCGACCTTTTTCACCCTTAACAGCTGGGTTCAATACGAAGCTGTGTGGAGCTACAGCAAAAAATGTATCGTCGTTTCTGGCGATCATTGTTGATCCGTCTAAACTGGCGTTTTTACCAACTAAAATAGTTGTACAAGCGTCATCCAAATGATTTTTCTTCATCTCTTAGAATTCCTCCTATTTGTATTAAGTACATTTTAGCATATCTAAAGTTTAGAGTTATCTAAACTTGTTCTTTAATAACTTTCATAAATAATGCTATAATTTTCTAAACAACAGGAGGGGCAATAATGGATCTTGATACGAACAATAAGAGCGATTCTTTCATGAAGAATCTGCTATTAGGATTTCAACATTTATTAGCCATGTATTCAGGAGATATTTTGATACCGATTTTGATCGGTGCATCCCTTGGTTTCAGTGCTAAAGAAATGACTTACTTAATCTCAGTAGATATTTTTATGTGTGGGGTAGCAACACTTCTACAGATTAAGCGAACACCATTGACTGGGATTGGTTTACCAGTTGTTTTGGGTTCAGCGGTTGAATATGTAACGCCGCTACAAAACATAGGACATCACTTCGGAATCGCCTATATGTATGGTGCGATTATCGCAGCTGGTGTTTTCATTATGTTAGTTTCAAAATTATTTGCTAATCTAAAACGGTTCTTTCCAACCGTTGTTACTGGTTCATTGATTACGTTAATTGGTTTTACTTTGATTCCCGTGGCCTTTCAAAATATCGGTGGTGGCGATGCTACTGCCAAAAGTTTCGGAGACCCAACAAATTTAATTTTAGGATTTTCAACAGCTTTGATCATCGTCATAATCAGCATTTGGGGTCGTGGTTTTGTTAAACAAATTGCTATTTTGATTGGGATCGTCGTTGGTTACTTGATGGGGATTGGAATGGGAGAGATCGGCTTTAAAACCGTCGGTTCTGCACACTGGTTCCAAATTCCTCAACCATTTTACTTTGCAACGCCAAAATTTGAATGGTCATCGATCGTGATCATGCTTTTGGCCGCTGTAACTTGTATGATCGAGTCAACCGGAGTTTATTATGCTTTGGCAGAATTGACTGGCGATGATTTGAGTGAAAATGACCTTCAACGTGGTTATGCTTCAGAAGGTTTAGCAGCTATTTTGGGTGGTATTTTCAATACATTCCCATATTCAACTTTTTCACAAAACGTAGCTGTCGTTCAATTGTCAGGTATTAAAAAGAATAAGCCGGTATACTTCTCAGCCTTTCTTTTGATTATTTTAGGATTGATTCCTAAGGTGGGAGCGGTCGCTGAGTTGATTCCTAACGCTGTTCTTGGTGGAGCAATGTTGATCATGTTTGGTACCGTTGGTATCGAAGGTATCAAGATGTTATCTCGAGTTGAATTTACTAACAACAACATCATGATCATGGCAGTTTCAATCAGTTTGGGACTTGGTGTGACAGTTCAACCAACCTTGTTGCACTTCTTGCCATCAACGTTACAAACTATCTTGAATAATGGTTTGGTTGTCGGAAGTTTTTCAGCAATTATTTTGAATCTATTGTTAAATTCAAACAAAAAAGAAGCTTAATAGTTTTCACAAACTTTAATCATATTTTCATCACATTTGGTACGTATACTTATCGATAAATAAGATAAGCGTACGTATTTTTTTTAGCTAAAGGAGTGAAAAATATGACTGAATATAAATATATAAGTATTGTAATCAACAAATTTGCCTTACCTTTCGAAATTAAACTAGCAACGCCAGACCCTGACATGATCGACCAAACAGTAATCGATGAGGCCGTTAATAATATTTCTAAACAGATCAAAGAGTATGATGACATTTTCTCATTGGAAAATAAGGATTCATTATTATCTCGTTTTCAAGATGGTGAAGAAACTGCCTTGATGGTTTCAAAGACTTTCCAAGAAGTCTATGAACAAACGATCATGGCTGAACAAATGACGCACCATTACTTCAGCTCTTACTTCAATGGAAATTATGATCCGGTGGGCTTGTTGAATGGCTGGATGATCGATAAAATTTTCAACCGATATTTGTTAGCCTTATTGAGTGATGAAGGCATTGACGGCGTATCCTTACGTTGTGGTGAAGATGTCCGTTTGGCTAGCCGACCTAACATTGACTTCAGATGGAGAATTGCGATCAAAGATCCTAAGGACTTAGGTATTTTGTTGGCAACGTATTACTTACAAAATGGTGCTGTCTCAACTACCAACGAGAGACGCAGTTTACGCAAAGAGAAGAGTAACATTGAGCAAGTTACCATCGTCAGCAGCAATGCCCTAGATGCCAATATTTGGTCCTCAGCCGGCATTTCAGCAGGAACGAATAAGTTCCCCGAGTTTATCAGCAAATATCATCTAACCGGCATGATTGTCGATAAAATGTCAGGCATGGAAAACTTTCGGGATGGATTCTCAGACAAAGTCGCCTTATCAAGATAGAGAGTGCAACAGCCCCGGTTAACTTCAGAGTATTTGCCTAATCTCCCAAATTGCTTACCGTTTTTGTGAGTGATTTGGGGGATGTAGCAAAACGGAGGAAGTTGGGCTGAGGAATTTGTTTAAGATAGAGAGTGTAGCAGTACCGGTTATGTAATTTATCTAAGGAAAGTGCAAATTATGTTTGATTTTCAAAATATAACTTAACGAGACTTCTGATTCTTTTTGAACCAGAGGTCTTTTTTTGGCGAAAAGGTCTAAATTTGGTCATAAATAATTCAAATATTATCTTTATAATTTTTAATATAATCAAAATATAAATTTAATCCGAACCATTTTATGAGGTACATTATGCAAATTAAAAAATATCTTTTCCCTAATTTAACTGTTAATCAAATGAATATGAATTTTAAAATTGAAATTGCAACAACTAATCCCGATATTATCGTTATGAATCAATTAAAGGCTGCGGCAGAGCGGATCAATGAACAACTGAAAAAAATCGATCGAGATTTTTCACCTTTTCGTTACGATTCATTAGTCTCCAAATTTCAACGTGGCGATAAGTCGCCCATGAGATTTTCTAATGATTTTGAGTTTATTTATAATTCCAGTGTTTTAGCCGAACAAATGACGGATGGTATATATACTTCCCATTTTGCCGGTAAATATGACCCAATCAAATTAGTTAGGAGTTGGGCCATCGAACAAGCCTTTGATACATGTATGATTCCTATGTTAAAGCATCCTGATATCGATGGTATTTGGCTCAGCGACGACAATCAAATCAAAGTGGCCACTAAGCAAGGTTCTGATTTCAGTTGGTTGATCGATATTAAAGATTCAACCAAGACTGATGAAATCGTAACAACTTATTATTTAAAAAGCGGCGTGATTTCAATGATGGAAATTGCGGACAACAGTGGCTCACATATCGGTCACAATAATGTCAAACAAAGTATTATTTTGGGCAATAGTTTGACGGAAACTGGCATTTGGGCCGAGGTCAGTGTTTGTGCTGATATAAAAAAAATGGCCGCCTTTATTGAGCACTATCACTTGAGTGGCATTATGATCGATCAACAAGGTGACTATATGAATTTTAACAACGGAACGATTGCTAATACTAAAGAAATTTTTTAATGGATCTGTAAAATGATCAGATTTTTCCTTAAATATGTATCAAAAGAGTGTGGAAGAACTCAGTTAATGGGGGTCTTTTTCAAGTTTGGTTGTTCACTGCCGTCTTCCATGAAATCCCGGCGGATTGCT